>NZ_CP012358.1:412500-1115000 GCF_001267175.1 Thiopseudomonas alkaliphila | reverse complement strand
AAGGCGCTGGGGGTGTTATTGATGGCTTCTAGCCCTGCGATGGGGCCTAAGGTTTATCCTGCGGCTTATCCTGAAGTGATTAGCATCACCAGTGATGGGCGTTGTACTGAACCTGCCCAGTTTTATCGTTTGAAGGTGGGCAATGCCCAATTTGGCGCCCACGGGCATGGGCCGAAACAGCACGTAGGATCCAGTATGGCCTGCGCGCATTTTGCTGGCCTATGGGCGAAAAATACACTGGAAAGTTAATTGGCTAAACGCAAACGAGCCAGCAATAGCTGGCTCGTTTATTGTTACTTGAGGGGTTAGACTTTAATCAGTACAGATTTGTGCTCAGTGTAAGCTGAGATGACTTCCTCACCCATTTCGCGACCTAAACCAGAAAGTTTATAACCACCAAATGGCAGAACTGGGTCTAAAGCGCTGTGGCAGTTAACCCATACTGAGCCTGATTTAATTTGTGGAATTAAACGGTGCACGGCTGCAAGGTCATTGGACCAGATACTAGCACCTAAGCCATAAATGTTGTCATTGGCTAATTGCACCGCTTCTTCTAAGGTATCGAACGGCTGACAAACCAGTACTGGGCCAAAAATTTCTTCTTGCACCAACTCGCTGTCTTGTTTTACATCAGCAATAACCGTTGGTTTAACAAAGAAGCCTGGGCCAAAGGATTCGCCACCACAAACAATACGTGCACCTTCAGCGCGGCCTTGATCAATAAAGCGCTGCACACTATTTTGCTGCTTTTTAGAGATCAGTGGACCCATATCCACGGATGGATCCATAGCGTTACCGAGCTTCATGTTATTGGCAATTTCGGCAATGCCTTGTACCACAGTTTCATAATGTTTGCGGTGTACATAAAGGCGAGAACCGGCGCTGCATACTTGACCGTGGTTAAAGAAAATTGCTTGTGCTGCTCCAGCAATGGCTTCTTCTAAGTTGGCATCTTCGAGTACCAGTACAGGAGACTTACCGCCCAATTCTAAGGTAACGCGGGTCATGTTATCCATGGCCGCTTTACCGATGGTTTGGCCCACTTGGGTTGAACCAGTGAAGGTTAGCTTGTTCACCTGTGGATGGCTGCTGAGTGCTGCGCCAACTACAGAGCCAGGACCAGTGATTACGTTAAGTACACCCGCTGGGTAGCCGGCTTCTTTGACTAATTCGGCTAGCTTGAGCAAGCTCAGTGGCGTTTCATCGGCTGGTTTAATGACAATGGTACAGCCAGTAGCAAGGGCTGGGGCAATTTTCCAGCAAGCTAATAAAAGAGGAAAGTTCCAAGCAACAATAGCACCGACTACGCCAATCGGCTCACGACGAGTAAAGCCGTGGAAGTGGGCATCGGGTAGTAAAGGTAAGGATGGTTCAACGGTGCTGCCACCTAATTTAGTTGCCCAACCGGCCATATAGCGTAAAAAGTCGATGCACAGCTGTACGTCCATCGCGCGGGCTACTGCTGCGCTTTTACCGTTATTGAGACACTCCAGTTCAGCTAATACTTGGCCGTCGCGCTCCATTAAATCAGCAAGTTTCCAGAGCAAATTTTGGCGCTCACGAGGACGCATACGTGACCATTCAGAATCATCAAATGCTTGACGCGCGCTAGCGACAGCGCGCTCCATATCACTGATTCCACCGTGAGCTACGCTGGCCACATGCTCACCAGTTGCTGGGTTATTGAGCTCTAGGGTGTTACCGCTATCGCTAAACACAAACTCATTATTGATGAACAGGCCAATAGGTTGGCTAATAAATGCTTGGGTAGCAGCGGAGGGTGTAGGTACTGACATAGTAGAATCTCTCTTTTTTATTAGTGATACTTAGAATTAAGCAAAGTGCGTGCCATTCTAATTAAACCGCCTTAACCCATGGCCTTGCGAGCGGTTTGAGGTTGTAGAGCTAATGCAGAGTGAGTCTTTGCTCAAGACAGTGTCGCAAAGTGAGACAGCGAGTGTTGATCCTGACGCACCCCATCACATAGGGGCTGTTCTATGAATCTAGCGTAATTTAAATAGAGCTTGAGCAAAAACATGTTTCCAAATAAGAATTAAGTGTTTTAACTTGCTACAGCTGGATTAAAAAAAATCGTAAAAAACTCAGTTAGTGCTTTAAAATCAATTGCTTGATTTGGTAAGCAATTGATTTTAAAAGGTTTGTGTTGAGTTGGCATGAAAATCGCTTACCAATAAAGGTGTGGAGTGATGCAATCGTGTGACGCGTTTGCCATTTCTAAAACGAGAATAAGAATAAGTGGAGGTCTTGATGAAGACACAACTACGGCAGTGCCTGATGCCCACTATGCTTGCATTAGCAGTCATGGGAGCTTCAACGTCGAGTTTTGCTGAGCAGGCGCGTCCTGGGAAGCAAATCTTGCAAGAAACCTGTGCTGTTTGCCATCAAAAGCAAGATGATGAAAAACTTAGCCGCATCAGTTATCAGCGTAAAACCCCTGAGGGTTGGTTGATGACCGTGGTGCGTATGCAAGTTGCCCATGGCTTAGAGATTAGCAATGAAGACCGCCGTAGTGTGGTTAAGTACTTAGCTGATACTCAAGGTTTGGCACCTAGCGAAACAGAGGGTGTACGTTACGCTTTAGAGCGCCGTTTAAATACCGTTGAGTCATTCCGCGGGGAGGAACTCGGTGAAATGTGCGCACGTTGTCACTCAGGAGCGCGAGTGGCTTTACAGCGTCGTCCAACCAAAGAATGGCAGCAGCTGATTAACTTCCACTTAGGTCAATGGGCTTCATTAGAATATCAAGCGCTGTCGCGTGATCGTGACTGGTTTGATATTGCAATTAATAAAACTGCGCCTGAGTTAGCTGAGCGCTATCCAATTGATTCTAAAGACTGGGATAAGTGGCAGAAAGATAAGCCTGCGGCTGAAAGCTTGAAAGGTTCGTGGAGCTTTAGCGGCCACTACACCGGTAAAGGCGAAGTGCGTGGTGCGATGACTGTCGAACCAACAGGCAATGATCAGTTTAAAGTCACTGTTAAAGGTGAGTATGCGGACGGTCAGCCATTTGTTGGGGAAGGTACCGGTATTTTATATAACGGCTATGAATGGCGAGCTAATATCACCATTGATGGCGTAGTGATGCGCCAGGTGTTTGCAGCTGTTAATGGCGAAATGAAAGGTCGAATGTTTGAGCGTAAAAACGATGAGCGTGGTTTAGACTTCGTTGCCGCACAACAAGGCCAAACACGTTTGTTAGCAGTACAGCCAAGCTATGTTAAAGCTGGTAGTGAAGCAGTATTAACTTTAGTTGGTGCTGGCTTAAGTGGTAAACCTGACTTTGGTAAAGGCATTGAAGTGCTTTCCGTTGAGCAGGCCAGCGCTGAGCAAATGCAAGTACGGGTTAAAGTCGCTGCAGATGCCAAATTAGGTTCCCATAGCTTGCAAGTAGGTAAAGCTAAAGGTGCTGAGCTGGCAGTTTATCAAGCGATTGACAATATTAAAGTCTTACCTGACTACTCGATTGCGCGCTTAGGTGGTAATGGCGGCACGGTAGAAAAGGTTGAAGGTCGCTTTGATGCAGAAGCTTGGGCCGTGAACGCGGAAGGTAAGCCTTATCGTTTAGGCGTAATGCCTGCCACCTGGTCAGTTGATGCTTGGGATGAAAAAGCGGTAGCAGCTGAGGATCTACGTTTTGCTGGAACCATGGATGCTGAAACAGGCGTCTTTACACCAGCAGGCGCGGGACCTAACCCTGAGCGGAAGATGATGGCCAGTAACGTGGGTAACTTAAAAGTGATTGCTAAAGTCACTGAAGACGGTAAAACCCATGAAGCTGAAAGCCATATGGTGGTCACCGTACAGCGCTGGAATCTACCTCCGATTCCATAATGCGTAACACAATAATAAGTCTAAAAGGGTGAAGTCATGGGTGCGAGATTAAACTTAGTGGAGCACAACCTGCATGAAGTGCAGGTAGACGCTACGCGCATGCTGTTTCATATTCCCAGTAGTTCATTGTTTGCCAGCGATGAAATTACTTCGGGAGTGATTGCCAGCTTGCGTCAGGGCGAGTGTTCTGAGCAAGAATTACAAACCCGCTTAGCTGGGCGTTTTAACTCGCAAGATGTCAAACAAACATTAGAAGAGTTAATTGCTTTAGAAGTAGTCAGCGATGGCAGGCCGCTAACGCCTGAAATTCGAAATAAACGGGTTGAGAAAACCGCACTGAATACTGTGGTTTTAAACGTCAATACCGGCTGCAATCTGAGCTGTACTTATTGCTATAAAGAAGACTTAGATAAGCCTTCGGCTGGCAAAAAAATGGGTGCAGAAACAGCAGAAGCTTCGGTTGAGATGTTGCTTAAGGAGTCACCGGATGAGCCGCGTTATACCGTGGTGTTCTTTGGTGGTGAGCCCTTAAGTAATCGTCCGTTAATCGAACACATGGTTGACTACTGTGAGCGGCGTTTGGGCGCACTCGGCAAAGGCGTAGACTTTGTGATGACGACCAACGCGACCTTGCTTACCGAAGAAATCGTGGATTACTTAAATGCTCACCGCTTTGGTTTATCGATCAGTATTGATGGACCTAAAACGGTGCATGACCGTAATCGGATCACGGTGGGTGGTCAGGGTACTTACGATGTGGTGCGTCGCAAAGCCGATATGCTATTGGCCCGTTATAACAGTCGCCCGGTGGGCGCTCGTGTAACCTTAACCAAAGGCATAACGGATGTAGAAACCATCTGGGACCACTTATTTAATGAAGTGGGCTTTGCTGAAGTAGGCTTTGCTCCAGTAACTACTGGAGACATCAGCAGCTTTAACTTATCAGGCGAAGAAGTAGAGCAGGTGTTTGCCAATATGAAGGCTTTAGGTCGTCGCTATTTAGATGCGGCCTTGCGTCATGAAAATATTGGCTTCTCCAACCTGCACCAGATGATTACAGACATTCACGAAGGGCATAAAAAACTATTGCCCTGCGGCGCTGGTTTGAAAATGCTGGCTGTTGATCATAAGGGCGAGTTAAACCTGTGTCACCGCTTTACTGGTTCTGAAATGCCAACTTTTGGCAACGTCTTGAACCAAGGGGTGAAACAAGTCGAGCTCAATGACTTTTTGTCAGCGCGTTTAGATCGTACTAATACTGGCTGTCAAACCTGTCGGATTCGTAACCTTTGCTCAGGCGGCTGCTATCACGAAAGTTATGCTCGCTATGGCGACCCAACACACCCGACCTATCACTATTGCGAACTAATGCGTGACTGGGTGGATTTTGGTATCGAGGTTTATAGCCGCATTATGGCGAAAAACCCTGCCTTTATTGACACCTACATCACTCCACGCAAGGGGCATTAATTATGAAACACTTAAAGCCGATCAATAATAAAGCACAACACCTTACCGAAGCTGTTGCTGAAAATCGTCAAGACGAAGTTTTAGCGATGAGCATTGTCGCTGGCTGTACAGCAACCGTTGACCCAGGTTGGGAAGTCGATGCCTTTGGCGGCATTAGCTCTCTGTGTCAGCCAATGGAAGCTGACCTATACGGTTGCGCGGATCCTTGCTGGTGGCCAGCACAGCTCCCCGACATTATGAGCACGCACCCAAACTGGAACAAAGACGCGGCTGACTCTGCAACTGACTGGCGCAACTTGCAGACAATTTTCCCTGAAGATGTTTAATGTTTGCTGCCAATGAGGAAAGGTTATGAATAATAAAAAAATGTGGTTAGGCGCAACATTAACCGCGCTATGTTTAAGCAGCGTAAGTGCCTTTGCGTTCAATGAAAGCAAACCTTTAGCTAAGGGTAGCGAGTATTTAGCGGTATCTAACTACCCAGATAACTTGCATATCATTGATGCTAAAGAGGATAAGCTCTATAAAACCTGTAAGATCCCAGGTAAGTTTGGCCCAGGCACCGTAGTAATGAGCCCAGACAAAACCCGCGCCTATGTGTTAGGTAATGGGTTCAGTGAAGTGTTTGGCTTTAACGTGGATAACTGTGAGATTGAATTCCGCGCTAAGTTTGCGCAGCAGTCGAACGAAGATGCGCGTTCTATGTTCTCGTTTGCGGTTAGTGTTGATGGCAAAGAGGTGTATGTTGCCAACAACCCAGTGCTGAAATTTAGCGATCACTATGAAGTGCAACAGTCGCGTTTATTTGTATATGACGCTAATGGCGGAACCAAAGCGAAGCCTATTCGTCAGTTCCCGATGCCGCGCCAGCTCTATACCATGCAGGCCGCTGATGATGGTTCTTTATATGTAGCCGGTCCTGATATCTATAAAGTTGATGTGCAAACGGGTAAATATGAAGTGGCCATTCCAGTGCGTAACTGGAAGCGTGAAAACTATGGTGCACCGGATGTTTTATATTTCTGGCCACACCAGCAAAAAACTCGCGACTTCAGTATTTTATATACTGCACCTAAGTTTAAAGATGAGAAGCAAGATCCTGAAACCGCTGATGTGAAGTACGGCTTCTACAACGTCAACTTGGCGACTGGTAAAACAGAAACCAAAGACTTTGCTGTAGCCGAAGAAATTTACTTCACTGGTTACCGTGATCCTAAAGATGATAATACGATGTTTGCGGTACTTAACCGTTTAACTAAGTACGACATCAAAAATGAGAAGCTTTTGAAAGCTCAAGAGCTAGATCACACTTACTATTGCATTACCTTTAACGATAAAGCCGATAAAATTTATCTGGTGGGTACCTTGAATGACATCAGTATCCATAACCCAGACACGCTAGAGAAAATTGGCAGCATCACCTTGCCAGGTGGTGATATGGCGATTACGACAGCACAGACCTTTATTCGTTAAGTGCGACTCGGTAGGTGCTGACATCAGTCAGCACCTACACCTTTCCTAAACAACAACAATAATCTTTTAGGAGTGTCTTTATGACTAAGCGCTCGGTGCTTTCTTGCGCCATCACATTAGCGATCGCTGCCACTTCTAGTGCGCAAGCCTATGAACTTTATCAAGATGATGCACGTTACTTAAACCTAGATGTGTCGGCTGCTTTTGGGCTGTTTCACAGCCAGCGTAGTTATGCAGCAGTCAACCCCGAGACTAAAGAGCAAAGTACGAGCTGGCGCGAAGGCTATCTTAAGTATGGCTTTAGTGCAGGGCAAAAACTGGTGGATGATTCTGAGTTGAGTGCAGGCTTGGCTTGGGTCAGCTCGGGGACTTGGGGTAATGGCGATGCCGCTGGTTTAACCGATGGTTCGGAGCGACACACTCGGATCGAAGAGGGCTGGGCCCGCTGGAAATCGGGCCAGCTTATTTCAGCATTGGGCGAGAATGGGCTGGATATTTCTGCCGGACGACAGTTTGCTTCAGTTGGCAGTGGATTTTTAATTCATGGTGACCCGGTCAATATGGGGAACCAAATTGCCGATGGTGTTTTAGATCGTGGAGGTGCCTATTATTTAGCACCACGCAATAACTTTGCGCGCACCGGTATTATTCGCCTTGGCGGTGAAACAGGCTGGCGCGGCGATCTGATGTACTTAAAGTCAGAAAACAAGGCCCAGGCAAAAACCGCTTTGCATGTGGCTAACCTTGAGCATGTAGGGGCAATGGGGACGATTGGCGCCACCTACATTAAAGGAAAGGATGTCGATAAAGAGTACGCCGATGAGTTTCAGCTCGAGCGGAAAGGTATGAAGGTCTACAGCTTACGTGGTAATAGTAGCTTTGGCGTTGATAACCTTGATTTATCGGCCGAGTATGCTCGGCAGAAAAAGCGTAGCGGCGATAAAGAAAATGCTTGGTTTACCCAAGCTAGCTGGACGTTTGCCGATACCCCTTGGCAGCCTACGGCAACCTATCGTTATAGTCGTTTTTCCAAAGGGTTTGACCCACTATTTTATGGTTTAAGTACGGGTTTTGGTACTTGGTTCCAAGGTGAAGTAGCAGCTAACTATGCTGGACCATTTAATAGCAATACCAAGGTGCATCATGTGGGGGTAACAGCTCAGCCACGAGAGGATCTGACCTTGGGCGCATTGGCTTTTAAATTTAATACACTCGATAAAAAACAAGGTGATTTATCAGGTAGCGAGTTTGATATTTATGCGCAGTGGGACGTCAATCAACACTTATCGATTATTCCGGTAATGGGGTTATACAAGCCGAAAAAAGATGTTAGTCAAGGCGGAGCTCAGTTAAAAGACAACAAGCGCAACCTGTATAGCCAGTTGCTATTTATGACGCAGTTTTAGAGGATAATCTAAGTTAATTCAGAGCAACGCATAGAGGTTAGCATGCAACAGATTGTCGTTTTAGGGGCAGGGCCAGCAGGCACAGTGTGCGCACTGGGCTTGCAGCGCTTAGGCTATACGGTCACGGTAGTCACAAGCGCCCGTAGTTTTGCTGCGGTGGAAGGTGTCTCAGAGCGTGTGTTGCATGGATTAAAACAAGCAGGCTTGGAATTAGCACTGGCCAGTGTTAACCAAGCCTGTTTGCGTCAAGTCAGTTGGAATGGTGATAGTAGTGCACAGAATCAAGAATTTTTGCTCGATCGACCGTTATTTGATGCTACACTAATAGCCCAACTCAGGCAGGCAGGTATTAAGGTCATTGAGCAAAGCGCAATTAAGGTGGTGGCACATGAGGCGGGGTTTCAGATCCAGCTTAAAGATGGACAAAGGCTCAGTGCAGATTTTTTAGTAGAAGCCAGAGGTCGCCAAGCGCCTGCTTCGGGTAAAGGGCTGCGGGGACCAGAAACCATTAGTTTATTAAATCGCTGGCAAGGACAAAGCGCACCGCCTAAAACTACAGTCACTAGCCTAGCTGATGGTTGGAGCTGGATGGCGCAGCTAGCAGATGGCCGCTGTTATTGGCAGCTGACGTTAGATGTTGCCAGTGCGAATTTACCTAGCAAGCAGCAATTGATCGACTATTGTGCTCAGCGCCGTGCAGCCTGTAGTGTTTCACAGCAGTTTTTTGCCGATCAGCCAAGTATTGAGCAAATTGACTTACATGCACGCAGTAGTACTTCAACCTTAAGTCAGGCTGCCGTAGGTGAGCGCTGGATCCGCATTGGTGATGCAGCGATGGCGGTGGATCCTTTGTCAGGCAATGGCATTTTTCAGTCATTATCTTCAGCCTTACAAGCACCGGCAGTGATCCATACCCTATTGCAACGGCCAGAGAATCAGCAGTTAGCACAACAGTTTCATCAAACCCGGGTAGAGAACTTGTTTATGCGCTTTGCTCGTTTAGGCCGAGACTTTTATCAAATGGAGCAGCGTTGGCTCGAGCAGCCCTTTTGGCAAGCGCGTCGGCAATGGCCAGATACTGAAGTTATGCATCAGCAGGTTAGGCTTGAACAAATTCAAGTGCGAGAGCAACCGGTGCTAGAGCATAACTATATTGTTGGGCGTGCTGTAGTGGTAACAGCTGATCAACCCTTAGGTATTTGGCATGTGGATGGCCTTGAGTTGGCGCCTTTTGTTCAAACCTTACAAAAGCAAGGGCTAGAAGTGGCTTTGCAAAGTTATGAGCCGCAACAGCAGCGAATTTTACAGCAGTGGTTAGCGACTACCCTTAATCCAATCAGTTAAGTTGCTAGAGGCTAGAGCTGTGCAGTGAGCATTTTTTTTGTATAATGCGCGCCTTGCAGGAGAGAGAGGCTAATCCTCCGCCGAAGGCGCAAACTCCCATAAACGCTCAGGCCCATGTACTGCAACACAATTTATGATCGCCAACTGGAGAGCGATGGCTTTGCTTGGCAAAGCAGCATCCACCGAAGGGGCAAGCTGACTCTGACTTATCCGTGATGGGCGAGCAGCATAAACTCTCAGGTACACAGGACAGAGGGGGAGGCGCATTTCTCGCAGGAGTGTCTGTGTGCTTAGCTATATCTTTATGATTGCTATTACTGCTGAAGCCATGTCTGGAGCTTTAGCCGCGGGTCGCCGTAATATGGATTTATTCGGTGTGGCGTTAATTGCGTTCTTAACCGCCTTAGGCGGTGGTACAGTGCGCGATATGTTGCTGGGGAATTTTCCAGTGACCTGGACCCAGCACCCCATTTATATTTATCTCACCATTGGTGCAGGCTTGCTAACCATGCTTATTGCTCGTTTTATGCATCGGCTGAATCGGGTGTTTTTATTGGTGGATGCCATGGGACTGGTGGCTTTTACCATTATTGGTTGTGATGTTGCGCTGCGCTTAGATTATCCAACGCCAGTGGTGATCATGGCAGGAATCACCACGGGGATTTTTGGCGGGATTTTGCGTGATATTATGTGTAACCGCACGCCTCAAGTCTTGCGCCACGAGCTGTATGCTAGTGTGTCCTTTTTAGTGGCAATTTTGTACTTGGTGATGCGTGCCTATGGGGTAAATGAAAACCTCAATTTATTGGTTTCTTTTGCCTTTGGTTTAAGTATGCGTCTAGCCGCGATCAAGTATCAGTGGTCTTTACCGGTATTTTCTTATGCTGAGGATCAATGGGAAGATTAGCGTAATGGCAGTTTAACCTAAGCCGTTGCCAGCTGACTGGCAGCGGCTTTTTTTATGCTGAATATTTAACGATAAGTAGTACAGAGCGGTTTTTTACTGAACTAAATAAGTGGCCAGCTTCTCTAGATAAGTGTGCAAGATCAAAATACTAACAGTTTGCTTAGGGCAAATGATGACTTAACAGCAAGAGAAGGATATGCATCATGCTTTATACTATTGCGTTGATATTGCTAGTTCTCTGGGTTTTAGGATTAGTGTCTTCCTACACGATTGGCGGCTTTATTCATATATTATTGGTTATTGCTGTCATTATCATTTTATTACGGGTGATCCGCGGCAATAAGCCGTTATAGAAGCTTCGTACAGTGAAGTTTGGAGAGTAGGGTAAGTCGGACTTTAACCAAGTTCGACTTACCACTCTTAGGCTTTAAAGATTACTTAAAGCGCCGTTCAATGCCTTTTTCGACTAAGATTTTGGCTGAAATCTCTTCCACCGAAAACTGGGTGGTATTAATAAAGTTAATCCCTTCGCGCTGAAACAGTTTTTCTACCTCACGTACTTCAAACTCACACTGGGCATAGCTTGCATAGCGGCTATTGGGTTTACGCTCATGGCGTATTGCCGCCAAGCGATCAGGATCAATGGTTAGGCCAAACAGCTTATCTTTATTATCCCGCAGCGCCGGTGACAACACTAAACGCTCCATATCTTCTTCGGTAAACGGATAGTTAGCTGCGCGAATTCCATACTGCATCGCCATATATAAGCAGGTAGGGGTTTTACCGCAACGTGATACGCCAAGAAGAATGATATCAGCACTGTTGTAGTGTCTGGTTCTAGCGCCATCATCGTTATCTAGGGCGAAGTTAACCGCTTCAATGCGTTCCATGTAGTTATTGGTGTGGGTAATCGCATGGGATTTGCCCACTGAGTAAGATGAGCTGGCATTAAGCTCGGCTTCTAACGGGGATAAAAAGGATGAAAAAATATCCACTTTAAAGGCATTGGCACCGGCTAAAATGTCGCGAATCTCGTTATTAACGATGGTATCGAAGACAATTGGTCGCATACTTTCTGCTTCTGCGACCGCATTAATTTGCTGTACCATGGCCTGAGCTTTTTCGACGCTATCGATATAGGGACGAGTCAGGCGGCGAAATTCAATATTGCCAAACTGTGCAAGTAAGCTTTGTCCAAGGGTTTCAGCCGTGATGCCTGTGCCGTCGGAAATAAAAAAAGCGGTGCGTTTCATGAGCTTTAGCCTTAAGTTGGGAACGTTTCTCAGCTATTATGGCCCAGCTTGCCGGGCAGTAGTCGGCAGTATTGTGACCTATTTTCCCTAAACAAGACCAGTAGCTGCGCCATTTTGTCTGGTCTGACTTACACAGAAGTGGAGACATCACCTTGGTTGAATACGTAATTCCCCTCGAAGAACTCGGCAATCATGACGTTGAGCGTGTAGGGGGTAAAAATGCTTCCCTTGGCGAAATGATCAGTAATTTAGCTGGCGCAGGTGTATCTGTTCCCGGTGGTTTTGCTACGACAGCACAAGCGTATCGTGACTTTATTGAGCAGAATCAATTAGATCAGCGGATCCATGAGTTGCTAGATCAGCTGGATGTAGATGATGTCACTGCTTTGGCTGAAGCGGGTAAGCAGATAAGACAGTGGATTATGGAAGCCGAGTTTCCCGCGCAGTTAGAGGCGGATATTCGGGCGGCTTTTGAAAAAATGGCCAATGGCAATCAAAATATGGCGGTGGCGGTTCGCTCCTCAGCTACTGCAGAAGATTTGCCCGATGCATCCTTTGCTGGGCAGCAAGAAACTTTTTTAAATATTCGTGGCGTAGATAACGTAATTCGCGCAGCGAAAGAGGTATTTGCCTCGCTATTTAATGACCGCGCTATTTCCTATCGCGTGCACCAAGGTTTTGATCACAAAGAAGTAGCACTCTCAGCAGGCGTGCAGCGTATGGTGCGCTCTGAAACTGGCACCGCTGGGGTAATGTTTACCTTAGATACTGAGTCGGGCTTTCGTGATGTGGTATTTATTACCGGCGCTTATGGTTTAGGTGAAACTGTAGTTCAGGGGGCAGTAAACCCAGATGAGTTTTATGTGCATAAACCAACCCTGACAGCAGGCCGTCCAGCTATCTTACGCCGTAATTTAGGCAGTAAAGCGATCAAAATGATTTATGGCGAAGAAGCGGCCGCCGGTAAGTCAGTGAAAACCGTTGAAGTGGATGCCGCTGAGCGCGCACGCTTTGCTTTATCTGATGCGGAAGTTGAAAACCTTGCTAAGCAGGCGATGATTATTGAGCAGCACTACGGTTGCCCAATGGATATTGAGTGGGCTAAAGATGGTGATGATGGCCAGCTATATATTGTTCAGGCGCGTCCTGAAACAGTAAAAAGTCGCAGCAATATCAATGTGATGGAGCGTTACCTGCTTAAAGAAACCGGTAAAATTCTGGTTGAAGGACGTGCCATTGGGCAGCGAATTGGCGCAGGTCCGGTACGTGTGATCCGTGATATTGCGGAAATGGAAAAAGTTCAGCCAGGTGATGTGCTGGTTTCTGATATGACCGATCCTGATTGGGAGCCGGTAATGAAGCGCGCCAGCGCGATTGTAACTAACCGCGGTGGGCGCACTTGTCACGCGGCGATTATTGCCCGTGAACTAGGTATTCCGGCGGTGGTTGGTTGCGGTAATGCCACCGACTTATTAGTTGATGGCCAAGGAGTGACGGTGTCCTGCGCTGAGGGGGATACCGGCTTTGTCTTCGAGGGACAGCTTGGTTTTGACGTGCGTACTAATTCGGTTGATGCCATGCCGGATATTCCGTTCGATATTATGATGAACGTTGGTAATCCTGATCGAGCATTTGATTTTGCCCAGCTGCCTAATGAGGGGGTTGGCTTAGCGCGTTTAGAGTTTATTATTAACCGCATGATTGGCGTACACCCTAAAGCCTTGCTTAATTTTGAGACGCTAGCGCCAGACATTAAAGACAGTATTGAAAAACGCACCGCCGGCTATGCTAGTCCCGTTGATTTCTATGTTGACAAATTGGTTGAAGGTGTCAGTACGTTAGCCGCTGCTTTTTGGCCAAAGAAAGTTATTGTGCGTCTGTCAGACTTTAAGTCCAATGAGTATGCCAACTTAATTGGTGGCAAACTGTACGAGCCGGAAGAAGAAAACCCGATGCTCGGTTTTCGTGGCGCTTCGCGCTATATCAGCGACTCTTTCCGTGATTGCTTTGAGCTGGAATGCCGAGCGATGAAGCGTGTGCGCGATGAAATGGGCTTAACCAACGTTGAGTTAATGGTGCCATTCGTGCGTACGCTAGGCGAAGCCTCACAAGTGATTGATTTGCTTGCCGAGTATGGCTTAAAGCGCGGCGAGAATGGTTTACGAGTGATTATGATGTGCGAATTGCCTTCAAACGCACTCTTAGCGGAAGAGTTTTTAGCCTTCTTCGATGGTTTCTCCATTGGTTCCAACGATATGACCCAGCTGGCGTTAGGCTTAGATCGCGACTCTGGAATCATTGCGCACTTATTTGATGAGCGTAACCCAGCGGTGAAAAAACTATTATCGATGGCGATCCAAGCTTGTAATAAGGCGGGTAAGTACATCGGAATTTGCGGCCAAGGACCTTCTGATCATCCCGACTTAGCTCGTTGGTTGATGGAACAGGGAATTGCCAGCGTCTCGCTAAATCCTGACTCGGTGTTGGATACTTGGTTCTTCTTAGCGGAAGAACAGCAGTAAACCCAACCTGAGCAGATAGCTACGCTTTACTGCACTAACAAAGCCTGATTCTAGATGCTAGAGTCGGGCTTTGTAGTTTTTACTGAACCCTGTATGAGTGAAAAATAGATGCGCATTGCTATTTTGCAGGCAGATACGATTCATCCCAATCTGCAAGCAGACTATCTCAGTTATGGAAATATGTTTCAGCACCTCTTAACCAAGGCCGCTAAGCAGTTGGTTCCATCAACAACGCTTTCCTTTCAGGTGTTTGATGTGTCGCAGGGCCAGTACCCAGAGGCTGAAGCTGCATTTGACGCCTATTTAATTACTGGCAGTAAAGCCGATTCTTTTTCTGATGAAGCTTGGGTGCAACAACTACGAGCCTATGTACAGCAGGCTTATCAGCAGTCAAAAGTCTTATTAGGTATTTGTTTTGGCCACCAATTAATTGCTTTAGCGTTAGGTGGTGTCAGTGCGCGCGCTAGCCAAGGTTGGGGAATTGGTAGTCACCCTTATCAATTGCAAGCCAGACCTAGTTGGTGGAGTCCCCAGTTACAACAGGTACGCTTGTTGGTCAGCCATCAAGATCAGGTGCAACAACTGCCTAGCCAAGCAGAGCTGTTATTAAGTAGCGAGTTTTGTCCCTATGCAGCGTTTTATATCAGGCATCAGGTTCTGTGTTTTCAAGGGCATCCTGAGTTTACTCCAGCCTTTGCTAAAGGCTTATTGGCAACTCGCCGCGAGCGTTATACGCCGACTCAGCTCGCTGCAGCGCTAGCGTCTTATGCTAAAGGGCATGATGGCGAGTTAATTGCACTGTGTATGCTGCAATTTGTGCAGCAGGCTATGTTCATTAAACAAGCAGCCGCCAATCAGCCATTAGCCGAGCAATCGTCCAACAAAGAGCCCAGGTTAACTAAGGGCCTTGAGATTACTGTTTAATTGCAGGCGTATGCAGTTGCTGAGTATTTAGGGTGCTGTTTTCAGGTTGAGGTTGAGTTGACCACGTGAGGATGTCGTAATAACGGCGGATGTTATTTACAAAATGAACAGGCTCACCGCCACGGGCATAGCCATGACGGGTTTGGCTGTACCATTTTTTTTCCGCAAGACGAGGGAGCATTTGCTTAACATCTAACCAGCGGTCAGGGTCGAGGCCTTCTTGGCGGGCTAATCCACGCGCATCATAGAGGTGCCCCATACCTACGTTATAGGCAGCTAGGGCAAACCAAATACGATCGTCTTCATGGATGCCTGCGGGCAAGTCTTGAATGATTTTTTTGATGTAGCGCGCACCGCCAAAAATACTCTGTTTGGGGTCAAGGCGGTCGGTGACCCCCATTTCTTTAGCGGTTGGCAAGGTCAGCATCATTAGGCCGCGCACGCCGGTTTTTGAGGTGGCTTCTGGCTGCCAGTGTGACTCTTGATAACCCATGGCTGCGAGTAAGCGCCAATCCAGCTCTAGCTCTTTGGCTGCTTGCTTAAAGAAACGCTCAAAACTGGGCAAGCGCTGTTTCAAATGACGGGCAAAAGTATAAGCGCCTACATAGCCAAGCGTATCTAAATGGCCGTAGTAACGCTCTTCAAGTTGCTGCAGCAGCTCCTTGGTGCTCTCTAGGCTCAGAAACTCGTTCGCTGCAGCCAGCAGGCTAGTATCTTCTGACTTAGCCATAGCCCACACCTGTTGCTGAAACGGCTTTAGGGTAAAGGCCACCCGTACTTCTGAAAAATACACTTGGTTAATGGCCAGCTCATTAGAACTAACTAGGGTGGCATCAATTTTGCGCTCATTGACTAAGCGTAATAGATCAACAATTTCCACTTTATCCGATTGATTAAATGTCAGCTCAGGATGTTGGTGCTGTTGATCACGCATAATTTCGGCATGGTAGCCGCCTTGTAAAACAGTGATTTTTTTACCGATCAGCTGTGCAACATTTTTGGGTCGCTCAGCGCCTTGACGATAAATAATCTGAGGTTTGACTTCAAGATAACCATTGGAATACATCACTTGATCGCTACGGAGCTGGGTTTTTACCAATCCGGCGGCCGCGAGAATGGGGGTGCCAGACTGTTCACTGGCTAAGCGTTGATACAGCTCATCTAAGTTGTCTACCGTTTCAACTTTTAAGCGCACACCAAGATGCTTGGCAAACTGATTGGCCAGTTCGTATTCAAAGCCAGTTTCACCGTTGCGGTCTTGAAAATAGGTGGCAGGACTGTTTCGGGTAATAATATGCAATTCGCCAGAGCGTAAAACGTGCTCAAGTAACGTGGGCTCAGGGCGTGAACAGCTGGCCAGACTTAACAGCAGTAAGCCTAGGAAAATTACGTAGAAGAGCGCGTAGCGGCGCAAGGCTTGTGGTAACATTGGCGCAGTATACTGAATCTTAAGAAGAACATTCAAAGAGTAATTATTCGCGGTTAAGTTGTACTTTAGATTAAAACACAAGGTCTTGTGGCTTAATTGACTGCACTCTTTGGCTGGTTTTTCATGATTTCATTCTGACCAATACCTGAATTTGAATGGCTAAATCAGTGGATGCTGACTAGAATAGCCAGTCATTTTGCACTCACTCGTTAGAGGCTGTCACAACGATGCTGATTTTGCGCGGCGCACCCGCTCTTTCCCCGTTTCGACACGGAAAATTGCTCGAGCAATTAACCCAAAAAGTTCCTGCTGTTACTGGTTTGTATGCCGAGTTTGCTCACTTTGTAGAAGTATCTTCGGCATTAAGCAGTGAAGAAGGGCAAACCCTTAGCCGTCTTTTGCAGTACGGTCCAACCGTTGCTCAGCAAGAGCCCGCAGGCCGTTTATTTCTAGTGGTGCCACGTTTTGGCACGATTTCTCCGTGGTCAAGTAAGGCAACAGATATCGCACAAAACTGTGGTTTGGCCAAGATTGAGCGAATTGAGCGCGGGATTGCCTACTACGTGGCGGGTGAGTTATCCGATGCCGACGCCCAACAATTAGCCGCTAGCTTGCATGATCGGATGACCGAGCTGGTACTCGGCGCGATGGAAGAAGCCTCGGCGCTATTTAACCATGCACAGCCGAAGCCAATGAGTTCGGTGCCGGTATTGACTGAAGGGCGTGAGGCATTAGTTGCGGCAAATATTAGTTTAGGCCTTGCGTTAGCTGAAGATGAAATTGATTACTTAGTCGAAAGCTTTACTAAGTTAGGCCGCAATCCTAATGATGTTGAACTCATGATGTTTGCCCAAGCAAACTCAGAGCACTGCCGCCATAAAATCTTTAATGCCAGCTGGGATATTGATGGCGAAGCCCAAGAAAAATCCCTGTTTGCAATGATTAAAAACACCTATCAAATGAACAGTGAAGGTGTGCTGTCAGCGTATAAAGATAACGCGGCAGTAATGGAAGGGTTTACTGCCGGTCGTTTCTATCCTAATCCTGCCACTAAAGAATATGCGGCGATTGAACAGCCCGTGCATATTTTGATGAAGGTGGAAACCCACAACCACCCCACGGCGATTGCGCCTTTCCCTGGCGCATCAACCGGTTCTGGTGGTGAAATCCGTGACGAAGGAGCGACCGGTCGCGGTGCTAAACCGAAAGCGGGTTTAACCGGATTTACTGTTTCTAACTTAAATATTCCAGGGTTTGAGCAGCCGTGGGAAAAAGCCTACGGTAAGCCAGAGCGTATCGTAACGCCGCTGGATATCATGCTAGAAGGTCCTTTAGGTGGCGCGGCGTTTAACAACGAGTTTGGTCGTCCTGCGTTAACCGGTTATTTCCGTACCTTTGAGCAAAGCATTAATACCCCACGCGGTGAAGAAGTGCGGGGTTACCACAAGCCGATTATGTTGGCTGGTGGTATGGGGAATATCCGTGAAGATCACGTTCAGAAAGACGAAATCTCCGTTGGTGGCAAGCTGATTGTGCTGGGTGGTCCTGCGATGCTGATTGGTTTAGGTGGCGGTGCTGCTTCCTCCATGGCAACCGGTAGTAGCTCGGCTGACTTAGATTTTGCTTCGGTGCAACGGGATAACCCAGAAATGGAGCGTCGCTGCCAAGAAGTGATCGATCGCTGCTGGCAAATGGGGGAGAACAACCCGATTAAATTTATTCACGACGTGGGTGCCGGCGGTTTATCTAACGCTTTCCCTGAGTTGGTGAATGATGCGGGACGCGGTGGCGTATTTAACTTACGCAATATTCCTAATGATGAGCCAGGTATGAGCCCGCTTGAGATTTGGTGTAACGAATCCCAAGAGCGTTATGTATTGTCGGTTGATGCCAAAGATTTGGCGCTCTTTACTGAGATCTGTGAGCGTGAACGTTGCCCGTTTGCCGTAGTAGGTGAGGCCACTGAAGAACGCCAGCTCACCGTAGAAGACAGTCATTTTAATAATAAGCCAGTGGACATGCCGCTGGAGGTCTTATTAGGTAAAGCACCACGGATGCATCGTTCGGTTACCCGTGAAGCTGAGATCGGCGATGATTTCTCCGCCGCTGCAGCGCCTATGCAAGAGGCGATTGAACGTGTTTTACGTCATCCAGCCGTGGCTAGCAAAAAATTCTTAATCACCATTGGTGATCGTTCTGTGACTGGACTTGTCGCCCGTGATCAGTTTGTGGGACCGTGGCAAGTACCAGTGGCAGATTGTGCTGTGACTGCCACCAGTTTTGATGTATACACTGGTGAAGCCATGGCGATGGGTGAGCGTACACCATTGGCCGTATTAGATGCGCCTGCATCTGGTCGTATGGCGGTTGGTGAAGCGGTCACTAACTTAGCCGCAGCCGCTATCGCTAAGGTGTCTGATATTCGTTTATCCGCGAACTGGATGGCGGCAGCTGGGCACCCGGGCGAAGATGTACGTTTATACGAAACCGTTAAAGCGGTGGGTATGGAGCTTTGCCCTGAGCTTGGTATTACCATTCCAGTGGGTAAAGACTCGATGTCGATGCAAACCAACTGGCAAGAGCAAGGCGAAGACAAAGCAGTAATTTCACCGTTATCGCTGGTGATTACAGGCTTTGCACCGGTTCAAGATGTGCGTCGTACCTTGACTCCAGAGCTGCGTTTAGACAAAGGCGCTAGCGAACTTCTACTGATTGATTTGGGCCGCGGGCAAAATCGGATGGGGGCTTCTATTTTGGCGCAGGTGTATAGCCAAGTAGGTCAAAGCGTACCAGACGTTGATCGGGCTGCCGATCTCAAAGGATTCTTTGACTCAATCCAAGCGTTAAATCAACAAGGCAAATTACTGGCTTACCATGACCGTTCAGATGGTGGATTAGCCGCTGCTGCGATTGAAATGGCGTTTGCCGGTCATTGTGGTTTACAGCTCACGCTGGATGAGTTGTGCTCTTCTGCAGACGATACCATGGCAGCGTTATTTAACGAAGAGTTAGGAGCAGTGATTCAAATTGCTCAAGCTGACCGTGCAGCGGTATTGGCTATGTTTGAGCAAAATGGTTTAGCTGATTGCGTTAAGCCTATTGGGCAGCCGGTAACCGGTGGCCAAGTACGCATTAGCTTTGCTGGCAATGACTTATTTGTTGGTGAGCGTCGTATTTTACAGCGTATCTGGACTGAAACCAGTTACCAGATTCAGCGCTTACGGGACAACGAAGAATGTGCTGAGCAAGAGTTTGATGCGCTATTAGACGAGCAAGATCCTGGCTTGTCGGCCAAAGTAACATTTGATATCAACCAAAATATTGCTGCGCCATACATCAATAAAGGTGTGCGTCCTAAAGTAGCTGTGTTGCGTGAGCAGGGTGTGAATGGCCATGTGGAAATGGCTGCTGCCTTTGATAAGGCAGGCTTTGCAGCTGTTGACGTACATATGAGCGACATTCTGGCAGGTCGCATTGATTTGGCGAGCTTTAAAGGCTTAGCTGCTTGTGGTGGCTTCTCTTACGGTGACGTTTTAGGGGCTGGCGGTGGCTGGTCTAAATCGATTCTGTTTAATAACAAAGCGCGCGATAACTTTGCTGCTTTCTTTGAGCGGGCCGATAGCTTTACCTTAGGCGTATGTAATGGTTGTCAAATGCTGTCTAACCTTCAAGAGCTGATTCCTGGGGCAGAATTCTGGCCACGCTTTGTGCGTAACCGCTCCGAGCAGTTTGAAGCACGGGTAGCCATGGTTGAAGTGCAAGAGTCGCCATCAATCTTCCTGCAAGGAATGGCCGGATCGCGTTTACCAGTAGTGGTTGCCCATGGTGAAGGGCAAGTGGAATACCCAAGCCAAGAAGCATTGCTTGAGTCTGATTTATCAGGCTGTGTGGGCTTACGTTATGTGGATAACTACGGCAAAGTAACGGAAGCTTTCCCTGCTAACCCTAACGGCTCGGCGCGTGGTATTACTGGCTTAACCAGCCGTGACGGACGTGCAACCATTATGATGCCGCACCCTGAGCGGGTATTCCGTGCGGTGCAAAACTCTTGGCACCCTGAGGAGTGGCAAGAGGATGGCGCTTGGTTACGGATGTTCCGCAATGCGCGGGTTTGGGTTGATTAATCCTTAGCTGGTTCACTTAGCAAATTAAAGGCCATCATTATGATGGCCTTTTTTGACTCTTTTCTATCAAAGCTCAAGAGCTTTTATGTCGTGAATTGTTCTTAAATTCGCCAGGTAAATTCGGTCACGCCCTCGGCATTCACTTTCAGCCACTGATCAGCATCAGCTTCGCCTTGGCTTTCTTGCCAGCCGCCTAAAGAGCAACGAACCTCAACCCCAAGTGTGGCGTAAGCGGCTTGAGCGCAGTCTAAATCAGTGGCCCAAGGGCTATCAGCGCTTTCAATTAATAGGCTGTTCCATTTGCCTACCGCATGTTTAAACCAAGTAACAGGCAGTTGCGCGATCAGCGCTTGGCTGATTTGCCCTTTCGTCAGCCAGTGGGGGGTAGCTGCCAAGGCTGTGCTAAGCCAGTGACTAACAGCCTCTAGGTCGCAGTCTTTAAGGTAGATTTCGATATCTGGCTGGCGCATCCTCTGTCCCTCAACTAAGTGAAAACCAGTCAAAGCGTACTGCAACTGTGACCGTTTGTGGATGATTAATAAAGTGTTGGCGCTTTTCTTCAGCTGCTCGCCAGCCATGGGGCGTCATGGCCAGTAAGTCTGCGCGATCTTGAGCAGTGGGCAGTTCAAGGCTGAAACTGAGGTACTCGCTGCGACTTAGGTTAAATGTCTTAGGCGCTTCTTGGGCATGCTTATTGTCGTCATATGCATGCACTTGCGCATAGAGTTGTTGGCGTAGCTCAATTAAATGCTGGCTAGCCGGACTAACTTTAAGTACTTGCCCGTTGGGCGCGAGTACTCGTGCACACTCTTGCCAGTCGAGCGGGCTAAATAAGCTAGTGATTAGCGCTATTGACTGATCGGCAACGGGAAGATTATTCATACTAGACACCAGCCAAGTGATTGGCGAATGCTTGCTGCTGGCGTGCTTAACTGCTTCTTTAGAGATATCCAAACCTATGCCTTGGCTATGGCTTAGCTGCCGGCCTAAGTGTTGGGTGTAGAAACCTTCGCCGCAACCGATATCGAGCCAGTGGTTAGGGGCTATCTGTTGCGCTGCCTGACTAAGCTGCTCGGCAATCGGTAGGTAAAACTGCTGCCCGAGAAACCGGCGGCGTGCTTCAACCATCGCTTGATTGTCGCCTGGCTCACGGCTTTTTTTATGCTGGACCGGCAGTAGATGGTAATAGCCCTGTTTAGCGCGGTCAAAGTTGTGCTGCTGCTCACACCTTAAGCTATTGAGATGAGGCTTAAGCGGTGTGCGGCACAGAGGGCAAATAAGCGGAGGCAGGCGCTGAGTCATTATTTTTGCCGAATAATCTTAATGCTGTGGGTAAAGTTAATCTTGCGTGTGACACTGATCGCTCGGCGATTGGCAGTATCTAAGGTGATATTCCAAGCGCCGTCCTTGGGGATCTTAATCCGAGCTGGAAAGCGATCAAACAGGCCGCCATGGTAGCTGTGACGACCGCCGTTTTTAAAGCTGCGAAAGTTAGCATCATTCATTAAGCGAATATTGCAGGGTTGGGAGCAGGTAATAACGACGGTATCACCTTCTTTAAGCTCTTCACGTTGGTGGACAAATTTCATTGCTGTATCTCGACCAGTCAAACAATTAGTGCCGCTATCTTAACATAGCTTGAAGCGCTAACCGGCCAGCTTTAGGCAGGCATTACCCTTACTGCGTCAGTTGAATTGGGTACAATAGCCAAAAATTACTGGGTGAATTGAGCATGATAGAGCAACGCTTTGGTGGTATTGAGCGCTTATACGGTAAGCAGGGTCTAGCACGCTTGCAGGCAGCCCATGTCGCAGTGGTTGGAATAGGTGGCGTAGGATCGTGGGTGGCAGAAGCTTTGGCGCGCAGTGGCGTGGGCGAGTTGTCGTTATTTGACTTGGATGATGTCTGTGTGACAAACATTAACCGGCAAATGCCCGCCTTAGAGAGCACCGTGGGGCAATTAAAAGTTGAGGTAGTCGCTGAGCGTATTTGGCAAATTAATCCGGCCTGTATTGTGCATGCGGTGCCTGATTTTGTAACCCGCGAGACCATGGCAGAGTACATCACTGAAGATTTAGATTTTGTGGTTGATGCCATTGATAGTGTGGCTGCCAAAGCGGCATTGATTGCTTGGTGCAAGCGTCGAAAAATTCAATTAGTCACTACTGGCGGGGCAGGTGGACAGATTGATCCAACCCAGATTCAAGTCACTGATTTAAATAAAACCTTTAATGACCCATTGGCAGCCAAGGTGCGAGGGTTGTTGCGCCGTGATTATAATTTCTCGCGCACGCCCGGCAGGCATTACTCCGTGCCTTGTGTGTTTTCAACAGAGCAGCTGAAATACCCCAAACCTGATGGTGGAGTGTGTCAGAGCAAGCAGTTTGTAGGTGAAGGGGTTAAGCTTGATTGTGCCGGCGGGTTTGGTGCGGTGATGATGGTGACAGCTACTTTTGGTATGGCTGCTGCGGCTAAAGCGGTAGAAAAAATTGTCGCCGGCGCACGGAGGCCGAGCGAGCGCAGCAAAGTTTAGGCTTAGCGTTTTGAGGCCAATAAAAAACCCCAGCACGTTGCTGGGGTTTTTTGTGTCAGTGGTAAGCCTGACTAATCAGTGATAGCGATTAAACGTTATCGAACTGATTCATGGTGTTGTCTTCACCGCTTGCTTTCAGCGCTGCGTCACCAGAGAAGTACTCTTTGTGAGTATCACCGATGTCAGAACCAGCCATGTTTTGGTGACGTACGCACGCAATACCTTGGCGGATTTCTTTACGCTGTACGCCTTCAACGTAAGCCAGCATACCTTGCTCACCGAAGTAACCTTTAGCTAGGTTGTCAGTGGACAGTGCTGCCGTGTGGTAGGTCGGCAGGGTAATTAAGTGGTGGAAGATACCTGCTTCACGTGAAGCATCTTTCTGGAAGCTCTGGATGCGTGCATCGGCTTCGTCGCACAGCTCAGTACCGTCGTAGTCAGCGCTCATTAAGCGGTCACGATCGTAAGCTGATACGTCTTTACCTTCTGCTGCCCAGTCATCAAATACTTGCTGACGGAAGTTCAGTGTCCAGTTGAACGATGGGCTGTTGTTGTACACCAGCTTAGCGTCTGGAACAGTCTTACGGATTTCGTTAACCATTTCAGCGATCTGACCAACGTGTGGCTTCTCGGTTTCGATCCAGAGTAAGTCTGCACCGTTTTGTAGAGAAGTTACGCAGTCTAGAACAACGCGGTCAAAACCGGTGCCTTCGCGGAACTGGAATAAGCCGCTGGCTAAGCGCTTAGGCTTCAGCAGTTTACCGTTAGATTTGATTACAACGTCGCCGTTCTCGATTTCGCTAGCATCATTGATGTAGTCGCCATCTAGGAAGCTGTTGTACTGGTCGCCTAAGTCGCCTGGCTCGTTAGTTACTGCGATTTGCTTGGTTAAGCCAGCGCCTAAGGAGTCAGTACGGGCAACGATTACACCGTCGTCAACGCCTAATTCTAGGAACGCGTAACGTACAGCGTTGATTTTAGCTAGGAAGTCAGCGTGTGGAACGGTTACTTTACCGTCTTGGTGACCACACTGCTTCTCGTCAGATACTTGGTTTTCGATCTGAATCGCTGCAGCACCTGCTTCGATCATTTGCTTAGCCATTAAGTAGGTGGCTTCTTCGTTACCGAAACCAGCATCAATGTCAGCAATGATAGGTACTACGTGAGTTTCGAAGTTTTCGATCTGGTTTAAGATCGCAGCTTCTTCAGCTTTGTCGCCTGCTTTACGTGCTTTGTCTAACGCAGTGAACAGAAGATCTAGTTCACGGGTATCAGCTTGACGTAAGAAGGTGTAGAGCTCTTCGATCAGGTGTGCAACAGAGTTTTTCTCGTGCATGGATTGGTCAGGTAGTGGACCAAACTCTGAACGCAGAGCAGCAACCATCCAACCTGAGAGGTAGAGGTAGCGCTTGTTAGTGGTTTGTAAGTGCTTCTTGATGGAGATCAGTTTTTGCTGACCAATGAAACCGTGCCAGCAGCCCAGTGACTGGGTGTATACAGAAGAGTCGGCATCGTACTCAGCCATATCTTTACGCATGATGGCTGCAGTGTATTTGGCGATATCTAAACCGGTTTTGAAACGGTTCTGAATGCGCATACGAGCAGCGTACTCAGGGTTGATCGCACTCCAGCCGCTACCGGCTTTATCTTTAAGAGCGGCAATTGCCTTAATTTCGTTCTGATAAGTTGACATGGTCAATCCTTCAAAAAAAGTATTGGGTACAGCGTTAACTTGCCACGCACAACCGAACTTGAAAGTGGATGCTAGGTGGCGCGGTTGCGTTCTGGTTCAGAGGGCATGACTGTGGAAGAGGTTGGCGCTGATTATGGTCTGCTACGTCAACAGTTGTTGAGATCCGCTACCTGGGCCGATTACTAAGGTAATCTACTAATCAATCGTTGCTCGTTATCACCCTGCTGCCACAAGCTTAAGCTCAAGGCTGCTGTGCACTCTGCAGCTGCTCTTTACTCAGAAGCAGGGGTATGATGCGCTTTAATCGACCGTTCGTCAAACGATTTGTAGTGTTTTTTTTATGCCACTACAAAAACTACAAAAAACTTAATTGAGTTGCTCAACTTTAATTTTTATGCCTGAAGTCTGCTGTCTATGGGCTTGTTGGCGTGCGGTAAGGCCACGGTTAGTCTCTTGGCTCATGCTAGAAAGACTGCCTAAATCAATCCATTGACCTAATTCTGTAGTGATCTGACTGCTAAGCTGTTGCGTTTGCCTTGGTGCATGGTTAGTTGCGGGTTGAATTTGCTGATCGTCTAAGTTGATGAGTGTGCACTGTCCTTGCAGTTGCACTCTAAGTTGCAGCTGGGAGCAACTCTGTTCGTAGCCAGAATAGCGATGCAAAGTCCCATTGGGTAAGTGTTGGTAGTGGGGTGCTGTTGTTGCTGGCTAATAAGCACTGCCTTCTAGAGTGCGCACTAGCTCAATGCCTTGTTGTTGCGAGTACTGTCTCTGGCGAGTAATTTCACGCTGGTCAGTAGGGTCAATAATAACCCGATGCCCATCTACTACCGAAAAACTGCCGCCGAGCTTAATCGAGTCTTGTTCGCTGTGTGCCATACCTGTGCGATCAATGCTAATCAGCAGCATCTGTGGTTCCGTATCAAGTCGCTGCACCAGTTGACGAATTGTGGCGTAGGACTATTAATCTCTAATTGATTACCCTGACTAACAATACGTTCTTGGTCACTAAGAACGCTTTGCAAAGAGGGATGCAAGTCATCCGCGCAGCGTTAGTGCACTTGGGCCAGTTCGGTGGCGGCAAAGCTAGCGCTGCTGAGCAGGCTGCCCAGTAGCAGCCCACTCAAAGGGTATCGATAGTTGCTGCCCAGAAAGCGCTTAGGGAGTACTGCGACGAAGCATTTCAACATGGGGAATGCCCGCTTCAATAAACTCTTCACTGGTGACCTTAAAGCCTAAGCGCTCATAAAATGCAGTAGCATGGGTTTGTGCAGTGAGAATTTGTTCTTGCATACCTTGGCGCTCGGCTTCGGCAATCACTGCTTGCATAATCAGCTCGCCAATATGCATACCGCGCCAGTCTTTCAAAACCGCAACGCGACCAATACTAGCATCTGGTAATAAGCGCGCAGTTCCCACAGCAAACTGGCCTTCAAAAGCTAAAAAGTGGGTCGCGGTATCGTCTTCGCTGTCCCATTCTTGTTCGGCAGGTACACCTTGTTCTTGTTGAAACACACTCTCACGAATACGGCGTAAATCCGCATTGTCATGATTCCAATCGGCAATTCTTACGTGGATATCATTCATCGGCAAACTCCAGACTGCCTTGTTTAACTAATTCAACAATCAGTGTAGTGGCTTCCTCGGATTCAAGCCAAGGAGCTAAATTGGCTAAGTGAAGCGCATCTGCAGAGCAGAGTAAAGTCAGCAATTGTGCTAACTTGGCAGACAATAAGCGGCTATTACCACTAACAAAGAACAAGAGGCCGGTTTCACCCTCGAGTGTGACCTGGCTCCAGGCTAGGCGAGCTGAAGGGTTGCGCACTAAAAGCGCACCTTGCTGGAGGGCTTCGAGCAAAGAGTCTAAGTCGATCTCGATGCCTTGCACGCGCTCGGGGTATTTGGGATCAGTCATAAACTGGCCAAACCAGCTGAGTAGTAAACGATCATCACTGAGATGTTCGGTCAGTAAACGTTTGACTTGCGCTAAGTCTTCGGCGCGAATTTCAGCGCTATCAGTCAGGGGGCTGCGATTGCTATCGCTAAAGCGATCTTCATCAGGAATAAAGCGTGTGAGGTAGTCGGTGTAATGGGTCAGTACTTCGGCAGCGCTGGGTGCGCGAAAACCCACTGACCAGGTTTGGCAGTTATCTTCGGCAATTCCCCAGTGGGCTAAACAGGGCGGTAAATACAGCATATCGCCGGGCGCTAACACCCATTCCTCCGACTGTTCAAAGTGTGCCAGTAAACGTAGGCTGTCGTGTGCTAATAAGGGGCTGCTATGATCACAAAATTGCCCAACTTTCCAGCGCCGATGGCCTTCGGTTTGCAATAAAAATACATCGTAATTGTCGTAGTGTGGCCCCACACTGCCGCCTTCTGTAGCAAAGCTAATCATGACATCATCAATTCGCCAGCTGGGCAGAAAGTTAAAGTGCTGCAAAATTTCTTGCACTTCAGGAATAAACTGGTCAACCGCTTGAACCAATAGCGTCCAGTGACTGGCAGGAAGTTCAGCAAAGGTTGTTTCGGTAAAGGGCCCATGCTTGAGCTGCCAAGGTGTTTCGCCATGCTCAATAATAATGCGTGACTCTAGTTCTTCCTCTAGGGATAAGCCGGCGAGCTCATCGGAGGCGAGCGGGGTTATAAAGTTGGGAAAGGCCTGGCGAATGATGAGTGGCTTTTTTTGCCAGTAATCGCGTAAAAAAACGTCCGCGGTTAGGCCGCCAAGGACTTCAAGGGGCATCTGGGAATTGGGCAAGGTAAACTCCAGCCAGCTAAATTTAGGACGATATTAAAACAAAAAGTGCCTGACATTATCAGGCACTTTGAGCGAGTTAAGCACACAAAATGTGTCTAACTTAGATGCGCTTAGCTTGCGTGATGGCATTACCAATGTAATTGCTTGGGGTTAATTGACGTAACTCTTGCTTGGCCTGTTCTGGCAATTCAAGGGTGTCAATAAAGGCCAGCAACGCATCGGGAGTAATGCCTTTACCGCGGGTTAAATCTTTGAGCTTTTCATAGGGATTTTCAATACCGTAGCGACGCATGACGGTTTGTACCGGCTCGGCTAAGACCTCCCAGCAGTTGTCTAAATCTTCAGCTAAACGGGGCGCATTTAACTCTAGTTTACCCAGACCTTTTAGTGTGGCTTCGTAGGCAATAATGCTGTGGCCAAAACCAACGCCTAGGTTACGTAGTACCGTAGAGTCGGTGAGGTCACGCTGCCAGCGTGAAACAGGTAATTTGCTGGCCAAATGCTGGAAAATAGCGTTGGCGATACCAAGGTTACCCTCAGAGTTTTCAAAATCAATCGGGTTAACTTTGTGTGGCATGGTGGATGAGCCAATTTCACCCGCAACGGTTTTTTGCTTGAAATAACCGATGGAAATGTAGCCCCAAATGTCGCGATCGAGGTCAATTAAAATAGTATTGAAACGAGCTACCGCATCAAACAACTCTGCGATGTAATCGTGTGGTTCGATTTGCGTGGTGTAGGGGTTCCAGCTAAGGCCTAAATCATTTTCAATAAAGTCTTTGGCATTGGCTTCCCAGTCAATATCAGCGTAGGCAGATAAGTGGGCGTTGTAGTTACCTACGGCGCCATTAATTTTACCAAGTAATGGAATGGCTTTAATTTGCTCGATTTGGCGCTCTAGACGGTACACTACGTTGGCTAACTCTTTACCAAGAGTAGTGGGAGAGGCCGGCTGGCCATGGGTGCGTGACAGCATTGGCACTTCAGCAAACTCATGGGCAAGCTCACGTAGCTTATCGGCTACTTGCTGCATTAGTGGCAGCACCACTTGATCGCGGCCTTCACGTAACATCAGCGCGTGGGACAGGTTGTTAATGTCTTCACTGGTGCAAGCAAAGTGAATAAATTCACTGATTTTAGCCAGCTCAGGTAATTGTTGCGCTTGTTCTTTGAGCAGATACTCCACCGCCTTGACGTCGTGGTTAGTGGTGCGCTCAAACTCTTTTACCCGCTCGGCGTGCTGGAGTTCAAAGTTTTCAGCTAACTGATTAAGCAGGGCATTAGCTTGTTCTGAAAAGGGTGCAACTTCAGTAATGCCTTGATGTGCAGCCAGACGTTGTAACCAGCGTACTTCAACGAGTACGCGATTACGGATCAGTCCGTACTCACTGAAAATAGGGCGAAGTGCAGCGGTGCGACTGCCATAACGGCCATCGACAGGTGATACAGCAGTAAGTGAAGAAAGCAGCATGGATATTCTCTTGCAATCAGACCAAAACAGGCGGGCAGTGTACTACAAACAGGCCCTAGGGTTTAGCGTTTACGCAGGAACAATGACATTAGGCTGGCGCTAATGATTAAAACTGCACCACCAATCGAGAGTGGATCAGGGGTTTCTTGCCAAAAAAACCAAGCCAGTAAGCCGGCAAAAATAATCGCACTATAGGCTACCGGCGAGATAATGGATGGCGGTGCCAAAGTGTAGGCCCTTGACATGGTGATCTGAGCAAAGGCGGCCAGTAGTCCAGCGAGTCCCAGCCAAAGCAGTTGGGCGTGGGTTAGCGTTTGCCAAGCCCAAGTCAGTGGCACGGCGGACACTAAGGCACTAAAGAAGGCAAAATAAAACACTATCCGATAGGCAGGCTCGGTATCGCTCATTTGCCGAATTGAAACATAGGCAATGGCAGCGAGTAAGCTGGCAGCTAAACCAATCAAGGACAGGCTGTTAAACAAGCTATTAGAAGGCTTGGCTACTAGTGCTACGCCGAGTAAACCAATGGCTGAAAAAACTAATACCCTTGGGGTCAGCGGCTCTTTGAGCCAAAAGTAGGCAATAATTGGGGTAAAAATAGGTGCTGAGTAAGTAAACAGCATGGCGTCAGCTAGGGGTAAGTGCGCGATTGCGTAAAAAAAGCAATACATCGCCGCAAGACCCGAAAAGGTACGTAAGAAGTGCGATTTAAGGCGCGTGGTTTTAAGAGGCGCTAGGCCTTTACGTAGTAGCAGCGGTAAAAAAAAGATAACGCCAACGAGGTTTCTTGAAAACACCACGATTTCGTTGTTAATCCCAGACTGGGTGGCGTAACGGATAGCCACCCCCATCAAAGCAAAGAGTAAGGCAGAAACTCCCAACAAGAGAGCGCCTTGTAGTGGTTGGCTCTCTTGCATCAGAAGCTAGGACGTTGGGTCAGTAGATTGAGCATTTTTTTGCGACTAAATACCAGCTGCCAGCGGTGACCACCCAGTTGTCGCCAGAGCATGGCGCTGCGAATTCCGGCGAGTAAGAGGGCACGCACTTTAGCGGCGACCATCTCCTGTTGCAGATAGCGCATATCACCATGTACTTGAATACGCTGTTTAAAGGTACTGACTGTGTCTTGGTAGAGCGCGCCTAAGGAAGCAATCACATTGTCATGGGTCAAGCCAAATTGCTCGACCTTGGTTTGAATCAAGGGCAAGCGTTGGCTGATGACATCAATCAGCTCCTCATTGCGCTCTAACTGGGCTTCTAGGGTGATTAAATTCAGCGCATAGCGCAAGGTTTGGCGAGGCAAGTTACCTGGATCACGGCGCAATGCTGCCTCTAAGGCTTTATAGCCATCGCGCAGATTTAAGTCATCGCCACCATACACTTCTAAGGTGTTTTGCGGGTTGGTAATTAACAGACTATTTAGTAGGCAACTTAAGGTGCCGCTGGGCGTTTGCCCAGTTTGAGCTAAACGATCGACTGCTGCGGCAGCTTGAAAAACACCGGCTAAGGCAATTAAACGTTCTTGCTCAATACTCATGGTCGTTGGATCTCCTCATCCCAAGGTTGGGTGGTTTCAATGACGCCGCCACCTAAGCACAGATCGTCTTGATAAAACACAATCGACTGGCCTGGCGTTACGGCACGCTGTGGTTGCTCAAAGGTCACCACATAGCCTTGCTCGGTACGGCTCAGGACGCAGCGCTGATCAGGCTGGCGATAGCGAACTTTAGCGCTCAGCTGCAATGGTTGGCTTAAATCAATGGGATTAATCCAAAAGATTTCACTGGCCGTTAAACTGCGCGAATAGAGCCACGGATGCTCATTACCTTGGCCGACAATCAGTACGTTACGCGCTAGATCTTTAGCAAGTACGTACCAAGGCTCTTCGCTGGCATCTTTTAGGCCACCAATACCTAAGCCTTGGCGCTGACCAATGGTGTGGTACATCAGACCGCTGTGCTGGCCAATGACTTCGCCGTCTACGGTTTGAATCTCACCAGGTTGAGCGGGTAAATACTGTTTTAAAAAGTCAGTAAAGCGTCGCTCGCCAATAAAGCAGATGCCAGTAGAGTCTTTCTTTTTTGCGGTGATTAAGCCATGTTGCTCGGCTAGAGCGCGAACCGCTGGTTTTTCTAGTTCACCCACGGGAAACAAGCTTTGGCCAATTTCTGTGCCACCAACCGCATGTAAGAAATAACTTTGGTCTTTGTTGTTATCAAGACCTTTATATAGACGGCTTTCACCATCAATGTCTAAGCGGCGAACATAATGACCGGTGGCAATTAGATCAGCGCCTAAGTGATGAGCATAGTCTAGAAAGGCTTTAAACTTAATTTCGCGGTTACACAAAATATCTGGGTTAGGTGTGCGGCCCGCTTGATACTCTTCTAAAAAGTGTTCAAATACCTCGTCCCAGTACTCGGCGGCAAAGTTAGCAGTGTGCAACTTGATCCCCAGTTTATCGCATACGGCTTGGGCGTCAGCGAGGTCTTCTTTGGCGGTGCAGTATTCAGTGCCGTCGTCTTCTTCCCAGTTTTTCATAAACAGGCCTTCCACCTGATAGCCTTGCTGCAAGAGCAAGAGGGCCGACACAGAAGAATCAACACCGCCGGACATACCAACGATGACACGGGTAGTAGCTGGGTTATACATGGCATCAACATCTAAGAAAAATAAAGTCAATTCTATCAGATGCAAGCCTTAAGGTGGCAGCTTGCTTAAAAAGCAAAAAGCCGCTGAAAAAATCAGCGGCTAAGAGTCAAGCAGGCAAGTGGGTTATTGTGCGTAGACCTGATCAAAAATACCGCCATCATTAAAGTGCTCTTTTTGAATCTGATCCCAAGGGCCAAAGGTTTTTTCTACCGGCATAAACTCAACTTCTGGGAAGCGGTCAGCGTATTGTTTAAGAATCTCTTGGTTGCGTGGACGCAGGTAGTTCTCAGCAGCAATTTTTTGCGCCTCATCAGACCACAAGTACTTAAGATAGGCTTCGGCCTGCGGTCTTGAACCTTTGCGATCAACCACCTTATCGACCACCGCAACGGGAGGTTCAGCTTCAGCGCTTACACTTGGGTAAACCACCTCAAAACCACCACGGCCAAACTCACGGGCAATCATTTCTGCTTCGTTTTCAAAGGTGATTAGGACATCGCCTAATTTGTTTTGCATAAATGAGCTGGTTGCTGCACGGCCGCCAGTATCTAAGACTGGAGCTTGTTTAAATAACTTGCCGACAAAGTTTTTTGCATCTTGTTCGGAGCCACCATTGTTTAAGGTATATGCCCAGGCTGAGAGGTAGGTGTAGCGACCATTACCTGAGGTTTTAGGGTTAGGCACAATAATTTCTGTGCCTTCTTTGACTAAGTCAGGCCAGTCTTGAATATTTTTCGGGTTACCTTTGCGGACGATAAATACCGTAGCCGAGGTAAAGGGAGCACTGTTATTAGGCAAGGCTTTAGCCCAATCCGCAGGAATTAGATTGCCGTACTCATGCAGTGCATTAATATCCGTGGCCATATTCATGGTGATGACATCTGCTGGTAAGCCATCAATTACTGAGCGGGCTTGTTTGGTTGAACCGCCGTGAGACATTTGAATCTGAATCGGTTTATTCCCTTCAGCCACCCAGTGCTTTTGAAAAGCCGGGTTGTACTCTTTATAAAAGTCGCGCATGACATCGTAGGAGACGTTAAGCAAAGGCGCGGCTTGTAGTGCACTGCTGACAGCGATGCTAGCAGCCAACAGTGAAAAAGACAGTAAAGATTTCATAGTGACTCCGCACATATTAACGAATGATGTGGGGCACTATAGCTAAGGCTTATTATTCCATAAAAGAATATATAGCTATTTGCTTATGCTTTTTGTTGGTGCTTAAAGCAATCAAGCAGCTCTAGGCTGCTTGATTGTGTTACGAGTAAATCTAACTAGCTGATTAAGCTTAACGCTTACGCTTAGGTAGTACATCCTTGAGCTTGGCATGCATATCACGAATGCATTTTTCAGTGGTTTCCCAGTCAATGCAGGCGTCGGTAATGGAAACGCCGTATTGCAAGTCTTCTAGGTTTTCAGGCACTGATTGATTACCCCAGCCAAGGTGGCTTTCCACCATCAAGCTGTTAATTGAGGTATTACCATCAACAATTTGATTGGTGATATTTTCCAGCACTAAAGGTTGCAGGGCAGGGTCTTTGTTTGAGTTAGCGTGGCTGCAGTCAATCATAATGTTGGGCGTGATTTTTGCTTTGACCAGCTCTTGCTCGCACAGCGCCACACTGACAGAGTCATAGTTGGGTTTACCATTACCGCCACGTAATACCACGTGCCCATAAGGGTTACCTTTGGTTTTAACCAGTGACACGCTACCTTGTTGGTTAATGCCTAAAAAGTGGTGCGAGTTTGACACCGACTGCAGGGCATTAATTGCCACGGTTAAGCCGCCGTCGGTACCATTTTTAAAACCCACTGCAGAAGATAGGCCAGAGGCCATTTCACGGTGAGTCTGGGATTCAGTGGTACGGGCGCCAATGGCTGACCAGCTAATTAAATCCTGCAAGTATTGCGGGGTAATAGGATCAAGTGCTTCAGTGGCTGTGGGTAAACCTTTTTCGGCCAGATCAAGCAGTAATTTACGGCCAATGTGTAAGCCATCTTCAATTTGGAAGGTGTCATCCAAATAGGGGTCGTTAATTAACCCTTTCCAACCAACTGTGGTACGCGGCTTTTCAAAATAAACCCGCATGATGAGATATAAAGTATCTGACACTTCTTCTGCTAACACTTTTAAACGGTCAGCATACTCGTGGGCGGCTTTGAGATCGTGAATCGAGCAAGGGCCGATCACAATAAATAAACGGTGGTCTTTACCATCTAAAATATCTCGCACCACTTGGCGGGCAGTAGCAACAGTTTTATGCGCCGTTTCGGTTAACGGCATTTTAGCTTTGAGTTGCTCTGGCGTAATCAAGGTCACATTCGACACAATATTTAAGTCATCAATTGGTAAGTCAGCCATGGTGTTACTCATTTACTCACAGGTCGGAGGTCGCATAAGCCGGCGATCCAGTGCGGCTAGCTAAGAATTATACATAGCATCATTCAAAGAAACCGATAAACGGCCAAATATAGCAAAATTTGAAGCTATCTTGCTGGCAAAGGCTAAAACAACCGCTTTAGGCGCAAACAAGCAGGATAATGGATGAATAATTGCTGATTCAAGAGCTGGTTATGCGGCAGGTCAATACATGCGGGGGCAAAACGGTAGCTGCAGTGAGCCGATCAATTTCTTTGGCTTTCACCTTAACCCGTTATTGTGAATTCTGGAAGTCAAAAGCAACGCAAAATTCAGTAGGACTAGGTTAAAACCAATCGCAGCTGGGTGATAGCTGCGATTAGCGGCTTAACTTGCGTTAAGTGTTAGGAGTTATGGTTCACGCTGATAGAAACGTTGTTTAGCCGCAGTGATAAAGTCTGCAATGTGCTCAATGGGAATAATCCCCGCATCTTTAGTGATATGGCAATGATCCAGCAAGGCTTGTGAGCCTTTACAGTGAGCAATTGCCTTACAATGATAATAGGCATCGTTAATAAAGCTAATGGCGGCGATATTGGTTTTAAGTTGAGTCACCTCATCGGGCATGAGTACCAGTGCTACTGCATCTAAGATTACCGAGGGCATGCCTGCTAACTTGCCATCTGCAGTGATTGTGGAGCCATCAGACAGCGTAATATCGCCTGTTTTAAGCGCAATGATTTTGACAATGGCACCCGCTTGTTCAGCGGCCGACTGAATGCCGTGAATTTGCTCAGCATTACTTTTATTGGCGATCAAAATGCCCACTGTGCGACCTTGCAGAGTATTTTGCATTTTGCCAATGGTTTGTAGGGCAGGTGAAACAGGTTGATCTGTGGCGGGAGTTGCGGTGCTAAAGGCTTTAGGCAATGGCTTTATATTCAGTTGCTCAGCTACTGCCTTGGCTAGTGTTTGATCAATATTAAGTAAGTGACTGATCATGCGCTCGCGTACTGCTAGCGTTTCGACTTTGGATAACTCAAAGGCATAGGCTGACTGAATATGCCGTTGCTCTTCAGGCGTTTGGCTGCAGTAAAACTGCCGCGCTTGTGAATAATGATCAGCAAAACTTTCAGGACGCACGCGACCTTTAACTTGATTGTTTTCATCGTGCGTATAACTAGCAAAGCCTGCTGTGGTTGCTTTAGGTGATTGCGGCTCTAGTGAGCTGGGCTCATAAGCCACTCGGCCTTTAGGGATCTGCATTTGCATGTGGCCATCGCGTTGCTGATTGGCAAACGGGCATTTAGGCGCATTAATGGGGATTTGTTGAAAATTAGGGCCACCTAAACGCGAGAGCTGGGTATCTAAGTAAGAAAATAATCGGCCTTGCAGTAGTGGATCATTACTAAAATCAATGCCCTGCACGATATTGGCCGGACAGAATGCCACTTGCTCGGTTTCGGCAAAAAAATTATCAGGCATCTTATTAAGTACAAAACGGCCGATAACTTTAAGCGGCACTAATTCTTCGGGAATGAGCTTTGTTGGATCTAGATGATCAAACGGAAACTGCGCGGCTTGTTCTTCAGTAAATAATTGAACCGAAAACTCCCATTCTGGGTAATGCCCTTGGGTAATTGCTTCAAATAAATCGCGGCGATGGTAATCAGGATCCGCACCGGCAATTTTTACGGCTTCATCCCACAAGGTTGACTGAACGCCGAGTTTGGGTCTCCAGTGAAACTTAACAAAGGTGGATTTACCTTCTGCATTAATCAAGCGAAAACTGTGCACGCCAAAGCCTTCAATCATACGTAAACTGCGAGGAATAGCGCGATCACTCATAACCCACATTACAGTGTGCATCGATTCAGGCATTAAGGAAACAAAATCCCAAAAGGTATCGTGAGCACTGGCAGCTTGAGGAAAACCGCGATCAGGCTCCATTTTTACCGCATGAATTAAGTCAGGAAATTTAATCGCATCTTGAATAAAAAAGACCGGAACGTTGTTACCGACAATATCCCAGTTACCTTGCTCGGTATAAAATTTTAACGCAAAGCCACGAATATCACGCGGAGTATCCACAGAGCCTGCACCACCAGCGACGGTTGAAATACGGGCAAACATTGGCGTTTTTTTGCCAACTTCGGTCAGTACTTTGGCGGTGGTGTATTCAGCTAAGGATTCCGTTAGCTCAAAGTAACCATGGGCTGCACTCCCTCGGGCGTGAACGATACGCTCGGGAATACGCTCATGGTCAAAGTGGGTGATTTTTTCGCGCAGGATAAAATCTTCTAACAGCGTTGGACCTTTGCCCAACATATGGAGCGAGTTTTGATTATCTGAAATCTCTAGCCCTTGATTGGTTGTCAGGGCGGGCGCTGAGTAATCTTCAGCTCGCTGATGTATTTCATCAGCATTGCCACGGTGAAAAGGGCATTGAGTTGTTGTTTTATCGTTAGACATTCCTTTTACCTCTTCGCTGTAATGTTAAGCACGGTAAAATTTCAGAACAGCTAACGAGGAGGAAGGTTCAGGTGGGCTGACCAGTGGTTTTGCTCTAAGCGTGTATAAGAAAACTGTAGTCTAAATAGCCTGTTAGCTGCTGATTTCGCAGCTAACAGGTTGAATTAAAAAAACTTTTTAAGCTGGAGACACTAGCCTGAATAGGGTAAGTAATCGACACTTATTAAGCGATAGTTTTTATCAAAGACAAAGAAAACGTAGTCGCCAGCGTCATTTTGCTTGTAGTCGTACATTAAATGATTTTCTTCAGACGACATTAAGCAGTTGGACTTACCGAAGGCTTCATATACAGCTTTTCGAGAAGAGCCTATTTTGACGTTTTTTGCAAATTCTAGCTGTTTTCCAATAAATTCAATTTGGCTGGCGCCTTGGTTGCCATGCTCGCTATTTTTATAGTGAGACATGATAACGCCCTCTTTAAACTCAGTGCGGTAGAAGTTAACAGGAGGCTCACTTTCGGTGATTGTTTCAGATATCACTTGAAGGCGTTTTTTAGCTTTTTCTGGGTAGATATCCATTTGGTAAAAACCATATTTTTTTAAAAAACTATCAAAGGTCTTATCAAAAAAAGTGGGCTGACCATTGGCAATGCAAGCCTCCATGTCACCGATAAGCTTTTGTTCTTGGGCCGACAGTTTAAAAAATTCAGCGCTTACTGGGCTGGATAATGCAGCCAATGCGAGGGCGGTGCAGCTGAGGGTGGTGATTGATTTCAACATAATAAAACTCCATGTATTCCTTGTTTAATCAGCTGCACTTAACAATGCAGCCGAGGTAATCTAAAACATTTGCTGGAGTAAAGGAAATCAGGGCATAAAAAAGCGACTGCACGAAGGCAGTCGCTGTGGTTGCAATAACCGCTTTGCAGTTAACTGTCTAATGCACCCATTGCGGTAGTGTTAAAGCCACCGTCAACGTACATAATTTCACCACTAATGCCTGAGGCTAGGTCAGAGCATAAGAAAGCTCCCGCATTGCCAACTTCTTCAATAGTCACGTTGCGGCGCAGTGGGGTTTGCGCTTCGTTGGCACCGAGCATTTTACGGAAATCTTTAATGCCCGAAGCCGCTAAGGTCCGAATCGAGCTTGTGGATGATTATGTCAGTTGTGTTTTTTATACGGAGTATCCATATTTTTAGCAGAAATAAGGCCTAGGAGAAGTAGTACTTTTAATACAAAGTACCCGTGTATACGTATCTGCACGTATAGATATACGTAGTTTGTCTGCTTAATATGAAATAAAAAGTCAAGTAAGCGCTAGAGATGAGAGGGAGCTACTAAGGAAGTATTCGGCGCTACGATCACTAAGGGGTTAGCTATATTCTTTGTGGTAGATATCTGACTAAGGCTTTTACGGCCCGTACTATTTATAGCCCAACATGCGATTTGTGGAGCTTACAGTCATGTGTCTCGGCTGTAATTTTATAATTAAAACAATGCGTTTTATACGGTTGTTGCTTATGAGTGTCAGGAGATTTGAAATGAGATTTCAACTAGAAACCCCGCTGGAAATTCCAGAAAATGTTGCTGAGCTAGCTAAAAAACTAACCTATGCCACTCAGGAAAGTGCACCACTGATTTCTGGTCGACGTTCCTTTTTTAAGTACCGTGAATTAGGTTTGACGGAAGTTACTGAAGGTCTTGCCAGAGCGCAGGTTACTTGTGCTACTGATGTGATGGAGCAGACAGGCTGGCATTACCATATTTGCGATGTGCACTTTATCTACGCACTGCGCGGCTGGATTGAGCTACAGTTTGAAGATGGCAGCACAATTCGTTTGGAAACTGGTGAGTCACTATTTATACCGCCGGGTCTTAAGCACAATGAAACAGCGATTTCATCTGATTTAGAACTATTTGAAATGTCGGTTCCGGCCAAAATGGAAACGGTTGCTTGTGAGCGTCCTAGCCATTTGCCAGCAGATTTTTAATCGACAGCTTTTTTGCGACTATAAAAGCTGAGCCATGCAGCTTTGTTTTTTATTACTAGAGTTGATCTATTGAGGAAGGTGTGTGATGAGCGCGAAAGGATATCTCTTTGCTGAGTTGTCAGTTACTGATTCTGAGGTATTTGTTAAGGAGTACATGGCTAGAGTAGAGCCGGTGCTTAAGCAGTTTGGCGCCCGGTTTTTAGTGGCAACCAATTCGCCAATAGTGATTGAGGGTGAGCGGGTTGTGCGTCGTGTGATTTTTCTTGAGTTTGGCTCGCTTGAGCGAGCCAAGGAATTTTACTATTCACCTGAATACCAAGATATTATTGATTTTCGGTTTAAATCCTCATCTGCTCATCTGTATCTTCTGGACGGAATTCCAGGGCAAGCAGACGGCAAGTAGATAGCATAAAGCAAAGATTTTAGTGAAGTCAGTTTAGCCACCTAAGCGGCAAAACTGACTGTCATTATGGCTAGCGGTTGTGTTCAACCATAACGATCTTTGAAACCAATTCTGCAGTATTTTTCGCATCCAGTTTTTTCATCAGTCGGCCGCGATGCACTTCCACTGTGCGGTGGGAAATTCCCAGCGCTTGCCCCGTTTCCTTACAAGTTAATCCGTTAACTATATAGCCAGCAATTTCACGCTCTCGCGGCGTTAGTTCAATGGCTTTAGTTTCGTTATGGCGGACGCGCTCAAAGCTCCAGACCATCAAGGCAAAAGGGTCTTCGGGAATAAGGGTAATACCTTTAGCTCTGGCCCAAAAAATCTCCTGATTACTATGCTGCATAAAGCGTTCATCTTCGTAGTAGCTGTTTTTTTCCAAAGCTTTACGGCTGCGCTCACCTACTTTCTGGTAATCCATGTTATTGGGGTAGAGCATACGGATTAATTCATTTTCTAGAGCGGTCGTGTCATAGCCAAAGAGTTCGGCAAACGCTTTGTTACAACGCAACATTTTACGATGCTGAGTAATCACTTGTGGGGAAGGTGATTCGATAAAAGCCAACTTTTCTAGATCGTGCTCACAGATGTCACGTTGTAAAAAATATTCTTCTGCTGTCTTCATGGCACACCTGAACTAAAGATTAGTCTACTAATGTCTATACGTGGATGCACGTATAGATATACGTAATTCAACTGTTCAGTATATAGATAACTAAAGTGGGAGTGGTGGCGTCTGCAAAAAAATCTATAGCTAGTAGCGTTTGTGTCCAGTTTTGTAAGTTTGCTAGCTAACTGATTGGTTTGATTAGCCATCTCATCGGGTATCACTGATGTTGCATCAAGTGCTTGTGATTAGGTACGAAAATGCATGTGCTTCTACGTAGGAACCTTGTTTGCCAATGTCTAGGTAATCAATGGTGGAAAGGTCGGAGAGGGTTCTGGTTATCGGTGCGGAGAAAATGACTTCGAGTAGTACTTAGCTTGAATGCGTATAGGTGCTAGTCAGCCTTGGCTAGCAAATAGAACCCGTCCGGATAACATTAAGTTTTCCACAGATGTTTCCTTGGATACTAATAATTAAATTTAATAAGAAAGAGAGGAAAGTCTTATGAACAGACGTGACTTTATTAAAATGACAGGTGCCTTAGCGGGTGCGGGTATGCTGGGTAGTTTGCCACTGAGTGCTTTAGCGAAGGGTGCAACACGCTTTAAGTTTGATAGCTATATATCTGACACTGCAGGGCCTTCACGACTGGATAGCTGGTTTTTGTCCGAGTTAGAAAAACGGGCGGCTGGAGACGTCAATATTCGCCGTTTTTGGTCAGCATCGCTAAACCGTGTAGGCGAGCACTTGGCGGCGGTTCGTGACAACACTTCGGAAATGTCACTGATCTCTCCAGGCTATTACCAGTCAGAGCTTCCAGTTACCCGTGGGTTGGAATGGTACTACCGTTTAGAACGAGCAGATGCATTGCAGCAGGTGTGTCGTGATGTTTATCAAGAATTTGCTCCTTTGCGCGAAGAATGGGAAAGACGTCATCGCTCTAAAGTTATGTATTGGACCAACTGGAACTATGCTCCACTGATTACCCGCAAGCCGATTCGCTCTCTTGAGGATCTTAAAGGAATGCGGATACGTGGTTATGGTGTTTCAACCGATGTTATTGAGGGACTAGGCGCGACCGCAGTGCCAGTAGCAGCGCCTGAGGTTTACACCTCACTGGAGCGTGGCGTTCTAGATGGCGTGTATGGCTTTGACTATATTACTGCAGTTTCTTACAAGCTGCATGAAATTGCTCCCTATATGACCGATATTGGTGACGGGCCTCATGCTCCTTCGGCCACCATCATGAATTTAAATTTCTGGAACTCAATGCCAGAGAATCTTCAGCGTATTTGTGATGAGATCGTTGAGGAGATTTATGCCGGTCAGTACCGTACTATTATGGATGCGGCGAATCGCGAGTATGTTAAGCGGGCACTGGATGAGGGTGCTAAGTTTCATATTTGGACTGATGAGCAAAAGCAGGCCGCACGCGATATTGTGCAGCCAAATCAGACCAACAAGTGGATTGACCGAGTAGCAAAGCCAGCACGTATTGATGGTGAGGCTATGCAGGGATTAATAGAGGCGGCGATTAATAAACATGGCAGCAGTGGCAATTTAGCTCGCCCTGAAGAGATTGCACTAGGTGTTTAATGGTTGCTCTGGTACAGAGTGCCACAGTCTTGTTAGTGCGCTCTGTCGAGTGGCGGGCGCGCTGACTCTACAGCGGAGGGTCTGATTATGGCCAAGCTACATGTGCTGTCTCGGCAGCTTTCTAACTTTTTTGGCCTCGTGGCATTGTTGTGTCTGTTATTCCTGATGCTGGGAACCACGGTTGATGTGACGGTGCGTGCGATCACTGGACGTTCCTTATCAGGCGTATTTGAAATGGCCGAAACCAGCATGGTGTTGCTGGTGTTTTTGGGGCTGGGCTGGACCAAACTGGACGACGCTCATATCAGAGTCACCATGCTCTTGGAAAAGTGCTCACGTCGCAAGCAAGTCTTCTTTGAAGCCATTGCCTGGAGTATGGCGGCTTTGATGCTAATGATTCTGGCGTATGCATCTACTCAGGATGCGATTCATTCGTTTTCTATTCGTGAGTTTCGTTGGGGGCATATTGAGTTTCCGATCTGGTGGGCAAAAATTACCTTAGCAGCTGGGCTCTGGTTCAGCTGTTTACAGATGATGCTCAAGGCATTGAATATAGCGCTCACCGGCGAGCCGCCAAGCTATAACGGTTTGGAAAGTGAGCTATCCAGCTACCAGCAATGAGATTGATAGTCAAATAAAGGACTCACAATGGATTACATGCTAGCGGCCATTTTGGCCACCGCCCTGATTTTTGCCCTGATGGCAATCGGGACACCTGTTTTTGCGGCGCTGGGTTTAGCCGGCACTGCAGGAATTCTCATGATTGAAAACCTCGACTTTGTGCTGAATAGGCTCAAGTCGTTTTCCTACCATCAATCAGCATCTTACTTGTTGACGGTTATTCCGCTGTTCATCCTGATGGGCGCTTTTGCGCATCATGCTGGGGTTGGGCAACGATTATTTGGCGTCGCACGTAAGTGGGTAGGGCATTGGCCTGGTGGTCTAGCTATGGCTAGTATTCTTACCAGCGCAGGCTTTGCTGCTACCTCGGGTTCAAGTGTGGCAACCGCTGCTACAGTTGGCTCTGTGGCTATTCCAGAGATGAAAAAATCGGGTTATGATCCGCGTTTATCTGCCGGCGCAGTTGCAGCAGGCGGAGTACTCGGTGTATTGATTCCACCCAGTGTGCTGTTGATTTTTTATGCAGCTTTAACAGAGGTCTCTGCTGGACAAATGCTGGTTGCCGGTATTATTCCAGGGCTTCTATCAACGCTGGTGTTTATGGCGGGTATTTGGATCGTCAGCATCAATCTGAAAACCAAGCAAGAACCCACAGTTAAAGCAAGCTGGAAAGAGCGCATTCTGTCACTCAGAAGAGCTTGGCAAGTTGGGGTGCTATTTGTAGCGGTTCTCGGTGGCATTTATCTCGGTTTTGTTACTCCGACAGAAGCGGGTGCAATCGGAGCGTTTATTGCTTTTATCATGCTGCTGTTTTCTCGTTCGGCACGTCCGCAACTGAAGGAGCACATCTATGATAGTTGCCGGTCATCAATTACCACCACAGTGATGATTCTGATGACAATGGTGGGAGCGGGTATCTTCAGCTACTTTTTGAGTCTTGCACAAATACCTCAGAGCCTTGCTAGCTTTATGGTGACAGTGGATGTACCGCCGTTACTAATTGTAGGCTTATTGCTGCTGATCTATTTTCCACTGGGTATGTTTCTTGATGCCTTCTCGATGCTAGTGATCACCTTACCGATTATGTTTCCTACGATTGTTTCGCTAGGTTTCGACCCGATTTGGTTTGGTATCTTGGCGGTTAAAATGTGCGAGATTGGCTTGATCACACCACCGGTCGGATTAAACGTATATGTAATTGCAGGTATCGATCGTACTACACCACTGGCACAAATATTTCGTGGCGCAACTTGGTTTGTAGTTATGGAAGTGGTCACTACCTTGATCCTGTTCTTCTTTCCAGTAATCGTAACCTGGCTCCCGCAATCCATGCTCGGCTAATATAAGTTGTAGCAAACTCGCTTGCTAAGTCTATAAGCTTTGCGGGCGAGAGTTAGCTTTAAAAGTTCTTGCTACCTCGCTATAAAACCAATTACCTGATGAGCTGAATAAAACCTAGCCCACAAAAAAGCGACTGCACGAAGGCAGTCGCTGTGGTTGCAATAACCGCTTTGCAGTTAACTGTCTAATGCACCCATTGCGGTAGTGTTAAAGCCACCATCTACGTACATAATTTCACCACTAATGCCTGAGGCTAGGTCAGAGCATAAGAAAGCTCCCGCATTACCAACTTCTTCAATAGTCACGTTGCGGCGCAGTGGGGTTTGTGCTTCGTTAGCGCCGAGCATTTTACGGAAATCTTTAATGCCCGAAGCGGCTAAGGTGCGAATCGGACCTGCCGATACTGCGTTAACACGGGTGCCTTCTGGGCCAAGGCTTGAGGCAAGATAACGTACGCCTGCTTCTAGGCTAGCTTTAGCCATGCCCATAACGTTGTAGTTAGGCATGGTGCGTTCAGCGCCCAGATAGGTCAGGGTCAATAAGCTGCCATTACGACCTTTCATCATTTCACGGCCCGCCTTGGCTAGGGCGACAAAGCTATAGGCGCTAATATCGTGGGCAATTTTAAAGCCATCACGGGTAGTTACTTCAGTAAAATCACCATCCAGTTGGTCGCCAGGGGCAAAACCTACCGAGTGCACAATACCATCCAAGCTATCCCATTGTTTGGCCAGCTCAGTAAAGACATTTTCGATATCGGCATCATTGGCCACATCGCACGGAAAGCATAAATCAGCGCTGGAACCCCAGTCAGCGGCAAAGCCTTCTACTCGGCCTTTAAGCTTTTCATTTTGGTAAGTGAATGCGAGTTCAGCGCCTTCACGGTGCATGGCCGCGGCAATTCCGGAGGCGATGGATAGCTTACTGGCTACACCAACAATTAAAATACGTTTACCCGCTAAAAAACCCATGTGATTTCCTCTTATGTATGGGGAATAACATCAATTCGCTGCAGCTGGCAGCATAAATGCTGCTTCTAACAATTGCTGCGTATAAGGATGCTGTGGCGCTGCAAAAATAGTCGCCGCAGTCCCTTGTTCTACTACTTGGCCTTGACGCATCACCATTAATTGATGACACAAGGCTTTAACCACCGCCAAATCATGACTGATGAATAAGTATGTGAGGTTGTATTTGACTTGTAAGTCACGTAGCAATTCTATCACTTGTCGTTGCACGCTACGATCTAAGGCTGAAGTCGGTTCGTCTAATAAGATCAAATCAGGTTTAAGCACCAAGGCGCGGGCAATGGCTACCCGTTGGCGTTGACCGCCGGAAAACTCATGGGGATAGCGGTGCCGAGTAGCTGGATCCAGCCCCACTTCTTGTAGGGCGTGCACGATCATTTGCTCTCGGTCCGAGGGTGTACCGATTTGATGAATCTCTAAACCTTCGCCAATAATTTGACCGATGCTCATTCGTGGACTCAAGCTGCCAAAAGGATCTTGAAAGACCACCTGTAGCTTGCGGCGCAGTGGGCGAACTTGTTTTTGCGTTAAGGTATTGATTGGTTGCTGTGCAAATACAATCGAACCTTGGCTTTGAATGAGGCGCAAAATAGCTAAGCCTAAGGTAGATTTACCCGAGCCACTTTCACCTACAATGCCCAAACTTTGCCCACGTTTTAGCTGAAAACTAATGTCATCTACTGCTTTAACATGATCAAAGGTGCGTTGTAACAACCCTTTTTTAAGTGGAAACCAGACCTTTAATTGCTCGACACTCAATAATGTAGGACCAACTTCGGTAGCAGCGGGTAAGCCCGAGGGTTCAGCGGCTAGTAACGCTTGGGTGTAAGGGTGTTGTGGTGCTGTAAATAGCTGTTCGCTGACAGCTTGCTCAACCAAACAGCCTTGCTGCATAACACACACGCGGTCAGCCACGCGTCTGACCAAGTTTAAATCATGGCTAATTAATAAAATCGCCATGCCCATTTTCTGTTGTAAGCGTTGCAGTAGTTCTAAAATAGTTTTTTGTACGGTGACATCCAATGCGGTGGTGGGCTCATCGGCAATCAGTAGCTTGGGTTCATTAGCCAGCGCCATGGCGATCATCACCCGTTGTCGCTGACCACCTGAGAGCTCATGGGGATAAGCTTTAATCCGCTGCTCAGGTTGGGGGATTTCAACTAGGCGCAATAGCTCTAAAGCTTTAGCGCTAGCTTCGGCTTTTGTCAGGCGTTGATGCTGTAAGATCATCTCGCTGATTTGTTTGCCAATTCGTTGCAACGGGTTTAACGAGCTCATGGGTTCTTGAAAAATCATCGCAATTTGTTGGCCACGAATTTGTTGCATAGCTGTTTCTGGCAGGCTCAGCAAGTCTTCGCCCTGATAAAGAATTTTGCCCATCATTTGAGCGCTAGCGGGCAATAGACGCAAAATCGCATTGGCCGTGACAGATTTGCCGGAGCCACTTTCACCGACTAAGGCTAAGGTTTCACCTGGCTGCAGTTGCAAGCTGACCTGTTTAACCGCAGGACTTAGCTGTTGGCCTTGGGTAAAACTCACACTCAGCTGTTCGATACTGAGTAGCGGCTTACTTGCGGGGGTCGAATGCATCGCGGGCTGCCTCACCAATAAAGACTAATAAACTTAACATTAAGGCCAACACACTAAAGGCACTGATCGCTAGCCAAGGTGCTTGCAGGTTAGATTTGGCTTGGGAAACTAGCTCGCCTAGAGAGGGTGCACCTGGTGGTAAGCCAAAACCTAAAAAGTCGAGCGCGGTTAAGGTGCCAATTGCTCCGGTAATAATAAATGGCAAAAAAGTTAGGGTGGAGACCATCGCATTTGGCAGAATATGGCGAAACATAATGTTAGTGTCAGACATGCCCAGCGCCCGAGCAGCGCGCACATATTCTAGGTTTCGTCCACGTAAAAACTCGGCACGAACTAAATCCACCAAGCTCATCCAAGAAAACAGCAGCATAATCCCCAGTAGCCACCAAAAATTAGGCTGAATAAAGCTCGCCATAATAATTAATAGGTAGAGCACTGGCAGGCCTGACCAAATCTCCATAAAGCGCTGGCCGATTAAATCAACCCAGCCGCCATAATAGCCCTGCAAAGCGCCGGCGATAATACCGATCACTGCACTAATCGTAGTTAAGGTAAGGGCGAACAGCACTGAAATTCGAAAGCCATAAATAACCCTCGCTAATACATCGCGTCCTTGATCATCAGTACCTAGCCAATTTTGGGCCGAAGGAGGCGCAGGCGCTGGTACCTGTAAATCGTAATTAATACTGGAGTAGTGAAAAGGGATAGGCGGCCACAGCATCCAGCCATTTTTATCTTCAATTAACTGCTGAATATAAGGACTTTTATAGTTGGCTTGGAGCGGAAATTCGCCGCCAAAAGTGGTTTCTGGGTAGCGCTTAACCACTGGAAAATACAGTTGGTTGTCGTATTTCACGATTAAGGGTTTATCGTTGGCGACCAGTTCAGCGCCCAAAGTAAAAAAGAATAGCAACAAAAACAGCCACAGCGAATACCAACCGCGTTTGTGGGCTTTAAAGTGTTGCCAGCGACGTTGATTTAATGGAGAGAGCGTCATTTCATTGCCCCCGACTTGCAAAATCAATGCGTGGATCAACCAGCGTATAGGTTAAGTCACCGATTAATTTAACCAGTAAACCCAGCAAGGTGAATAAAAATAAGGTACCGAAAACCACCGGATAGTCGCGATTAATGGCAGCTTCAAAACTTAACAGACCTAAACCGTCCAGTGAAAAAATGACTTCAATGAGTAAGGAGCCGGTAAAGAACATGCCAATGAAAGCGGCAGGAAACCCCGCAATAATAATCAGCATGGCATTGCGAAATACATGGCCATACAGCACTTGTCGTTGATCTAAGCCTTTGGCTCGTGCCGTGGTGACGTATTGTTTGTTGATTTCATCTAAAAAACTATTTTTAGTGAGCAGGGTTAAGGTGGCAAAGTTGCCAATCACTAACGCAGTAACCGGAAGTGCTAAGTGCCAAAAATAATCGCCAATTTTGCCAAGCAAAGTTAACTCTTCAAAGTTGCTTGAAGTCAGGCCACGTAGCGGAAACCAGCTTAAATAGCTGCCGCCAGCAAAGATCACGACTAATAAAATAGCAAATAAAAATGCCGGCACAGCATAGCCTAGGATGATCGCAGAGCTAGTCCACACATCAAAACGGCTGCCATGGCGTACTGCTTTACTGATACCGAGCGGAATAGACACCAAGTACATCAGTAAGGTGCTCCATAGGCCTAGTGAGATGGAGACTGGCAGCTTTTCTTTGATTAGGTCGACCACCTTGGCATCACGAAAGAAGCTATTGCCAAAATCAAACTGGGCATAATTTTTTAGCATAATCCAAAAGCGCTCAGGGGCAGACTTATCAAAGCCGTACATGCGCTCAATTTCAGCAATTAAGTCGGGATCAAGGCCTTGGGCGCCACGATAGTTAGCAGAACCACTGCTGCTGACTTCACTGCCACCGCCAGAAATTCGTCCTGTCGCGCCGCCTGCAGCTTCGTCAAAGCCTTCGAGCTTGGCAATCATTTGCTCAACTGGGCCACCGGGGGCAGCCTGAATAATGATAAAGTTAAGCAGTAAAATGCCAAATAAAGTGGGAATAATCAGCAATAGCCGTCGAAAAATATAAGCCAGCATAGATTAGTCTCGTGTTAACGGAGCGGTGGAGGAATCAGTAGCTTGATCAGCCGATAACGTTTTGCTCCACCACGTCATTAATCCAAAGTCATACAGTGGCGTTACTTCTGGGTGAGCGAACTTATCCCAGTAGGCGACGCGCCAGGTATTGATGTAATAGTTGGGCACTACGTAATGCCCCCACAACAGAGCACGATCTAAAGCGCGCGTGTGGGTAATTAAATGTTCGCGGCTGTCGGCATTAATTAAACCTTCAACTAATTGATCAATTGCCGGATCGGCTAAGCCAATATAGTTACGACTGCCGGGATTATCTTTGCTGCTCGAGTGCCAAAATTCGCGCTGTTCATTGCCAGGAGAGTTTGATTGCGGCCAGATGCTTGAGGTCATATCAAAGTCTCGGGAGCGGATTCGATTAATGTATTGCGACATATCCGCTCGGCGAATAATCATCTCAATACCGAGTTCTTCTAAGTTGCGTTTAAACGGCAGCAGGACGCGCTCTAAATTGGTTTGGGTGATTAAAAACTCAAACGAGAGCGGTTCACCATCAGCATTTACCATGCGATCATTTTCAACCCGATAGCCAGCATCTTGCAGTAACTTAAACGCTTTACGCTGCTGATCGCGGATAATGCCAGAGCCGTCACTGACTGGGTTTTTGAATACTTGGGTAAAGACTGACTTAGGTAATTGCTCTTTAAGTGGAGTTAAAATTTCTAATTCTGCCGCAGAGGGTAAGCCTTCAGCTGCTAGCTCAGAGTTTTCAAAAAAACTGTTAGTGCGTAAGTACGAGCCATAAAACAACTGTTTATTGGTCCACTCAAAGTCAAACAGGAGACTAATGGCTTCGCGCACTCGAATGTCTTGAAATAGAGGGCGGCGCAAGTTGAAGGTAAAGCCTTGCATGCCAACCGGATTATGGTTAGCAAAACTTTCTTTAATAATTTTTCCGCTACGTAGGGCGGGAGAGTCGTAGCCTGTGGCCCAGTCTTTGGCCGAGTACTCTTGGTTGAGATCAAATTGTCCAGCTTTAAAAGCTTCTAAGGCAACCGACATATCACGGTAGTAATCCACCTGGATCTGATCAAAGTTATATAGGCCACGGCTGACGGGTAAATCTTTAGCCCACCAGTTTTCATCACGCTGGTATTCAATCGAGCGTCCTGGGTCTACTTTACTGATTCGGTAAGGGCCACTGCCAAGCGGTGGCTCTAAACTGGTTTTGCTAAAGTCGCGGGACACCCACCAATGTTTCGGTAAAATTTCTAGCTGGCCTAAAATTAGCGGCAATTCGCGGTTTTTATTGTGCTTAAAATCAAAGCGAATTCGCAGCGGGTCTTCAATGACCACTTCTGCGACATCGGCGTAATAATGGCGATACAGTGGGTGGGCTTTTTCAATTAAAGTGTTAAAGGTAAAAGCCACATCGGCACTGGTAATGGGCGTGCCATCTTGAAAGCGCGCCTTAGGATTGAGAATAAAGCGCACGAACTGATTATTCTCATCTAGCTCTACGCCTTCGGCAATCAGGCCGTAGACGGTAAAGGGCTCATCTGGCGACTGGTACATTAAACTATCGTAAATTAAGCTCACTCGATCCGCAGGATTACCCTTAGCCAAATAAGGATTCAAACTGTCAAAGCCACCAAAACTGGCCAGTTTTAACTGCCCGCCTTTAGGCGCTTTAGGGTTGACGAAATTAAAGTGAGTAAAGTTTGCCGAGTATTTAGGCGGCTCGCCATACAGGGTTAATGCATGCTTAACCTCAGCTACGGCTGATTGGACTAAAGCAAAACTAAGAATTCCAGCTAAGCAGTATTTCAGCAAACTCATGGTTTTATCTCATTGGGCTTGAGCCACCACGCATTTAAGCCTAAGGCGTAGGGCGGTGTAGTAACAAAATCAAAACGATTTTTATAAGCGAGTCGGTGCTCACTGATATACCAGTTAGGAATCGTGTAGTGCTTCCACAGTAACACACGGTCTAAAGCGCGGGTGGCATTTATCTGCTGCTCACGGGTTTTGGCGGCTAATAGACTTTCTAATAAGTAATCAACCGCAGGATCTTGAATGCCGGCATAATTTTTGCTGCCGACTACAGCTGCTTGGCTGGAATGAAAATACAGCCATTGCTCAAGTCCTGGACTTAGGGTTTGGGGCAGGGTGAGTAAGGTTAAATCAAAGTCATAGCGATCTAAGCGCTGTTTAAACTGCGCGCGATCAACCGTGCGTAAACGAGCATCGATGCCAATTAAACGTAAGTTATTAATGTAGGATTGCAAGATACGCTCAAGCCGTGGATTGACTAATAAAATTTCCACGCTTAGGGTTTGGCCTTGGGCATTTTTTAAGCCATTCCCATCGTTATGCCAGCCTGCTTCAGCTAGGAGTTGTAGGGCTTGGCCTATGGTTTGTCGAGGCAGTCCAGTGCCTTCGGTTTGGGCGAGGGCAAAGGGCTGAGTAAAGAGTTCTGCAGGTAGGTGTTGGCGCACAGCATTCAGCAGTACTCGCTCGCCCTCAGTAGGTAAGCCGCTGGCGCTAAATGGACTATTGGGATAAAAGCTGGTGGCGCGTTGATAGGCCTGATTAAACAGAGAGCGATTCAGCCATTCAAAATCAAATAAAAGTGATAAGGCTTGTCGAACCGCTAGCGGCTGGAATATTTGGCGCCGAGTATTAAAGAAAATGGCTTGACTGCGTGCCGGAATTTGGTGAGGGATAGCTTGTTTAATTATTTTGCCTTGGCGTACCGCAGGAAAATTATACCCTTGAGCCCAGTTCTTGGCTTGATGCTCAATAAATAGATCAAACTGCCCAGCCTTAAATGCTTCAAATGCCACATGGCGATCGCGATAGAAGTCGACGGAAACTCGATCAAAGTTATATTTACCGCGATTAACCGCTAATTCAGCGCCCCACCAGTTTTTCACGCGCTCAAAAACTAAACGTTTACCAGGGGAGACCTGGGTAATTTGGTAAGGCCCACTGCCTAAGGGTGGGGTAAAGGTGGTTTGACTAAAATCTCGGTTAGCCCAGTAGTGCTTAGGTAAAACCGGTAACTCACCGACCCGCAAAATCAGTAATGGATTATTGGCCCGCTTAAACACAAAGCGCACTTTGTGTGGGCTAAGCACTTCAACGCGGTCGACTTCTTGTAGTGCTGCTCGGTATTGAGGATGGCCTTGGTGAAGCAGAGTCTGATAAGAAAACAGCACATCTGCTGCGGTAATCGGCTGGCCATCATGGAAGGTGGCGTGCTGGCGTAGAAAAAAAGTTACCCAGCTGCGATCTTGACTGTATTCAAGGCTTTCTGCGACCAAGCCGTAAGCACTGGCTGGCTCATCGCCGGATGGGTCAAACAGTCCGCTGCCGATCATGAGTGGCGCATTAAGTTCGCTTACTCCGTAACTGGCAAAGTCGCCGGTACTAATCGGACTGCTGCCTTTTAAAGTATAAGGATTTAAGGTGTCGAAGGTGCCTAGCGCCATAAGCTGCACTTGGCCCCCTTTAGGCGCCTTGGGATTTACCCAGTCGAAGTGGCTAAAGTCAGCAGGATACTTAAGATCAGCAAATTGCGCATAGCCATGGCTGTGCTCAATGGTGGCGAAACTGGTTGGGCTGAGTAATAACAAGCAGCCAAGCCAGAGACGGCGAAGCAATATAGACATGGCTCCCTCCTAGAACACTGATAAGTTGCGCTCACTGAGCGCAAGGCTTAACGATAAATAGCCAGTTGTTGGCCTGGGCGAATCGCACTTGAGCTTTTCGGGTTCCAAGCCTGTAATTGTTTAAGGCTAACATTATGTCGTCTGGCGATCAGTGACAAGGAGTCACCGCTACGTACACGGTAGTAAGTGGGTTTTTTAGCCACTGCGCTGCGGGTAGCCTGACGTAAAGCAAGGGTTTGGCCAACTTGAATGTTATTGCCAGCGATTCGGTTCCATTGCTTTAGCTGATTAATGCTGACGCCATGCCGGCGGGCGATGCTAGACAGGGTATCGCCGCGGCGGACTTGATAACGAACGTTGGCAGCAGCAGTTGTCGCTCCTGCTTTAGCGCGCAAGTTGGTGCGGCTGAGCTGTTCAGTTTTTTGTGCTAAAGCAAAGTGATGCTGGGAAGGAATGGTTAACTGCTGACCAACGGTGACCTGATCCGAGTTTAGCTTGTTCAGATACTTGAGTGCTTCTTTTGAAACTTTGTGCTGTTGAGCAATGCTGTGTAGAGTTTCGCCGCTGGTGACGCGGTGTTGCTGCCAGCGCATTAAGTCTTGGCTTCGCAGTTTGGCGAGGCGCTCTTGCAAGGTGCTAACTTTGGTGGCAGGGACCCGGATCACTTTAGGGCCATCAACAGTCACGCCCTGCATATGTGCCGCATTCAGTTGGCTCAGTTCAGTACGATCAATATTTGCCAACATTGCTACTCGGTCTAAATCCAAGGCGTGCTCAATTTTAATGGTGGCAAAGTAGGGCTGATTGGCAACAGGAGCTAGCTTAACGTTATAGGCTTGTGGGCTAGATACGATTTGTGCGACAGCGAGAAACTTAGGCACGTAGTATTGAGTTTCTTTAGGCAGTGACAGGTTCCAGTAATCGGTCGGTAACCCCAGCTCGCGATTACGTTTCATCGCTCGGCTAACAGTACCTTCGCCCGCATTATAAGAGGCCAAAGCTAAGAGCCAATCGCCTTCAAACATGTTACTTAGGTATTCCAGATAATCCAGCGCCGCTAAGGTGGAGGCTGTTAGGTCACGTCGCTCGTCATACCATGAGGTTTGTTTGAGGTTGAAATATTTACCGGTGGAGGGGATAAATTGCCACAAGCCTGAAGCATGGGAGTGGGAATAAGCGGTAGGGTCATAAGCACTTTCAATCATTGGCAGCAGAGCAAGCTCTAGCGGCATCTTGCGTTTTTGTAAGTGATCGACAATATAATGCAAATAGGGCGTGCTACGTTGCGCCATGGTTTCAATGGAGTTGGTGCGAGCGGCAAACCATAAACGCTGCTGTTCAATGCGAGGATTGGTTTGGACATCATCTGCAAACTGGTAGCCTTGGCGAATAATTTGCCAAACATCCTGTTCAGCTTGCTTGCGCATTACAGCCTGTTTTTTTGCTCGATTTAATTCAGCAGTGGCAGAAGATTGAGTGGTAACTGGTTGAAAAGCAGCAAACTCATCGCTGGTATTGTGCTTACTGGCACAACCAGAAATTAAACTGGCAATCACTGATGAGAATACAATCAATGAGCGTGAGGGATGCAGTAAAGAGCGAAAAATAGACATAATTAAAATAACGAAAAAAATGAATAGTGGCGCGATTCTATGAGCCACTATTCTGAGGGTCAAGGCACCCGGGAGTAGACAGAGGTTTAAAAGTTATCCTTCCATTGCCTTAGCGCAGCAAAAACTTCGACTGGGTGGGTCGCCGAGTAGCCTTGTTGTACTATTTTTTGCGCAACTTCAGGAATTGTTGCCCGTAAAAATGGATTGGTGGCTTTTTCTAAGGCAATTGAGCTGGGCAGGGTAATTTGTTCTGCAGCGCGTAAGTTTGTAACTTGATGTAAGCGTTGGCTGATTTCAGGATTGTTGGGTTCAACGGCTGCGGCAAACTTCAAGTTACTGAGGGTGTATTCATGGGTACAAAAGACTTGGGTATTATCCGGTAACGCCGCTAGGCGCTTGAGCGAGTTAAACATTTGCTCGGCAGTGCCTTCAAAGATGCGCCCACAGCCAGCAGCAAACAAGGTATCACCACTTAATAACCAAGGTTTAGCCATAGCCGTTGCAGGAGAGTAATAGGCAACGTGACCTAAGGTGTGTCCAGGTACAGCAATGACAGTGACTTCGGCGGCATCTAGTAACTTAAATTGCAGTTTGTCTGTGGCGGCACGCTCGATACCTTGAATAGATTCAGTGGCCGGTCCGGTCACTAAGGCTTGGGTGGCTTGCTTTAGGAGCATCACACCACCGGTGTGATCCGCATGGTGATGGGTAATTAAAATATCGGTTAACGACCATTTTGGGTGGTCGGCTAACCAGTTGAGTACCGGTTGAGCATCACCTGGGTCCACCACGGCGCAAGCACGAGTGACATCATTTTTGATTAGCCAGATATAGTTATCATTAAACGCAGGCAAAGCGGTAAAAGTAAGCATCATCAAATCCTCAGGCTTAAACGCAGATCTTGGCATCATAACCCTTTCATTTAGATAACTAAAACCAGCTTTGATAGAGTTAAGTCTGTATCCAGATTAATTTTATTTTCCCTAAGAGTGCCTATGAGTAACTTGCTCGCCCAGCGTTATCAACAAGCCCAACAAACACTAGATTTTGTTTGCGATAGGGCGCAACAAGCAGCTATTACTCAGTTAGATTTAGCCTTAAGCAAACTGAATGCTCAATTGCCAGTGGCGGGGATTTATTTATATGGTCCTGTGGGGCGTGGCAAGACTTGGTTGATGGATCAGTTTTATCAATTATCAAAGGTGCCCAAGCAACGTCAGCATTTTCATCACTTTATGCGAGATGTACATCGGCGCCTGTTTCAGTTGAGTGGTCAAGCGGAACCTTTGCAACAAATTGCAGTTGATTTAGCTGGAGAAATTAAACTGCTGTGCTTTGATGAGTTTTTCGTCAGTGATATTGCTGATGCAGTGATTTTAGGCAATTTGTTTCAGGCGCTATTTGCCCAAGGCTTGGTGATTATTTGCACCTCCAACCAAGCCCCCGAGCAGCTGTATCACGATGGGTTTAATCGAGAGCGATTTTTGCCGGCGATTGCCGCCATTCAGCAAGCAATGCAGGTAATTGCCTTAGATGGCGGACAAGATCACCGATTACATCAAGCAGCCGCTATTCAGCGCTATTTTTTGAGTAATGAGTTCTCTGAGTTTGAGCAGCGCTTTCAGCAGTTAGCTGCAGGGCAAGCAGTACAGGGCGGTGAGCTAGTAGTGGGGCATCGCCGTTTACAGTGCCGAGGGTTTACTAGCGAGGTAGCGTGTTTTAGCTTTGCTGAGTTGTGTGAGCAACCGCTATCAAGTTTGGAGTTTATTGCCCTCTGCCAGCGCTTTAAGGCACTGTTTGTAGGGCAGGTTCCAACCTTAACCGCTAAGCAGCGACCCAGTAAAATTGCTCGGGGCACCGAAGATGCTGCCCAGCGGGTGGTGGCTGGCGATCGGCAGTTGCCGGCACTCTCGCCGCATGATGACAGTGTGCGCCGCTTTATTGCCTTAGTGGATGAATGTTACGACCAGCAGGTGCCTTTGTATTTGTGTGCCGAGGTGCCGCTAACTGAGCTGTACACTGCTGGCTATTTGACCTTTCCTTTTCGTCGCACCTTAAGTCGGCTACAGGCTATGCAAACCCAGCGCTTTGCTGCCGAGCGGCTTAAATAGGGTGATCCACTTAGCTAAACTGCTGTTCTAAGGTGCGCATGAGTACCGCAACCTTTTCGATTGACTCTTGATATTCTGCTTGCCATTCAGAGTCCAAGACAATACCGCCGCCGCCCCAGCAATGCAGTTGTTGCTGTAGCGCAAGCACGGTACGAATTGCAATGGAGCTATCAAAGTGGCCACGGCAATCGAGGTAGAGCAGCGAGCCACAGTAAATCTGCCGTGGCGTGCTTTCTAGCTGTTGAATAATTTGCATCGCTCGAATTTTTGGCGCTCCGGTAATCGAGCCACCTGGAAAACTGGCGCGGATTAAGTCAAATACGTCTACATCGTCGCGTAGGTGACCGGTAATTTGGCTAACTAGATGGTGCACATTGGGATAGCTTTCTAAGGCAAAGAGTTCGGGCACCTGAATACTTCCGGGGCGGCAGCAGCGACCTAAATCATTACGTAATAAGTCAACGATCATCAGGTTTTCTGCTTGATCTTTAGTGCTAGCTAACAACTCTGCGGCATTGGCCTGATCACTGAGCGCATTGGCGCCACGTGGGCGGGTACCTTTAATGGGGCGTGCTTCAACCTGTTGTTGCTGTACTTGCAAAAAACGCTCGGGTGATAGGCTTAAAATTGCCTGCTCGGAGTTAAGTCGAATAAAACCAGAAAAAGGCGTCGGGCAGGCGGTGCGTAACGCCAAGTATGCCGGCCAAGGATCACCTTGATAGGTCGCGGAAAAACGCTGTGTGAAGTTCACCTGATAGCAGTCACCGGCACGAATATACTCGTGAATTTGAGCTATCTGCTGTTGATAGTCGGTGGCACTAAGCCGTGCTTGAAAGGGTTGCGTCAGTTTGAAAGTGGGTGCTGCAGTAGTATCAGCAAGGGGGCTTTGAAATAACGTGAGCAAGGAGTGCATACGCTCGGCTGGAACACTGGCATGGCCCATCAGGTAGCAACGTTGCTGTTGATGATCGGTGATAAGTGCCCAGTCATAGAGCCCAAGTTGGGCAACAGGGTAGTCTGTACTGTGTTCAGTAGACTCTTGCTGATAGCTGTCGGGTTGAAATTCGTAGTTTAGGTAGCCCAGTAAGCCGCCGGTAAAGGGCAGCTCTTGCTCACTATCACAAGGCGTAAGGCGGGCTAATGCTTGTCGGCAACGTTGTAAGTAGGCGGCACCAGTTTCTGTGGACTGAGGGCTGAGGACTTGCAAAGGCCAGGCGCTGACAATATCAAAGCGGCCACGTTCAGCTTGAGGTTGGCCTGAGTCCAAAAAAATAGCTTGGGGCGCTTGATGAATGCGTGAAAAGTATTCGGCAGTAGAGGGTAAATAAGGTAAAGCAAAGAGTTGAACAGTAGCAGAAGTGGACATAGCGCAACATGCAGCCTAAAAAGAGAAGGATTTTAACTGATGAAGCGAAGCAGCGGCTAGTGGCTAGGTTGTGCCTTGCGGGTAACCGGCAAGGGCACAGCCTAGGCAAACTAACTTAGTTAGCAATACTGGTTAGCTGTGCCAACTGAGCAATTGCGGCATCAGAAATCGCTTTTGGGCGGCGCTCTACGGTATCAATCAGCACCATCACGGTTTTTGCGGTGGCAACACATTTACCGTTTTGAAAGAGTCCTTGGGCGAGAGTCAGTGAGCTGCGACCAGTGTTGACCACACAGGTACCGATGGTCACTTCGCCAGGCCAGGTCATTTCGGCGAGATAGTCCATGGAAAGATGGGCTAAGACAAAGGCTGAATTTTCAGTAACCAGCTGATACTTGGGATCAAACAGCATTTCTACGCGGCCGACTTCTAATAAGGTAACGAATACGGCGTTATTAACATGCCCTTGACTGTCCGTGTCACGAAAGCGGAGTTTTTCTACGCAATGTAGGGGAAAGTCTTCAAGACGAATATCTGTATTCATGAGTGATCTCATTTTAAGTGCAATTTAATAAAAACATTCTGCCCAGCATTATGCGTTATTTCGCCACAAGATGCTGCCATTCAACGATGTTTTCTTACGGTCCAGAGTACTCCGCTAATTAATAAAGCAATGGCAATGATCTCCGTCAAGCTAGGCCAGCGGGCGGCATAGACAAAACCGTAGAGCAGAGCAAACAGTGTTTCAAAAATAATTAACTGGCCGCCTAAGGTAATGGGTAGACGCCGACTGGCGGCATTCCACAATAAATTACCCAGCCAGGAGCTAAATAACGCCAGCCCCAAGCTGATGGCAAAAAAGCTTAGCCAGCGACTTTGTGGCAGTTCTGGCAGGAGCTGACTTGGAAATAATCCTCCAGCGATGAGCAGCAGTAACACACTCAGTAAGCCGGTGGTGATGCCCCACAGGCTCGACCACTCGCTGCTAGTAAACTGGCTCAATTTGAGATAACGAGTATTGTTGACGGCAAAGCGGGTCCAGCTAAAGAGCGCACCAAAGGCGCATAAAATACCAAGTACTGTGTTATGTAAGGGTTGCTGTTGGTTAGCCGCTTGCTGAAAAGCACTGATATTGACCGCCAGCATGCCCAGCATAATTAGCAGCAAGGGCCAAGCTAATTGTCGAAGTGACAAGGCCCCTTGATCTTTGCGTCCGGCTAGGGTGATGGTTACCGGTAGCGTGCCAATAATCAAAGAGGTAGTGGCTACCCCAGCAAGTTGTACCGCTGAGGCCAGTAACAGGTAATACACCAGATTACCGCTGAGCGAGAGCCAGATTAGCTGTTGAATATCCAGTCGGGTGAGACGTTGTATTAACGGGATTAGCTTTGGCAGGATAATTAGCGCGGATAGTATCCCGTAAACAATGTAGCGGCCGGTGCTAAGTAGCAGCGGATTAAAATCAGGTAGCAAGCTGGGCACTACAAACACAAAGCCCCACAGTGCTCCGGCTAGTCCGGCATAAAATATCCCGCGTTGCATGTAATGTCCTTAGTCAAAACGAGAAACCATACTAACGAAAATTTCTTTCTACTGCTGCTACTGCGCTTTAGGCTTGGCTACAGGTACAATGGCTGCCTGTTTTTAGGAGAATCTGTATGGCTTTGCTCAAACTAACCAATATTTCCCTCGCCTATGGTGCTAATCCTTTATTAGAAGGAGTTTCTTGGCAGATCGATAAAGGTGAACGGGTATGTATCATTGGTCGCAATGGGACAGGAAAGTCCAGTATGTTGAGCATTGTGCGGGGTACGCAGCTACCCGATGACGGTGAAGTGTGGCGGGCACCTGGTTTAAAAATTGGTGAATTGCCGCAAGAGTTGCCACGAGCGGATGAGCGAACAATTTTTGAAGTAGTGGCCGAAGGCTTAGAAGGGGTTGGTGAACTACTGACTCGCTACAACCAGCTCAGCCAAAATATCACCACCGATGAAGATTTAAATCAGCTGATGCAGGTACAGCAAGAGTTAGAAGCCAAAGACGGCTGGCGCTTGCAGCAGCTAGTTGATAGTACCTTAAGCCGATTGCAGTTACCTGCTGAAAAAACTTTAAGCGAGTTATCCGGTGGCTGGCGGCGTCGGGTGTTGTTAGCTCAAGCCTTGGTGGCAGAGCCAGATTTATTACTGCTCGATGAGCCGACCAACCATTTAGATATTGGCGCCATTGCTTGGTTAGAAGAAGCATTAAGAAATTTTAATGGGGCGGTGTTATTTATTACCCACGACCGAACCTTTTTACAAAATATGGCCACCCGCATCTTAGAGCTAGATCGTGGTGGCTTGATTGACTGGAATGGCGATTATCAAAGTTTTCTTGAGCATAAAGAACAGCAGTTAGCCGCCGAAGAAGCAGCACATGCTCTGTTTGATAAACGTCTTGCCCAAGAAGAAGTCTGGATCCGCCAAGGCATTAAAGCACGGCGTACCCGTAACGAAGGCCGAGTGCGTGAACTAAAAGCAATGCGTTTAGAGCGCAGCCAGCGTCGTGAGCGTCAAGGCACGGCGAATATGAGCTTAGCGGCTGCAGAGAAATCCGGTAAGCAAGTGCTGGTGGTGGATAAAATTAGTTTTGCCCATCCGGGTGGTCGTGAGTTAGTTAAAGACTTTTCCATGGTGATTCAGCGCGGTGACCGTATTGGCTTATTAGGTGCTAACGGGAGCGGTAAAACCACGTTGCTTAAGTTGTTGCTAGGTAAGTTAACACCGACCCAAGGTACTATCGAAGTGGGTACTAAGTTAGAAGTGGCTTACTTTGATCAGTTGCGGCATCAGTTGGACCCTGAAAAAACAGTTATGGATAACGTTGCTGAAGGCAGCGATACCTTAACCATTAATGGACAAAGCAAGCACGTTTTAAGTTATCTCAGTGATTTCTTATTTAGCCCGCAACGCTCGCGCACGCCGGTAAAAGCCTTATCCGGTGGTGAGCGTGCTCGTTTATTGTTGGCTAAGTTGTTTACGAAGCCAGCCAATTTATTGGTACTGGATGAACCAACCAACGACTTAGATATTGAAACTCTCGAGCTCTTGGAAGAGGTATTGTCTGAGTTTAAAGGCACTGTCTTAATTGTCAGTCACGACCGTTCGTTCTTAGACAACGTTGCAACCAGCACCTTAGTCTTTGATGGGACGGGGCATGTGCGTGAGTTTATTGGCGGCTTTGATGATTGGTTGCGCCAAGGCGGTAGCATTACCCAATTGGGCATGACGGAAAAGCAGATTGAGAAAAACAGTACGGCATCCGTCACTGAGCCTATTGCTCCAGTTACAGCGCCAACGCCAGTGGTTAAACCTGCTACAAAGAAAAAACTAAGCTATAAATTGCAGCGTGAGCTTGATGAAATGCCGCAGCGGATTGATCAGTTAGAGCAGCAGCTAACAAAGCTGCAAGAGCAAACTTCGGATCCGGCATTTTATACCCAAGCACCAGAGGCAACCGAGCCTACTTTAGCGGCACTGACGGAAACCCAGCAGGCACTTGATGCAGCGATTGAACGGTGGGCTGAGCTTGAGGAAATGGAAGGCTAAGTGATTTATCATTGATCGACTAAAAGCGGCTTTGGCCGCTTTTTTATTGCTTAAACCAAGGCAAATCAAAGGCGAAATTGGAACAAATGGGGTGAGCCGCTTATCATAAAAGGGGTTGATAGGAATCATAATTACATAAAAAGGTATACAGGTATGTCAGAAACAACCGTTGTACAGGGGAAAAAAGCGACGGCTAGCCAAGTCAATAAAACGGTTTTCTACTCCTCTGCAATTACATGTATTGCGCTGATTGTATGGACGATTGCTTTTCCTACTTCGAGCCAAAGTATCCTTAGTACCGCGATGCAAGGTATTTCCGACTCGTTTGGTTGGTATTACATGGCGGTGGTAGCGGCTTATTGTATTTTCTCAGTAGCCGTGGCGTTTTCGCGCTTTGGGGATATTAAATTAGGTCGTGATCATGAAACGCCAGACTTCCCATTTTTAACTTGGGCCTCCATGTTATTTGCCGCAGGGGTTGGGATTGGCTTTTTATTCTTTGGTGCCTCTGAGCCCTTAGCGCATTACCTAGCGCCACCTATGGGGGAAGGGGGAACGCCTGAAGCCGCACATTTAGCTATTACCCAAACTTTTTTACATTGGGGCTTACATGGCTGGGGTATCTATGCCTTGATGGGGATGGTGTTGGCTTTTTTTGCCTATCGTTATAACTATCCATTGGCACTACGTTCAGCATTGATACCAGTGTTTGGTAAAAAGCTTACTCGAGGTTGGCTTGGGCATTCAGTTGATACCTTTGGTGTGGTCTGTACCTTATTAGGAATTGCTACGAGTTTAGGGATCGGCGTTTTGCAAGTGAATGCTGGTATGGATTACTTATTTGGGATTCCTACCAGTCAAACCACACAAGCGATCATTATTGTTGCAGTGATTGCCATTGCTGGCATTTCAGCCACTACCGGTGTGGCTAAAGGAGTGCGGCGCTTATCCGAGCTCAATATGCTGGGCGCTTTAATCTTGGTATTAGCCTTACTGTTTATGGGGCCCACTAAGTTTTTACTAAATGCATTAGTGCAAAACATTGGTGATTACTTTCAAACTATTGTGCTTAAAACCTTTGATATGTATGCCTATGAAGGTGAGGCAGTGGCGAAGTGGCGTTCCAGTTGGACCGTGTTTTTTTGGGCATGGTGGGTTGCCTGGGCACCTTTTGTAGGCTTATTTATCGCACGAATTTCCCGTGGTCGACGTTTGCGTGACTTTGTATTTGGGGTGATGTTAATTCCCTTGGGCTTTGTCTTTGTGTGGTTTTCTATTTTTGGTAATACCGCTATTGACTTGGTGAACAATGGGGCAGTGGAGCTTGGCGAGGTCGCCGTAGCTAACCCGCAGATGGGGTTATATAAATTGTTTGAGCACTTCCCGATGCCGATTGTCTGGTCAGGTTTTGCCATGTTGATCGGGATGACTTTTTTTATTACCTCTGCTGACTCAGGTTCGTTGGTATTAGCCAATTTAAGCAGTAAATCGTTAGGTACCGGCGAAGATGCGCCAGTGTGGTTGCGTTTGTTTTGGGCCGCAGCGACTGGCTTGGTGACTTTGGGTTTATTATTTACCGGTGAATTTGGTGCGTTACAGTCAGTATCAGTGATTGCAGGCTTACCGTTTTCGTTGATCTTGTTGGTGTATATGATCGCCATGGCGAAATGTTTGGTGCGTGAAGGCAATCGCATGAAAGCCGGGCGTCTCAATATTATGCCGGCGGCTAATATGCAGGACTGGCGCGGACGTTTAAACCGTATTGTAAACTTCCCCACGCGACGTAAAGTACAAACCTTTATGATGCATAAAGTGCACGAAGCTATGGAAAGTGTGCAAGAAGCATTAAGTACTGAAGGAATTGAGTCGCAAATTAAAATTGAGGAAGATAAAAGCGGTATTACATTTGAGGTAATGCACCAAGAAGAGGTCGATTTTATCTATCAGGTATGGTTGGTTGAGTCACAAAAACCAAGTTTTGTTACTGAAGGTGAAAACGATGAGCCAGAAGCTTATTTCCGTGCTGAAGTGTTTTTACGTGAAGGCAGTTTAGATTACGACCTTGTGGGTTACACCCAAGATCAAATTATTAACGATATTCTGAATCACTATGAGCGGCATATGCAGTTCTTGCATCTTGAGCGCTAACTAGCTGCTTGCTAAGCAAACACCCCGCCAGTTTGTACTGAGCGGGGTGTTTTGTTAATGGCTAGTGGCTTAGTAGCCTAAGGTGCCGCCATCTGGGTTGCGTGGATCGGAATAACCGTAGAAACCATCGTCACGAATCTGAATGGTTTGGGTGCGGCCCATTGAGGCTTTGGTTTGCACATCGTAGCCCCAATTGTTGAGCAGGTTTAGCGTATCTTGGCTTAGGCCTTTTTCAACCCGTAACTCATCAGGCTGCCATTGGTGGTGAATACGTGGTACTGATGCCGCTTCTGCTGGGTTCATACCGTAATCAATACTGTTAATGACGGTTTGTAAAACGGTGGTGATAATTCGCGCCCCACCTGGGCTGCCTGTTACCATCCACGGCTTATTATCCTTGAGGATAAAAGTGGGCATCATGGAAGATAGCGGACGTTTGCCAGCCGCAATCGCGTTAGCATCGCCACCGACTAAACCAAAGGCGTTAGCGACGCCGGGTTTGGCGGAAAAGTCATCCATTTCGTTGTTCAGCAAAATCCCGGTGCCTTCGGCGACAATGCCACTGCCAAAGTTAAGATTTAACGTATAAGTCACGCCCACCATGTTGCCTTGCTGATCCACCACCGAATAATGGGTGGTTTGATCACTTTCAAAGGGTTGCGGTTGGCCAGGTTTGATCTCGGCAGCGGGACGAACTTGATTAGGTTTAATGCTGTTGGCTAATTGCTGGGCGTAGCCTTTGCTGATGAGGCCTTGGACGGGCATTTGCACAAAAGCGGGATCACCTAAAAACTCTGAGCGGTCGGCATAGGCCAATTTAGAGGCTTCGGCAATTAAGCGAATGCTTTCGGCGCTATTAGCCCCTAACTCAGCCAGCGGAAAGTGCGACAGAATATTTAAAATTTGCAGCAAGTGGATGCCACCTGAGCTGGGTGGTGGCATGCTGACCACTTGATAACCACGGTATTCACCAGAAATAGTTTCGCGCTCAATGGCTTTATAGCTGGCTAAGTCTTGCAGCTGAATCATGCCACCATGCTTTTGCATTTCGGCGACAATGGCTTTAGCAATATCGCCTTTGTAGAAAGCAGAGCTACCTTCTTTAGCTATTTTATTAAGTGATTGTGCTAAATCTTTTTGTACTAAGCGCTCGCCCGACTTTAGAGGGGCGTCGCCATTAAAGAAGATTGCTTTAGAGGCGGGCCATTTTTTTAAATTATCTGCTTCGGCTTGTAAAATTTTTGCCAGCGTATCGCTAACCACAAAACCCTCTTCAGCCAGTTTAATTGCAGGCGCTAGCACTTGCTCAAGGTTCATGCTGCCCCATTTATTAAGCGCGAGCTCAAGGCCAGCTACGGTGCCTGGCACTCCAACGGCTTGGTGGCTATACATAGATTTACCTTGTATCACATTTTTTTGTGCATCTAGGTACATGTCACGGTGGGCTTTTTCCGGGGCTACTTCACGAAAATCGAGCGCAGTATTGTTACCAGTTTTGGCATCATGCAACAGCATAAAGCCACCGCCACCAATGTTGCCGGCATTAGGCAGCACTACGGCTAAGGCAAAACCTACCGCAACCGCAGCATCAATGGCATTACCGCCTTGTTGCAAAATGGCTAGGCCAACTTCGGTGGCAAGCATTTGCTCACTAGCAACCATGCCTTGCTTGGCGTAGACCGGATGAAAAATATCCATTTCCACGTCATAACGCATAGCGGCTTGTTGCGCTGCATCAACCGTAATGACAGGAGCTTGTTTGGCCTGTACTGAAGCGCTAAATAACGCTACGAATAGGCTGCTATAAAGGAATGTTTTTGCCGTTTTTTGCATACCGAAGACTCTTTATTCTAGTTAAGCGTGGTATTTAAAACGAATGCTTGAATACTGTCTGTTAGCGATAAGTAATGCTTGACGTAAAAAAGCCAGCAGTTGTGCTGGCTTTAGCGAAAAAGAGAGCGGTGCTTTTACTACTCAGTGTCTTCTGTTTCTTGCTTATTGAGGGCAACCGCGAGTACATCACAGGGTGCCTTGGATAACACATCATTGGTAGTAGAGCCCAATAGCAGGGCTAGACCATGGCGTCCATGACTGCCAACTACAATCAAATCAACCTTTTGTTCCCTGGCCATTTCATGAATTTCATGTTTTGGCTGGCCTACGCGTAAATGGCAGTGGTCGGGGGTGATCCGTGGAAAACCTGCTGTAAAGGCTTCGAGCTTTTCCCGTGCTTGCTCGGTTTGTTGCTCTTGTAGTAGTGATAAGTCCATCGGTACATCGGCGCCAAAGGCTACGGACATGGGTTCAACTACATGTAAAAAAGACAACATGCAATCAAAGCGTTCGGCAATTGCATTGGCACGCTCTAGTACGGGATGGCAGTCTTCAGCAAGGTCAGTTGCAACCAGAATATGTGTGTAGCACATGGTGACTCTCCTTAAGGGATTAACGCAGAGGCGCTTTAACATCTTAAGGCTAGACTACTGGAAAAATAAATGGACTGCACGCATTGCCGCAAGTGGAGTAAAAACTGTTCGGCAAAAGCGAGGTTGGGAGTAAGGAAACTAATTCTTTAGTCTGTAATCACAAAGGTTTATAAGTTTTATTACAGAAAAACTCGGCGCTTTGATTGACAAGCGCGGTTATTTTCTTGAAAGTGTGTACACCAAATCAAACGAGCGTATGAAAACTATTTTGTCGCTCATGCATCGAACTAAAGCAGCAAAGGGCTTTGGACTCGATGTTCTTGTTCAGCTTCCCTAGCGTGGAGATCAGTTGATGATTTACGAAGGTAAAGCCATCACGGTTAAGGCACTTGAAGATGGCATCGTTGAGTTAAAATTTGACCTCAATGGTGAGTCCGTAAACAAGTTTAACCGTCAAACTTTAGAAGAATTACAAGCAGCCACTAGCGCCATCGCGGCTGATAGTTCGGTTAAAGGTGTATTAGTTAGCAGTGGTAAAGACGTATTTATTGTTGGTGCTGACATTACCGAGTTTGCCGATAACTTTAACCGCAGCGAAGAAGAGCTGGCTCAGTTCACTCTAGAAGCCAACCAAATCTTTAATGCCTTTGAAGACTTAGCTGTACCTACCGCAGTTGCCATTAATGGTATTGCCTTAGGCGGTGGTCTAGAAATGTGTATGGCGGCTGATTACCGCGTACTGGCTGATGGCGCCAAAGTCGGCTTGCCAGAAGTTAAGTTAGGTATCTACCCAGGCTTCGGTGGAACTGTGCGTATGCCGCGCCTAATTGGTGCTGATAACGCCATTGAGTGGATCGCAGCCGGTAAAGAAGGCCGTGCTGAAGAAGCGCTGAAAGTTGGTTTAGTTGATGTGGTCGTGAGCCAGGATCAGTTAAAGCCAGCTGCTTTAGACTTACTTAAGCGTGCTATTGCAGGCGAGCTAGACTATAAAGCTAAGCGTCAGCCGAAGTTAGAAAAGCTAAAATTAAATGCCATTGAGCAAATGATGGCGTTTGAAACCGCTAAAGGTTTTGTGGCTGGTAAAGCAGGCCCCAACTACCCAGCGCCAGTTGAAGCGATTAAAACCATGCAAAAAGCGGCCAACATGGGCCGTGATAAAGCATTAGAAGTAGAAGCTAAAGGCTTTGCTAAATTAGCTAAAACCTCAGTAGCGGCTAGCTTAGTGGGTCTGTTCCTTAATGATCAGGCACTTAAGCACAAAGCGAAAGAGTACGACAAACTAGCATCCGACGTAAAAATGTCTGCAGTTTTAGGTGCTGGCATCATGGGTGGCGGTATTGCTTACCAGTCAGCCCTCAAAGGTACCCCAATTTTGATGAAAGACATCAATGAAGCGGGTATCGAAACCGGTCTAGAAGAAGCCGCTAAGTTATTTGCTAAGCGTGTTGAGCGTAAGCGCTTAACTCCACTGAAAATGGCTGAGGCATTAAATCGTATTCGCCCAACCTTATCCTACGGTGACTTTAATACTGTGGATCTGGTGGTTGAAGCAGTAGTTGAAAACCCGAAAGTTAAGCACGCAGTGCTGGCAGAAGTTGAGCAAAATGTTAGCGAGAACACTATTCTGGCTTCTAACACCTCAACAATCTCAATTAACCTGCTGGCAAAAGCGCTGAAGCGCCCAGAAAACTTTGTCGGTATGCACTTCTTTAACCCAGTGCACATGATGCCATTGGTTGAAGTGATTCGTGGTGAGCACTCCTCAGAAGAAGCGGTAGCAACGACAGTAGCTTACGCTAAGAAAATGGGTAAAAACCCAATCGTGGTTAATGACTGCCCAGGCTTCTTAGTTAACCGCGTACTCTTCCCTTACTTTGGTGGTTTCGCCAAGTTAGTCAGCGCTGGTGTAGATTTTGTCCGCATCGATAAAATCATGGAGCGTTTTGGCTGGCCTATGGGGCCTGCGTACCTGATGGACGTAGTGGGAATTGATACCGGTCACCATGGCCGTGACGTAATGGCTGAAGGTTTCCCAGATCGTATGAAGGACGAGCGTCGTTCAGCGGTTGATGCCTTATACGAAGCTGATCGTTTAGGTCAGAAAAACGGTAAAGGTTTCTACGCTTACGAAACGGATAAGCGTGGCAAGCCGAAAAAGGTGGTGGATGAGTCGATTAAAGACGTATTAGCCCCAATTGTTTACGAAAACCTAGAGCTAACCGACGAAGACATCATTAACTGGATGATGATTCCTCTGTGCTTAGAAACCGTACGCTGCCTAGAAGATGGCATTGTTGAAACCGCAGCTGAAGCCGATATGGGCTTGATCTACGGTATTGGTTTCCCTCCATTCCGTGGTGGTGCGTTACGTTACATTGATAGCATCGGTGTAGCCGAATTTGTGGCCTTAGCTGACAAGTATGCAGATTTAGGACCGCTATACCATCCAACTGAAAAACTTCGTGAAATGGCTAAAAATGGCCAGAAGTTCTTCGGTTAATTGCGGACAGATTAGAGCGAGAGTATAGAAATGAGCTTAAATCCAAGAGATGCAGTCATTGTTGACTTTGGCCGTACCCCAATGGGTCGTTCCAAAGGCGGCATGCACCGTAACACTCGTGCTGAAGATTTATCAGCACACGTAATTCGTGAATTGTTGAATCGCAACGAAAAAATTAACCCCGCAGAAGTTGAAGATGTAATCTGGGGCTGCGTTAACCAAACCCTAGAGCAGGGCTGGAACATTGCGCGTATGGCGTCGTTAATGACGCAAATCCCGCACACCAGCTCGGCACAAACCGTTAGCCGTTTATGTGGATCGTCCATGAGCGCACTGCACACCGCAGTTCAAGCAATTCAAACCGGTAACGGTGATGTATTTGTGATCGGTGGTGTTGAGCACATGGGCCACGTTGGCATGATGCACGGTGTGGACCCAAACCCACATATGTCGCTGCACGCCGCTAAAGCCTCAGGCATGATGGGCTTAACCGCGGAAATGCTCGGTAAAATGCACGGCATTACCCGTGAGCAGCAAGATGCCTTTGGTGAGCGTTCACACCGTTTAGCGCAAAAAGCGACAGTTGAAGGTAAGTTCAAAGACGAAATTCTGCCAATGGAAGGCTACGACGAGAACGGTTTCTTAAAAGTATTTGATTACGATGAAACTATTCGTCCAGAAACTACGCTTGAGAGCTTAGCCGCACTGCGCCCTGCGTTTGATCCAAAGAACGGTACAGTAACTGCAGGTACTTCTTCGCAGATCACTGACGGTGCTTCAGGCATGATCGTGATGTCATGGCAACGTGCTAAAGACCTAGGCATTGAGCCAATGGCGGTGGTGCGTGGCATGGCGGTAGCAGGTGTTGATCCAGCAATCATGGGTTACGGCCCAGTGCCTTCAACTAAGAAAGCGCTGAAGCGTGCTGGCTTAAGCATTGAAGACATTGATTTCTGGGAGCTCAACGAAGCCTTTGCGGCGCAGTCGTTGCCAGTACTGAAAGATCTGAAATTACTCAATGTAATGGAAGAGAAGGTTAACTTGCACGGTGGTGCGATCGCTTTAGGTCACCCATTTGGTTGCTCGGGAGCACGTATCTCCGGAACCTTACTCAACGTGATGAAGCAAAATGATGGTAAGTTAGGTATCGCGACTATGTGTATTGGTCTCGGCCAAGGCATCACGACCATTTTTGAGCGTGTGTAACCCTATCTAGCTGCATAGCTGGTCGTCTTAGGGTAAAGCCCTCAAGTCTTCGGACTTGGGGGCTTTTTTTATTGACTGGAAATACCAGTCAAGCCAATCAATTCAGCGAGAACAAGCAAACTGCGCTATTCTACGCCGCAGTTTTATGGAGGGTAGGACATGTCCGATAGTTATTTGCAGCATCAACTCAGCTTATTAGCCCACGTGCGCACCGTGTTGCAGGCGGTGGCTGAGCAAGAGATCGAGCTGATGCCAGAGGGCAATAGCGAGCTGTTTATTGAGCGCTTTGATGAAATGGTTGCAGAGTTGCAGCAAAGCCAAGCAGATTTGTATTTAGGGCAAGAAATTATCTGCCAGATTTTTCAGCGTTATCCGCAGATTGCTCATCTGGTGCCACGGGATTTACTCTGGTTTTTTGGCGGTGATTGTTTGCACTATATGCCAGATGCTGAAATTGAGCTGTTCCAACAGTTAGAAGATCGTCGCTTTGCCGCGCTAGAGCAGGGCGAAAGCTTTGATTGGGCAACCGAGGTTGAGCTGTTATTTATGCCCGTATTAACCGCCAAACAGTGATTTTAAAATATTTTAATAAAAGTGCTTGACGGATCCTGAAATCTACTCTAATATACGCGCCACTTCCAGAGACAAACAAGCAAAAGCTTAGTCGTTTTAAGAAGTAGGAAACCAAGTTTCCAACCTGCGTCCCCTTCGTCTAGAGGCCTAGGACACCGCCCTTTCACGGCGGTAACAGGGGTTCGAACCCCCTAGGGGACGCCACATTCTGCGGGAATAGCTCAGTTGGTAGAGCACAACCTTGCCAAGGTTGGGGTCGCGAGTTCGAGTCTCGTTTCCCGCTCCAAATTTAGCGATAAGCTGAATTATAAAAAAGAGTCGAAAGACTCTTTTTTTTCGTCTGCAGTTTTTATTGCTTCAAAGGTGTCTCTAAGTAACGGCATAGTTGGCATGGCCTACTTATAGTTTGAAATAATAATTTTTAGTTTTAGCTAAGGCGACAGCGTTTAATTCTTGAAACTGCGCTGCTTAAACAGTAAGCGACTTTCTACAGTGATTGAAGGCTGATAAGCTAATCTATTTATCAGCAACTAGTTGAGTGTTCGGACTCATTGCTCTATTCTGCAGGCAAGGGTAGTTTTGCTTAGGAGAGTTTAGATGAGCGTTCTATCAGAACAAGAAGCAGTATTTAAAGTCAATCAAGCTATTGGGTCTATGGCTATTGAGGGTATCGTCCTTACAGCAAAGCAGCAGCAAGCAATGCTGCGGATTGTTCAAGGGCAGGTGAGTGCTGCTTCGTTGCGGGCAAAATGGTTAGCTAAGTACTCTCAGCTAAAAAGCTAAATGGAAGGCTATGAGAACTATGATCTTCAAGAAGAAGATCCCTATTTACAAGCTAATTCCACCTGTTTAATTAACTGCTTAAATATTCAAGATACCAAGTTGCTAAATGAGGCTGAGCAAGAAGGTGTTGCCATTAATCTTGCAGAGTTAATAAAAAGTCCTATTGCAGGTGATTTTAATCTAGCGCATCTATCAGCCATTCATCAGGCGTTATTTGCAGATATTTATCCTTGGGCTGGACAGGTCAGGTTGACTGAAATTTCTAAGGGTGGTCAGCTTTTTTTACCCTACCAATTAATTGAAAAAGTAGCGAATGAAATCTTCTCTGAATTGCATGCTGAGAACTTATTAGCAAATCTTGCTAAGCCAGCCCTTATTCAAAGAGTTGCTTATTACTTTGGCCGAATAAATGCTATTCATGCTTTTCGTGAAGGTAACGGCCGTACGCAAAGAGTCTTTTTTGATCAGCTAGTGGCTTTGCATGGTTATGCATTTGAATGGGCTGCTGTTTCTGGCGAGAAGATGGCTCAGGCATGTTTAGCGGCAAGGCAAAGAGAGCCTAGCTATCAGTTATTGGTTAATCTTTTTAAGTTGCATCTTAAGGCGTTGAACAGCTTGCGTTGAGATCGCTTTTGTAGGCGATTAATAATCGGTAACTTTATATGGGTTTTAATTTTCCTATTCTTTATTCCTTCCGCCGTTGCCCCTATGCGATGCGTGCGCGATTAGGGATTTTATTTGCAGGGTTGCAGGTTGAGTTGCGGGAGATTGTGTTGCGCAACAAGCCAGCGCAGATGTTGGCAATTAGTCCCAAAGGCACAGTACCTGTTTTGCAACTGCCCGATGGGCAAGTGATTGATGAAAGTCTTGATATTATGCGCTGGGCTTTGCAGCAGCAGGATCCACAGCAGTTACTTGATGAATCTACCTTGACTCAAGGCTACGCATTAGTTGAGCAGAATGATCGGCAGTTTAAGCATTGGTTAGATCGCTATAAATACGCTGATCGCTATCCTGAAATGACTCAGCTCGAATATCGGCTGCAAGGCGAGGTTTTCTTGCAGCAGTTGGAGCAGTTGCTGCTAAATCAGAGTTTTCTCTTAGGCGATAAAATCAGTCTTGCCGATATCGGTATCATGCCGTTTATTCGCCAGTTCGCCCATGTCGATCGGCAGGTATTTGCTGAGCTGCCTTATCCCAACTTGCAGCGCTGGCTAAATGCCTGGCTGCAGCATCCTTTGTTTTTGCAAGTCATGCATAAATATCAGCCATGGCAAGAGGATGACCCGGTTGTGGAGTTTCCTGCTTAAACAATGGCTATTAATGCTGCTGTCTAAAAACGAGCGGGGTGGTTTGTTTGTGCTTTTTGAAGTGGCGGAAGAATGAGCGTGACTCGCTAAAGCCCAGTGCATCGGCTATTTCTAGCAGGGTTAGGTCTGAATGCAGCAGTAGATATTCAGCTTGTTGTATTCGGGTTTGATCCAATAGCTGCTGAAAGCTAGTGCCGGCTTTTTGTAAACGGCGATCTAAGGTTCGCACGCTCAGTTGCAAGTGTTCGGCGACTTGTTGTTTGTTAAGTGACTCTTGTGCTAAATGGGTTTGTAAATAGTTTTGCACTTGTTGGCTAATACAGTTCTGCTTAAGCGCATTAGCTATTAGTAACTGACTGGCATGCTGTTCTAGCGTATTCAGTAAATGGGCATCCGCCTGTTGCAATGGCAGGTTCATGTAATCCAAAGGAATGACTAAGCTGTTACGCGGTTGATTAAAGTTAAGTGCACAATTAAACACCGCGTGATAAGCAGCTAGGTCACTGGCAGCGGCATGGATAAAATTAACCTGTAGTGGCGCATGCTGCGTGCCGGTTAAATGTTGCGCGTAACTTAGCCAGGCAGCTAAGACATTTTCCGCAAGATGTCGACTGGCAATGACTGATTGATGCCGGCAGTGCCAGATTAGCTCTAGCGTATCTTGATGGGAGTGAATTTCACTATAGCCACTATCACCAACCAATGCTTCGTAAGGAATAATGCGCTCAATCGCTTGCCCAAGGGTGGCGCAATTCATGGTGATATAACCCAAAATGCTCCACGAGGCAGGCTGAATAGACTGTGCTGCATGCAAGCCAAATAACGGGTCTTGGCTTTGTGCAGCCAACTCTAGCAGCACCTGTTCTAAGGCGAGTGTCGGCAGGCGCTGACTATTATCTTGTAAGATGCTAGGGCAGATATCGGCAGCGATTAATGCAGCTTCAGGATTAATCTGGAGCTGTTTCGCATAATTTACGAAGCGCGCTAGTACTGCGACAGAGGAGTGTTTGAGCATTGTAGTCACTTGAACTATTGGATTCCCTTACTTTAGAAGAAAGTGGCGCGATTGGCTACTTTATGGGAATTATGGACTGCCAAACCGTCAATAACTGTAGTTATTATCGACAGACTGATGGGATTTGGAGGTGGTAGCAATGCGACGCTGGAATGGCTGGGGCAGTTCTGCAATAAATCTGGATTTACCAACGCATGGGGCTGCTTTTTTGCAGCAGCTCATCGGTCAAGCAGCACCGCTGCAAGATGCGAACTTAGAGCAGGTATTAGCTAAGGTGCCAGCGAGTCGAGCACCGAATCATAGGTTAGTTAATACGGATCCGGAAGTACGCGTACGCCATGCGCGTGGACAAAGTGCTGCCGATTGGTTAGCGATGCGCTCCGGCGAGTTTGGCCTATTTCCCGATGGCGTAGCCTTTCCTGAAAATCCAGCAGAAGTTCGAGAGTTATTGGCCTGGGCAGCACAAGCACAGATTGTGTTGATTCCTTATGGCGGCGGCACTTCTGTGGCTGGGCATATTAATCCTTTGCCTGATCAACGCCCGATAATCACGGTTTCGTTGGCGCGCATGAATCAGTTGCTGGACTTAGATCCGCTCAGTTGCGTGGCAACAATTGGCCCGGGTGCTAATGGCCCCGAAGTTGAAAGTCAGTTACGCGCCAAAGGCTACACCTTAGGGCATTTTCCGCAATCTTGGGAGTTATCCACTTTAGGTGGCTGGGTCGCGACTCGCTCCAGTGGCCAACAATCGCTTAATTACGGGCGAATCGAACAACTATTTGCTGGTGGCATCTTGGAAACCTTTGCCGGCCCTTTAGAGCTGCCTACTTTTCCTGCCTCCGCAGCTGGCCCTGATTTGCGCGAATGGGTGATGGGTTCTGAGGGGCGCTTTGGGATTATTTCACAAGTTAAAGTCAATGTTTCTAAGCTACCTGAGCAAGAGCAGTTTTTTAGCGTGTTTTTACCTGATTGGGAGACAGCGCTAGCAGCGGTGCGTCAGTTAGCACAAGAGCAAGTAGCGCTTTCTATGTTGCGTCTCTCAAACCCGATTGAAACCGAAACTCAGCTTGCCTTAGCGGCTAGCCCGCAGCAAATTTATTGGCTGAATAAGTATTTAGGCTGGCGCGGAATGGGGACGCAAAAATGCTTACTAACCTTTGCTGTTACTGGCAGCAAAGCTAAGAATAAGCTGGCACTGGCGCAAACCCATGCCCTATTAAAGCGTTCGGGCGTCGCATTTATTAGCAAAAAATTAGGTGCTAAGTGGTTAGAAAATCGCTTTAAGTCCCCGTACTTACGCGAGGCTTTATGGCAACTAGGTTATCTGGTGGACACCTTAGAGACCGCGACTCCATGGAGCAATACTAGCCACTTAATGCAGCAAATGGAGCAAGCAATTAGTGCCAGTTTAGCCAAGCTTGATACGCCTACTCACGTGTTTAGTCATTTATCGCATGTCTATGCCCAAGGCTCGAGTATTTATACCACCTATATCCTGCCAGTAGCAGATAGCTATGCCGCAACTTACCAGCGTTGGCAGGCGGCAAAAATGGCAGCCAGCCAAGTGATTGTTGATCAGCAAGGTACCATTAGCCACCAGCATGGTGTAGGGCGTGATCATGCGCCTTGGTTAGCGCAAGAAAAAGGCGAGCTTGGCTTACAAGCGATTCGACAGGTAGCACAGTATTATGACCCGCAACAGCAATTGGTGCCGGGAGTTTTGTTCCAAGATTGACGGAGATCTAGCATGCATATAGCGCCTTGGAATCATCAGTGGCGAAAGCAACAGCTGTCTGATTTGCTCAGCCAACAGTGGGACTTAGTTGTGGTGGGAGGCGGAATTACTGGTGCTGGTATTTTGCTTGCTGCCGCTCAGCAAGGCTGGCGTTGTTTGCTAGTTGAACAGCAAGACATTGCTTGGGGAACCTCGAGCCGCTCATCAAAAATGGTGCATGGCGGATTGCGTTATTTAGCGCAAGGCCACTGGCGCTTAACTCGGGATAGCGCCCAGCAGCGTCAATATTTACTACAGGCAATGCATGGCTTGATCGAGCCGCTGCCGTTTGCCTATCCACATTATAAAGGTGAGTTTCCTGGGCCTTGCATAATGAGTGCAACCTTAAAGGTTTACGATACCTTGGCTGGGCAGCGTCAGCATCGGCAATATTCTCACACCGCTGCAGACTACTTAGCACCTGCGCTCAAGCAGCAACAATTAACGGCTATCAATTGCTTCCAAGATGCGATTACCGACGACGTGCGTTTAGTGCTGCGGGTTTTGCAAGCAGCGCGGGCACTCGGTGCTGAAGTATTAACTCAAGTGCAAGTGCAAGCACCTATTTATCAGCAGCAAAGGATTGTTGGCTTGCAAGTGGTTGATCAGCTATCAGGGCAGGCTTACTCATTAACGAGTCAGGTAGTAGCGCAAGCTGCAGGTGTCTGGACTGATCTTCCGCAGTCAGATAATTATCAATTACGCCCACTGCGCGGCAGTCATTTGTTATTACCTTATTGGCGACTACCCGTTAGCCAAGCGATTAGTTTTAGGCATCCGCAGGATCAGCGTTCAGTATTTGTATTTCCATGGGCAGGCGCCACCATTATTGGCACTACCGATCTTGATCATCAGCAAGATTTACAACAAGAAGCGCGGATTGAGGCAGCTGAGTGTCTGTACCTGCTGGCAGCGGCTAATCACCTATTTCCAGAGGCTCGGCTAACAATTAATGACGTACGCTCTACCTGGTCGGGAGTACGCCCGATTGTAACCAAACAACGCCAAGATCAAGCACCGTCGGCTGCGAGTCGTGAGCACCATATCTGGCAAGAACCGGGCAGAGTGTCAGTGGCGGGCGGTAAACTCACCACGTATCGGTTACTGGCAGCGGAGGTTGTGCAGCACTGTGCTTTGCAATTAACGCGCCACTTAAAATCCAAAAGTATTGATCAAAGTTGGCAGTTAGCTATACCTGACTGGAATTTTCCAGCGGCAATTGGTTGGCAGCAGCGCCAGCGTTTACTTGGCTACTATGGGCAAGGTGTGGGTGACTTGCTGGCGCTGTTTCAGCAGCTAGGAACTGAGCAGCTGGCGGGCTTGCCTTTGTATCAAGCGGAGTTAGTGTTTGCTTGTCGCTATGAGCAGGTGTTGCAGCTGGATGACTTGTTATTACGTCGTACACGAATTGGTTTATTGCTTGCTGAAGGAGGGCGAGCGCTATTGCCGCTAATTAAAACCTTATGCCAAGCTGAATTAGAGTGGAGTGATCAGCAGTGGCAGCAGCAGGTTAAACGTTATTTGGAGATTTGGCAGCGTTACTATAGTTTGCCTGAGGAGTTGTTGGTATGAGTTATCTGCTCAGCATTGATAGCGGCACACAAAGTATTCGCGCGATCTTGTTTGATGCGCAAGGGCAAGTGCAAAGTATCAGTCGGATTGAACTTGATCCTTACTACTCTTTGCAGCCTGGCTGGGCAGAGCAGGATGCTGATTATTATTGGCAAGCCTTAGGCCAAGCCTGCCAGCAACTGTGGCAGCAAACCTCAATTACCCCTGAGCAAATTAAGGGGCTGAGTGTCACCACTCAGCGTGGCAGCTTAGTGCATGTCGACCAAACTGGGCAAGCGTTACGTCCTGTTATGCTGTGGTTAGATCAACGGCGTACGACAGTCAGCAAGCGCTTATCTAGAAAATGGCGCTGGTTATTTAAACTGGCTGGTGCGACAACTTTGGTGGATTATTTTCGTTCACAAGCCGAGGTGAACTGGGTGGCTATTGAGCAGCCTGAAATACATGCACAAACCCATAAAGTGTTGTTGCTCTCGGGCTATTTTCATTACCACCTGACCGGTCGATTTACCGACTCAGTGGCAAGTTGTGTGGCTTACTTACCTTTTGATTATAAAAAGCAGGGCTGGGCTTCAGCGAATGATTGGAAATGGCAGGCATTGCCCTTGAGACCTGAACAGTTACCGGAATTGGTACAGCCAGCTGAACTGATTGGGGCGTTATTGCCCGCCGCCGCAGCGCATATTGGCTTGCCCGCAGGAGTTCCGGTAATTGCCGCAGCAGCCGATAAAGCCTGTGAGATTTTGGGTTCTAATGCAGTAGAGCCGCATGTCGCGAGTTTATCCTATGGCACCACAGCAACGATCAATACTACCCAAGCTAGATACCTTGAGGTAACGCGGTTATTGCCCGCTTATCCAGCGGCACTGCCTCGGCACTTTACTACCGAAGTGATGATTTACCGGGGGTTTTGGATGGTGAGTTGGTTTAAACGCGAGTTTGGCTTGCAGGAGGCGCTGCGAGCTGAGCAACTGGGAGTTTCGGTAGAGTCATTATTTGATGAGCTAGTGCAGCGTATTCCTGCGGGTTCGATGGGTTTAATGTTGCAACCGTATTGGACACCAGGAGTGAAAGAGCCAGGTGCTGAAGCGAAAGGTGCAATTATCGGTTTTGGTGATGTGCATACGCGTGGGCATATTTATCGCGCGATTCTTGAAGGTTTAGCTTATGGTTTGCGTCAGGGAAAAGAGCAGATTGAGGCTAAAACGAAAGTACCTATTACTGAAGTGAGAGTGTCAGGTGGTGGTTCACAAAGTGATATGGCCATGCAGATTACCGCCGATGTGTTTGGTTTGCCGGTGCAGCGCCCCGCGACCATTGAAACTTCGGGCTTGGGGGCCGCTATTTGTTGTGCGGTCGGGCTCGGTTGGTACAACAGCTTTTCTGCAGCGCTCGCAGCGATGACCCAGACCGGGCAGACATTTTATCCTAATGCTGAAAATCATCAGCTGTATCAACGGCTATATCACCAGGTGTATAAAAAAATGTATCGGCGTTTACAGCCTTTATATCGCAGTATTGCCAAAGTTACCGGTTATCCGCAGCAGTACTAAGCCCGTAAAAAATACAGTGAGCCCAACACTAAAAACGGGCTCACTGTATAAAGCCCACCCAGGGTGGGGGAGATTATTCGGCGAGTAGCTCACCTGAGCCGCCCATCTCGGCGGGCATATCACGCAGTTTGGGTAGGCCGTCTTTAATGGGTAATACGCTTTCTTGGTAATGCACATGCACACTTGGCTGAAACTGAAGGTCTGGCAAAATAGCGGCATAGACATCAGTTAAGCCCATACCAGGGTGTTCAGTTAATAGATGACCACCGCATTTAGCGCAGGAGTGACGAATGCTATGTGGCGTTTTTTGGTAGCGTAGTAACTGTTCAGCGCCTTGGGTAATTTCAACTGCAGTAGGCTGCCAGAGGGTAAAGGCATTTACAGGTCCGGCAGACCAGTGCCGGCAGGACTGGCAATGGCAATAGCCCATTGCTTCAGGAGCGCCGGTAGCAGTGAGTTGCACTGCGCCACAAAAACATTGGCCAGCATAACGAGTAGAATTCATCACAGCACCTCTAGATAGCTCAACACAGATGGACTTACTGTGGCATGGGCATTACTAGTCAGCAATGGGTCAATAGCAGCGATTACTTAGGGCTAAAGTACTAGCAGCTCGGGTATGAGCTGCTAGTGAGGAGGGCAATTAAGCGGGATCTACTAACTTACCAGCAAGGGAGAACGGCTTAGCTTCGAGAATTTCAACATCAACGAACTGGCCAATTAAGAGCGGGTTGTTACTTTGGAAGTTAACCACGCGGTTGTGCTCGGTACGGCCTTGCAGCTTGCCTGGGTCTTTTTTCGAATAGTCGGTGACTAAGATGCGTTGCACGGTACCAACCATGCGGCGGCTATTTTCAAAACCTTGTTGCTGAATGCGATGTTGCAGTAAAGCGAGACGGCGCTTTTTCTCTTGCTCTGGGGTGTCGTCAGGCAAATCGGCTGCTGGGGTACCGGGGCGTGCGCTGTAAACAAAGGAGTAAGAAAAATCAAAGCCAATATCTTCAATCAGCTTCATGGTTTGCTGAAAATCTTTTTCAGTTTCACCCGGGAAGCCGACAATAAAATCAGAGCTGATTAAAATATCAGGCACCGCTGCTTTAAGTTTACGAATCCGTGATTTGTATTCAAGAGCAGTGTGGTTGCGCTTCATATTGGCGAGCACGCGGTCAGAACCTGATTGTACTGGCAGGTGCAGATACTTAACCAGTTCAGGTACTTCAGCGTGGGCTTGAATCAGCGAATCTGAAAACTCTAAGGGGTGGGATGTGGTGTAGCGAATACGATCAATCCCATCGACTGCAGCCACCGCACGAATTAAGTCAGCTAAGTCCATCAGTTGGCCATCGGCTGTACTGCCGCGGTAACCATTCACGTTTTGCCCCAGTAGGGTAATTTCACGTACGCCATTTTCGGCGAGGTGGATCACTTCAAGCATGACATCATTAAAGGGGCGGCTGACTTCTTCTCCGCGGGTATAGGGTACAACACAGAAGGTGCAGTATTTACTGCAGCCTTCCATGACCGAAACATAAGCGCTAGGCCCATCGACGCGTGGCTCGGGTAGGCGGTCAAACTTTTCAATTTCAGGAAACGAGATATCAACTTGCGGCTTGCCGGTATCCCGCGCTGCATCAATCATTTCTGGTAAACGGTGCAAGGTCTGTGGGCCAAATACCACATCGACATAGGGCGCACGGCTGCGAATGGTTTCGCCTTCTTGGCTGGCAACGCAGCCACCAACCCCAATCACTAGATCAGGATTCTCTGCTTTTAGCTCGCGCCAGCGACCTAATTGGGAAAACACTTTTTCTTGCGCTTTTTCACGAATCGAGCAGGTATTGAGCAGAATCACATCCGCTTCTGCGGGGTTATCAGTGGTCTCCATAGCTTGATGATCGCCCAGCAAGTCAACCATGCGTGAGCTGTCATACTCATTCATTTGGCAGCCGTGGGTTTCGATATAAAGTTTTTTAACCATGGGAACACAATACCTAACAGAAAGATGAAAGTGCGCGCATTATAAAGCGCTGGGATGCCAGCGCAAACCTTAGTGCGCTAATTGGTTGTATCTAAGCATTTAGCGAGCCACGCTTTGATACAGGGTAACCTGACGAAACTCTTCAGGCTCGGCTAGATCGGGCAGCGTTTCTGCAACTAAACGTTGGCTGGTTTGATACAGCGGATGGCTAAAGTTGCGCTGCCGTGAGTCGGCAATCGTAATCTGCCGCGCAAAGCGGGGAAACTGATTAAGCAGTGGTAGGTTATCAGGATCATAAAGTAAATCAGCGGCAAACAGGCAGTCGTAGCGCTCGGTTTGGCTGAATAAATCAAAGCTGTACTCTAGTTCAAGCTGGTTGGCCTTGGCATTAGCTTGGGTGGCGGCTAACGCCACAGGGTCGAGATCACAGGCGACTACGCGCTGTGCTCCTGCACGCTTGGCGGCTAAGGCCACCACACCACTGCCGCAGCCAACATCAATCACACTTTTACCAGCCACCTGCTGTGGGTTAGCTAAAATCCATTGCGCAAGAGCTAGACCGCTGGCCCAACAAAAGCACCAGTAAGGCGGTTCTTCTAGCACCCGTTGGGTTTGTTCACGAGAAAACTGGCCTTGCATGTTATCAGGATTAATTAGCCAAAGCTGGAGTGAGGTTTGTGGCAGCGGCGTTAGGTTGAGGCTTGCATGGCTAATTAGTTGCTGTAGTTTGGCTTCTAAGGCAATTGGTGTGTTCATTAAGGTATTCAGTCATAAGGGGTAAATAAAGCCGGTGCGGATACTTTTTGTTCACTGTTGGAATGAGCTAACATGCATTGATTATTTCATCGAAAGTGAGTGCTATGTTTTGTCCATTTTGCAGTGCCAATGATACCAAAGTCATTGATTCACGTTTAGTTGCAAACGGTGATCAGGTACGCCGCCGCCGTGAGTGCGTCAAATGTGGAGAGCGCTTTACCACCTTTGAAACCGCTGAGCTGGTATTACCACGCTTAATTAAACAAGACGGCCACCGTCAACCCTTTGATGAAGACAAGCTGCGGGCTGGAATGCAGCGTGCACTTGAAAAACGCCCGGTGAGTGTGGAAAAGCTTGAAGAAGCGATTGCTCGGATTAAGCACAAACTACGGGCTACCGGCGAGCGTGAAGTGCCGTCACTGAAAGTGGGAGAGCTGGTGATGAATGAGCTGCATAATCTCGATGAGGTAGCTTATATTCGCTTTGCCTCGGTCTATCGCCGCTTTCAGGATCTCAAAGAGTTTCGCGCTGAAATCGAACGTATTTCCAATGAGCCTAAAGCCGAGTGATAGCCATGACTACGCACCAACACTATATGCAGCGGGCATTAGATTTAGCCGCGCAGGGGTTATATAGCGCCTCGCCCAATCCTCGGGTGGGCTGCGTTCTGGTAAAAAAACAGCAAATTATTGGTGAGGGTTTTCATCTACAGGCAGGCGAGCCCCATGCCGAAGTGCATGCGCTACGCCAAGCTGGCGCTGCAGCAAAAGGTGCGACGGCTTATGTCACTTTAGAGCCGTGTAGCCATGTCGGGCGCACGCCACCTTGCGCCTTAGCTTTGGTCGAGGCAGGGGTCAGTCAAGTAATCATTGCTTTGCAAGATCCTAATCCAAAGGTCGCCGGGCGTGGCATTGCCATGCTTAATGCCGCCGGAATTCAGACGCAAGTGGGTGTTTTGCAAGCGCAAGCTGCGGCGTTAAATGTAGGGTTTATTAAGCGCATGCAGACTGGTCGGCCTTGGGTCAGGGCAAAACTGGCCATGAGTTTAGATGGCCGCACCGCGATGGCTAGCGGCGAAAGTCAGTGGATTACTGGCCCCGCGGCACGGGCCGATGTTCAGCGGTTACGGGCTCGAAGCTGCGCGGTGGTGACCGGTGCCGATACGGTTATTCTCGACCAAGCCCGCTTAACGTTACGTGAGCAAGAGCTGGGCTTATCGTCCGAGCTTACTGCGGCGGCACTGTTAAAACCGCCGTTACGTATTGTGGTGGATAGCCGTTTGCGGGTGCCATTAGATGCGGCATTTTTTAGCGCTGAACATGCGGTGGTGGCTTCTACGCAAATCCCTTGTAGTCCAGCTCAGGCGAGCTATTGGCAATTGGGTACTTTAGGGCAACAGGTAGATTTAGTGGCCCTGATTGATAAGTTGGGGCAATTAGAGGCCAATGAGGTATTGGTTGAAGCTGGGCCTAAGTTAGTGGGAGCTTTCTTACAGGCAGGATTGCTTGATGAGTTAGTAGTCTATATGGCGCCTAAACTGCTGGGCAATTTAGCGCGTCCCCTACTTGATTTACCACTTGAACAGATGGACCAAGCGGTGGCATTAGCTATTCAAGAAATCACCCCCGTCGGCCAGGATTATCGTATTCGGGCGTACCTTACTGCGGCGGACCTATGAGCCAATGTCAATTGATTTTAGGAGGCGCTCGCTCCGGTAAAAGTCGCTTAGCTGAGCAACTGGCGACAGAAACTGACCTTGAGGTGGTTTATATTGCTACCGCTCAAGCCCAAGATGCAGAAATGCAGGCCAGAATTTTACAGCACCAACAACAGCGCCCAGCCCACTGGTTATTAATAGAAGAGCCCATTCAGCTGGCGCAAGTGCTACAGCAAGCGGCAAGGGATGAGCGCTGTTTGTTAGTGGATTGTTTAACTCTGTGGTTAACCAATTTATTACTCAGTGATGAGCCTCAGTTGCTAGAGCAGCAATTAACGGCATTGTACGAGTGCATTGCCGAGTTGCCGGGGCAATTAATTTTAGTCAGTAACGAGACAGGATTAGGAATAGTACCGCTAGGAGAGTTATCACGGCGTTATGTAGATCAAGCCGGTTGGATGCATCAGCGCTTAGCTCAGTTAAGTCAGCGGGTGATCTTTACCGTGGCAGGGCTGCCCCATGTCTTAAAAGGAGCAGCGTGGTGAGTCAGCAGTTTTTTATCAACGAATTTTTAGCCAGTTATCGTCCGCAACCGCTATCAGTGGCGGCTGAGGCGGCAGCTAAGGCACATAATCAGCAGTTAACTAAACCCCAAGGTGCTCTAGGTCAGTTAGAAGCCATAGTGCTGACGTTAGCTAAACAACAAAATACGGCCAAGCCGGCAATCAAGCAGCCATGGATTAGTATTTTTGCCGCCGACCATGGGGTGGTGGCTGAAGGTGTTTCAGCCTACCCACAAAGTGTGACGCGGCAGATGTTAGTTAACTTTGTACAGGGCGGAGCGGCGATTAGTGTCTTAGCTCGTCAGCAGCAAGCGCAGCTAGAAGTGATTGACTGCGGTATGGTGGAGTCAGAGCCGGCTTTATCGGGTGTGCTGCATCAGCCAATTGCCCAGGGTACGGCCAACTTATTACAGCAAGCAGCGATGACTTCAGCGCAGTGTCAGCAAGCACTGACGATTGGTCGACAAGCGGTGTTACGGGCGCAAGCCAATGGGGCTGATTTATTGATTGCTGGAGAAATGGGAATTGGTAATACCACCAGTGCAGCGGCCTTAGCGGTTGCGGCTTTAGATTTACCAGCCGTGCAACTAGTTGGAGCCGGCACCGGCTTAGATGCCGCAGGCGTACAACATAAACAAGGGGTTATTGAGCAAGCCATTGCGCGAGCGATTTCACAGCAGCCCAGCAGCGCTGCAGAGCAGGCGGAATATTGGCTTACCCAAGTCGGTGGTTTTGAAATTGCTGCGATGACTGGCGCTTATCTCGCCTGCGCTGAGCAGGGGATCAGTGCTTTAGTTGATGGGTTTATCAGCAGTGTTGCCGCGCTGTACGCGGTGCGTATTAGTCCGGCGGCTAGAGAGTGGATGCTCTTTAGCCATCAGAGTGCTGAGCCCGGGCATCAATTGGTCTTGCAGGCATTACAGGCTCAACCTTTGCTGCAGCTAGGCATGCGTTTGGGAGAGGCTAGTGGCGCCGCTGTGGCGTTAGGTTTATTACGGACTGCTTGCTTGCTCCACGGTGAGATGGCTACTTTTAGTCAAGCGGCGGTTGATCAGCAGCTGCCCGCAAGCGATGGTGCAGTATGCAACTCAGCCTTTTAAGACATGGTGCTACCGAACTAAGTGGCGCCTTTCGCGGCAGTTTAGATGATCCGCTGACTACTCAAGGTTGGCAGCAAATGTGGCAGGGAGTACACGCATTGAGCGGTGTTGAGCAGTTAGTGAGCTCACCGTTACAGCGCTGTTGCTTATTTGCTGAAAAGCTAGCCTCCCAGCAGCAGCTGCCCTTAACACTAGATGCGAACTGGCAAGAGCTGCACTTTGGTGACTGGGAAGGTAAAACTGCAGCTGAGTTAATACAAACAGCAGAAGCTGATTTGACCCAGTTTTGGCAGGACCCACTGCACTTTACGCCGCCTAATGCAGAGCCGTTAACTGCATTTATCCAGCGTATAGAAGCTGCCTTAGCCCAATTACAAGCAGCTTGTAAGGGCAAACATGTGTTGTTGATTAGCCATGGTGGCGTGATGCGCTATTTATTACTAAAAGCCCGTGGCTTGCCACTCAGCCACTTGCTGCAAATTGAGGTGCCCCATGGCAGCTTATTTACGATTGATTACAGGCATTCGTTAGATGGAACGGAACATGTTTAGATTTAAAATTGCGCTGCAGTTTTTAACCCGCTTTCCAGTGCAGTTATCGCGGATGCCAACCGATCAAGAAATTGCTAACTCGCTGGTTTGGTACTCAGTGATTGGCGTGCTAATTGGCGGCTTAATGGCCATCACTGGCTATTTGTTAGCCGCACTGCCGGGATATATTACCGCCGCTTTAGTGTTGACCCTGTGGATTGTCTTAACCGGAGCCTTGCACTTAGATGGTTTTGCCGACACGGTAGATGCTTGGGTAGGTGGTTATGGGGTACGTGAGCGTACTTTAGAATTAATGAAAGACCCAAACTGCGGCCCGATGGCAGTGGTTGGGGTGTTTTTATTGTTGCTACTAAAATACGTTTGCTTAATTTATTTGCTCGAGCGTCAGGCCTATCAATGGTTAATTTTGGTGCCTTGGGTTGCGCGTTTAATGGTGGCGTTATTGTTTGTTAGTACCAATTATATTCGCCCCCAAGGATTAGGCGCAGCGCTGGCCAGTTTTCAGCTAACGATTAAACGCGTGCTGTTTTTTGCCCTGCAGTTTTTGCTGATGGCATGGTTTTTAGGGCCTACTACCTTAGGTATTACCCTAGTGGGATTAGCGGTATTATTTGCCTGGCGAACGGCGATGGTAAAGGCGTTGGGCGGCATTACTGGAGATGTGGTAGGAGCGCAAATTGAAATTACTGAAGTGGCCGCTTTATTTTTTTTAGTGATTAGCTGCGTAATGTAGTCTATTTAATACTCAGCAATAAAAAAACGCGTGCACTGCCTTTTAAAAAAAGGGGGCACGCGTTTTGGTTTAAATACTTAGTGTGCAGTGATAAACACTGACTTAAAGTGTTGTGGGCTATTTGCTGGGTTTGCTTGGTGGCTTGCGGTTGGCTGCAGTAGAACGACGAAAATAGCTGATATTTTGCTGGCCGCTTTTGCCGGTAGGTACTTTTTCAACTTTGCCGCCTTTCTTTAAAAAGGCTGCCATTTTCTTGGCTAAATCATCGCTACTTACTTCAACTTCTTCAGACTTCGTTTTAGCATTTCCACGAGTGTTGCTCATGACGATCCCTCCAGTGAAGACTCAGATGAAGTTGCTATTATAGCAAAAATCTATTTTTAATTCAAAAAATGATAGATTTCATATATTAAAGATGCTAGGCCTTTAGCATAAAGGGTTATTAATTAAGCAAAATTAGGGCCAAATTGGCTGAAAAATCATCAGCATTCTTGACCTTCAGTCGGCCGCGGCTTATCGTGCGCGCAGAATTTTTGTTTACAAGGTGAAGATCAGTTAGTAGCGATCTTCTTAAAAGGGAAGTGAAGCCCAAACTCACGCTGCCCCCGCAACGGTAAATAACCCTAAGGCGCCTCAAAACCACTGGCTGATGCATAGCTGGGAAGGGAGGACATCGCCTGTTATAGCCCGGAGACCTGCCTTGTAGCCGTTGATAGATGTTGCGGAGGGCGACATCGTCATAAGTAGCTGGGCCTGGCCTGGCTATTTGTGTTTTTTTGCCCTCCTCAAAAAGTCACTTTTGAGGACCTTTTACATGAAACGCTCTCGCTTGGCACTTGCCATTGCCGCCTTACCTTTAGCCGCTGCTGCCGAATCTTCGGTGGATTATGAGCAGGCGCTTAAACTCCCCAACACTGTGGTTACCGCTAGCCGCACCGCCCAAGACAGTAAAGAAACCACAGCGGCCGTCACCGTATTTACCCGCGATGATATCGAACGCCTACAGCCGGTTAACGTAGCAGATTTGCTAAGCCGAGTGCCTGGGGTGCAAGTGCAGCAAAGCGGTGGTCGGGGTAGTGCAACGAGTGTAATGATTCGAGGCACCAGCAACAAGCAAAGCTTAGTGTTAGTGGACGGGGTGCGGGTAGGTTCAGCCTCAGCAGGTGGTGCGAGTTTGCAGCACCTTAACCTTGAACAAATTGAACGCATCGAGGTACTGCGTGGTGCTCGCTCGGCAGTGTATGGCGCAGATGCGATTGGTGGGGTGATTCAAATCTTTACTCGCCGCGGTAGCGAAGGGCTGCAAGGTCGGGTGCGGGTAGCAGCTGGTAATAAAGGATTGTGGGAGCGGAGCTTGGGCTTATCCGGCGGCGACCAACAAACGACCTTTAACCTGAGCGCTAGTTTAGATGAGATGAGTGGTTTTGATCGTACTCATAAGTCATTTGATTCTGATGCTGATCATGATGCGTACCGTAACAAAGCCTTTAGCTTTAGCTTGGCCCATGCCTTTACTGATCAAGTTAAAGCAGGGGTTAACTTCTTAGAGCAGCGGGGTAAGACGGAGTATGATAATCCTAGTGGTCGTTATGACATTGCTAGTAAAAAAAGTGTTCCAGCAGAACCGTATGATAAGTTTAAAGTAAGCTCTACAGCAGCTTATATTGAAGTACAAGCAACAGAACGGTGGAATACTCGTCTTACAGCAGGTCATAGCGAGGACAAAGGCAATAGCTACGATAAGCTGTACTCAACAGTGGATGATTTTAACACTTATCGTGATTCTGCTGACTGGACGAACACACTTGTTTTAACAGATAGCCAAACTTTGCGTTTTGGGGCTGACTATCTTAAGGATAAGTTACGCAGTACCACTCAATACGCAGAGAGTAGTCGTTGGAATCAAGCGGCCTACATCCAGCATAGCTATGAAAGTGAGTTGTTGAGTACTGAATTAGGTGTGCGGCATGATAAAAACCAACAATTTGGGAATAAAAATACTTGGAATGCAGCTCTCACATTTCCTATTGGTGATCGTAACGATTTAACTTTAGCTTACTCTGAAGGTTTTAGAGCACCTACTTTTAATGATTTGTATTGGCCCTTTATGGGAAATGAAGAGCTAAAACCAGAAGAATCTAAAGGTTATGAGTTGCAGTTACGCAGTCAGATAGCTGAGGACTTGCGCTTAGAGGCGTCGCTTTATCAGCTTAATGTTAAAGACTTGATTGTTTATGATCGTGACTCAAAATTCATGCAAAATATTAATAAAGCCCGCATCAATGGCTTTGAAGCGTCTTTGCTGCATAAAATTTATGATTTAGATGGCTTGTTAAATATCAGTATTATTGACCCGCGTGATCGTAAATCAGGGCATCAATTACCACGTCGTGCTAAGCGCACCTTAAGCTATGACTTAGATAAGCAGCTCGGTGCTTTTGGCATGGGCGTTACCTGGAAGCTAGCAAGTAGCAGTTATAACGATGATAAGAACACTAAAACTATCGCTGGTTACGGCACGCTAGATTTACGGGGCAGCTGGCAAGCCAATGATGAGCTGGGTTTTGATCTGCGTTTAGGCAATATCTTTGATAAAGGTTATACCCGTGCTCAGTACAGCTATCAAGGTAGTAACTATGGCTACCGCGAAGATCCCTTTACCATTCGCTTAGGCTTAACCTGGACACCTAACTTGTAATAGCGAGCTAAGTAAAAAATGGCAGCTTATGGGCTGCCATTTTTTATGCTTAGAATTTATCGAGCTGGATTAACGGGGCAGTAATAACGACTGATCAATTGCAATAAAACTATCGGCAGCACGCACTAAAGATAATGCGGTAAGCGGCGGCACACCATAAACCACCGTCTGGGTTTGATGGCGTTGTTTGAGTTTTTCTAGCAGTAAATCAAAATCGCCATCGCCGGAAGCCAATACCAGAGTGTCAGCTAAGGGCGCGTACTCTAGCGCATCTAAGGTGATGCCCACATCCCAGTCGGCTTTAGCGCTGCCATCGGCGCGTTTAACAAAGGGTTTGAGTTTTACCTCAAAACCAATGGCCCGTAAAATATTTTGAAACTGCCGCTGTTTTTCATCGCCGCGTTCGGTGGCATAGGCAATGGCTTTAACCACTTGGCGATTAGCCGTTACCTGTTGCCAAAACTGGTTGTAATCAAAACTGGCTTGATAGGCTTGGCGGGTGGTGTAGTAGATATTTTGCACATCCACCAAAATGACCACTTTTTCCATGCTAAAGATCCTTAAGTAAGCCGCCAGCAACTAGGGGCAGCGGGTTGAGCGCGGCAGGTAAATAAAAAAGCCCGCGGTGAGGCGGGCTTGGTGAGGGCTAGCCCCCTTTGCGCTGCTGTAACAGTAAGCTATTAAAACCACTGGCAGATAAGGTTTTTTGTGCTGCTTTCACTTGATCTTGGCTAGCGTAAGGACCAACTAACACACGGTGCCAAGTTTTATCGGCAACGACCCCTTGTTCAATGCGCACACTTTGGCCGGTCATTAGAATTTGCGCGCGCACACTATCGGCTTTATCGCGAGTAGGGAAAGAACCCGCTTGCAAGTAGTACAGCGTGGTCGGTTCTGGCTTAGGTTTGGCCGGTGGTGGCGGTGGAGTTTTACCCTCTAAAATCGCCAAGGCTCTTGCAGCATCGGCTTTGCGTGCCTCTTCACGGGCTTGCTCTTGCTTGGCTGCTTCTTCCGCTTTAGTTGGCGCCGGAGGTGCTTTTTCTGGTAAGGCTTCGGCCGGCACAATCACTTCTGACTCAGACAGCAACGTATAAAACTCAAACTTAGGCTTAGTTGTGTCTGGGGTGGGTGCGTCTGTTTTTGGCGTAGAGGGTTGAGTTGTGCCTGCGGTTTCATCCGTTGGGCGCTGAATTGACTCATCACCTGGCTTAAGATTGCTAAGCAAGTTGATCAAAAACACAATCATGCCGCCTAAGGCAATCCAAATAATCGGCGACACAGGTTTTTTCACCGGAGTGGCCGCAGAGCGGCTTGCTCCTCTGCGGGCGGTAGTTTTTTTACGGGCAGCCATTGCTTACATACGCTCCAAAGTATTTAAGCCGAGTAATTCAAGTCCTTGTTTTAAAGTACGTCCGGTTAAGGCCGCTAGTCGTAGACGACTGTGCTGAGTACTTTCTTGCTCGGCGGTTAAGATGGGACAATTTTCGTAGAAACTTGAGAATTGTCCAGCTAAATCGTACAGGTAGGTGCATAAGGTATGGGGTGTGCCTTTGTCGGCAACTTGCTGCAGTACCTCGGCAAAACGCGCCAGACTGCTGGCCAAACTTAGCTCCTGCTCAGCTTCTAATTGCATGCTGCCAGGCAGGGCTGCATCCATAGTTAAACCGGCTTTACGAAACACACTGGCAACCCGGGTGTAAGCGTAGAGTAAATAAGGCGCGGTATTTCCTTCAAAGCTCAGCATTTGCTCAAAGTTAAAGCTGTAGTCGCTGCTGCGGTGTTTGCTGAGGTCAGCATATTTGACTGCGCCAATTCCCACAGAATGAGCCACTTGTTGCAGCTCATCCTCATTGAGTTCAGGGTTCTTTTGTTTAACTAGCTGATAGGCGCGCTGTTCGGCTTCATCTAATAAATCAATCAGCTTAACGGTGCCGCCATCACGGGTTTTAAACGGACGGCCATCGGCCCCGTTCATGGTGCCAAAGCCCATGTGCTCTAATTGCATCGCTGGGCGCACAAAGCCTGCTAAGCGGGCTAGGCTAAAGACCATTTGAAAGTGCAGTGCTTGGCGTTGGTCAACAAAATACAGTACTCGATCGGCCTGCAGTTGATTGTTGCGATAGCGCATTGCCGCAAGGTCAGTGGTGGAATACAGATAGCCACCATCGGCTTTTTGCACAATGATCGGTAAGGGATCGTTGTCGGCGTTTTTAAACTCATCCATAAACACGCACTGGGCACCGGCATCTTCGGTGAGTAAGCCTTGATCTTTTAGCTCTTGTACAATAGTGGCTAAATCAGGGTTATAAAAGCTTTCACCCTTTACATCGTCCATGCTCAGTTTAACGTCTAAGCGATCATAAACCGCTTGGCAGTGATTGAGTGAGACCTCATTAAAGCGCTGCCATAGGCGCAGGCAATCCTCATCCCCAGCTTGCAGCGCAACTACAAGTTGACGGGCACGGTTGGCAAACTCAGGTGACTCATCAAAGCGTTGTTTTGCTGCGCGGTAAAACTCTTCAAGGTCAGCTAACTCAGCTTGGCTATCAGCGCCTTGCTCTTGCATATAAGCCAGCAACATTCCAAATTGAGTGCCCCAGTCGCCGACGTGGTTTTGGCGAATGACGTGATCGCCTAAAAACTCTAAAACCCGGGCTACTGCATCACCAATAATGGTTGAGCGTAGGTGGCCGACGTGCATTTCTTTGGCTAAGTTGGGTGAGGAAAGGTCAATCACCACCGTTTCCGCCGGTGATTTTTTAGCAATGCCTAGGTGCTCATCGGCTAAGGCGGCATCAAGGCGCTCGGCTAAGGCTTGGCTATTTTGAAAAAAGTTTAAAAAGCCAGGTCCGGCAATTTGCACTTGGCTAATTTGTGGATCTTGGGGTAGAGCTTGAATAATTTTTTCGGCCAGATCGCGCGGCTTCATTTGCGCCGGCTTCGCCAACATCATCGCAATATTACAAGCAAAATCACCGTGCGCTTTATCGCGGGTGTTTTCTACTTGAATATTGGGAGTCAGCTCCTTCGGTAAAACTCCTTGCTCAGTCAGTTGATTAAGGGCGTGTTGAACGAGATGACGGATGTGGTTTTTCATAAATAGGCTCTAAATAGTCGATGACGCACGATGCTAAAAACGGGCTATTATCGGTGGCTTTGCCCTTGCTCTTCAAGTCGGATTAATTAAAACAGCTCGATTGGGTCAACATCAACAGACCAGCGTACACTTCGGGCACTGGGTAAAGGCTCTAAATTATGCACTAAGGCGTTCACTAAACAGTGCAATTGGGTGCGCTGGGTACTTAGCAGTAGCAACTGTGCGCGATGGCGGCCTTGACGCCGCTCCATGGGGGCAGGTACTGGGCCTAGCAGTTCAACTTCAGGACAGTCTAAGCTCAGCTGCAGCTGTTCAGCCAAGGCATGGGCCTGCTCAAGAAATAAATGCCCTTGCTCTGGCTTGACTGATTCTGCGCGCAGTAACACCAGATGACTAAATGGCGGCATCAGGGCGTGGCGACGTTCTTCTAGGGCTTGTTTAGCAAAGGCAAAGTAACCTTGCTCGGTGAGTTGCACCAATAGCGGATGATCGGCAAGGTGGCTTTGGATAATCACCCGGCCCGGTTCAGCCGCGCGTCCGGCGCGTCCTGCAACTTGCAGAATCTGTTGCGCCATGTATTCACTGGCGCGAAAATCGGCAGAAAATAATCCACCATCGGCATTTAAAATTGCCACCAAGGTCACTTTCGGAAAGTGATGGCCTTTAGCCAGCATTTGCGTGCCTAGCAAAATACAGGGTTGGCCTTGGTTAATAATTTCAAGCATGCCTTGCAGAGCGCCTTTGCGTGCGGTGCTGTCTCGATCAATGCGTAACACCGGAGTATCTGGAAACATAATGGCTAGGCGTTCTTCGGTGCGTTCAGTGCCGCTGCCAATGGGGCGTAAGTCTAGATGTTGGCACTTAGGGCAATGGTGTGGACGTGGCTCGATATGGCCGCAGTGGTGGCAGCGTAATTCGTTATAGCGTTGATGTAAGGTTAAGCGAGCATCGCAGGCATGGCAGTGACTAATCCAACCGCAGTCGTGGCACATCAAGACTGGGGCAAAGCCACGGCGGTTTAAAAACACCAGCACCTGTTGGTCTGCAGCTAAAGTCTGGCGCATCTCTTTTTGCAGCGCTTGGGAAATACCCGCATCCAGTGGCAAGTGTTTAATATCTAACCGAATAAAGCTAGGCTCAGCCGCTTGGCCAGCGCGTTGCGTTAGCTTGAGTAACGTATAGCGGCCTTGTTGGGCATTGTAGAGGCTTTCTAGGGATGGGGTCGCCGAGCCTAAAACAATTGGAATCTTCGCTTGCATGGCCCGCACAATCGCCACATCACGGGCGTGATAGCGCAAGCCTTCTTGCTGCTTATAGGAGCTGTCGTGCTCTTCATCAATAATAATCAGGCCTAAGTTGGGCATTGGAGTAAACAGCGCCGAGCGGGTACCAATGACAATATCCGCCTCACCGCTGTTCGCTTCGATCCAACCGTCTAAACGCTGGCGATCATTCACTTCAGAATTAAGCAGAGCAATCTTGGCCTTAAAGCGTTGGCTAAAACGCTGAATGGTTTGTGGGCCTAAGTTAATTTCTGGAATTAACACCAGCACTTGCTGGCCTTGGGCCAAGCAATGTTTAATTGCTTGTAGATAAACTTCGGTTTTACCGCTTCCGGTCACCCCGGCCAATAAAAACACCTGAAACTGCTGCAACTTATCTAAAATAGCCGCTAAAGCGGCTTGTTGCTGCTCATTGAGCGTTAACTCTGGCTGGGCAAGCGTTGGACGTGGCTTTTGCGCCAGGTTAAATACTTGCTCGCGGCAGACGGCAAGCTGTTTGCTGGCCAGTTTATCGAGCAAGTCTTTGCTTAACCCAAATTGCCCCAGTTGCGTATGGGCAAGACCTTGGGGGTGCTGCAATAGGGTGGCAAGGGCGTACTGCTGTTTGGGCGCTTTAGCAATGGCAGGATCGGTAACCTGGGCATCGGGGAGGGCGTGCCAGAAGAGACTAGGTTTTTTGCTGGCGGCTTCGCCTTGGCGCAGTAACACCGGCAACGCCCAGTTAAAGGTATCACCGAGGCTGTGGTGATAATACTTGGCGCTCCATTGGCAGAGGCTAAATAAGCTTTTGGGAATAAGCGGCGTTTGATCGAGCACAGCCACAATCGGTTTTAGTTTATTTTGCGGCACTTCGCTGTGGCTAACCACTTCAACCAAAATGCCAATCAGCTCGCGGTTAGCAAAGGGAACCTTGATTCTAATGCCCGGTTGTAACTGCATGGGATCTACGGCATTACCCGGTAAGTAATCAAAGAGCCGTCGCAACGGTGAAGGTAAAGCAAGACGCAGATACAAAGCAGACACAGTTAACTCCAAACGCCGCCAGAGAGCATAAAGCCCACAAAGTGGGCTTTAGTTGAACATCCATGGCGCATGTTAAGCTTCGCTTAGCACATGGGGGGCAAATAGTTCATAGCCGGTTCGGGTGACTAACTCAGATTTAGGCATAATCCTAAAAGCCAAGGTAGATGGGCTCATATGAAACTTATTCTGTTCTTTGTAGCTACTGACCCACATACAGGCAATCAGATTTGAATACTGATCTAGCGGATAGTGCTCAAGATACGCTTGATACACCGGCGCACCGCCATAGTATTCGGTTTCATCATAAAGCAGCTGCTGATTTGCATCGATTACCTGAATCCCATCGCCACCACGTCCCAACGCATCTTTAGCAATGTAACGCTTGCCTGCTAAGCGGCTAGGGTCAAGGTACGTCGGTACTAAGGCAAAGTTGTCGCTGACACTGAGTTCATTGTGTTCAATAAGATCGGTAACAAACGCCAGAAAGCCTTTATTTGACATAAACCAGCGCCAGGCAGGCTCGACAAAGCGCACTTTTTGATACCAGTATTCCCATCCAGTAAAAATCGATGAATGGCCGGATTCGAGTAACTCTTCCCAAGGAATCAGCGCATAGATTAAATCTAGGTTATAGCGTGTGCCATGCTCATCGATGATATTAAAACTGTTGTCGAGCAACTCAAAGTCCAGCTGATCTTTATTTAAAATAAAGGTTTTGCGCTCTCCCTCTTTTGAGAGCAGGCTGGCCATGTATTCAATGGTGGCGGTATCTTCAGAAACAATATCTAAATTCTCGCCTAATGCGGCAACGGTTCTGGCTTGGCGAAAGCCCTCATTTACCACCGCTTGTGACTCTTCCCAGTGGCTATTAAAGGTATCGCGCTCTAACAGCTCACCGACGGCATTGGTAAAGTACAGGGAGTCGGCGTACATCGAAGGGGTGTCGCCATTAAACTCGATGACTTGCAGCTGACCTTCAGCATTAACCATCATATCAAAGCGCCCTGATACCGCAGGCTGGCGCTCTTGCCAGGTGGCGCGAGCATAGTCGATAAAGTAAGGATGCTTGCTGAGGGTAGGACCAAGCATCCACTGCTTAATCTGTTCATTGGGCAGGCTAAATAGCTTGGTCAGGGCCGTTTCAAATACTTGGCACACTTCTTCCATTTGCGCCTCAAATGATTGGGCGGCGTTTATGTCGACTTCTAGGGTGTTTTGCAGTGAGCGTACTAAGTCAGCGCGGTACTCTTGTAAGGACTCATCGGTACACATCGCAATGGTGTAGGGAATCTCATGCTCAAAGTAGTCTGCAAGTATTTGCTCAATATCTGAGTCCGAGAGTGCCGAGCCAATGTTGCGAATAATGGCGCCCATGGTTTAGCCCCCAAACGCAGAGCGTGAGGTAGAGCGACCAGAATTAGATTTATTAAAGGCCCGCTGGTTGGTACTGGCTTTACTGCCAGTGGCACGGTTTGATGAAGACACTGAAGAGGCGCGATTAGCACCGCTGGCCATGGATTGCGCGCGGCTGCGGCTTTGCTGATAACCGGCGGCAGAGGTGGTTTTGGATTTGCCCATACCGCTCATGGCGTTGGCAATTAAACTACCTAACAGCACCCCGGTACCTGCAGCGAGCATGGTGCTAATAAAGCGATCAGAGTCACTGGTAGCATTTGGGTTTTCACGGATCAGTTCAACTACACGGTTGCCATTTTCATCTTCGGTGAAGTACGCATCAACAATGCTAGGATCTTTAACCTGCGCTTCGGCTAAGTAGGCGCGGAGCTCTTCTTGCTCTTCGGTGGTGGCTAAGGGTTCGGCGATGTATTGCTGATCGAAGTTATCGTCATTGCCGCAACCAGCCAAAATCGACAGTGAGGCGGCAAGAATAGAAAGCTTTAAAGTAGATGAAGAATATTTACGCATGAAAAAACCTTTACTAATAGATGTTAGTTAACTAGATGGGGCTATTTTGACAGAGCTCAAGCGAAAAAACACCGACGCTTTAGCTTAAGGCGGATTAGTCGCAGGGTTAACGGTAGCGATCCATGAGAATTCCGACCCGATTGACATAGGCTTGGGTCTCAGCGTAAGCCGGAATTCCGTTATAGCGCATGACTGCGCCGGGCCCTGCGTTATAGGCCGCCGTGGCTAAGCGGGTGTCATTATTAAAGTGCTTGAGCATTTGGGCTAAATACTTAACCCCCACCTTTAATGTTTTGCTCGGGATCATAGGCATCAATGACACCTAACTCAGCGGCAGTGGCTGGCATTAATTGCATTAAACCCTGAGCGCCAACCCGTGAGCGTGCATTGGGGTTAAAAGCCGACTCAGCATGGATGACTGCCTTTACCAAAGCAGGATCAACATTATAGTATTTAGCGTAACGCTGAATATGATGATCATATTGCTGGGTGTGTAGGGCAGTGGTACGCCAGTTAACGCTAGAATTCACATTACAGGCATAACAGTCAAAGCGTAAGACTTCAAATTGGGTGTTTTTCGGCCGGTTATCGCTAAAGGCAACCACCCCATTGTGGCGGTATTTATACACTGTGGTGGTACCAGAGCTAGCTTGTGCTGAACTTTTGGGCGCATTGGTAAACTCGACACGACCATCAGCATGCATGGTCTTTTGAATCGCGCTGGCATGGGCAACTGGCCAACCAAGCGTGAAGTATAGTAAGGCTATACGAAGCACGTTTAATTTCATGAGAACTCGCCTTTTAGCTTGCTCTTCTGTAAGGCTGAGCTTTTGCCAAAACGTTGTTTGGCATCAGCTTAGTATAGGTCTGTACTAATTTTAGAAGGAAATGGCTAATCCTCAAGTCTGCTTATTCAGAGTGCTGTATGTTGTGTGATGCCTTTTAAGAGCTCAAGCGAATACAATGAGCCAGCCAGAAAATCATCAATGCTTTTTAGCAGTAGTGGGCTACGCCATAAGGGCTTTAATGCCAGTAACTCTTCACGGGTTAGCCATTGAGGCTGAATAATTTCCGCTGATAATTCGGCATCGGTAATTTGTTTTATTGGTGTGGCCGCAAAACAGACTCGCTGATAAGTGACGCCATTAGCTGCTTGGTAAAGATAGATCCCAATTAGGTGGGTAATGGTAACTTGCCAGCCGGTTTCTTCTAAGGTCTCACGCAGGGCGGCTTGCACTAGACTTTCGTCTTGCTCAAGGTGGCCGGCCGGTTGGTTGATTACCTCTTGTCCGCGACTGATTTCACGTACACATAAGAAGCGATTCGCTTGATGCACCACACAGGCAACGGTGATATGGGGAGTGAATTTCATAGGCGTAGTTAAAGCGTCACAATTACATGGAAGAATGGAGAAAATTGCTCGACAAAAGCAATAATCTTTAGCGAATCTAAGAGCTTACACTAAATGCTAAGTCGATTAAGCCTTAGAGTTTATTTGGACTCTATGGCATAATGAGTCGCTGTTAAAAGCTAGAAAAAATGTAGTGCTTAGAATTTATCGCTACATTTGTCCTACAGATAAAGCATGTATCCTTTAAACACAGGCTTTGACTGAAGTAACACGCTAAGGGAGCAGCGTTTAGCCAACGCAAAGCTGAACACTGCATGATCAAGATTTCATCTGTCAGGCTATACGCGTGACAGTAAACGACCACGTAAAGACGGAGTCCAGCATGGGATACCAAAAGATCCAAGTGCCAGCCGGTGACAAAATCACTGTAAATGCCGATATGTCCTTAAATGTACCGAATAATCCAATTATTCCATACATCGAAGGTGACGGAATTGGTGTAGATATTAGCCCTGTAATGATTAAAGTGGTCGACGCTGCAGTAGAAAAAGCGTACGACGGTCAGCGTAAAATTTCTTGGATGGAAGTTTACGCGGGTGAGAAAGCAACTCAGGTGTACGACTCAGAAACTTGGTTGCCACAAGAAACATTAGATGCAGTACGTGACTACGTTGTATCAATCAAAGGTCCATTAACCACGCCAGTGGGTGGTGGTATTCGTTCATTAAACGTTGCTTTACGTCAGCAGTTAGACCTGTACGTTTGTCAGCGTCCAGTACGCTGGTTTGACGGTGTGCCTAGCCCTGTTAAGCGTCCGCAAGATGTAGATATGGTGATCTTCCGTGAAAACTCAGAAGATATCTACGCGGGTGTTGAGTGGCAAGCAGGTACCCCTGAAGCAGAAAAAGTAATCAAGTTCTTAACCGAAGAAATGGGTGTGACCAAAATCCGCTTCACTGAAGGCTGTGGTATTGGTATTAAGCCTGTTTCTGAGCAAGGAACTAAGCGCTTAGTGCGTCAAGCCCTGCAATACGTAGTGGACAATGATCGTGATTCATTAACCATCGTGCACAAAGGTAACATCATGAAGTTCACCGAAGGTGCCTTCAAAGAGTGGGGTTACGAAGTAGCGCGCGATGAGTTTGGTGCAGAATTGCTAGATGGCGGTCCTTGGATGCAGTTCAAGAACCCAAAAACTGGCAAAAACGTTATCGTTAAAGACGCCATTGCCGATGCGATGCTACAACAAATTCTGCTGCGCCCAGCAGAGTATGATGTGATTGCAACCCTTAACCTGAACGGTGATTACCTATCTGATGCGCTGGCAGCAGAAGTAGGCGGTATCGGTATTGCACCAGGTGCTAACCTGTCTGATAACGTTGCAATGTTTGAAGCAACGCACGGTACAGCGCCTAAGTATGCGGGCCAAGATAAGGTGAACCCAGGTTCATTGATTCTGTCAGCAGAAATGATGCTGCGTCACATGGGTTGGACCGAAGCTGCTGATCTAGTGATCAAAGGTATTAATGGTGCAATCGGTGAGAAAACAGTAACTTACGACTTCGAGCGTTTAATGGATGATGCGACTTTATTATCCTGCTCTGAGTTTGGCGATGCGATGATTGCTAAAATGTAATCTCACTCGTTAGAGTTAAAAACGCCCTAGCTTGTCTGGGGCGTTTTCGTTTGTAATTGAAGAACTTAGGCAGATAGCCGTCACTGAAATAAAAGGTAGTGGTTATGAGTGATGATGATTTTTCTCTGTTTGCCGAGCAAATGCAGGGCGTGCGCCGGATTAAGGTGGATCAAGCCGATACCGGTAAAGCTAAACAAGATCGGCAAAATATTCAGTTAAACCGCCAGCGGGCACTTACGGCCACCGAAGTAACGGTGGTGGATGGTTTGTCGGATCAGTTTATTTTAGATGTTACCCCAGAAGAAGAATTGTTTTGGAAGCGCGAAGGGGTGCAAGATGCTCAGATTCGGCGCTTAAAAGCGGGTTTGATTCCCTTTGAAGGGGGAATTGATTTACATGGGATGCGCGTTGAGCAAGCCCGTACGCTGTTGTGGGATTTTTTAGCTGAAGCTAAGCAATTTGAAGTACGCTGTGTACGCATTACCCATGGTAAAGCAGCTAAGCTTGATGGCTCTAAACCCATGCTAAAAAGCCATGTCAATACCTGGCTACGACAGCATCCACAGGTACTGGCCTTTTGTTCCTGCCAAGCTAAGCACGGCGGGGCTGGCGCAGTCTATGTGTTGCTCAAGCGCAACATGATGGACGGGCGTGAAGAAAGCCTGTTGTAAATTAAATTGTTCAAATGATTCAGCATTAGCCGTTCTGGGCTTAATCCGTGCTTTTATATAGTTATTTTGCTACGGGTTACCTATACTGGCGCTATTTTATTGGGGAGCGGCGAGTATGTCGGGTAATAGTATTGGGCGGTTGTTTACAGTCACCACCGCCGGTGAAAGTCATGGGCCTGCTTTGGTGGCAATTGTGGATGGTTGCCCACCTGGCTTGCCTTTATCTACTGAAGATTTGCAGTTGGATTTAGACCGTCGTCGTCCCGGTACTAGTCGCTATACCACTCAGCGCAATGAAGCCGATAGTGTGGAAATTTTATCAGGAGTATTTGAGGGTAAAACCACCGGTTGTCCAATTGGCTTGTTGATTCGCAATACCGATCAAAAGTCTAAAGACTACTCAGCGATTAAAGATTTATTTCGTCCAGCCCATGCTGATTATACCTATCATCATAAATACGGTGAGCGTGATTATCGTGGTGGTGGGCGCAGTAGTGCCCGTGAAACTGCGATGCGTGTGGCTGCAGGAGCGATTGCGAAAAAATACCTAGCGACCCAAGGGATTAAAATTCGTGGATTTATGAGTCAGTTAGGGCCAATTGAAATTCCTTTTCAAAGCTGGGAGTTTGTTGAGCAAAACCCATTTTTTAGTCCCAATGCTCAATTAGTGCCTGAGCTTGAGCGCTATATGGAGCAGTTACGCCGTGATCAGGACTCCGTGGGAGCAAAGATTACTGTGGTTGCTGAAGGGGTCAAGCCTGGGCTTGGTGAGCCAGTATTTGATCGCTTAGATGCTGAGCTAGCACACAGTTTGATGAGCATTAATGCGGTAAAAGGTGTAGAAATTGGGGATGGGTTTGCCAGTGTTGCCCAGCGTGGCACCGAGCACCGCGATGAGCTGACGCCTGCAGGCTTTGTCACCAACCATGCCGGTGGCATTTTAGGCGGCATTTCTTCAGGGCAACTGATTGTTGCACATTTAGCCCTTAAGCCAACCTCAAGTATTACTACGCCAGGCCGCACCATCACCAAAGACGGTGAACCAGTCGAGATGATTACTAAAGGTCGGCATGATCCTTGTGTAGGGATCCGGGCGACGCCTATTGCTGAGGCAATGATGGCAATTACGTTAATGGATCACTTACTGCGTCAACGCGGGCAAAACGCCGAAGTGCAGGTGAGTACTCCCATTTTAACTCAGCAATAATTAGTCAATGGCCCAGCCTGAGTTGCCGTATTGGCGCCTATCAAGCTTTTATTTCTTTTATTTTGCTTTATTAGGCGCCACTGCACCTTTTCTGCCACTGTACCTCGATTACCTTGAGTTTAGTCCCGAGCGCATCGGAGAATTAGTGGCTATCCCGATGTTGATGCGCTGTTTAGCGCCTAATCTATGGGGCTGGCTTGGTGATAAAACAGGTCAGCGTTTGAGAATTGTACGGGTAGGGGCTGCCTGTACCTTGGTCTTTTTTAGCTTGATTTTTTTTCGACAAGATTATTATGGATTAGCCTTGGTGATGCTGGGGCATGCTTTTTTTTGGCATGCGATTTTACCGCAATTTGAAGTTATTACCTTTAGCCACCTTGGAACTGATACCGCGCGTTATAGCTCGCTGCGGCTGTGGGGCTCGGTAGGCTTTTTGTTATTTGTAATTGTCTTTGGTTATGTGTTTGCTGGGGTAGGGCTTGGAATTTATCCGCTGACGGTGGTTAGCGTGATGCTGGGTATTTTCCTCAGCAGTTTATTGGTGCCAGAGCCACCAAAGATGCAGTCCAATGAAGCACGCCATCCAGCAAGAAGCTCATTTAAAGCCTTTTTACGAGAGTTACAGCAGCCTAAATACTTGGCGTTTTACGGTTTAATTGGGTTAATGCAGCTGTCTCACGGACCCTACTATACGTTCTTAACTCTGTATTTAGAGCAATTAAACTATCCAAGAGCTTGGGCCGGATGGTTTTGGTCGTTAGGGGTGTTGGCAGAAATTGGCATCTTTATGTTGATGCCACGTTTACTTAACCGCTTTAGCCTAACCCAGGTGCTCATGGCTAGTTTAGTTATTGCTGCCGTGCGCTGGCTAATTTTAGGTACTGCTGCTGAATACCTGGTTTGGCTATTAGTTGCGCAACTGATGCATGCTGCCACCTTTGGTAGTTTTCATGTCGCGGCGATGCAGTTTATTCAAAAAAATATGCCCACGGCATTTCAAGGGCAGGCCCAAGCTTTTTATGTGTCTGCTTCAGGTGCAGGGGCGGCTTTAGGTGCATTATATGCGGGCTATAGTTGGAGCAGCTTAGGCCCTACCGTTACCTATTACATTGCCGCTATTATCGCGTTGCTAGCCGTTGGGTTGGCGCTGCGTTTTTTACCACAGGAACCAACTCGTGAGTCGATTAATAACCCGTGAAGCCATGGCTCAATCATTGATTGAGGCCGGTCACTTTTTGTATCAGCAGGGCTGGTCGCCGGCCACTAGCAGTAATTACTCCCATCGGATTAACTCAGAGCAAGCACTGCTAACGGTTTCTGGTAAGCATAAAGGTCAATTAACTGCCGATGATTTGCTGGCGGTGAATTGGCAGGGCGTAAGTTTAGAGCCGGGCAAAAAACCTTCGGCCGAAACTTTACTGCATACCCAGCTTTATCAGTGGAAACCAGAAGTAATGGCGGTGTTACATACCCACTCGGTGAATGCCACGGTGCTTTCTCGGTTAGAGCAAGGTGAGCAATTGGTATTGCAGGGCTATGAGTTGCAAAAAGCCTTCCACGGGATCACTACCCATGAATCAACCCTTTACCTGCCAATTTTTGAAAATAATCAAACGATTCCAGAGCTAGCGCAGCAAGTAGCTGTTTGGTTGGCGACTGATCCTATCTGCCCCGGTTACCTGATACGTGGTCATGGTTTATATACGTGGGGTACAAGTATGCAAGAAACGCTACGTCATTTAGAGGCGTTTGAGTTTTTATTTGCCTGTGAGTTAAAGCTGCGTAGCTTGCGTTAATTAATGATTTATACAGTAGGAATTTAGTATGAGTTGCTTAGCTATTTATTTATCGAATGAGCCTATTCAGCCAATTAAACTGCTCAATCATTTAGAAGATATTCAAACCGAGCTGGGTAAGGTGGGGGTTCGTTTTGAGCAGTGGCAGACCGTTTCAAGTATTCAGGCAGGGACTGATCCAGCAGCTGTCTTAGCCGCGTATGCCGAACCGATTCAGCGCTTGCAACAAGAGCAAGGCTATCAAACTGTTGATGTAATTAGCATGGATGAAAAGCATCCAGAGCGTGAAACCTTACGTCAAAAGTTTTTAAGTGAGCATCAGCATGCAGAAGATGAGGTACGGTTTTTTGTTGCTGGCCAAGGCTTATTTAGTTTGCATATCGCAGATTTAGTGTATGTAGTGCTGTGTCGTCGTGGTGATCTAATTTCAGTGCCCGCTGGAGTTAAGCATTGGTTTGATATGGGTGAGCGGCCGCACTTTGTGGCGGTGCGCTTATTTAATAATCCAGAGGGTTGGGTGGCTAACTTTAGCGGTGATGCGATTGCCGATGAGTTTCCGCGGCTTGAGGATTTTTTATGACCATTAAAGCCATTGTCACCGATATTGAAGGCACCACCAGTGCGGTGAGCTTTGTGTTTGAGGTGTTATTTCCTTACGCTAAACAGCATTTACCTGTTTTTTTGCAGAGTCATCAGCAAACAGTAGAAGTGGCGCAACAGATTCAAGCGGTCCGAATCGAGGCCAAAGAGCCTGAAGCTGATTTAGCAAGGGTGATCGAGCTACTGCTGGAGTGGATTGAGCAAGACGTTAAAAGCACGGCGTTAAAAGCATTGCAAGGCATGGTCTGGCAGCAAGGGTATTTATCAGGGGAAATTAAAGGCCATGTGTATCCCGATGCGGTACAGCAATTGCGTGCTTGGCATACTCAAGGGTACCCACTTTATGTTTACTCTTCTGGCTCAGTACAAGCGCAAAAATTAATTTTTGGTTGCTCTGTGGCCGGTGATCTAACGCCATTATTTTCGGGTTACTTTGATACTACCGTAGGGCATAAGCGTGAGGTGGAATCCTATCTGGCCATTAGTCAGCAAGTTGGAGTAGCACCTGAGCAAATTTTATTTTTATCCGATGTAGTACAAGAGTTAGATGCTGCAACTGCCGCAGGAATGCAGGTTTACGGCTTAGCCCGTGAGGGCGGTGTATTGGGCGATTACCCAACAGTAGACAGCTTTGCACAGATCCAGTTAAGTTAAATCCGAGCAATTTACTAGGTCTTTATTCTTGCACGCAGAGTGCGTACACTAACTGCATTGTTTAAGAGGGTTTATTGATGAGTGAAATTACAATTACTGAGTCAGCTCAAGAATATTTAGCTAACTTACTGAAAGATCAAAATACCCCAGGTATTGGTGTGCGTATTTTTATTACCCAGCCGGGCACACCTTATGCTGAAACCTGCTTAGCTTATTGTCGTCCTGGCGAGCAAAAACCAGAAGATAAACCCATGGCTTTTGCTGAGTTTACCGCGTGGATTGATGGCGTCAGTGAAACTTTTTTAGAAGATGCGGTGGTTGACTATGCCAGCGATCGTATGGGTGGTCAGCTAACCATTAAAGCACCCAATGCTAAGGTGCCCATGATTAATGATGATAGCCCTTTAACTGAACGAGTTAATTACTATTTGCAAACCGAGATTAATCCCGGTTTAGCCAGTCATGGCGGGCAGGTAAAGTTAATTGATATTGAGGATGGGGTGGTGATTTTACAGTTTGGTGGCGGTTGCCAGGGCTGTGGTCAGGCAGATTTTACCCTTAAAGAAGGTATTGAGAAAACCTTGCTTGAGCGTATACCAGAGCTTAAAGGGGTGCGTGATGTAACCGATCACTCTAATCGTGAAAACGCTTATTACTAGTGGCTGTGCCTTAGCTTAACTAGAATAACCCGCGCCCTGCCATGCAGGGCGTTTTTGTAGCTGCTAACTAAATCTAGTAACTAATTGAATTGTAATGTATTTTGTATGACTAACTCAGGAGGCTAAGCATCGCTATAAGCTAAGCAAGCAGTGCCGAGTGCTCAAGAGTAGGCTGACCTCAAAGGCCTAGTGCAATCCTAGATGGAGGCTGTCATGACTAAATCAGAATTAATTGACCGGATTATTAACCAGCATCCGCATTTAATGGTGCGTGATGTGGATCAAGCGATTAAAGAACTGTTGGAGTTGATGTCAAAAACGTTAGCTCAAGGCGAGCGCATTGAAGTGAGAGGGTTTGGTAGTTTTTCATTAAATTATCGAGCCCCACGTATGGCGCGCAACCCTAAAACGGGTGAGCGAGTGCCTTTGGCGGCTAAGTACGTGCCGCACTTTAAGCCCGGCAAAGAATTACGCGAGCGAGTGAATGACTAAGCCAGACGAACATAAAGTCACTGCTGCTATACTGCCAGTGGTGAACTAACCTGTAGCGCAGAATGAGCAGATAGGACGGATGATGAAAAAGTTTAAACAAGTTATTTTGTTAGTGGTGGCACTGTTGTTAGCAGCGGTGGTGATTTTATTTATTTTAGAGAACCGGGCGCCAGTCAGTGTGCATCTCTTTAAATACAGCACGCCAGAATTACCAGTTGCTTTGTATATCACTTTTTCTCTAATTTTGGGCTTGATTTTAAGCCCGATATTTACTTGGTTACCGCTTAGTCGTTTGCGTTTGAGTAATCGTAAACTACGTAATGAAGTAAAAACTTTAACTGAACAAAATCATGCCTTAACTAAGCAGTTAGTGCAGCCCACGACTGCAGAGTTAATTGTGGTTGAAAAACCATAAATAATCCTTTGATTTGCGCTTGGTTACAGAGTTTTAACTGAACTTTTATGCTTATAAACAGCCTTTATCTGTACGAATTACACAACAGAATGCAATAGGGAAGGACTATGAAGAAATTACGTTATGCTGGACTTTCGCTAGCAGTGGCATTAGCCGTTGCTGGTTGTAACGCAGGGTTTGGCACCAAGGACAGTAACAGCCAGAATGCTCCTGAGCAGAAAGTATCAGCTAGTAAAGTTACGCCTCTAGCCTGGGATAAAACTCAGCCCTTTGCGAGCTTTAATGCATCTCAAGCCGAGCAGCAGCAACAAGTGAATTATGTGCTGCAAAATGCTCAGCGTTTAGAGTTAGAAAAACTCTATATTGCCGCTAATACCGCCTTTAAGTTAGAGCGTTTAGAGGATGCAGGGTTACTATTTTATGCGGCAATTTTACGCACTGAAGCTGATATTGATAAGTATCCGCCAGCGGGTAAGGGTGAAGCCTCGCCTGTGCCTTATCTGAACTTTTTAGCAGTGAATAGTGCGGCACGCATCGATCAGGCCTTATCGTTTAACCCTGATCAATATGACGCTGTGCTAAAGCGGTTTTCCGCTTGGAACTGTCAAGCGCCGAGTGATTATAAGCCGAGTTGGGAATACTCAGCAGTCAACCCCAATGCGGAGTCTTGTGAGGTAATTAAGCGTAAGCGCGTAGTTCCTATGCAACGTTTAGCTAAGTTATTTACTAATCCAGAGTATCGCGCCAATGTGGAAAAACTGCGGGATTACTTGATGTTAGATCAACAGCAGCAAATGCAAGAACAAGCGATCGCGACACGTAATCAACGTTTACAAAGCATGCTAGATTATGAAAAACAGCAAAATACCCCAGGTATAGCGGCTGCATTATTACGCAGTCAACAGCAGGATGGACAAGAAACCAAGCAATAAAAGCTAAGTCTAAACTCGATCAATTAAAAAGCGGTGATTACCGCTTTTTAATTAGATATCTAGAGGTGAATCTAGTGATTCATTGCTTATCGTTTAAGCAAGGCCGGCTTCTCGTCGGGGGCATTAAACAGTAAAAACAGCGCCGTTAAAATCTCGGGGATTTGCTCAATCATACTGTCAACCAACTCATCATCTTTTAAGAAGTCAGCAAACTCTGGTTCATCATCAAATAAACCAGAGGCAACCATAATTGGGAGTAAGAGCTCACTGACTTCATCTTCTGATTTAGCAAACCATGCTTGTTCTTCCATAAACACGCCTTCCATAAAGCCAATGCACCAGCTGCGCAGGTCACTGAGGTCGGGGTCGTCGCCAAGGTACAGCTCGCATGGCAACTCCATATCGTCATCACTGGCTAGTTGACGCGCAATCTGATTTTTTAGCTGAACTAACGCATCTTCAATTTGGGCTTTCTCATTGGCATCTTGATAAGCGGGTTCTTCAGCAAATAGCTCATCAATCCATTCTCGTTGCGGCATCTTTACCGGAGAAATGCACAAGGCGGTTAAGTAGCCATTAGACGCCATAAAATCGAGCGCTTCATCATGCAGGTCGTCGGCGTCTAGAAAAACTTGCAGTTGGTTTAGTTGCTCAGAAAAAGACATGTAATGCTACCTAGTGGTTTGAAAATTGAATGTAGATGCTGATTGTAGTCGAGCACCCGCTGTAGGGCTAGAGAAAAGCATAAATAGCCGTTATTCCGGTTTTCTGCTCCAGCCCATGCGAACTAAGGCCTCGATAATTTGCTCGGCTGTTTGCTCGCCCAATAAACGAGCAATGGTTTCACCATCAGGATGAATCAGGTAAGTGACTGGCAAGCGATCCGTCGCTTCTAGGCGAAAACGAGCAGCGGGGTCCTCTTGAAAAACCCTAAACTGAATGCCCATTTGCTCACTGGCTTGCTTTAAAAAATCACCTTGGAGTTGATCATAATTAACCCCAAATACTTTGACGTTACTGGCCGCTAAGGAGTCAGCCAGTTGGTTGAGTTGAGGAATTTCTCGCCGGCAAGGTGCACACCATTCTGCCCAGTAATTAATGACCAGCCAGCGCCCGGCTAAATCAGTCACCAAAATGGGCTCACCCGTTTGATCGTTACCCATATCAAGAGGTTGCATGCAGGCCGATAATAGTAAGGCTATGCAGCCGAGCAGTAACTTTTTCATCCAAAGGTCATCCTATAAGTGCTAGATGGAAAGGCATAGTGTAAAGCGATTGGCGAATTTCTTCAGGGGCGAGGCACCTTAGCGGATTAAACGGTAGAATAGCTATAACAATTTAACTAAGCCTTTACGTAAGCTAAGAACACACTTTAGGAGGCACTATGAGCGACATTATTTTGTATCATAATCCACGCTGCAGTAAGTCACGGGCGGCCGTTGAGTTTCTTGCAGAACGGCAGATCACGCCAGAAGTGGTGCTATATCTTGAGCAGCCGTTAAGCGAGTTGCAGCTGACTGAACTATTAAGTAAGTTGGGCATGAGTGCACGAGAGTTAATGCGTAAAGGCGAAGCAATTTATCAAGAGCTTAATTTAGCCAATCTTGAGTTATCGGAGCAGCAATTGATTCAAGCTATGGCAAAGCATCCTAAACTCATTGAGCGCCCCATTTTAGTGGTTGGTGAGCGCGCAGCGATAGGTCGTCCCACTGAAAACTTTTTGGAGATTTTGCCGTGACTACGCCCTATGTTTTAGTGTTGTATTACAGCCGCTTTGGGGCAACCGCAGAAATGGCCAAATACATTGCCCGTGGTATTGAACAAGCAGGGATTGAAGCCCGAATTAGAACAGTGCCGGCTGTTTCTACAGAGTGTGAGGCGGTGGCACCGAGTATTCCAGCAGAGGGCGATATTTATGCCAGCTTAGAAGATCTGCAGCATTGCGCAGGCTTGGTGCTAGGCAGCCCGACTCGGTTCGGTAATATGGCAGCGCCGCTTAAATACTTTTTAGACGGCACCAGTAGTTTGTGGCTGACCGGGGCTTTAGTGAATAAGCCCGCGGCAGTGTTTACTTCGACCTCAAGCTTACATGGCGGGCAGGAAACAACGCTGCTGAGTATGATGTTGCCTTTGCTGCACCATGGCATGTTAATTACCGGAGTGCCCTACAGTGAACCGGCCTTACTCAATACACAAGCGGGTGGTACACCCTATGGCGCCAGTCATTTAGCTGGAGCAGATTCTAAGCGTGCGCTTGATCAAGATGAAATTGCCATCTGTAAAACCTTAGGTGAGCGGGTTGGGCATCTTGCCCGACAGTTGGAGCGATAAAATGGCTAAGGCTAAAAAAGCGTTACCTTCGCTAGAGTGGCTGCAGCCACGGCTTAAACTAAGCCATCGCTTGAGCATTATCTTTGTTCTAGGTTTAGTGGTTTTATTGGCAGTGTGGAATTTGTTTTATGCCAATCTGCATGGGGCCCGTACTTGGGTCATTATGCTGATTGAATTAGTGCCACTGGCGATAGTTTTGCCCGGAATTTTGCTGGGCAATGCACGGGCCCATGCCTGGATGTGTTTTATTGTTAACCTGTACTTTATTAAAGGAGTAGTTGCGACGCTAGATCCCAGTCGTTTTTGGCTAGGGATGATAGAGATCTTATTGAGTGTGGGGTTATTTGTGAGTGCTATGCTCTATACGCGCTGGCGTTTTCAATATAACCGCAAACTGCAGGGCGAGTAATCTAGAGTTTCAACCAGCGAGCAGTTAGTTCGCTGGTTGAAACTCTGTGTTATTAGTTGCCTTCGAGGTAGCGCTCTACGTCTAACGCAGCCATACAGCCAGCACCGGCCGAGGTGATGGCTTGACGATACACATCATCTGCGACATCGCCTGCGGCAAATACACCGTCGATACTGGTTGCTGTGGCGTTACCTTCGCGGCCGCTTTTGACTACCAAGTAGTTATCTTTCATTGCAAGTTGGCCTTGGAAGATATCAGTGTTTGGGGTGTGGCCAATGGCAATAAAGATTCCAGTAATGCTCAGCTCACTATGACTGCCATCATTATTTAGTAAGCGCACCCCGGTAACTCCACGGTTATCGCCCAGCACTTCTTCTACTTGAGCATTAAGTTTTAACTCAATTTTACCTTCAGCAACCTTGGCTTGCAGTTTGTCTTGCAGAATTTTTTCTGCGCGGAAGGTATCGCGACGATGGATTAAGGTGACCTTTTCGGCGATGTTGGCTAAATACAGCGCTTCTTCGACAGCTGTATTCCCGCCACCCACCACTGCCACCTGTTGCCCACGATAGAAAAAACCATCGCAGGTAGCGCAAGCTGAAACACCTTTACCCATAAATTGCTCTTCTGAAGGTAGCCCTAAATAGCGGGCACTGGCACCGGTGGCAATAATCAGTGCATCACAGGTGTAACTGCCACTGTCACCAATTAAAGTAAAAGGCTTTTCTTGTAGCTGCGCCGTATGAATATGATCAAAAACTATTTCTGTTTCAAAACGTTCGGCGTGTTTTTGCATGCGCTCCATTAAAGCCGGACCTGTCAGTCCTTCAAAGTCTCCTGGCCAGTTATCTACTTCAGTGGTAGTGGTTAGTTGGCCGCCAGCTTGCAGGCCAGTAATCAGTAGTGGTTTGAGGTTTGCTCTAGCTGCATAGACCGCCGCGCTATAGCCAGCAGGGCCTGAACCTAAAATAATGACACGTGCATGACGAGTTGTAGACATTAAAACACTCCAAAAATAAAGATAAATTCTAGTGCTGCAGCCGTTAGGGGAGGGAGCAGCTAATAACTAATGATGTGTCGCTGATCCACTTTTTGCTTTGATACTTAAACGTTTAGGTTAAGCAAGTATTAACCGGTTCCCGTAACAAACCGCAGCTAAAGCCTGTACATGCAGTTATTCTAACAAAATCAGGAGTCAGGCATAATTAGCCCTCTAGATTACACCAATGCCTATCGATAAAAAGGCGCTGATACCGATTGTCGCAGGCTATAACCGCATAAGGATAAACCCATGAGTACACCGGTACTAAGTGGCCCTGAGTATTTCAAACGGGGCTTTAGCTACATTAAACAACCCGGTTTGCGCCGCTTTGTGGCGATTCCACTGCTGATTAACCTGAGCTTTTTCATTGCTATGGTGTACTACTCAGCGCATTTTTTTAACAGCTGGCTTGCTCGCTTAATGGCGACTATTCCTAGTTGGTTGAGCTTTCTTGAATACCTGATGTGGCCTATTTTTGTATTACTGATTATGTTGGTGATTTTTTTTACCTTTACCACCTTGGTCAATTTAATTGCCGCGCCTTTTAATAGTTTTTTATCGGAAAAAGTTGAAGTAATCGAGCGTGGTGAAGATCATTTTCCGCCTTTTGATACTGCTGAGTTGCTGGCGATGGTGCCACGCACCATGGCGCGGGAGCTGCGTAAGTTGGCGTATTTTTTACCACGAGCTCTGGGCTTATTAATTTTATCTTTTATTCCTGGGGTTAATATTTTAGCCGCACCGCTATGGCTGCTGTTTAACATTTGGATGATGGCAGTGCAGTACATTGACTACCCAGCGGACAATAACAAACTTGCTTGGAGCGATATGCTGCATTGGTTACGGGCAAAGCGCTTACAAAGTTTAAGTTTTGGTGGCATTACTTATTTGGCCATTATGGTGCCCATTTTTAACTTACTGGCAATGCCAGCGGCTGTGGCTGGCGCTACCTTATTTTGGGTACATGAAGAAGGACGGATTTTACCACCAGCAATATCTACTGAGTGATTTGAGAGCTAGAGGTGGTGAGTCAGGAGTTGACGGGTAAAACGAAAAAAACTCTAACGACAGATGATTTTATCATTTGGAGCGCTTACTAGATTGCTTTAACTTTGGTTATGAAGATTTGAAATTATATAGCCAAAGGTAATAAGTTATGCGCTTTACTCGTTCAAGCTACAGATTAATCGCCGTCGCTTTAAGTTTCTCTGCAACGGCACTTTTGGCGGCCGAGCTAACTATTGGTTACCAAACGGGAGTGCAACCCAGTGTTCTGGCTCAAGCTCAGGGAGAGTTTGAAAAAAACACACAAGCAACGCTGCATTGGCAGCGCTTTAATACCGGCGCTGATTTAGTCAAAGCTTTAGCTTCTGGGCAAGTTCAAATCGGCTATCTTGGCGTTAGTCCTTTTACTGCGGCTATTAGTCGTGATGTACCGTTACAGGCAATTTTGGTCGCTGAGCTGCTAGGTGATGCTGAAGCCTTAGTGGTACGAGCTGGCATCAAACAGCCAGAAGATTTAGTCGGCAAAAAGATTGCCGTGCCCTTTGTTTCTACCAGTCATTACGGTTTGCTTAAAGCTTTAGAGTTATGGGGAGTAGAGCCACGCACGCTTAGTTTACTGAATATGGATCCACCAGCCATTGTGGCAGCTTGGCAGCGCGGGGATATTGATGGTGCTTTTGTTTGGGATCCGGCCTTAGGCGTAGCCAAACAAACAGGCCAAGTGTTGCTGTCTGCGGCTGACTTAGCCGCCAACCAATCCCCAGTGTTAGATGTTTGGGTTGTACGCCAGGCGTTTGCCCAAGCTTACCCGCAAGCAGTAACAGACTTTACTGACACAGTACTGCAAAGTTATGCCAACTATCGTGAAAATACCGCTCAGTTTCTGGATGATCCGCAGCAATTGCAGTTGATCAGTCGGGTTTCTGGTGCCAAGAGCAGCGATATAGCGCAGTTACTTGCAGGTAATCAATTTCCTGTACGCGCCGAGCAGGCTGCGCTGTTAACTCAGACCTTGCCAAAAGCAATGGCTGATACCGCTGATTTTTTACACGCTCAGGGACAGCTAACTAAACGGCTTGCGGATTATTCGGCTTACATTACCACTGATTTTGTCGTTGAACTGCAGGAGCAATAAGATGACAGAGCTACAAGTAAAGCAGCTCAGTGCCAGTTACGGGGCACAGCGGGTATTACAGGATCTGAGTTTTAGCCTTAAATCACAGCAACTGTTGGTCATTTTGGGGCCATCAGGAAGTGGCAAGACTACGTTACTTAATTTGCTGGCGGGGTTTGAGTCCCCCTTAGCAGGAGACCTATTACTCAATCAGGTTGCGATTACTGGACCGAGTGTAGAGCGTGGCGTGGTGGCGCAAGCGGATACGTTATTGCCTTGGTTGAATGTATTGCAAAATATCGCTTTGCCATTGCGTTTGGCTAAGTTACCGGCGATACAGTGCCAACAGCAGGCTGAGTACTGGCTGCATCGAGTGGGTTTGCAGGCTTTAGCTGAGCGCCAGATTTGGCAGCTCTCTGGTGGGCAAAAACAGCGGGTGAGCTTAGCAAGGGCGCTTGCTGCTGAACCTAAGTTACTGTTGCTAGATGAACCCTTTGCTGCTTTAGACCTGTTAGCTAAGGAGCAAATGCAGCAGCTATTGCTTGAGGTTTGGCAGTTAACTAGCACCCCGATGCTATTAATTACCCATGATGTCGAAGAGGCCTTGTTTTTAGCCACAGATATTTTGCTGCTGACGAACCAAGGCCAGATTGCTCAGCAACTCAGTGTGGATTTCTCGCAGCTTTTTGTTCAAGGCGCAACAATTCGAGAGCTGAAGTCTTCGGCAGCATTTATTGCAAAGCGCGAATTACTCTTAGGGCAGATTCTTGCCGCTTATTCATCGGAGGCAGCATGAACTTTGCTTATGCGCTGGCCTGCAGTTTACCAAAATCAAAATACGCCTCAGCTAAGGCGGTGAAACGACCTACAGCACTTGTTCTTGGCCTGATCAGTATTACTAGCTTATTGGGCTGCTGGTGGTGGGTGAGTGCCGTGGGTTGGCTGGATCCACTGTTTTTGCCTAGTCCACACAGCATCTTACAGCGCTTGTGGATGATTTTGCAGCAAGGGTATATGGGTGTTGGATTACTGACCCATATTGGCATGAGCCTGTGGCGCATAACTCAAGCGCTACTGTTGGTATTAATCACTGCTATTCCTTTAGGTATTGCCATGGGGCGTTGGCCGTTGCTCAAGGGCTTAGTCGATCCAATCATCGAATTTTTTCGGCCGATTCCGCCCTTAGCCTATTTGCCATTAATAGTTATTTGGGCAGGGATTGGTGAGGGGTCTAAGGTTTTGCTAATTTTTATTGCGATCTTTGCTCCAGTCTTAATTGCTACTGCCAATGCAGTCAAAGCAGTGTCACCTAGTCGACTCAGGGCTGCCGCTAGTTTAGGAGCAAGCTCTTGGCAGCAAACGCGCTGGATTGTTTTGCCCAGTGCACTGCCAGAAATTTTAGTCGGTATCCGCATTGGTTTGGGGGTGGGTTGGTCAACCTTGGTCGCAGCAGAGCTGATTGCTGCAACAGAAGGTTTGGGCTTTATGGTGCAGTCGGCATCGCAGTTTTTAGTCACCGAAGTGGTGATTCTAGGCATTGTTTTGATTGGCCTGATTGCCATTAGTTTAGAGTTGGTGCTGCGTTGGTTACAGCAACGTTGGGTGCCTTGGTATGGAAAAAACTATTAAGAGTAGAGCGTTATTATGCCATTACAGATCACACCGTTAAGCCCTGCACTAGGTGCAGTAGTGCAAGGGGTACAGCTCAGCCAGCCGTTATCCTTGACCACTAAACAACAACTGGAACAAGCACTGCTTCAGTACCAAGTACTCTTTTTTCGCGATCAGCCGATTACGCCGGCGCAGCAAAAGCACTTAGCTGAGCAGTTTGGCATGCTACACGTGCATCCTATTTTTCCAAAAGTCGCTGAGCAGCCGGAGATTATTGTGCTAGATACTGAGCTGACAGACTTAACCGATAATGCGTTGTGGCATACGGATGTTACCTTTCTAGCTAAGCCAGCAATGGGAGCTATTTTGTCTGCCAAAATTTTACCAGCAGTGGGTGGTGATACGTTATGGGCCAGCAGTAGCGCGGCTTATCAAGGATTGTCGGCGCCGATGCAGCGATTATTAGAAGGATTAAGCGCAACCCATGATATTAGTTTGTCATTTCCTGAGGCGCGCTTTGCCATTGATCCCCAACAAAAAAGGCATTATCAGCAGGTCACTCAGAATAATCCTCCGGTGTCCCATCCAGTTATTCGTATACATCCACAAACCGGGGAGAAGGGCTTATTTGTCAGCCAAGGTTTTACGCGCTGCATTAATGAGCTTTCAACAGCAGAAAGTGATGCCTTGCTAGCTTTTCTCTTTGCTCACAGTACACAGCCAGCCTACAGCATTCGCTGGCAATGGCGCGTGAATGACATTGCTTTTTGGGATAACCGCATTACTCAGCATTATGCAGTTTTGGATTATTTACCCAATCGCCGAGTAATGCATCGGGCAACCATTTTGGGCGATAGGCCTTATTAGCTGGGTATATAAGCTCTGGGCGCGACCAAAATAAGTCAGGCCCAGGGCTGAGCCATTATAGGTGCAGTATTTTCTCGCTGGGTTCAACCACCGAGGTAGGAACATTGAGCTTTTTCCCGTAAATGACCGCATAGGTCAGCACGTTATGTACGTACAGCCGTGTTTCATCAAAGGGAATGGTTTCCGCCCAGACATCATAGGGTAAGTGCTCAGCGCCACGTAGCCATTGGCGAACTCGTCCAGGACCTGCGTTATAGGCCGCAGAAGCTAAGACTCGGTTACCATTAAACTGGCTAGCCACTTGATTTAAATAAGCGGTACCTAGCTGAATATTGGTGGTTGGATTGAGCACTTGAGCATTGGATGGCAGATTGATTTGGTAGCGTTTCGCCGTTTCACGGGCAGTAGCGGGCATTAATTGCATTAAGCCTAAAGCACCGGCGTGAGAGCGAGCATCTTCCATAAAACCACTTTCTTGGCGCGTAATCGCCATTGCCCAGCTGGGGCTAATTGATTGTGCCTTGGCGTATTGAATCAAGCTGCTTTTGTAGGGAGTAGGGAAGCGAATCACTAAGTCGTCTAAGTGTTTGGCGAGGCCTAGTCCGCGAATGGCAGGAAAATACCAATTCATATTAAACGCTAGTTGCGCTTGTGCTTTGAGCTGTTCGGCTGACAATTGTGAGCCAACGTGATACCACTCGCGTCTGGCATCAATCACTTCACCTCTGGCATAAAATTCTTGCGCGCGCTGGGTGCCAGGTAAGGCCTCTAGCGTTTTTAGTGTAGATTGACTCGGTTTAACGGGAATATGAGTTAGTACATAGGGTTGATGTAAAAAATCTGCCGCGAGAAAACTATAAAAATCCCGCTCTTGAGGAATGGCATTAAATAGCGTAGTGATCTGTTGGCTACGTGGATTGGCCAGCTGTTCGGTACGGGCTAACCAATAGCGCCAGCGATTGGTCTCGGCCAGATGTTGCGGAAAACGTTTAATTAATTGGTGCGCCTCAGACCAACGCTCTAGTCTAAGTAAAAGTCGGGTGCGCCATTCGGTTAAGCTGTCATCTTTTAGCTCGGGGTCATAGGTGGCCATGATGGGTAGGGCTTTGGCATCAAAGCGCTTGGCTAGGGTCAAAGCCACGGTACGGGCGACACTCAGTTGCTGCTCAGGGGAGAAGCTAAATTGTCGGCTGTAGTCGGCGAGTAAGGGGATAGTGGTTTCAGGGCTTTGTCTGGCTAAGCGAGTGAGGCCAGCTAAGACAATTTCTCCCATCAGTGGGTGATTACTGGCAAATTGAGCACGGTCATTGAGGCGCTCGGGATTTTTACTTACCGCAATCAGTAATTGGGCTTGATTGTGGCTGTAGGCTAGCTGCTTAACTAAGTAATTAGCCAGCCCATAGTTACGTGCTTGAACCGCTAACTTTAACCGTTCCCAGCGTTTCTCTTCGGTTTGTAAGCCAGCATCTTGCCAGGCTGCAAATAACGGATCGCAAGCATTGGGCTGCGATTGGCCACTCAGCCAAAGTTGGTCAGCTAAGGCAAAAGCTTGTTGTTTACGGCCTTGATAGAGGTGGGACTGACCACTTAGGCAGTCCAGCTCGGTAAAGTTAAGCTCTGCTGAGTAGTAGCGATCAAAGGTTTTCCAGTCGTAATTTTTCGCTAAATTACGCAGCCAGCGTAGTTTCAGCCAACGACTTTGGGGTAAATCATCGTGCGCCTTTAAGAAACGCTCCACTTCTTGCGTGCTGGCGCTATCTAGGCGCAAGCTGAGTTCTTCATAAGCCAAATAAGGGGTTAGTGGATAGTTTTTTAGTTGGCGCTGATTGGCCAAATACACCGCTGGATCTTTTTTATCCATGGCTGCTTTGGCTTGAGTGTAAAGACTGCGCTGGCTGCTAATTGATGCCGCGCTAGCTGGCAGGCTAGTGAGCACTAAGCTACCGGCTAAACACAGGGTATAAAACGAAAGGGCAGCTTTATGCATGATAAAACCCTAATAAATGAACAAAGATGCAGCTAGCTTAACGGCTCCGTAGCAGGGTTAAAAGAGGAGATGATGAAGAGTAGGGGATTACTTTAGGGAGCAACAGATAGTTAGTGGCTCCCTAAGCTTTGATTAGACTAGTGGGTGTTCACAGGTAAGTAAGCGGCAATGGATTGCCAAAGCGGTAGGGCAATCAGCCGCCCAGTTACCGTTAGCGTGCAACGCTGGTCAGTTAGGTTTACCAGTTGTGCTTCGCTGAGCAGCGTAAGATGCTGCATTAACTGATAAAACTCCGTACTTTGTGCAGGGTTAAAGGCGTGCTGTAATGCAGTGAGTGCTAGCTGATACTGGCAAAGCCAGGCTTGCTGTAAATCTGCATGGTATTGTTCGCCGCTAGTTAGGGGCTGAGTGCTAGTAATACTTAGCTGTGGGGTGAGTGATAAAGCCAAATAATGGGCCATAGATGAAGTGTTAGCGCCTTCAAACTGTTGAATGCGGGTAACAGCTCCGACCCCGACTCCAATTTGATAACTTTTCTGGTGAGCGGTATAGCCCTGTTCAGCATGGGCTAAAAAGCCTTCTTCGTAAGCAATGGTTAAATCATCATCGCCTAAACTGAACTGTCCATTGCCTAAGTGGGTATAGTCGGCAGCGGTAAAGGTGCGAAGTGCGCTGCAGAGATAAGGACTGACCGTTAATGCAGGATTAGCAGTTGAGGCGTGGGCAATAAACTGCAGACGATCAGGCATTAACCAAGACAACTCATCCAGTAGGGGTTGCCAGTTTGCTAGTTTACTAGCGTGTTGGGGATAAAAAATCTGGCAGCCGATACTACGAAACTGAAAAGTACGTGCCGCTTCAATTAAGCGTCGAACATGGCGTAGCGGGTTTAACCCAGAGTGATCATTTAAATTAATACCAAAGGTGACATGGTTAAAGCCGATCTGGTGCAACTTAGAAATATCGCCCCAGTCATAACGGGCAGGATCTAAGGTGATGTGGTAATCATTAAAAAAATCGGCCTGTAGGCACAGCTTCTGCTCGATAAAATTCATTAACTCACCGAGTTGAGCTAGAGATAGAAAGTGACTGGAGCCATGTACTTCTAACTGTTTGATTACATTATGTTGGCTAAGCTGACTGGCAATTAAGGTCAGTTCATTTTTGAGTGCTTGCAGATAGTCATAACTAGCTACAGCAGCAGTTGTGCGCCGAGTCGTACAGCAGGAGCACGGGGTTTGGCAGCTAGGCAAATAAATTTGTAAGCTAATCGGATGCTGGGTATCACGAGTATTGCGCAGTGCACGGTAGAGCGCCAACGAGTGGGGAGAATGAGAGGCTTTAGCAATGGCTAAGCGTGGCTTAGTCTTAGACGTCATCCAAGAAAATAAAGACTGCATAGATCAACACTCTGCTGCTGTTGTTATTTGAAGTCAGGCAACAGTAATCAAGCCTTGGTCGGCCCTTGTTGATTTGCATCAAGCGTCATTAGTCCGCCCGCTGCTTGGGGCTAGCGTTCTATTATTTGTTGATATGTGTCAGCTTTAATGGCCCATCAACCACATTTGATGTGGGCCGGGCAGGGTCCAAAGACCAAATAGAATTAACAGTAAGCCACTGAAAATACGCACCGCTTGGCGTTGTAAAAATTGCTTTAATTGTTCAGCAGCAAGTCCAGAAATAATTAATACCGGCCAGGTACCTAAGCCAAATAGCACCATTAATAAGCCACTATGTAGCGCATTACCTTGGCTGGCTGACCAAATTAAGGTGCTATACACCAAGCCACATGGCAGCCAGCCCCATAATGCGCCAAGGAGAATTGCTTTAGGTAAGCTGGTTACAGGTAATAAACGTTTGGTTAGGGGTTGAATATAGCGCCAAAGGTGTTGTCCTGCGCGCTCAAGGCGATTTAAACCAAACCACCAGCCGGCTAAATATAAGCCCATGGCAATGAGTAATAAAGCGGCAAAGATACGCAGCCCTAAAGCCAAAGGACTATTTTGTAGTGCCCAGCCACCTAGACCAAAAAGCACGCCAGCGATACCGTAGCTGCTCACACGACCGAGGTTATAACCCAGTAACAGCTTAAAGCGTTGAGCTTTGTGCTCGGGAGGAATGGCCATGGTTAATGCTCCCATTAAACCACCGCACATGCCAATACAGTGGCCGGCACCTAATAAACCAATGATGAGAGCTGAAGCGATTAACGGTAGGCTCAGCATGAAAATTACTCTTTCGTTACCGTTTTATGCTTCACCGCTTGCTCATTAGAGTGATTGAGCGAGGCATTGGCTTGGGTGTGTTTGGGGTCTTCGTCATCAAATAAAATGCTATGGGCGGGGCCATCTAAGTCTTCGTATTGGCCATTATCGACCGCCCAAAAAAACAGCCGAATCACCACTGCAACAATAATTACTGCGGCTGCGACCATGACATAGAGCGCAATCATAATGTCTCCTAAGTGGTTTGAATGCGAGTTAAACGTAGCGCATTTAACACAACCAGTAATGAGCTAACAGACATTCCGATGGCTGCCCAAAAAGGCGTTACCCAGCCCACAGCAGCAAAAGGAATCACCAGCCCATTGTACAGGGTTGCCCAGCCGAGGTTTTCAATAATTATGCGGCGGGTTTTTTTCGCCACCGCTAAGGCATCGACTAAGGTGCTAAGGCGGTTGGAGAGTAAAATGGCATCGGCACTGGTTTTGGCTAGGTCAGTGGCGCTACCCATGGCGATACTGATATCGGCAGCGGCAAGTACCGGCACATCATTCACTCCATCTCCGAGCATCAATACACGCTGCCCTTGACTGTGCAACTGTTCCAATACCGCCAGTTTTTGTGCTGGTGTTAAACCTGCTTGAGCATGCTTGATGCCTAATTGTTCGGCAATTTTAGCCACCATCGGTGAGCTATCACCCGATAGTAAGTAGGTGTTCCAACCTTGTTGATGGCAAGCATCAATTAGTTGTTGAGCGTCTTCACGTAGTTGATCATTTAATACAAACCATGCCAAGACCTGACGTTCATCGCCTAATAGCAGCCATTGACCTTCACTGTGTAAGGTCAATGGCGGTGTTTGCTGACTTAATTCGCTGACAAAATCAGCGCGGCCAATGCGATAGGTTTGGCCATTAATCTGACCTTCTAGGCCTAATCCTAGAAAACTGGTGACCTGCTCTGCATTAAGCGCTGAGCGACCAAAGGCGCGGGCAATAGGGTGTTCTGATTGACTTTCAAGGGCTGCTGCTATGGCGATGACTTGCTGCTGTGAATACTCACCAAGAGGATGGATCTCCGCCAGTTTAAGTTTGCCCTCAGTTAAGGTGCCCGTTTTATCAAAGATCACCGTATCAATATGCTTTAACCCTTCTAGCACATGGCCGCGGGTTAATAACAAACCAAGCTTATGTAGCGTGCCAGTAGCGGTGGTTAGGGCGGTAGGCGTGGCCAGTGATAGGGCGCAGGGGCAGGTCGCTACCAGCAGTGACAACACCACCCAAAAAGCCCGCTGACTATCAATTTGTAGCCAGATTAAACCCACACTGAGCGCAATTAAAAGTACACAAATTAAGAACCACTGGGCAAAGCGATCAGCCAGTTCGGCAATTTTAGGTTTAGCACTTTGGGCGCGCTCTAGAAGGCGCACAATCGCTGACAGCCGAGTGTTATCACCGAGTGCTTTAACCGCCACGGTGAGGGGGCCTTCTACGTTTAAAGTGCCCGCAGTGACTGCTTCGCCAGCCTGTTTAGGCAGGGGCAAATATTCGCCAGTCAGTAACGACTCATCAATACTAGACTGGCCTTCGATAATGATGCCATCGGCAGGAATTAGGTGTCCTGGAGGAATAATGACATGGTCATCAATGGCTAGTTCTTTCAGTAGTATCCGTTGGGTTTGTTGGTTTTCATCGAGTCGTAAACACGAGGTGGGCAGCAGATTAACCAGCTGTGCGGTGGCGGCAGAGGTGCGCTCGCGGGCCCGTTTTTCTAAGTAACGGCCGGATAATAAAAATAGCGCAAACATACCGCAGGCATCAAAATATAGCTCGCCTTGCCCCGTTAAGGTGGACCAAATACCAGCAAGATAAGCGCCGCCAATCGCCAGTGATACCGAAACATCCATGGTGAGGTGACGGGTTTTAATATCACGCCAAGCGCCTAAGAAAAACTCGCTACTGCAATAAAAAACAATAGGGGTGGTAAGAATTAAACTGGTCCAGCGTAAAATAGTGTCAAAGCCTGCGGACAGGTCAATATTAAACTCAGGCCAAGTCGCCATAGTGGCCATCATCACCTGCATCCACAGTAAACCTGCGACACCGACTTTACGTAATGAGCGTTTATTTTCCGCTGCCATGCGCTCAGTTGCGGTATCTGCTTGCCATGGATGGGCCACATAACCAATTTGATGAATCTTTTGCAGCAGCGTCGAGAGTGGGACTTGCTGTTGATTCCAGCGAATATGTAGCCTGTGATTTGAGACATTGAGCCGTGCTTCAGCCACACTCGATTCTTCGCGCAGATGTTTTTCAATTAGCCACCCACAAGCTGCGCAGCTGATGCCTTCAATCAGTAATTGGGCTTCACTTAAGTCGCCTGAGTGTTGCACAAAACTTTGTTGTAAATCAGCGCGATCAAGGAGTAATAATTCATCAGGAATGACGGCTGGCAAAGTTTCGGGGTTAGCTGAAGGTTCACTGCGATGCTGGTAATAGCTTTCGAGTCCATTTTCAACAATGGCTGTAGCCACACCTTGACAGCCAAGGCAGCAGAATTGGCGCTCTTGTTGCAGAACGGGATAATGAAAATGACTGTGAGCTGGAATCGGCAGCCCACAGTGGTAGCAGGATGGCGTGGTGGTCATGCAACTAAGTCAAAGGGTAGGCGCACGCGGTTACTCTTCGCCTAACAAAATTTTACTCGAGAAGGTAACGTTCTCTTCTTCAAATAGACGCCAAGTGGCTTCTTGTTCTTTACCCAAAACTTCAACCATACGGCGCCCCGTTACATCATCGTCTGCTAATAAGCCACGATACAGACCGGGCTGATCAGGTAATGCTTGCAACACGATGCGCCGATCACGTTCAGGCTGGGTAGGGGAAATCAAGGTTAGCTCTAAATAGGGCGGCTGGCTTTCCCCTTCAAGGGTAAGTAAGGCTTCGCCGCGCTCTTGATCTAACGTCAGTTCCGCTTGAATCTTCAAACTAGTAGCTAAGGATTCACGCTCGAGCGAGCGGTTAATTCCTTTACCCGCATCATAGTAGTTATCGACTACTAGGCTGGGTGGGTTTTTTAGCGAGATAAATAGCAGCGACAGTCCGAGGACAACGGAGGTGCTGAGTAATCCTAGGATAAACCACACCCAAGGTTCTTTGTACCAAGTGGATTTTGTCTGATCGGACTGTTGCATACTTACCTCTATAATTAACGGAGAACGGCTGGTCCTAAAAAGCGACTGCTAGTGCTGCGCTTAATCGTGGCGTCGTCTTCCGCTTCAACGTGGAATGTAATTTCATTAGCGCTTGAAGGCAGATCTTCCGGAGCTACCGAAATAGATACCGGCACTGAAAGGAGTTCACCTTCAGCAGCTTTTACGCTACTGCGACCTTCTAACTGAATGCCAGGTAAGCCTTCTGCGGTAATTTTAAATGAATGTTCAGTCTGGGCTTTGTTAATAATCACCAAAGTATAAACGTTTTCGATCCGGCCCTGACGATTTTCACGGAACTGGGTGCGGTCTTTAATTACGTTAAACTCAACCAGTGGGCGGTTGATTACGGTGTAGGTAAACAAGCTCGCCATGGCGGTGAGGGCGAGAGCATACCCAATTAAACGTGGGCGTAGCACTTTAGTCTTCTTGCCCGACAGGTTATGTTCAGTTGTGTAACTGACTAAACCAGGCTCGTAGCCCATTTTCTCCATGATGCTGTCACAGGCATCGACACAAGCGGCGCAACCAATGCAGGCAATTTGCAGGCCATCTCGAATATCAATACCTGTAGGGCAGACGTGTACGCATAGCTTACAGTCGATACAGTCACCTAAGCCTTGAGCTTGGTAATCAGCCCCTTTTTTCCGCGGGCCACGTTTTTCACCACGGGCTTCATCATAGGAAACAATCAGCGTGTCTTTGTCAAACATGACGCTTTGGAAGCGTGAGTAGGGACACATATAAATACATACTTGTTCGCGTAACCAGCCAGCAAATAAGTAGGTAAAGAAGGTGAAAAAACTAACCCAGAAATAGGCCCAGCCACTGGCTTGTCCAGTGAGTAAATCTTTGGGCAGTTCTCGGATCGGCGTAAAGTAACCGACAAAGGTTAAGCCCGTGCCTAAGCCAATTAACAGCCAAAGGCTATGCTTGGCAAATTTGCGCAGGAATTTATTGGCCGACATTGGCGCTTTATCGAGCTTCATGCGTTGGTTGCGATCACCTTCAGTGATCTTTTCCACCCACATAAAAATCCAGGTCCAGACGCTTTGTGGGCAGGCATAGCCACACCAGACACGACCGGCAAACACAGTAATAAAAAATAGGCCAAAAGCACAAATGATCAGTAGCCAAGCCAAGAGCACAAAGTCTTGTGGCCAGAAGGTAGCGCCAAAAATATAAAATTTGCGCTCGGGAAGGTTCCACCAAACGGCTTGGCGACCATTCCATTGCAACCAAACGGTGCCTAAAAATAAAACAAATAAAACGACGCCAGCACTGATGCGGACGTTGCGGAATAAACCGGTAAAGGAGCGGGTGTAGATAGCATTACGCTTGGCATATAGCTCGGGGCCTTGATGCTCTTCTGGCGTAACGTTTTTTACGGGAATTTTATCAGTCATCAGGAGTACCACGGTGTTGTAAAACAATCTGGCCAGCTTAACGCTGGCCAGAATAAAAGTAACTACCTGTACATGATACGCCGACTACTGGAGTGCGGCGCGCGACGGCATGTCGCAGTAACTTAGTTCTCAGTATTACCTTGAGACAAGCTATACACGTAAGCAGCTAACAGGTGTACTTTGTCATTGCCTAAGAACTCTTCTTGAGCAGGCATGTGACCGTTACGACCCTCACGGATGGTTTTTTGTACCATCTCGAAGCTGGAGCCATACAGCCAGATATCATCGGTTAGGTTAGGCGCGCCTAAAGCGTGCATACCTTTACCTTCTGGACCGTGACAAGCGACACAGGTGGTTGAGAAAACTTGCTTACCGGCTTCAAGGTCAACCCCTTCTGGGTTCTTCAGGCCAGAAAAGCTGCGCACATAAGCGGCTACGTTTTTCACACCATCTTCACCAATTGCATCTTTCCAGCCAGGCATCACTGCGTTACGGCCTTTGAGAATGGTGGTTTTAATCACTTCAGGTTGGCCACCCCAGATCCAATCGTTATCGGTTAGGTTAGGGAAACCATAAGCACCTTTCGCATCCGAGCCGTGACATACCGCACAGTGAGAAGCAAATAGGCGACCACCCATTTTTAGCGCTTCCTCATCTTTTGCCACTTCAGTGATTGGCATCTCAGCATATTTAGCAAAGATAGGGCCGTATTTCTCATCGGCCTTAGCCATTTCTTTTTCCCATTGTTTGGCGGCAGTCCAACCACCTTCGTAACCGGGTAACACGCCTTTCCAAGTACCTAAACCTGGGTAAAGTACGAGGTAACCCGCAGCGAAGATGAAGGTTGCCACAAACAACATAAACCACCAGCGTGGAAGAGGGTTATCGTACTCTTCAATGCCGTCATACACATGACCGAGCTTATGGTTGTTAGCATCAGGTCTTTGTCCCTTACGCGTGGCAAAAATTAGCCAGATAAGGGCTACCAAAGTCCCGATGGTTAATACAGAAATATAACCACTCCAAAAAGAAGTCATTGGTTTTTGCTCCTGGAAGTATCTTGGTCTAGCTTACCTGAATCGGACTGTTCGTCAGCGAAGGGTAAGTTAGCCGCATCTTCAAAACTCGACTTCTTTTTACCGAAAACCCAGTATAAAAGGCCGACAAACGCAATGAAGACGATGAGCGTGCCTAAGCCGCGAATAGTTCCGATTTCCATTTATGCTTACCGTTTATTCTTAATTGAAGTTCCAAGTACCTGTAGGTAAGCCACAATGGCTTCCATCTCAGTCTTGCCTTTTACGTTAGCTACTGCGCCGTCAATGTCTTCATCGGTGTATGGAACACCTAACCAGCGCATGGCTTTCATCTTGGCGACTGTGTCTTTACCATCTAACTTGTTTTCCACAAGCCATGGGTAAGCAGGCATTTTAGATTCAGGTACCACGTTACGTGGGTTGTACAGGTGCGCACGGTGCCAGTCATCAGAGTAACGACCACCAACACGAGCTAAGTCTGGACCTGTACGCTTAGAACCCCATAGGAATGGGTGCTCATACACGCTTTCGCCAGCCACAGAATAGTGACCATAACGCTCAGTTTCTGCGCGGAATGGACGAATCATCTGTGAGTGGCACTGAACACAACCTTCACGGATATAGATATCACGGCCTTCAAGTTGTAGTGCGGTGTACGGCTTTAGACCTTCCACAGGCTCATTCACTACGTCTTGGAAGAACAAAGGAACAATCTGGGTGAGGCCACCAATACTGACAGCGATCACCATGAAAAAGGCCAGAAGACCAATGTTCTTTTCAAGAAGTTCATGCTTAGACATTATTAATGAGCTCCTTCTACAGTGAAACGGCTAGCAGCTTCAGCTTCTTCACGTGAGGCTGAGCGCACGGTACGCCAAGTGTTATAGGCCATGAAGAACATACCTAATAAGAAGAAGGCACCACCGATCATGCGAACAATGAAACCGTAGTGACTGGACTCAAGCGCTTGAACGAATGAGTACGACAGGGTTCCATCTTCGTTAACGGCACGCCACATTAGACCTTGCATAATACCGTTGACCCACATCGAGGCGATGTAGAGTACGGTACCAATGGTGGCTAACCAGAAGTGTAGGTTAATTAAGCCAACGCTATGCATTTGTGTGCGACCGAAAACGCGTGGGATTAAGTGGTAAAGCGAACCGATTGAAATCATCGCTACCCAACCTAATGCACCGGCGTGTACGTGACCTACGGTCCAGTCAGTGTAGTGCGACAGAGCGTTTACAGTTTTGATAGCCATCATTGGGCCTTCGAAGGTAGACATACCGTAGAAAGCTAATGAAACGACTAAGAAACGTAAGATAGGATCCGTGCGCAGTTTATGCCAAGCACCGGAGAGGGTCATCATACCGTTGATCATACCGCCCCATGAAGGTGCTAGTAGAATCAAGGACATTACCATACCTAAGGATTGTGCCCAGTCTGGCAGTGCGGTGTAGTGCAAGTGGTGCGGACCGGCCCAAATGTAAAGGGTGATCAGTGCCCAGAAGTGCACGATCGACAGGCGGTAGGAATAAATCGGACGATTAGCTTGCTTAGGTACGAAGTAGTACATCATGCCTAAGAAGCCGGTGGTCAGGAAGAAGCCTACAGCGTTGTGACCATACCACCACTGAACCATGGCATCTGTAGCGCCAGAGTACATGGAGTAAGATTTAAAGAAGGTAACAGGGATCGAAATGTGGTTCACGATATGTAGCATTGCGGTCACAATAATGAACGCGCCGTAGAACCAGTTACCCACATAAATGTGCGAAGTTTTACGCTTGACGATAGTGCCAAAGAACACAATGCCGTAGCTCACCCAAACAATCGCTAGCAGAATAGCGATTGGCCACTCTAATTCAGCGTATTCTTTAGTGGTGGTGTAGCCTAAAGGGAGCGTAATAGCTGCAAGCACAATAACCGCTTGCCAGCCCCAGAACGTAAAGGACGCCAGTTTGTCGCTGAATAAGCGAGTTTGTGAAGTGCGTTGTACCACATAATATGAGGTAGCAAAGAGCGCACATCCACCAAAGGCGAAAATTACGGCGTTAGTATGCAATGGACGTAAACGTCCAAAGCTTGTCCAAGGAAGATCAAAGTTAAGTTCTGGCCACACTAATTGCGCGGCGATCAGAACGCCCATGCTCATTCCTACAATGCCCCAGACCACCGTCATTATGGCGAACTGGCGTACGACCTTGTAGTTATAAGCAGTCTGTTCGATTGCTGTACTCATGCTAAAGATTCCACGGTTAATGGAGTTTTTGGGGTTACGTTTCGTAATGGGGCGGTTAAGCATCCTTTATGCCCCTAACTAAAACAGTGCTAATACAATTAGCGGGCTGTATTTAAACTAACTGACTAGAAAAAGTCTTGCGGTAGGTCAGCTAAATAGCTAATGCCATCTGGCACCGGCAAAAAACGACCGACTGCAACGATTCCTAACGATTAATTTATGGTCAGAGGTTAAAACCCATTACTTGCGGGCGCTATATTAGCCTATCTAGCGGGTGACGTCATGAGTAGTTACAAATATCCTTTTGTCGCCTAGGTTTTTTAATTGTTTTTTATTTGAGGTGGCTATGTCGCAGTCGTCTTTGGTGTTATTAAATCAGCCAAGTACTGGCAGCGTACAGGCTAACCTATTGTTAGCGCATGGAGCGGGAGCGCCGATGGACAGTGATTTTATGCAGCAGCTGGTGGCCGAGCTAGTAAAGCATGATTTACGTGTACTGCGCTTTGAGTTTCCTTATATGCAGGCGCGTAGAAACCAAGGGCAGCGCAGACCGCCTAATCCTATGCCAGAATTGCAGCAGTACATGCTAGATGAGCTGGCGAGGCAAATGCAGCATTTTTCTGAGCCTTGGTTGTTAGCAGGAAAGTCGATGGGGGGACGAGTAGCGAGCAGAGTGGTCTCTCAGTCTAAGGCGCTAGGGGCGATTGCTTATGGTTATCCTTTTCATCCCATAGGTAAACCCGATAAGCTGCGAACGGAGCATTTGCCAGGATTAACTAAGCCATTGTGTGTTATTCAAGGTGAGCGTGATCGCTTAGGTGCAAAAACGCTGATCGCGGCAATGGACTTGGGTGACAAGGTCAGTATTGATTGGTTAGTTGCAGCCGATCATGATTTAAAACCCTTGCAGCGCAGTGGTCTGACTCAGGCACAGCACTTGCAGCGTGCAGCAGCAGTTAGTAGTGAATTTATTCAGCGCTGTATAAAGAATAATAAGACGAATAAACAATAAGAGAGGTAAACAGTATGGTAGCGCAGCAGGTGGCTTTTTTAGGTTTGGGAGCTATGGGTTTTCCCATGGCGGGGCATTTAGCGCGGCAAGGGCATCAAGTGACCGTGTATAACCGCACTTTAAGTAAGGCGCAGGCTTGGCAGGCGGAATATCAAGGGCAGGTTGCTGCAACTCCAGCAGAAGCCGTGCGTGCAGCTGAAGTGGTATTTATTTGTTTGGGTGATGACGCCTCGCTAGTGGAATTGTTTACTGCTGAGCAGGGTGTGCTCGCTGGAATTCAGCCAGGTACACTGGTGGTTGATCACACCACAGCTTCTGCTGCCGCGGCTATACAGTTGGCAGAATTGCTGGCGGAAAAACAGGCGCGCTTTTTAGATGCCCCCGTTTCTGGTGGGCAAGATGGTGCAAAAAAAGGCTGTTTAACGGTGATGGTGGGTGGTGATGCAGCAGATTTAGCCAAGGCTCAGCCACTGCTGGCAGCTTATGCGCAAAAAGTTGAGTTGATGGGCGAGATTGGCAAGGGGCAGCTGACCAAAATGGTCAATCAGATTTGTATTGGTGGTTTGTTGCAGAGTTTAGCTGAAGCGATTCATTTTGCCGAGCAAGCAGGCTTAGATGTTGAGAAAGCCATGGCGGTGATTAGTAAAGGGGCGGCGCAGTCGTGGCAAATGGAAAATCGTCATCAAACCATGAGTGCGCGGCAGTTTGATTTTGGTTTTTCAGTTGACTGGATGCGCAAGGATTTCTCTATGGTGCTGGAAGAGGCGCGGCGTAATGGGGCGTCCTTACCAATTACCGCCTGTGTGGATCAGTTGTATGCAGAAGTCCAGCAGCTGGGCGGTGGGTGGATGGACACTTCGGCGTTAATGTTGCGCTATAAAAAGGCGGACTGATGGAGTGCCGAGTAGGATGTGGGGCGTGTTGTATCGCCCCATCAATTACCCAGCCCTTACCAGGTATGCCGCAAGGTAAGCCAGCTGGGGTGCGTTGTGTGAATTTGGATGAACATAACTTGTGCCAATTATTTGGTACCAGTCAGCGCCCTGATTTTTGCGGAGGTTATCAAGCCGAGTTGGCGTTGTGCGGCGAAACAGCTGCGCAAGCGCTGCAACTGATTGGTGCTTTAGAGTTGGCAACGGCTTAAGACTAAAGTTAAGGAGTGACTATTGAGTCTCTTTGTATTTTCTTGTGACTAAACTCTATGATTTATTCATCACCTAATGTGATTGGTTGAAAACAGGAGAATAACAATGTTTAAGAAAGTCATCGCTGTGACTGCTTTAACGCTAGTGGCTGGTACGGCGTTAGCTAATGAGTGGAAAGAAGAAAAAAACGCTGATGGAGTTCAGGTTTTTTTAAAGCAAGAAGCGGGTTCTAAATATAAAGCCTATCGTGGCGTCACTGTAATCAATGCCAGTTTAGATAAAGTGCTAGCGGTGCAGGCAGATGCCGCTAACTCCTGTCAGTGGATTCATGAGTGCAGCTCGCTGAAGGTGCTGAAAAAAGAAGGGTCTAGTGTTTGGACCTATACCCAGTTCTCTACCCCTTGGCCAGTTACACCGCGGGATTCGGTATTGAAAGTGACTGAGTCTAAGCAGGGCGACGAGGTAGTGCGCAAAATCGAAGGCTTGCCTAGCTATCAGCCTGAAACTAAAGGCTATGTGCGGGTAGCTAAGGTTGATGGTTATTGGAAGTTTAAGCCGTTATCGGCTAATCAAACCCAGGTGACCTATGAGGTGCATACTGATCCAGGTGGTAGTGTGCCGGCGTGGTTAGCTAATAAGTTTGTGGTTGAGGCGCCTTTTAACACCTTAGTTGGCATGCGCAATGCTGCGCAAAAGTAAGGCTTAAGCAAATTAGTGCTATTAAAAAACCCAGCCATTTGGCTGGGTTTTTTCGTGGAGTGCGTTTAAATTAGCGCTTTTCAAGATCCACATAGTCGCGCTGAGTATAGCCAGTGTATAACTGACGAGGACGACCAATTTTATAAGGGCCTGAGAGCATTTCAGTCCAGTGGGAGATCCAGCCCACAGTGCGTGACATGGCGAAAATCACTGTAAACATGCTGGTTGGAATACCAATAGCTTTCAGGATAATGCCAGAGTAGAAGTCAACGTTCGGATAGAGGTTGCGCTCTTTGAAGTAGGGATCGTTGAGTGCGTACTCTTCCAGTTTCATTGCCAGCTCTAGCTGTGGATCATTAATGCCCAGCTCTGCTAGTACTTCGTCACAGGTTTCTTTCATAACTTTGGCGCGAGGGTCAAAGTTTTTGTAAACGCGGTGACCAAAGCCCATTAGCTTAAATGGATCATTTTTGTCTTTGGCTTTAGCGATGAACTTGTCGATGTTAGAGACATCGCCAATTTCGTCGAGCATGCGTAATACTGCTTCGTTAGCGCCGCCGTGAGCAGGTCCCCACAGCGCGGCAATTCCGGCTGCAATACAAGCAAATGGGTTAGCACCAGAAGAGCCAGCTAAGCGTACAGTTGAAGTGGACGCGTTTTGCTCGTGGTCAGCGTGCAGAATAAAGATACGATCCATTGCGCGCGCTAAGGCAGGGCTGATCGGCTTAATTTCTGCTGGGGTGTTAAACATCATATGCAGGAAGTTTTCTGCATAGTTTAGGTCATTCCGTGGGTACATAATGGGTTGGCCCATTGAGTACTTGTAAACCATTGCCGCAATCGTCGGTAACTTGGCGATTAAGCGGTGGGCAGAGATTTCGCGATGCTTTGGATCATTAATATCTAAAGAGTCGTGGTAGAAAGCCGAGAGCGCACCAACGATGCCGCACATAATAGCCATTGGGTGAGCATCACGACGGAAGCCGTTGAGGAATGACTTGATTTGCTCGTGCACAATGGTGTGACGGGTGATGGTGTCGTCAAACTTGGCTTTTTGCTCAGCGGTCGGTAATTCGCCGTTTAGCAATAAGTAGCAGGTCTCAAGGTAGTCTGAGTGTTTGGCGAGCTGCTCAATCGGATAGCCGCGGTGTAACAAAATACCTTTATCACCATCAATGTAGGTGATTTTTGACTCGCATGAAGCGGTAGACATAAATCCTGGGTCGTAAGTGAAGTGGTCACTTGCAATTAGATTACGCACGTCAATGACGTCTGGACCCATTGTGCCGCTAATAATTGGCAGTTCTACGGGGGCATTGCCCTCGATGATTAGCTGCGCTGTTTTGTCAGCCATGTGGCCTCCTAGTTATGCTTTAGTATCATCACGGCCCCCCACGCAGGGCCCGCAACATAATAGTGTGATTGACTCGATTGTCAATTTGAAGCGATAAAACACTGCTAAAGAGGTATGTCGCTTAAATAATATCAGGTATAGATATTTACGTTAATTGTCAAAAGCATGCAATCAACTTTTAGGTGTATGGATTCACGTTGTCATTTGGTGTGGATTTACCCTATACTGCGTGACGGACCTGTATCAGCGTGAGCTGTGTATATAGGTTCAAACATCCATAATGGTAATCGGTTTTAAACCGTACTAAACCAACAACATGCCCTGTGGTTTGGGGCTCTCTAAGTGTGAATACGCCGTGAATAGCCAACGACCTGTAAACCTAGATCTTAGGACTATAAAACTCCCAATCACTGCTTACTCATCCATTCTGCACCGTATTTCCGGTGTGATCTTGTTTTTAGGTATTGCAATTTTGCTGTACGGATTGCAAAAGTCCTTAGCCTCAGAACAAGGTTTTGCTGAAGTCAAAGAATGTTTGGCATCGCCGCTGGCGAAGTTTGTCGTTTGGGGTCTTCTTTCTGGCCTCTTGTATCACTTGACAGCTGGTATCCGTCACTTGATTCAAGATATGGGCATCGGTAATACGCTGGAAGGCGGTAAATTAGGTGCCAAGATTGTGTTCATCGTAGCTGCAATCTTAATTGTTCTGGCAGGAGTCTGGATATGGTAACTAATGTAACTAACTTCTCGCGCTCTGGTCTGTTTGACTGGATGGCGCAGCGAGTATCAGCCGTTGTTCTAGCCGCCTATGCCGTATTTTTGCTCGGCTTTATTATTGCTAATCCCAATATGGGCTACGCTGAGTGGCAAGGTTTATTTGCTAACTCTGCGATGCGCATTTTTAGCTTGCTCGCTTTAGTATCACTGGGCGCGCACGCATGGATCGGCATGTGGGCAGTAACTACTGACTACTTAACACCAATGACTCTAGGCAAATGGGCAACAGGAGTACGCTTCTTAGTTCAGGTGCTGTGCGGAATGTTAATGTTCGTACTGTTCGTCTGGGGCGTACAGATTCTGTGGGGAATGTAATTCATGGCTGGTATTCGTACTCTTTCTTATGACGCCATCATTGTCGGTGGCGGCGGTGCAGGTATGCGCGCTTCGCTGCAACTTGCCCAAGGTGGTCACAAGACCGCAGTAGTAACTAAAGTTTTCCCAACTCGCTCACATACCGTATCGGCGCAAGGTGGTATCACCTGTGCAATTGCTTCGGATGATCCAAACGACGATTGGCGCTGGCACATGTACGATACTGTCAAAGGTTCCGACTATATCGGTGACCAAGATGCTATCGAGTATATGTGTTCTGTAGGCCCTGAAGCAGTATATGAGCTAGAGCATATGGGTTTACCTTTCTCACGTACTGAGAAGGGCCGTATTTATCAGCGTCCATTCGGTGGCCAGTCCAAAGACTTCGGTCGCGGTGGTCAAGCCGCACGTACCTGTGCCGCTGCTGACCGTACCGGACATGCGCTGTTACACACGCTTTATCAAGGTAACCTGCGTGCAGGAACTGAGTTCCTTAACGAGTGGTACGCAGTTGATTTAGTGAAAAACCAAGATAACGCGGTAGTGGGTATCATTGCGATCTGCATTGAAACCGGTGAGACCGTATTTATCCGCGCTAAAGCTGTGGTATTAGCTACGGGTGGTGCGGGTCGTATCTACTCTTCAACCACTAACGCCTTAATCAACACCGGAGACGGTGTGGGTATGTCGCTGCGCGCTGGTTATGCGATGCAAGACATGGAAATGTGGCAGTTCCACCCAACCGGTATTGCTGGCGCAGGTGTGTTAGTAACTGAAGGGTGCCGTGGTGAAGGTGGTTACCTGATCAACAAACACGGTGAGCGTTTCATGGAGCGCTACGCGCCCAATGCTAAAGACTTAGCTGGCCGTGACGTTGTTGCACGCTCAATGGTTAAAGAAATTTTGGCCGGTAACGGCTGTGGCCCGAATGGTGACCACGTATTACTGAAGCTGGATCACTTAGGTGAAGCTACTTTACACAGTAAGTTGCCAGGTATTTGTGAGCTGTCAAAAACTTTTGCTCACGTTGACCCTGTTTACGCGCCAATTCCGGTAGTACCAACCTGTCACTATATGATGGGCGGTATTGCGACCAATATTCACGGTCAAGCCATCCAGCAAGATGCCAACGGTAATGATCAAATTATTGAAGGCTTGTTTGGTGTGGGTGAGGTGACTTCAGTATCGGTTCACGGTGCGAACCGCTTAGGCGGTAACTCCTTGCTCGACTTAGTAGTGTTTGGTCGTGCAGCGGGGCTCTACTTAGAGAACGCCTTACGTGAGGGCGTTGAAGCACGCTCTGCTAGTCAGTCAGATGTTGAGCAGTCACTTGAGCGTTTAGCTAAGCTCAATGAACGCACTACGGGTGAAGAGGTTGCACCTTTACGTCGTGAGTTGCAAAACTGCATGCAGAACTACTTTGGTGTGTTCCGTACCGGCGAATACATGCAAAAAGGTATTCAAGAACTATCTGATCTGCGTGAGCGCATCGAAAACGTTAAAATTAACGATAAGAGTGGCGCATTCAACACTGCACGTATTGAAGCTCTTGAGCTGCAAAACTTATTTGAAGTGGCTGAAGCGACTGCAATTTCTGCAGAAGCACGTAAAGAATCGCGCGGTGCCCACGCTCGTGAAGACTACGAAGAGCGTGATGATGAGAACTGGTTATGCCATACCATGTACTTCCCGCAAGAGAAGCGTGTGGGTAAGCGTGCAGTAAACTTCTCACCAAAAACCGTTCCAGCCTTTGAGCCTAAAACTCGTACTTATTAAGGGTAATCGATATGTCGCTGCCCAAGACATTAAAAGTTAGCGTTTATCGCTATAATCCGGAGCAAGATAAAGCCCCGGCCATGCAAACGTTCGATGTAACGATTGATGGGAAAGATATGATGGTGCTAGATGTTTTAGCGCTAATCAAAGAACAAGACGAAGGCTTTGCTTATCGTCGTTCGTGCCGTGAGGGCGTATGTGGCTCTGATGGAATGAACATGGCGGGTAAAAACGGCCTCGCTTGTATCACACCTTTGTCATCCGTGGTAAAGGGCGATGAGTTAGTCATTCGTCCATTACCGGGTTTGCCAATTATTCGTGACCTCGTAGTAGATATGAGCATTTTCTACCAGCAGTATGAGAAAGTGCAGCCATTCCTACAGAACAACACACCTGCGCCTAGTATTGAGCGCTTACAGACACCTGAGCAACGTGAAAAGCTCGATGGTCTGTATGAGTGCATCTTATGTGCGTGCTGTTCAACGAGCTGTCCATCATTCTGGTGGAACCCTGATAAGTTCTTAGGCCCTGCAGCCTTGCTGCAAGCCTATCGTTTCTTAGCAGATAGCCGCGATACGCAAACCCAAGAGCGTTTAGCACGTTTAGATGATCCCTTTAGTGTGTTCCGTTGCCATAACATTATGAACTGCGTGAACGTATGCCCTAAAGGATTGAACCCAACGCGTGCGATTGGCCATATCCGCAACATGTTGTTGCAGAGCGGAACTTGATCCAAAAAAATAAACCCTGCTAAATACGCTGATATACCTGTATTAGCAGGGATAATGAAAGCAGTGCTTATCCAGCACTGCTTTTACGAACATGACGACCAGCAGGAGCCTCTGGGTAAAGACTCAGACTATCTGCGGGATTCGTAGTGGCTTTATCGAAGTCGCTGCAATTGACTTCTATAGTCACTAGTTTCCTTACCGGTAGAGGCTCCTTATCCAAGGGTGACCTAGCATGCAAGAAAGCGTAATGCAGCGCATGTGGAGTAGCGCACATCTATCCGGTGGGAACGCTACCTATGTGGAAGAGCTATACGAACTCTACCTGCACGATCCAAACTCTGTGCCGGAAGAGTGGCGCACTTATTTTGATAAGCTGCCTGCCACAACAGGTGGTAGCACAGATGTCTCGCACTCAACAGTGCGTGATCAGTTTATCTTATTGGCTAAAAATCAACATCGCGCTCAGCCTGTTTCTGGTGCGGCAGTTAGTTCTGCCCATGAGAAAAAGCAAGTAGAGGTGTTGCGTTTAATTCAAGCCTATCGTATGCGCGGCCATCAGGCTGCTAAGCTCGATCCGTTAAATATTTGGGTGCGTCCAATGCAGCCCGATTTAACGGTTAGCCACTATGGCTTAACTGATGCCGATCTAGATAGCACGTTCCAAACTGGTGATTTAAACATTGGCAAGGAAACTGCCACTTTACGTGAAATTCAAGAAGCACTTTATAAAACTTACTGCGGTACCATTGGCGCAGAATTTACCCATATTGTAGATTCTGAACAGCGTCGCTGGTTTCAGCAGCGTTTAGAAAGTGTTCGTAGCCGTCCAACTTTTAGTCCAGAAGCTAAAGAGCACTTACTTGAGCGTTTAACTGCGGCTGAAGGTTTAGAGAAATATTTAGGCACTAAATACCCAGGTACTAAACGTTTTGGTCTTGAGGGTGGCGAAAGTTTAATCCCATTAATTGATGAGATTATTCAGCGTTCTGGCTCGTACGGCGCTAAAGAAATCATGATCGGAATGGCCCACCGTGGTCGTTTAAACGTGTTAGTGAACACCTACGGGAAAAACCCACGGGATCTGTTTGATGAGTTTGATGGTAAGCGAGTAGAAGGCTTAAGCTCGGGTGACGTTAAATATCACCAAGGTTTCTCATCCAACGTAATGACACCAGGTGGTGAAGTACACTTAGCGCTTGCGTTTAACCCATCACACTTAGAAATTGTTTCGCCAGTAGTTGAAGGTTCGGTGCGTGCTCGTCAAGATCGTCGCAATGATCCATTGGGCGATAAAGTGGTGCCGATTACGATTCACGGTGACTCTGCATTTGCTGGTCAGGGTGTGGTGATGGAAACTTTCCAGATGTCACAAACACGCGCCTATAAAACTGGCGGCACGATCCGTATCGTGATTAACAACCAAGTGGGCTTTACTACCAGTAATCCAGAAGATACCCGTTCAACCGAGTATGCAACGGATGTTGCAAAAATGGTTGAAGCACCGATTCTGCACGTTAATGGTGATGATCCAGAAGCGGTGTTATTTGTGACCCAGCTCGCAGTTGATTACCGCATGCAGTTTAAGCGTGACATTGTGATCGACTTGGTTTGCTATCGTCGCCGTGGTCACAACGAGGCGGATGAGCCAAGCGGTACTCAGCCATTGATGTACCAAAAAATCACTAAGCAGCCAACTACTCGCGAGCTCTATGCTCAGCAATTAGTAGCTGAAGGTGTGCAAACTGAGGCTCAGGTGGAAACCTACATTAACGAGTACCGTGATGCATTAGATAACGGTTTACACGTCGTTAAGAGCTTAGTGAAAGAGCCGAATAAAGAGCTATTTGTAGACTGGCGCCCCTACTTAGGGCATGCCTGGACGGCGCGTCACGATACCAGCTTTGACCTGAAAACCTTGCAGGATCTAGCATTAAAGATGCAAGAAGTGCCTGAAGGGTTTGTGGTGCAGCGTCAAGTATCCCGTATCTTAGAAGACCGTCGTAAAATGGCGCAGGGAGCACTGCCTTTAAACTGGGGCTTTGCTGAAACTGTTGCCTACGCCACCTTATTGTTTGAAGGTCATCCGGTACGTATGACCGGACAAGATGTAGGCCGTGGGACCTTCTCACACCGCCATGCGAACTTGCATAACCAAAAAGATGGTGAAACCTATACTCCACTGAAAAACCTGTTTAAAGATCAGCCACGTTTTGATCTGTATGACTCGTTTTTATCAGAAGAGGCAGTGCTGGCTTTTGAGTACGGCTATGCCAGTACCATGCCTAATGCCTTAGTGGTGTGGGAAGCGCAGTTTGGTGACTTTGCCAACGGTGCGCAGGTGGTGATTGACCAGTTTATTACCAGTGCTGAAACCAAGTGGGGCCGTCTATCAGGGCTCACTATGCTGTTACCTCATGGTTATGAAGGTCAAGGTCCTGAGCACTCATCGGCACGTCTAGAGCGCTTCTTACAGCTATGTGCTGAGCACAATATTCAGGTGTGTGTACCTACTACGCCAGCTCAGGTGTATCACATGTTACGCCGTCAAGTGATTCGCCCACTGCGTAAGCCGTTAATTGCCTTAACGCCAAAATCGTTGCTGCGTCATAAATTAGCCACTTCAACCTTAGAAGATTTAGCCAATGGTTCTTTCCAAACCGTGATCGGTGAGATTGATCAGCTAGAAGCAGATAAGGTTGAGCGGGTGGTGATCTGTAGCGGTAAGGTGTACTACGACTTACTCGAAAAACGCCGCGAAGAAGGGCGCAATGACATTGCTATTATTCGTATTGAGCAGCTTTACCCATTCCCTGAGGATGATTTGCTGCAAGAAATGAATAAATACCCGAACTTAAAACAGTTTGTGTGGTGTCAAGAAGAGCCGATGAACCAAGGTGCTTGGTATTGCAGCCAACATCACATGCGTAATGTAGCCCGTGCCTATGGCCAAGGATTGGATCTGGCCTATGCCGGTCGTGATGCTTCTGCTTCGCCAGCTTGTGGTTACCCATCACAGCATGCTGAAGAGCAGCAAGCCCTATTAGAAGCAGCATTTAACGTAACTATTTAACGTAAGTGGCTGTCACAGGACAGCCGCTTTTACGTATTTGAATTGAGTAGGAATTTGATTATGGCGATTGAAATTAAAGCCCCCGCATTTCCAGAGTCGGTAGCCGATGGCACGGTAGCAACTTGGCACAAACAACCCGGTGATGCTGTTAAGCGTGACGAACTGATTGTTGATATTGAAACTGACAAAGTAGTGATGGAAGTTTTAGCTGAAGCGGATGGCGTTTTAGTTGAAATTGTTAAAAACGAAGGCGACACCGTATTAAGCAATGAAAAGCTCGGTGTATTAGACGAAAACGCTACGGCGGCAGCTCCTGCTGCTGCAGCAAGCGCACCGGCTGAAACGGCAGCGCCAGCGGCTAGCCAAGAAGCCATTTTGTCGCCAGCAGCACGTAAAATTGCTGCAGAAAATGCGTTAGATCCAGCTTCTATTGCTGGTACGGGCAAAGATGGTCGAGTAACCAAAGAAGACGCAGTGAGTGCCGCAGCGGCGAAGCCAGCGGCAGCACCAGCAGCGGCGACTAGCGTACCAGCAGCGATGGTGGCACAAGGTGATCGCGTTGAAAAACGTGTACCTATGACGCGTCTGCGGGCGAAAGTTGCGGAGCGTTTAGTTGAGGCACAATCAAGCATGGCGATGTTAACCACCTTTAACGAGGTGAACATGAAGCCAATTATGGATCTGCGTAATAAGTACAAAGATCTGTTTGAGAAAACCCATAATGGTACGCGTTTAGGCTTTATGTCGTTCTTTGTTAAGGCGGCAACCGAAGCACTCAAGCGTCAGCCTGGAGTTAACGCCTCGATCGATGGTAAAGACATCGTTTACCACGGTTACCAAGATATTGGGGTTGCGGTATCAAGCGATCGCGGTTTAGTGGTTCCGGTATTACGTAATGCCGAGTTTATGAGCCTTGCTGAAATTGAAAGCACCATCCGCGAGTACGGCTTAAAAGCCCGTGATGGCAAGCTGACTATCGAAGAAATGACGGGGGGTACATTCACCATTTCTAACGGTGGTGTGTTTGGTTCGCTACTGTCAACGCCGATTGTTAACCCACCGCAGACTGCGATCTTAGGCATGCACAAGATCCAAGAGCGCCCAATGGCGGTAGACGGTGAAGTGGTTATTTTACCAATGATGTATTTAGCGCTGTCTTATGACCACCGCTTAATCGATGGTAAAGAAGCCGTGACATTCTTAGTCACAATGAAAGACCTGTTAGAAGATCCAGCGCGTTTATTACTGGATATCTAAACTTTGAAACGCAGCTAGCTTGCTAGCTGCGTTGTTCTTTTGCTTACACTTAACAGGTAAGAACATGTCAGATAAATTTGATGTAATCGTAATTGGTGGCGGCCCTGGTGGTTATGTGGCTGCGATTAAAGCTGCGCAACTGGGTTTAAAAACCGCTTGCGTAGAAAAATATATTGGCCGTGATGGCAAGATGGCATTAGGTGGCACCTGCTTAAACGTAGGCTGCATTCCTTCGAAAGCACTGTTAGATAGTTCATGGAAATACCATGAGGCGCAGTCGAGCTTTAATGTGCATGGGATTGCGGTTGAAGGTTTAAAAATGGATGTTCCCGCGATGATTGGTCGCAAGGACACCATTGTTAAAAATTTAACCGGCGGTATTGCTGCGTTATTTAAAGCTAATGGTGTAACTGCCATCGCCGGACACGGTAAGTTACTGGCCAATAAGCAAGTGCAAGTCACCGCAGAAGATGGCTCAAGCACTGTGTATCAAGCCGATAACGTGATTATTGCCGCAGGTTCTAAGCCAATTGATATTCCACCGGCACCGGTTGATCAAGAGGTGATTGTTGACTCAACAGGCGCTTTGGATTTCCAAGCTGTACCTGAGCGCTTAGGTGTGATTGGCGCTGGTGTGATTGGACTAGAGCTAGGCTCGGTCTGGGCACGCTTAGGAGCCAAAGTCACTGTGATTGAAGCACAAGAGAAATTCTTGCCTGCAGTAGACGAGCAAGTTGCCAAAGAAGCTCAAAAAGTCTTAACCAAACAAGGTTTAGAGATTCGTTTAGGTGCGCGCTTAACTGGCAGTCAAGTGGCTAATGGTGAAGTCACCGTTAACTTTACTGATGCCCAAGGCGAGCAGCAGCTGACCTTTGACAAGTTGATTGTCGCTGTAGGTCGTCGCCCAGTAACAGAAAATCTACTGGCTGAGGACAGCGAAGTTACCTTAGATGAGCGCGGCTTTATCTATGTAGACGAAACCTGTGCTACCAGCGTGCCCGGTGTATACGCCATTGGTGATGTGGTACGTGGCCCAATGTTGGCGCATAAGGCTTCGGAAGAAGGGATTATGGCCGCTGAGCGTATTGCTGGTCGTAAAGCGCAGATGAATTATGACTTAATCCCTAGCGTTATCTATACTCACCCAGAAATTGCTGGTGTGGGTAAGACCGAGCAGCAGCTTAAAGCAGAAGGGGTGGCGGTTAATGTGGGCGTATTCCCCTTTGCGGCCAGTGGTCGTGCGATGGCGGCCAATGACACCAGTGGTTTTGTCAAAATCATTGCCGATGCCAGTACGGATCGTGTACTAGGTGCCCATGTGATTGGTCCAAGTGCTGCTGAATTAGTGCAGCAAGCAGCAATTGCCATGGAGTTTGGTACCAGTGCCGAAGATTTAGGGTTAATGGTGTTCTCTCACCCAACCTTATCGGAAGCTTTACATGAAGCGGCTTTAGCAGTTAATGGCGAAGCGATCCACGTCGCTAATCGTAAAAAACGCTAGACGCATCAGCGTTCAGCAAAAACGGGCAGCTCACTGAGGTGCCCGTTTTTTTATGGAAAAAATAGCTGAATAAATTTGATATGCCGCAAAACCCAGGTAGCAATAAACGGTCACACTTGTTATCTATATTAGACCTTAGTAGCTTTTGTATAAGCTTTGCTAATAACTAGCTAAGGCAATTTCAGCCATCAGCAATAGGACGGTGTTAATGAATCTTCATGAGTATCAAGCCAAGCAACTATTTCGAGAGTTTGGCATTCCGGTCTCACGTGGGGTTGCTGTCGATACCCCAGAACAAGCAGCAGCGGCTTGCCATGAATTGGGTGGTGAGCGTTGGGTCATTAAAACCCAAGTGCATGCTGGTGGGCGAGGTAAAGCAGGTGGCGTGAAATTAGTTAGTAGCCCGCAAGATGCTGAAAGTTTTGCCAGTCAATGGTTAGGTAAACGCTTAGTGACCTATCAAACTGACTCTGAAGGGCAGCCCGTCAATAAAATGTTGGTTGAGCAGTGCAGTGATTTTAGTCGTGAACTGTATTTAGGGGCTGTGATTGATCGAGCCAAGCAGCGAATTGTCTTTATGGCCTCGACTGAAGGGGGCGTGGAAATTGAAAAAGTTGCTGCAGAGCAGCCGGATAAAATCTTAAAAGCAGAGATTGATCCATTGTTGGGTGCGCAGCCTTTTCAAGGGCGAGCGTTAGCCTATCAGTTAGGTTTAGTGGGTGATCAAGTTAAGCAGTTTACTCATTTATTTACTAAGTTAGCGGCCTTATTTGTACAGTACGATATGGATCTACTGGAGGTTAATCCGCTGGTGCTGAAAACTGATGGCAATCTGCTGTGTTTAGATGCCAAAGTGAGCATTGATAGTAACGCGCTGTATCGTCAAGCTAAAATGCGAGCCTTTCAAGATCCATCGCAAGAAGACCCACGGGAACAGCATGCTGCGCAGTATGAGTTAAATTACGTAGCCCTCACTGGTGATATTGGTTGCATGGTCAATGGCGCAGGGTTGGCCATGGGCACCATGGATATGATCAGTTTGCACGGTGGCTTTCCGGCAAACTTCTTAGATGTGGGCGGCGGTGCGACTAAGGAGCGAGTCAGTGAAGCGTTTAAAATTATTTTATCGGATCAGCAAGTAAAAGCAGTGCTAGTGAATATCTTCGGCGGTATTGTGCGCTGCGATATGATTGCTGAAGGGATTATTGGCGCGGTGCAAGAAGTGGGAGTTAAGGTGCCGGTGGTGGTGCGGCTAGAAGGTAATCATGCTGAGACGGGGCTTAAGGTATTAGCTGATAGCGGCTTAAATATTATTGCCGCCCAAGATTTATCCCAGGCAGCCGCATTAGCAGTAAAAGCCACTAAGGAGCAAGCATGAGCATTTTAATTGATCAACACACTAAGGTGATTTGTCAGGGCTTTACCGGCGCACAAGGCACTTTTCATTCTGAGCAAGCGATAGCTTATGGCACGCAAATGGTGGGTGGCGTCACGCCAGGTAAAGGCGGGACGATGCACTTAGGTTTACCGGTGTTTAACACGGTGGCCGAAGCCGTGGCAGCCACTGGAGCTACTGCTTCGGTGATCTATGTGCCGGCCGCATTTTGTAAGGACTCTATTTTAGAAGCTGCCTTTGCCGGAGTAGAGCTAATTGTTTGTATTACCGAAGGTATTCCAACGTTGGATATGCTGGAGGTTAAGCTTAAGTGCGATGAGTTAGGTGTACGCTTAATTGGTCCGAACTGTCCTGGGGTGATTACCCCAGGACAGTGTAAAATAGGCATTCAACCAGGCTCTATTCATTTGCCTGGTAAGGTTGGAATTGTTTCACGCTCTGGTACCTTAACCTATGAAGCGGTGAAGCAAACCACCGATGCCGGCTTTGGTCAGTCAACCTGTGTGGGGATTGGCGGTGACCCTATTCCGGGCAGTAGCTTTGTTGATATTTTGCGTTTATTTCAAGCTGATCCACAAACGGAAGCCATTGTGATGATTGGTGAAATTGGTGGCACCGCCGAAGAAGAGGCTGCGGCTTTTATTAAGGCGCATGTGACCAAGCCTGTGGTGTCTTATATTGCAGGTGTCACCGCGCCTGCAGGTAAACGTATGGGCCACGCCGGAGCCATTATTTCAGGAGGCAAAGGTACGGCTGAAGAGAAATTTGCCGCCCTTGAAGATGCCGGAGTAAAAACCGTACGATCTCTTGCGGGAATTGGCCAAGCCTTAGCAGAAGTTACGGGCTGGGAGCTGAAGAACGCATAAGTTTCAACCCCTGCTTTTGTTATAATTTAAAGCCACCTACCCGGTGGCTTTTTGGTGCCAAATACTCAGACCCCGAGTAATTTTGCCACCTGTCTACTTTGCGCTTACCCAGCGCCTTCTTGATCCATTGGTTAACTTGGGATGAGTTAATACTCCATGATCACTGCGGTGCTTAGGATGAGTGCACGGTACATTACAGCGGTTTCTACATGTCACGTTTAAACAAGGGTGAGTTATTGGCGTTGGGTTTTATGACCTTTGCGCTGTTTTTAGGTGCCGGAAATATTATTGTTCCTGCCGCAGTCGGAATTAACGCGGGCGATCAACTAGGGTTAGCTGCGCTTGGCTTTTTATTAACCGGGGTGGGGCTGCCGCTATTAACGGTGGTGGCGTTGGCACGAGTAGGTGGTGGTATGGCGCAGCTAACCGGTCCAATGGGTAAGGTAGCCGGCACCTTATTGGCAATTGCGGTGTATCTATCAATTGGCCCATTGTTTGCCACGCCACGTACAGCAGTGGTGTCATTTGAAATTGGAGTAGTACCCTTTAGCGGCAATAGCCCTTGGGCCTTGCTGATTTATTCCACGCTGTATTTTGCTTTAGTGACCTATCTGGTCTTAACCCCAGGCCAGGTATTAGATCAGGTGGGAAAAATAATTACCCCGATTTTATTGCTGGCGTTAGTGGTGTTAGGTGCTGCCGCAATTTTTGCTCCAGCAGGTCAGGTATTAGCGCCTGAAACGGCGTATCAAGCCAATCCCATTGTTAAAGGTTTTTTAGAAGGCTATCTGACTATGGATGCCTTGGGGGCGCTGGTTTTTGGGGTGGTGATTGCGACCGCGATTCGCAGTCAAGGAGTGACTGATCAGTACTTAGTTACCCGTTACTCAATCATTGCCGGCATCATTGCTGCAGTAGGTTTGAGTTTGGTGTATTTAGCGCTGATTTACTTAGGGGCGACCAGTCATGGCATTGCTCAGGTTACTGATAATGGCGGACAAATTTTAGCTGCTTATGTACAGCACACCTTTGGCCCTATTGGTAACTTGTTGCTAGCGATTGTAATTACTTTGGCTTGTTTAACCACTGCCACGGGTTTGTTGATTGCCTGCGGTGAGTATTTTAGTCGCTTAACAGGTTTTTCTTATAAAACAGTGGCTTTGGTTTTTATTGTGTTTAGCTGGGGAGTGGCGAACCAAGGTTTATCGCAGTTATTAAAATTTTCCGAGCCAGCGTTGGTTGGGTTGTATCCACTGGCGATTGTCTTGGTATTAATTAGTCTAGCCAATCGTTATTGGCGTTCAGAGTCACTGATTATGAGCAGTTGTCTTGGCTTAACCTTGGTGTTTGGTATTTGTGATGGGCTAAAGGTGGCCGGTTTAGGGCAGTGGGTACCAGAGGTAATGCAACAGTTGCCCTTCGCCGCGCAAGGCATGGGCTGGGTATTGCCGGTAGTGATTCTGCTATTTGTGTTGGTGGCCTCTGAGCGCTTACTAGGATCCCATAAGTCTGGTGCTGCCTTGTAATTTGGACCACTGAATAAACACTAACGAAAAAGCCCCTCAGTTGAGGGGCTTTTTGTTTAACTCTTGCGCGTAAGAGTTTTTACAGCGTGCTTAGTTATCACTCTCGGTAGTCGTTGAGCTTGGTTTAGCAGTTGGTGTTGTTGCTTTAGGCGCTGGTTTGCGTGCGGTACGTGTTGTACTACGGCTACGGGTTGTGCGCGGGGCTGCTTTAGCTGCCGGTTGACTGGCAGTGGTTTTACTACCGGTAGTAGCCGTATGGGTTGCCGTTGCAGCAGAGGCAGGCTTGGTTGCGGGTTGTTTTTCTGCAGTAGCAGGAGCTGGTGCAGTTGGCTTTGGAGCTTCTAGATTTTGGCCAAATAATAGATTGGGCTGATTGAGCACCTTATATAATTTGGCCCAGAGCTTACCAAACTCGCCATCGTCTTTTTGCCAGACAGGCTCTACTTCGCGGGCAATATTGAGGACTGTTTGGCGATTTTTTTCATCACCCAGTAGCTTCGGTAACGCATTTAGGCTTTCTTCGGGGTAAGCAAACACAATGAGGTTTTGCTGATGCATCGCGGCCTTAATGGTTTCGCGGTTGGGTAGCTCAGGGCTATCGGCAAGTAACTTACGATAGCTGCTTTCCAAATACTCTAAGCGCTCTTTATTGATCCGACCTTCTGCACGGGCAAATAACAGTAAAATACGCAAGGTGGCTTCTAAGGCGCCCCCTTGATCAATTTGCTGCTCGAGTTGCTCCATCAAAGATAAGCCTTTCTCTTCGCTCATTTGCTGCAGCGCCGCTTGGGTTGCACTGCGATCATCAAGGGCACCGAGTGCGCCATACAGGGCATGGAAAGCCATTTCTTGGGTTGAGTTAAGAACTTCTTGTACTGTCTCTAGTGAAGACTCAATCCAGGTGGAGTAAAAGTTTTGCCAAGCCAGTAATGGGTTATCTGGATTAACTGGACGACGCTGCTGTTTGGCCAGCTGCGCCATGCCGGGTAGCCAGCTCATCAGAGGATTTAAACTGCTGAAAAAAGTTTGCTCTAAGCGAAATGGATGCAGTTCGCGAATCAGCTGAGCGCTGGGTTCGTTAATTAGTTGGCGAATCACTGGGCGCAGGGTCCAGTCATATAGGTTACTGGTCATGCTTGAAACGCGTTCAACCTGGATGAATTCTTGCTCGTCATCGCATTTAACGCAGTCGGTTGGACGAAGATCGATAATGGAACGCGGTTCAAAGTGCACTTTATAGCTGAGTTCTTGAGTTTTTTGGTTTTCCACGTCATCAATAATCAGTTCAAACAAACCTGGCGGTAGTGCTTTAATTGATTCAATGGCCCCGATCATTTCCCGGTGCTCGCGGCGTGCCACCTTGCCGGAGACAAAAATGCCTAAGTGGCCAATGGTGTCGTGTTTTAAGTAAACAATGGTTTGCCCTGAAGCACGCAAAGCCAGATCATCGGGGTAGAGGTCAGCAATCCAATTGAGTGCCTGCTGTGGTGGGGTGATGTTATCGCCATAAGAACTAAAGACCACAATGGGGGCTTTAATTTGGCGTAAATCAACGAGGTTACCGCGTCCATCATTGAGTCCGGCTAGGCGATTGCCAATAAATAACTCGTCAACAATGGCTTCGATTTCTTCACCATTGAGTAGGCTAGGCGCTCCCCACCAGCGTTCAAAATCAAGAAAACGCGGAGGCTCAGTGTCGATTTGACTAAACAGGTTGTAATACTTGGTCCAATAGGTGTTAGCCAGATTTAAGTGAGCAAAGTTGCTGACTAACCAAGCGCCATCAAAACGGCCGTTGCCAAGATCACTGCCAAAGCGGGTCATCCAAGCGCCGCCTAAGAGACCACCACTGTAACGCATTGGGTTATTACTGCCATTCTCACCCGCCCAGTAGGACAGCGGGGCACCATTGATGATGACCACGCCAGGTAATTCTGGGCGGGTAGCGGCTAAGCCCATTAACGCCCAGCCAGCTTGGCAGTTGCCAATAAGTACTGGTTTATCGGCCTCAGGGTGCAGCTGCATGACTTGCTGAATAAATTGCACCTGAGCATTGGCGATATCGACTAAGGTTTGGCCTGGCGCTGGATTATGGCCAAACGAAATAAAGTAGGTAGGGTGGCCAGCTCTTAAGCTTTCGCCGATTTCAGAGTCTTTTTTAAAGCCGCCAATGCCTGCGCCATGGCCGCCACGGGGATCAATTACGATTACCGGTGGTAGGGTTGGATCAATTTTATCCTCAGAGCGTGGGGTAATCTTGAGTAGTGAGTAGTTCACCGGGCGGTTAAAGCTTAGGCCATCTAAAATAACTTCATAGTCAAATTTTAATAGCACTGGGTAGCCAGCTGCCGCATGGGCGAGGGTGTTATCGCCGCGCTGGCGCAGGGTATCAAGAAATAGAACCCAGCGCTGACTAAGATCGCCTAAATAGTTGCCCCAGTCATTTAGGGTGGGGATTTTTAGTGCGTGCTCTTTAAGCGGTTTAAGTAATTGCTGCTGACGCTGCTGTTGGGCGCTTAAAAAATGCTGAGTTTGGGTATTTGATAGCTGACTCAGGTGTTGGTTAACTGCTTTTGCAGTAGCAAAAGAGGCTTGTTGCTTTGCAATAAAATTAGAGTTTTGCATTGGTTTACCTGGAGTTGGATAAAGAAATTCATCGTTAAAGGCAGTGGCAATGCTGCGTTTACAAGCATTCTACAGGCTGTAGGGAAATATGAAAGTATTTTTTGTGCAGTGCAAAATAATAGTTGCATCTAATTTTTAGCTTGGTATCATGAGTGCAGTTTAAAAATTAACCCCCCAATGGGATGGAGAAGCGCCATGCAAAACTTTTTTGATAATGAAGCACTGAAAAAAGCACAAAACTCTAACTTAGAATTACTGCAGCAATTAAGCCAAACGATGCTGTCAAGCGTAGAACAGCTGACCCAGCTGCAATTAAAGGCCATGCGTGCAGCCACTGAAGATACCTTAACTAACGCACGTAAATTATTAGCTGTTACTGATGCGCAGTCATTGGTTGAGTTACAAACCAGCTTATTTAACCCGGCGACCCAAGCTGAGCGTTTAGCTGAATTAAACCGTCAAGCCTATGATGTGATTAACCAAGCACAAACTGAAATTAAGCAATTAGCCGGTAAGCAAGTCACAGAGGGCGTTAAAGCTGCTCAAGAAACGGTAGAAAGCCTTGCTAAGAATGCACCTGCTGGCAGCGAGCCTGTGGTTCAGGTGATGAAAACAGCCTTTGAAAATGCTAACACGCTGTTTGAAAATGCCCAGCAAGCAGCTCAGCAAGTAGCTGACTTTGCAGAAAGCAGCTTAGCCACTGCTACTCAAGCAGCTAACCAAGCCACGCAAAATGCGGCAAAAGCAGCAGCACCTGCTGCACCGAAAAAAAGCTAAGTTAAGCTAGTTATTAAAAAGCCCCCGCACGATGCTCGTGCGGGGGCTTTTTTTATTAAATCAGTGCGCTGATTAATTTTGCTCAATCACTTCTTGCGCCGCGCGAAAGGCTTCGCCAGCAGCAGGCACACCCGCATACACCGCGCAGTGTAAAATTGCTTCACGAATTTCTTCAACCGTACAGCCATTATTTAGCGCCCCACGCACATGACCTTTAAGTTCTTGCGAGGCTTTGAGTGCAGTCAAGGCAGCAATAGTAATTAAACTACGCTCTTTACGGCTGAGCCCTTCACGCTCCCAGACTGAGCCCCAGGCATGTTGGTTAATAAAGTCTTGCAGGGGTTGAGTAAACTCAGTGGCGTTGTTCATAGCACGATCAACAAAGGCATCGCCCATAACTTCACGGCGGACGGTGTTAGCTGCAACGGGGGACTGACTCATGAAACACTCCTTAATTAGCGGCTGCTTGTTTGGTTTGCTCAAGGGCTGTTAAGCAGCGCTCTTCAGCGGTATCAAGTTCAAGCTGCATTTGTTTAATATCTAGAATTTGTTGCTCAAGCTGTAAACGGCGCTCGTTAATCATACTGAGCATAATATTTAACTGTTTTTGATTGCCGGCTTGGGGATCATACAGCTCAATTAGGGTTTTGCATTCAGCCAGGGAAAAGCCAATCCGTTTGCCACGCAAAATCAATTTTAAGGCCACCCGATCTTTCGGGCTGTAAACCCGTTCTTGTCCGCGACGGGCAGGATTAAGCATGCCTTGCTCTTCATAAAAGCGAATGGCACGGGTGGTGATATCTAATTCGCTGGCTAGCTCCGAAATGCTAAAGGTACGTGGTTTTTGACTCATACAAATTTCCTTAGGCGGTCTTGCCTAGCGTATGGCTATCCGTTCAGCTCATGGCTAGCCATACGTTAGGCAAAAAAACGCGGAAACTAGGTTCCGCGTAAAAAGGGGTAAGACGTAATGCAATGGTAAGGCTTTAGCGCAGGATTTCACAGCCAGTGGCGGTTTGGAGCTGTTCAAAGCTAACGCCATCGGCTAACTCGACTAGTTTTAGCCCTTCAGGGGTCACATCTAAAACGCCCAGGTCCGTGATAATCCGGTCAACCACTGCCACTCCGGTTAACGGTAGATCGCACACTTTTAAAATTTTCTGATCGCCATTGCGTGCGGTGTGCTCCATCAGCACCACCACGCGCTTAACACCAGCGACCAAGTCCATCGCGCCGCCCATGCCTTTGACCATTTTGCCGGGAATCATCCAGTTGGCGAGGTCACCTTGTTCCGAGACCTGCATCGCGCCCAGAATCGAGAGGTTAATATGACCGCCGCGAATCATGCCAAAGCTGGTGGCGCTATCAAAGAAACTACCACCAGGCAGTGCAGTAATGGTTTGTTTACCGGCATTGATAAGATCAGGATCAATGGTGTCTTCGGTAGGGAAAGGCCCAATCCCGAGGAGACCATTTTCACTTTGCAGCCAAACGTTCATGCCATCTGGAATGTAGTTAGCTACTAGGGTAGGTAAGCCAATGCCGAGATTCACGTAGAAACCATCTTGCAACTCTTGGGCGGCACGTTGTGCCATTTGTTCACGTGTCCAAGCCATGATTAGCTCCTTACCGTACGTTGTTCAATGCGTTTTTCTGGGGTGGCGTTTAATACAATGCGCTGCACATAAACACCAGGTAAATGGATTTGGTCAGCATCTAATTCGCCAATTTCAACAATTTCTTCCACTTCAACAATGCATAACTTAGAGGCCATAGCTGCCAGTGGGTTAAAGTTGCGGGCGGTTTTATTAAACATTAGGTTGCCGGACTTATCGGCTTTCCAGGCTTTGACTAAGCCCACATCCGCTACTAATGAGCGCTCCATGACATACCACTCGCCATCAAACTCGCGAGTTTCTTTACCTTCAGCCACTAAGGTGCCGTAACCGGTTTTCGTAAAGAACGCTGGAATACCCGCACCTCCGGCGCGCAATTTTTCTGCCAGTGTGCCTTGAGGAGTGAACTCGAGCTCGAGCTCGCCTGCTAAAAACTGGCGCTCGAACTCTTTGTTTTCACCAACATAGGAAGAGATCATTTTTTTGATTTGACGGGTTTCCAGTAACTTACCCAAACCAAAACCATCTACGCCCGCGTTGTTACTAATCGCGGTGAGCTCTTTTTTACCCGTATCGCGTAGCGCATCAATTAACGCTTCGGGAATTCCACATAAACCAAAGCCACCTACGGCTAAGGTCATACCGTCTTCAATTACGCCCGCCAAGGCTTCGGCGGCAGATGCATATACTTTGTTCATTGTGACCTCAAGAATTATTGTGCCTTTGGTTGCCAAGCCCGTGCGACCCGCGAACCGGTTTCACGACCTAACACCTGACTAATTTGTAAGCCGGCGGCGATAACTTTATCTAGCTCCACACCGGTATTAATACCTAAGCCATTGAGCATATAGAGTACATCTTCAGTGGCCACGTTGCCGCTTGCACCTTTGGCGTATGGGCAGCCGCCTAAGCCAGCCACTGAGCTATCAAATACGGCAATACCTTCGTACAAGCTGGCATAAATATTGGCCAGCGCTTGGCCATAGGTGTCATGGAAATGACCGGCTAATGCTGAGCGCGGAATATCTTTAGCCACCGCATTAAACAGCGCCGCTGCTTTATGGGGTGTGCCTACGCCAATGGTGTCACCTAAAGAAATTTCATAGCAGCCCATTTGATACAGTGCATTGGCTACTGAGACCACTTCGTTTGGGGCAATCTCTCCCTCATAGGGGCAGCCGAGCACACAAGAAACATAGCCGCGGACTCGAACGCCGTGTTGCTTAGCGGCTTCCATTACCGGCTCAAAGCGTTTGAGGCTGTCACTGATAGAGCAGTTAATATTCTTTTGCGAAAATGACTCGGAAGCCGCGGCAAACACCGCTACTTCGCGCACGCCTGCTGCCATTGCGGCCTCAAACCCTTGCATATTGGGTGTGAGTGCCGCATAGGTTACGCGGTCGGTGCTTTGGATTTGTGCAAACACATCGGCGCTACCGGCCATTTGTGGCACCCATTTGGGTGACACAAAGCTGCCCGCTTCAATATAGGCTAAGCCACTGTCACTTAGGGCATCAATTAGCGCCACCTTATCGGCGACGCTAATTGGTTGCTTCTCGTTTTGTAGGCCATCCCGTGGACCGACTTCAACTAAACGAACATGCGAGGGGAAACTCATTACTCACCTCCGTCTAACTCGACGAGTACCATGCCATCGGTGACCATATCGCCTTCGGCACAGAAGATATTTTGTACCGTGCCAGCATGCGGGGCACGAATACTGTGCTCCATCTTCATGGCTTCTAGTACCACTAAGGTGGCACCTTCTTCTACCGCTTGGCCCGGCTCAACTAAGACCCGCACAATACTGCCGTTCATCGGTGCCGTGAGGCCACCTTGTTGCTGAGAGCCAGCAGCTGCTTGGGCAATAAAGTCGACTTCAGTGATGGCGTGCAGTTCACCACGCCACTCTAAATAGAGCGTGTGGTTAACGCGTAGTGCTGGGAAACGCTGGCGAATACCTGCTTGCTCAAGCACCAGCTGATCGCCAGTGATGGAGGCATTGGCTAGCTCGGCATCAGTGACCACGACCTTTTGCTGTTGTTCACCAGTTTGCAGGTTAAGTACATAACGCTGAGGTTGCGCGCTGCGCCAGCCCGAAGCAGTTGCCCAAGGCGAGGTAGGGTCATCGTGACGTACGCGGTCTGCTTGCGTGAGTGCCCAAGCTTTACCCGCTAACTGCCAGAACTCGTTTGGTAGCTCGCTTGGAGTAATAAATAAGTCTTGTTCGTGACGCGGGATAAAGTCGGTATCCAGCTCAGCTGCGGCAAACGCTGGGTGCGCCAGAATACGACTGAGGAACGCAAGGTTAGTACGCACTCCAGAAATACGGGTTTCAGCCAGCATCGACAGTAAACGTTGACGTGCTTCTTCACGGTTCTCGCCCCAAGCAATCAGCTTGCCAATCATTGGGTCATAGAAGGGTGAAATGCTGTCACCTTCTTCGATACCACTATCCACACGGCGACCTTCACCAGCGGCCGGCTCACGGTAGAGATTTAAGGTACCGGTTGCAGGTAAGAAATCATTGTCTGGATCTTCAGCATAGAGACGCACTTCAATGGCATGACCATTTAATGGAATTTGCGCTTGGGTCAGCGGCAGTGCTTCACCGCGGGCGATACGAATCTGCCAAGCAACTAAATCTTGCCCAGTGATCAGTTCGGTAATCGGGTGCTCAACCTGGAGGCGGGTGTTCATCTCCATAAAGAAGAATTCACCACGGGCATCCAATAGGAACTCAACGGTACCGGCACCCACGTAACCAATGGCTTGTGCTGCTTTGACTGCCGCCTCACCCATAGCTTGGCGTAGTTCTGGGGTTAAGCCTGGAGCTGGCGCTTCCTCTACCACTTTTTGGTGGCGGCGTTGAATCGAGCAGTCACGCTCATTGAGGTACACGCAGTTGCCGTGCATATCGGCAAAAATTTGAATTTCTACGTGGCGTGGCTTGAGCACATATTTCTCGACCAGCATTTTGGGATCGCCAAAAGCTGATTTAGCTTCACGTTGAGCGGATTCTAGTGCTTCTTTGAGCTCAGATTCTTTCTCAACCACCTTCATGCCTTTACCGCCACCGCCAGCGGTTGCTTTTAATAGCACTGGGTAGCCGATACGCTCAGAAGCCGCGCGGAAGGTTTCGTAGTCTTGCTCATCACCATGGAAGCCTGGAACCAAAGGCACGCCGGCTTCTTCCATAAGGCTTTTCGCCGCAGATTTGCTGCCCATGGCGATAATCGCGCTGGCAGGTGGGCCAAGAAAAATCAGGCCGGCATCTTCAATCGCTTGGGCAAAGTCGCTGTTCTCAGCTAAGAAGCCATAGCCTGGGTGAATCGCTTGAGCGCCAGTGGCTTTTGCCGCTTCAATGATTTTGTCAATTAATAAGTAGCTGTCGGCAGGTTTAGCGCCGCCTAGGTTGTAGCGAATATCAGCCATGCGCGCATGACGGGCATCACGGTCAATTTCACTGTGAACCGCCACGGTTTTTAACCCTTGGGCATTAGCGGTTTTCATGATGCGGCAAGCAATCTCACCGCGGTTGGCAATTAATAAAGTATCAATGTGACGGTTCATTAGCGTGTCTCCTGCCAAGAAGGTGAGCGTTTATCAAAGAAGGAATTTAAGCCTTCTTGCCCTTCAGGGCTGACGCGTAAAGCTGCAATGGTTTGTTCGGTTTTAGCACGGGTTGCGGCATCAATTTTGCCTTCAGCGACTTCGATCAATAGCTGTTTGGTGGCGGCCATCGCCTGGGGGCTATTTTGGCGTAGATTATCGAGCCATTGGTTTAGCGCTTGCTCTAACTCAGCGGCTGGGTAGCTTTCTGCTAGCAAGCCAAGTTTTGCAGCTTGGCTGCCACTAAAGCGCTCAGCGGTTAGGGCATAGCGGCGCGCGGCACGCTGGCCGAGGGCTTTCACTACAAAGGGGCTAATCACTGCCGGCGCTAGACCAATGCGTACTTCCGAGAGGCAAATCACTGCATCCTCGGCGCCAATTGCCATATCACAGCAGGCAATTAAGCCAACCGCGCCACCAAAGGCAGCGCCTTGCACCACTGCCAAGGTTGGCTGGGGCAGGTGATAGAGCTGATGCATCAGCTCGCCGAGTTCGTGGGAGTCAGCAAGGTTAGCCTCATAGTCCAACTGGGCGGAGGCTTTCATCCAGCCTAAATCCGCGCCTGCGGAGAAGTGCTTACCACGGCCACGCAACACCATTAAGCGAATGCTTGGGTCTTGCTTGATTTCAGCCAGTGCAGCAATCAGTTCACTGATGACTCCGGCGTTGAAAGCATTATTTTTTTCTGGACGATTTAGCCATAGGGTCGCAATCCCATGCTCACCGCGTTCTAATTGTATTTCTTGATAAGCCATGACTGCTGCTCCTTACATGCGGAAGACGCCGAACTTGGTCGGCTCAATCGGTGCATTGAGGGTGGCGGATAAGGCTAGGCCTAACACTTCACGGGTTTGTGCGGGATCAATCACACCGTCATCCCATAAGCGGGCGCTAGAGTAGTAAGGGTGACCTTGACGCTCGTACTGCTCTAAAATCGGTTGTTTAATGGCTGCTTCTTCTTCAGCCGATAACGTACCGCCGGCACGCTCGGTTTGCTCGCGCTTAACCTGAGCCAATACCCCAGCGGCTTGCTCGCCACCCATTACGCCAATGCGTGCATTGGGCCACATCCATAAAAAGCGTGGGTCGTAGGCGCGACCACACATACCATAGTTACCGGCACCAAAGCTGCCACCCACTAATACGGTGAACTTAGGTACTTGGGCGCAAGCAACCGCAGTGACTAATTTAGCGCCGTGTTTAGCAATTCCGCCTTCTTCGTATTTTTTACCGACCATAAAGCCAGTGATGTTTTGTAAGAAGATCAGGGGGATACCGCGCTGACAGGCTAACTCAATAAAGTGTGCACCTTTTTGTGCCGCTTCAGCGAATAAGATGCCGTTGTTGGCAAGAATCGCTACCGGATAACCATGTAAGTGAGCAAAGCCGCAGACCAAGGTGGTGCCAAATAAGGCTTTAAACTCGTCGAATTCGCTGCCATCAACTAGACGAGCAATGATTTCGCGCACATCAAAAGGCTGTTTAGCATCTGCTGGAATTACGCCATACAGCTCTTGGGCATCATACAGCGGCGCTTGGACGGCGCGGGTTTGAATCTCACCGAGTTTTTTCCAGTTAAGATTAGAAATACAGCGCCGCGCCAAGGCTAAGGCATGGTGATCATCTTCAGCATAGTGGTCTGCCACGCCTGAAATACGGCAGTGAGTATCAGCGCCGCCCAATTCTTCAGCGGTTACTACTTCACCGGTTGCAGCTTTCACTAATGGCGGGCCAGCTAAGAAAATAGTCGCTTGGTTGCGCACCATAATGGTTTCATCGGCCATGGCCGGAACATAGGCACCACCTGCGGTACAAGAGCCCATCACCACGGCAATCTGTGGAATACCTTGGGCGCTCATATTGGCTTGGTTAAAGAAAATTCGACCAAAGTGCTCGCGGTCAGGGAACACTTCGTCTTGGTTGGGCAGGTTAGCGCCGCCTGAGTCCACTAAGTAAATGCATGGCAGACGGTTTTGCTGAGCAATGGTTTGCGCGCGAATATGTTTTTTAACGGTTAGCGGATAATAAGTACCGCCTTTTACCGTGGCATCGTTGGCAATAATCATGCACTCAACGCCTTCTACGCGACCAATACCGGCCACTACGCCAGCGGCAGCAATATTATCTTCATAGACTTCGTAAGCAGCGAGAGGCGAAACCTCTAAAAAAGCCGAGCCTGGATCGAGTAGGGCATTGATTCGATCGCGCACTAATAGTTTGCCGCGGGACTCATGGCGTTGTTGAGCGGCTTGACCACCACCTTGACTGACGGTGTTTAACAAGGCGCGAAGATCATCGACTTGCTCTTGCATCGCTTGTGCATTGGCAGCAAATTCAGGAGAGCGGGTATTAATTTTAGTGTGCAGGGTGGCCATTGGTTGGTCCTCTACTGTTATTGTTGTAGCTACCCTTAGCCGCAGCAGTGGCGGCTAAGGGGCGTAGTTAGAGACGTATTATTTGGTTTCGCGGAATAACTCGCGACCGATTAACATGCGACGAATTTCGCTGGTGCCAGCGCCAATTTCATAGAGTTTGGCGTCACGTAATAGGCGACCTGTTGGGAATTCGTTGATGTAACCGTTACCGCCGAGAATTTGAATCGCTTCGAGAGCCATCTTGGTGGCTGTTTCAGCGGTATACAGAATCACCCCGGCTGCGTCTTTACGGGTAGTTTCACCACGGTCACAGGCTTGCGCCACCGCATATAAGTACGCGCGGCTAGCATTCATTTGCGAGTACATATCGGCAATTTTGCCCTGGATAAACTGGAACTCACCGATGCTTTGACCAAATTGCTTACGGTCGTGGATATAAGGCACCACCACGTCCATACAGGCTTGCATAATGCCGATAGGGCCGCCAGCCAGTACTACGCGCTCATAATCGAGGCCGCTCATCAGAACTTTGACGCCGCCATTGATTTCGCCCAGTACGTTTTCAACCGGCACTTCAACGTCATCAAAGAACAGCTCACAGGTATTGGAGCCACGCATGCCGAGTTTGTCGAACTTATTGCCACGGCTAAAGCCTTTCCAGTCACGCTCAACAATGAACGCAGTAATGCCGTGTGGACCTTTGTCGAGTTCGGTTTTCGCGTAGATCACATAGGTATTAGCATCTGGGCCGTTGGTGATCCAGGTTTTGCTACCGTTTAATACGAAGTGATCACCTTTACGTTCAGCGCGTAAACGCATCGATACCACGTCAGAGCCGGCGTTTGGCTCACTCATTGCCAACGCACCAACGTGCTCACCGGAGATTAATTTGGGTAAGTACTTGAGCTTTTGCTCGTGGGTACCATTACGGTTAATTTGGTTAACGCAAAGGTTCGAGTGCGCTCCGTAGGATAAACCCACTGAGGCTGAGCCGCGGCTGATTTCTTCAATCGCGATGACGTGCTCTAAGTAGCCCATTTCAGCGCCGCCGTACTGTTCAGGTACGGTAATACCTAGCAGCCCCATATCACCAAATTTGCGCCACATATCGGCTGGAAATAGGTTTTCTTGATCAATGGCTTCAGCGCGTGGCGCTACTTCAGTTTGTACAAAGCCACGCACCTGATCGCGCAGCATGTCGGCGGTTTCACCAAGAGCAAAATTTAGGCTGGTATATGTCATGTGTAAGTACCCTTGAGCTGATTTTGTAGTTGTTGTTAGAGGCGTAGTGCCTAGTTTCAAAATTTTTGTGTGTGTTATATCAACGTCGTAGAAGGGCTTTGTAGGTGTTTACATCGTCTTCGGTTGCGTTGTATGTTGTTGCCATGGATATGACCTTTACGTTAACGTAAACCAACCTTGGATTAGCTGTCAACACTTTAAAGCGCAGCTAATACTAAGAGAGCAACCTCAATAACAAACATAAAACAGAGGGATTCTTTCATGAGTCTTCCGAGCTATACCTGCGGACCGCAGGACAAACCATTACTAGCAATGACCATTGGTGAAGCCTTCGACCAAACGGTAGCAAGATTCCCGGAGCGTGAAGCCCTAGTCGCACGTGAACAAGATGTGCGCATGACCTGGACTGAACTGTCGGAGCTAGTTAATAAGTCAGCCCGTGCCTTACTTGCGTTAAATATTAAACCGGGTGATCGGGTCGGTATCTGGTCGCCTAACTGCGTGCAATGGTTAGTTACCCAGTTTGCTACGGCTAAAGTCGGAGCTATTTTAGTCAACATCAACCCAGCCTATCGCACCAGTGAGCTGGAATATGCCTTGAAGCAGTCGGGCTGTGCTTGGTTAATCAGTGCGGCGTCCTTTAAGTCATCGGACTACCACGCAATGATTAGCGATCTATTGCCAGAATTAGCGCCAGCCGCGCCGGGCAAGCTAGAAAGTCCGCGTTTACCACAGTTACGTGGTGTGATTAGTTTAAGTGATCATCCCGCCCCTGGCATGATTGCTTGGCAAACCGTGTTATCTAGCGCGCGTACGGTGACTGATGAGCAGCTAGCAGAAGTCAGCAGCAAGCTACAGTTTGATGAGCCAATTAATATTCAGTACACCTCAGGCACTACTGGATTCCCTAAAGGTGCGACCCTCAGCCATTACAATATTTTAAATAATGGGTATATGGTGGGTGAAAGCTTAGGTCTGACTGAACATGACCGGATGGTGATTCCAGTTCCGCTCTATCACTGCTTTGGAATGGTAATGGGCAACCTAGGGGCGCTGACCCATGGCAGTACCATTATTTATCCAAGCGCTGCATTTGATCCAGTGACTACGCTGCGTACGGTGGCAGAAGAAAAAGCTACGGTTCTATATGGCGTGCCGACCATGTTTATTGCGATGCTCGACAGTGAAGAGCGTCCAAGCCTTGATCTAACAAGCTTGCGTACGGGGATTATGGCCGGTTCGATTTGCCCGATTGAAGTGATGAAGCGCGTGATTTCAGAAATGAACATGAAAGAAGTGCAGATTGCTTACGGTATGACAGAAACCAGTCCCGTATCCACCCAAACGGCGAAAGACGATGATCTAGAGCGCCGTACTACGACTGTAGGTCGCACTCAGCCTAACCTTGAAACCAAAATCGTTAACGAAGAGGGGCAAATTGTACCCCGTGGCGAAATTGGTGAGTTATGCACTCGCGGCTATAGCGTCATGTTGGGTTATTGGAATAACCCCGATGCGACTAAAGAAGCGATTGATGAAGCGCGTTGGATGCACACCGGTGACTTAGCCACTATGGATGATGAGGGCTATGTGAAAATCGTTGGGCGTAATAAAGACATGATTATTCGTGGTGGTGAAAACATTTACCCGCGCGAAATTGAAGAGTTTTTATATACCCATGAGTGTGTGGCCGATGTGCAAGTGGTTGGCGTACCGTGCAAAAAGTTCGGAGAAGAAATTGTGGCTTGGGTCCAGTTGCACCCAGGTGATACGGTGACTGAAGACGAATTAAAAGAGTACTGCAAAGGTAAAATTGCACACTTTAAGGTGCCACGTTACATCAAGTTTGTTGATGAGTTCCCCATGACCATCAGCGGTAAGATCCAAAAGTTCAGAATGCGTGAAATTAGCATGGAAGAACTCGGCATCGAAGCGCCTTAAGCGAATCACTTAAGACGTTAACCAAGACGCCACAATCTAAGGAGGCGTTAACGCCTCCTTAACTTTTCAACCCTGCACAATAAAAATAAAAGGGTGATTGATGAGTGTAATTAGCCGTTTTCCTGTTCCCGAAACCCTCGCCGAGCTTCCCGATGACTTGCAGCAGCGCATTTTGGCGGTGCAAGAAAAAGCCGGATTTATTCCTAATGTGTTCTTAATGTTGGCTCATCGTCCCGCTGAGTTTCGAGCGTTTTTTGCGTACCACGATGCTTTGATGGAGCGTCAGTCAGAGACGTTAAGTTTGGCTGAGCGTGAAATGATTGTGGTTGCCATGAGTGCACAGCATGAGTGCTTATATTGCGTTGTAGCCCATGGCGCCTTACTGAGAATTTATGCCAAAGATCCACTGATTGCTGATCAGGTAGCGATTAATTTTCGCACTGCACCTATTACTAAAAGACAACGGCTGATGTTGGATTTCGCCTACCATTTAGCCATTGAGTGTGGTGTACTCACGGATGACTGGTTAGTCAGTCTGCAGGAGCAAAACTTTAGTATGGACGATATTTGGGATATTGGTGCAATAGCGTCATTTTTTGGGCTATCGAATCGGTTGGTGTCCATGGCTGGTACGCCACCTAATCCTGAGTTCTATCTAATGGGTAGGATGCCACGCAAGACCTAAACTAGCGCATTGACTAGTGAATAAAAAAGTAGTCGTTAATAACAACAAGAGAGACTCTATCTATGCAAGCAGTAAAGAATAAAAAACCAGTATTTTTACTCAGCACCTTAGCCGCGGTAATGGCGATGCCGATGCTGGCGCAAGCAGCCTTGGTTGAGGACAGTAAGGCCTCAGTGCAACTGCGTAACTTTTATATGAATCGCGATTATCGGCAAAGTAATTTGCCAGGCGGGCCTCTGCATAAAGGCAAAACCCAGTCTAAGTCTGAAGACTGGGGCCAAGGCTTTATGTTTCGTTTGCAGTCGGGCTTTACCGAGGGAACAGTTGGTTTTGGCTTAGATGCTTTAGGGTTAGTGGGAATTAAACTGGATTCAGGCGGTGGTACGGGAGGCACAGGCGCGTTAGTGCGTAGCCGTCACAGCGGTAAGTCGGCCGATAGCCATGGCATCTTTGGGGTAACGGCAAAAGCCAAACTCTCTGATACAGTGCTGACTGTCGGCACCCACGAGCCTTTACTGCCGATTGCCTTTCGTAACGATACCCGTTTGTTACCGCAAACCTTTCAAGGGGCGCAGTTGGTTTCTAAAGAAGTTGAAAATCTCACCTTGACCGCCGGACAGTTTCGTAAAACCAATCTACGCGACTCTACTAATAACCAAGATATGACGATGTTTGCTGATGGCTCTAAGGGTGGGGTAGAGTCCAATCGCTTTAATTATGCTGGAGCCAGCTATCAGTTTGTACCTGGCTTAACTGGGACTTATTTCTTTGCTCAGTTAAAAGATAATTACCGTCAGCATCATGTCAACGTGCAGTACCTGACCGACTTAACCAGTGATCTGAAATTTAAAACAGATTTGCGTTACTTTAAGAGCAGTGATCAAGGTAAGACCGATGTTGATAACCGTCTAGCCAGCGGTATGTTCTCCTTAGGTTATAAAGGCCATTGGTTTGGTTTAGGTTACCAAGATGCCAGCGGTAAAACCGGAACGCCCTTTATCGGCGGCGGTACTGATCCATGGACCATGAACACCTTAACCTATCACCACTTTCTACGCGCTAAAGAAGACTCATGGCAAGCTCGTTACGACTTTAACTTTGCTGAAGTCGGTATTCCTGGGTTAAACCTTATGGCGCGTTATGTACGAGGCGATAACTTCAAAATTGGTAATAACAACGCGAAAGAGTGGGAACGCGATATTGATCTGGGCTACACCATTCAAAGCGGCCCATTAAAAGATGTCAGTCTGTTGGTGCGCAACGTGATGTATCGCGGTAGCCACACCACCAATATCGATGAAAACCGCGTAATTGTTAATTACACCGTTAATTTGTGGTAAAGCAAGCGCGCTAATAGCCTAGTGCGGGCTCGCTCGCACTAGGCTTAATACTTATAAATCAAATAATTACACGCACGTTCGTGGGCTTTTTGCCGTTTGCAAAAGGCTAAACAATGCAGGCTAAGACTTTGTGCTTAAGGTGCTTGTAAAACGTTAAAAACGCTTGTTATCGTTAACGTAAAGGTCGAGGACCTAAAGCTAATAACCAACAACAATAATCAGGGTTAGAGGGCTGCACATGTCATCAGACATTATTTTACAAACCCGAGGCTTAACCAAAGAGTTTCGGGGCTTTACCGCGGTGAATAATGTGGATCTCAGTATTCAGCAGGGCCACATCCACGCACTGATTGGTCCCAATGGGGCGGGTAAGACCACATTTTTTAACCTATTGACGCATTTTTTGCCGCCGACCCGTGGTGAGATCATTTACCAAGGCCGCGCCATTACAGGCATGAAAGCGAATCAGATTGCTAAATTAGGATTGGTCCGCTCGTTTCAGATTTCTGCGGTGTTTGGTGAGATGACGGTGCTGGAGAATGTGCGCGTCGCCTTACAGAGTAAGGTGGGTAATTCGTTTCATTTCTGGAAGTCAGAGCACAGCCTAAATCGCCTTAATGATCGCGCCATGGAATTACTTGAGGAAGTGGATCTAGGTGGCTTTGCCGATACCGTGACCAATGAATTGTCCTATGGCCGCAAGCGTGCTTTAGAGCTGGCCACCACCATGGCATTAGATCCGGTGATGCTATTACTCGATGAGCCAACTCAAGGCATGGGCCATGAGGACGTGGACATGGTGGTAGATTTAGTACGCCGCGCCGCAGTAGGGCGCACCGTATTAATGGTTGAGCATAACCTGAGTGTGGTTAGCCGTTTGTGTGATCAGATTACAGTGTTGGCCCGTGGCTCGGTGCTTGCCGAAGGCGACTACGCCACCGTTTCAGCCAATCCAGAAGTACGTGAGGCCTATCTAGGCAGTGATACCACGGGCACTGAAAACAATTCGGAGGTTAGCCCATGAGCCATCCTGCACGCCGTGAGCAATTACAAATTGAAGACCTGCATGCCTATTACGGTCAGTCGCATATTTTGCATGGGGTGAATATGGTGGTGCGCCGGGGTGAATTAGTCACTCTGTTAGGGCGCAATGGCGCAGGGCGCAGCACCACCTTACGGGCAATTATGAATATGGTCGGTAAGCGCAGTGGCTCGATCATGATTAACGGCACTGAAACCATGGGCATTGCTGCCCACTTAATTCCTCGACTGGGCGTTGGCTTTTGTCCTGAAGAGCGGGGGATTTTTGCTAGTTTGAATGTTGAAGAGAACTTATTGTTACCGCCTACGGTACGCAGTGGTGGCATGGGATTGGATGAGCTCTATGAAATGTTTCCGAACCTCTACGAGCGGCGCTTTAGTCAGGGTACGCGTCTGTCGGGAGGAGAGCAGCAAATGTTAGCTATGGCGCGCATTTTGCGCACCGGAGCCAATTTACTGTTACTGGATGAAATTACCGAGGGCTTAGCGCCAGTTATTGTGCAAAAACTAGGGGAGGTATTGGTTAAATTAAAAGAAAAAGGCCTAACCATTGTGTTGGTTGAGCAAAACTTTAGATTTGCAGCCCCCTTGGCAGATCGCCATTACTTAATGGAGCACGGCAAAATTATCGATGAAATCAGTGCAGCCGAGCTGCCCAGTAAACAGGAGTTTTTAAGTCAAAGCTTAGGGGTTTAAGCCCGATCCAAATCATTATCACTGAATGCGACAACAACAATAAAAGACGAAGGTGTTCTATGAAAGGTTTAGCAAAAGCAATTAGCGGTATTGTTGCCGCCGGTTTATTGTCCACCACTGCCCAGGCAGCCATTAGCGATAACGAGATCCGTATTGGTTACCTAGCCGATATGTCGGGTACCTACCGCGATTTATCAGGCCCCGGTGGCTTAGAAGCGGTAAAAATGGCAATTGAAGATTTTGGCGGTCAAGTGGATGGCAAAAAAATTGTGATCTTTAACGCCGATGACCTCAACAAGCCCGATGTAGGTGCCAATACCGTGCGCCAGTGGATTGATGAAAAAAATGTCGATGTGATTACCGGCTTAGCGGCTACCTCGGTGGTGATGGCGGTCAACAAAGTCGTTGAACAAGAAGATAAGTTGGCACTGATTTCTGCCTCGGCTTCCTCATCCTTAACCAACGAGTACTGCTCACCAAACCATATTCACTGGGTTTATGACACCTATGCATTGTCTAACGGCACCGCCCATGCAGTCCTTGAAGAAGGTGGCAAGAGCTGGTTTGTGTTAGCCGCTGACTACGCTTTTGGCCATTCCCTTGAACAAGATATCACTAAGGTAGTGGAATCTGAGGGCGGCACCGTGGTGGGTAAAGTACGTCATCCATTCCCGAGTAACGATTTCTCGTCGTATATCTTGCAAGCCCAAGGCTCAGGTGCTGAGGTGGTGGCCTTAGCTAACGCTGGCGCCGACTTAGTTAATGCCCTGCAAACCGCCAGTCAGTTTGGTTTAACCCAAGCGGGACAAAAGCTAGCGGGAATGGTGGTGTTTTTAAATGATGTGCATTCCATGGGCTTAGAAGTGACCCAAGATCTCATGCTAACCACCGGTTGGTATTGGGATATGAACGATGAAACCCGCGCCTGGGCGAAACGCTATTACGACCGCGTTGGCCGTATGCCCAGTATGACCCACGCCGGAATGTACTCGTCCACTTTGCATTATTTAAATGCGGTGAAAGCCACTGGATCCGATGATACGCAAACCGTACGGGCCAAAATGATTGAAACCCCAATCAACGATATGTTTGCTAAAAACGGTCAGTTACGCGAAGACGGACGCATGGTGCACGACATGTACTTAGCTCAGGTGAAAAAGCCATCGGAGTCTAAGTCGGAGTGGGATCTGTATAAAATCCTGCGCACCATTCCTGGTGATCAAGCCTATCGTCCGTTAGCCGATAGTCAGTGCAAATTGGTTAAACAGTAATCGAGCGGTAATTCAACTTTTTTGATTGATCAAGGCGCAACTGGGTCGCTGTCAGTTAGGCAGCGACCTTAAGGATTGGGTGAAAGCATGACCATGATATTTGGCATTCCCCTCAGTGTATTGCTTGGGCAACTGCTGTTGGGGTTAATTAATGGTGCCTTTTATGCACTGTTGAGTTTGGGCTTGGCCATTATTTTTGGCTTATTGCGAATTATTAACTTTGCCCATGGCGCACTCTATATGCTGGGCGCTTTTGCCAGCTTATTAAGTTTAAAGTACCTCGGTGTGAACTACTGGCTGGCGCTGTTTTTAGCCCCATTAATGGTTGGGCTAATTGGCATGGCGATTGAGCGAGGCTTGCTGCGCAAAATTGCCGGCGAAGACCATCTGTACGGGCTATTACTGACCTTTGGTCTGGCGCTGATTATTGAAGGTTTGTTCGTTAAGTTATTTGGTGTTTCGGGCAGTTCTTATCCGATGCCAGATGCACTAAAAGGCGGCTTTAATTTAGGCTTTATGTTCTTACCTAAATACCGTGCTTGGGTGATTGTAGCGGCAATCGCGGTGTGTTTAGTGACCTGGTACATGATCGAGCGAACGCGCTTAGGCTCTTATCTGCGGGCAGGTACGGAAAATCCCAAACTGATGCAAGCTTTTGGTATTAACGTGCCGTTATTAATCACCTTAACCTACGGCTATGGCGCGGCTTTGGCGGCTTTTGCTGGGGTATTAGCGGCACCGATTTATCCTGTGGCACCTGGCATGGGCGCTAACTTACTGATTGTGGTGTTTGCAGTGGTGGTGATTGGTGGTATGGGCTCGATTATGGGGGCGATTATCACCGGTTTAGGTATGGGCTTAATTGAAGGCTTAACTAAGGTGTTTTATCCGGAAGCAGCTAATACCGTGGTGTTCTTAGTGATGGTGCTGGTGCTCTTGATACGTCCAGCCGGCTTATTTGGTAAGGAGGCATAGTATGTCTGAAGTATTAAATCAGCCTGCACAGCAGCAACGGATTCGTGTCGAGCGCGAGCGTCGGCGGGCTGCTAGTCGGCGTAATAAACTGTTTTTTGCCGCCTTTGTGCTGCTGGCGTTGATTGCTCCCTTTGGCATTTATCCGGTGTTTTTAATGAAGCTATTGTGCTTTGCACTGTTTGCTTGTGCCTTTAACTTGCTGTTGGGCTATGCCGGTTTATTGTCTTTTGGCCATGCCGCGTTTTTAGCCACTGGCGGTTATATCACCGGATTTGTCTTGACTGAGTACTCGGGCTTAAGTACCGAACTGGGGATTTTAGCAGGTACTGCGGCCTCGGCTGGACTGGGCTTGATCTTTGGCGTGTTGGCGATTCGTCGGCAAGGTATTTACTTTGCCATGATCACCTTAGCCTTGGCGCAGCTGGTGTTCTTTATGTATATGCAAGCTAACTTCACCGGTGGTGAGAACGGGCTGCAGGGGGTTCCGCGTGGTCAGTTGTTCGGGCTGATTGATCTGAAGAACAATCTGAATATGTACTATTTTGTGCTGGCTGTGTTTATTGGCGGCTTCTTGTTGATTCAGCGCACCATTCATTCGCCCTATGGCCAGGTGTTAAAAGCCATTCGTGAGAATGAACCGCGGGCAGTGTCGTTGGGCTATAACGTGGATGCCCATAAATTGCTGGCGTTTGTGTTATCGGCGGCCCTAACGGGTTTAGCTGGGGCAACTAAAACCGTGGTGTTCCAGTTGGCATCGTTAACTGATGCGCACTGGCATATGTCCGGCGAGGTGATTTTGATGACCTTGCTAGGCGGTGTGGGCACGGTGTTGGGGCCATTTGTGGGCGCCAGTATTGTAGTGACCTTACAAACCTATCTAAGTAGCGGGCCTTTAGGTGATTGGGTGCACGTGATTCTTGGGGTGATCTTTGTGGTCTGTGTCCTGATGTTCAGAGCAGGCTTAGTGGGCTGGATGAGTAAGCTGATCCGTAAAAACTTTAAATAACTTTGGCGTCCTTGAGCCTTGAACTGGGGCAGCGCGGTGTGTGAACTAAGCTGCCCTGGTTCTTTTTTTGCGTGCTAATCCTTAGCTGCACAAACGCCCGCTAAAGTGGTAAAGGAGGTGTCTTTGGCGGTGAGTAAAAAATCCTGCATAAAAGGGGTGTCTAGCATATCGCTACGAATGGCCGCATACAGGGTAGAGGTTAAGCCTTTGGCCCCAAGTTTAATCGCTTTTACATAGCCTTTGCTGCTGTACTCATGCAGCGCCCAATTAGGTAGGCAACACACGCCACGGCCACTGGCAACAAGTTGCATCATCATTACCGTAAGTTCTGAAGTACGTATCGCTAGGGGTTCAATGTCAGCTTTATCTAAAAACTGGGTAAATATATCTAATCGATCCCGATCAACCGGATAGGTAATTAGGGTTTGGTCGGCTAAATCATTTGGTTCAATAAAGTTTTTTTGCGCCAGTGGGTGTTGGTTAGCCACGGCTAATAACGGCTCGTAGGTAAATAACGGAATATAACTTAAGCCGCTAATATCCATGGGATCTGAGGTGACCACTAAATCCAGATCCCCGCGAGCTAAAGCAGGCAGGGGAGCAAAAGAAAAGCCCGAGGCTAAATCTAACTCGACTTCAGGCCAAGCATCACGAAACTGATCAATGGTGGGCATTAACCATTGAAAGCAGCTATGGCATTCAATCGCCATGTGCAAACGCCCCGCAGTACCACCAATTAAACGCGCCAGATCACGCTCGGCCGCGCGCATTAAGGGCAATACTTCGTTAGCTAGTTTAAGCAAACGCAGACCAGCACTGGTAAAGCGCACCGGTTTGGTTTTACGGACAAATAAGCTGGTTTCTAGGCGTTCTTCTAATTCTTTAAATTGGTGGGAAAGGGCCGACTGGGTGAGGTGCAAACGCTCAGCCGCCTCGACCAAACTGCCGGCTTCTTTTAAGGCTTGAAGCGTTTTTAAATGACGGATTTCGAGCATGAGCATCCCTTAGGTAACAAGGTGAGGAAAACTGATGAAGGTAAGAAATGAGTTTAGATTGCCTCATTATGCGCTAAGAAACAAAAATAGCTTTATTTTGGGGATAAAAGAAGTTTTGCGTGGCTGCGTAAATTTTTGGTGTATATCCATGCGTATAGAATTTAAAACTAGACTGTGATACGACCTGAGTTATATAACGCTGAACGACCGCACGATTCACTCAATGACATGACGCCGTTAGAGTATTTAAATGCGGCATAAGCTCTCTACGAGATTGCTGTGTTATAAATGGGGTATTTACAAGATATTTATATATATGAAAATAGTTACTTGGAACTGTAATGGAGCTCTCAGACGGAAGCTTACAAATGCAGATAGCTTACAAGCAGATGTTTTGGTGGTTCAGGAATGTGAAGATCCTGCGTTATCGACTCCTGAATATAGAGACTGGGCTGGTTCATATCTGTGGGTAGGAGAATCAAAAAATCGTGGTATTGGCATTTTTCCTAGAAATGGTCATAGGGTTGAAAGATTAGATTGGAGCGGCAGTTTTTCTATCCCTAAATTGTTCAGCAAAAGTAAAGCACTGAGCTGGCGTACTGAAGAACTCCGATTGTTTCTCCCTTTCAGTATCAATAGAGATTTCACGGTGCTTGCTGTCTGGATGAAAGGGCGAAATGACGAAGTATTTGGGTATATAGGGCAACTCTGGAAATATCTTCAAATTCATCGCCAAGAACTTAGCCATAATAAAACTATTATTCTTGGCGACTTTAATAGCAGTACGCGTTGGGATAAGCCAGATCGGTGGTGGAATCATTCTGATGTAGTCAATGAGCTAAGCGAGATTGGTTTTGAAAGTCAGTATCATCGTGTCTTTAATGAAGAGCAGGGCGAAGAGACAAACCCAACATTTTTCTTGTATCGAAACCGAGAGAAAGCTCACCATATTGATTATATTTTTACTTCATCTGACTTTTCAGAAAGCTGTAATTTACAGGTCGGTTTTCATGAAGAATGGATTTCCATAAGTGACCATGTGCCGTTGACATTAATTATTAACAGCTAACAAACCACTTTTAGCGATTGGTTTTATGCCGTTTAGCGGCTTCAGACTGGCGCTTAATTTTGGCATAGACATTCAGGTCAATTGATATGCAACTAGCCATCACTATAGTCGATGCGTTTACCGATGCAGTATTTTCTGGCAATCCAGCGGCGGTGATTATTACCGAGCAGTGGCTGGCTGATGATTTAATGCAATCCATTGCAGCAGAAAATAATCTTTCAGAAACGGCGTTTGTGGTGCCAACGGGGGTGGGGTGTTACCAGATTCGTTGGTTTTCACCGTTAACCGAAATTGATTTTTGTGGGCATGCCACCTTAGCTTCCGCCTTTGTCTTGTTTAAGCAGCAACCTGAGTTAAGTGCACTCACTTTTTCTGCCCAGGCAGTGGGAGAGTTACTGGTTGAACAGGCGGCTGCAGGCGACATTAAGATGAATTTTCCTAACACCAAGCCTAGCAAATTAGAAGTTATCCCTAAGCAACTAAGCGCGGGGCTGTCTATTGCGCCCCAAGAAGTTCATTGCAATGCACAAGCTTACTTTGTGATTTATCCTACAGAGGCCGAGGTGTTAGCGGTCGAGCGCGACAATGCACAGCTCAAGCAATTAAAGCCACTGGATGTGGTGGTTACCTGCCGCTCTGAGTCGGAAAAGTACGATTTTATCTCAAGATACTTTTGGCCAGCTAATGGCGGCGATGAAGACCCAGTGACGGGATCAATCCATACTGGGTTAGCGCCATTGTGGGCTGAGCGCTTAGGCAAAAATGAACTGCTGGCTTATCAGGCCTCAGCTCGTGGTGGTGTGCTTAAGTGTTCGGTTATAGGGGATAGAGTGATTATTTCTGGTAGGGCGGTGCAGTATTTAAGTGGAACCATCAGCCTATAAGCATGAGACCTTTCTGATAGTTGCAAGCAGGTGGGCAATACTTTAGGGTTTCAAACAGTTCAGCTGTTATCAGTTAGCCACTTACTTAAGCCATTTAAAGGACAGTATTATGCGTTTACTACTTGCCATCTTTTTACCTTGGTTACAGTTTTTCACTATTGGTCGCCCCTTTGCAGGGATTATTTGTTTACTGCTGCAAATCACGTTAATTGGCTGGATTCCAGCCGCTATTTGGTCGGTTTATGCCTTAAGCCAATACAAAACAGATAAGAAAATTGAAAAAGCCTTAGGCTCGCGATAAATAGTCTCGCGATAAATCAGAGCGGTGATCTGGCTCAATAGCGACCCTTAATTAACCCAATAAGCTCTAGCTGCAGTGCCGTTATCTAATCAATAAAAGGACTATCAGTCGTAACAATTTTTAGAGGATGTTATGCATAAACTCGCATTAGCTTTAACATTGGCTGCTTGCTCACTAGCTACGGGAGTGCAGGCTGCGACGCAGTTGGCGACTGATCCTAAAGCCTTTATTCCCCAAGGGTATGTGCTGGTTGAAGAGTTGACAGGGGATTTAAATAAAGATGGGCGGCCAGATTACGTATTTATGGTAAAGGGCACTGATCCGCGGCGGGTGATTGAGCATGAGTATCGTGGCACCTTAGATCGTAACCGACGCGGACTAGTGATTGTATTTAATCGCGCCCAAGGCTATGAGCTAGCCTTAACTAATCCCGAAGTCTTTGCATCGGAAAATGAAGATGGTGGCGTATATTTTGCACCTGATTTAGAGCTAGCGATAAAGCGCGGTAATCTCTATGCCACCTATAGCCATGGGCGCTATGGCAATTGGACCTATAATTTTCGTCATCAAAATAACGACTTTGAATTGATTGGCTTTGATGTCTACTCTACGCGCGGACCCACCGTGCTTTCTGAAATAAGCATTAATTTCTCCACGAGAAAAATGCTGGAAAAAGAAAACATTCACCAAAATGAAGAAGAGTTAGAGCCGGTGTTTAAGGATACCTGGACAAACTTTAGTTTCCCCCAGCTGATCCGCTTAAGCGAGATTAAGGATATTGATGAGTTGTATTTGTTGGAGATGGTTTCTGAGGTGTCACACGACTAATAGAGGTGTTTTATTTATCTGTGATAGATAAGGAATACTTCTATTTTATAATGTTTTTAAGTTGTTTTTTAGTTGTTTTTTTCTTGCTATGAACTGGAGGTTTTATGTTTAATATTCTGCGACTATTTGTATATTGTTAACTGCTTGCGGTGCTGAGCATTTCGATTGCAATTCTGATTATGTAAAGGAGCTGATACTTAAATCCGAGTCCTCTAAGAATCTAAGACAAATACTCAAGTCACCAGGACTTCTGCACAGTGGAAAGTATTCGAGTTTAGAAGAGATTTATAAAAAATCATTGAAAATTAAAAGTAAAATTGAAAGAGTGTCTGTTGTAGAAGAAAATGAATATATGAAGAAATGTAAGGCCAATATTACACTTCAGTATAAAGATAATGTTAAATCTTACCCGTTTACTTATAAGATAGAAAAAGTTCTAGATAAAGCCGAGCCTAATGTTTATGTTTCTAGGATTAATTATGGGTAGTTTGACTATATTGGTATTATGGGAAAGGATAGGCCTTAAGCTTTAAAGTGGAATAGGTCTATTGAGAAAACTATTGTAGTAAATAGATTAGAATTATTTGTTTTGACTTTTTATTGTTTTTATGTGGCTCACTGCTCGTATATCTTAGAGTGAATAATTCACTGGGAATAAATTATAAAATGAAGATTGAAAATGAAGATTGAAGCTGCTGATAAGGAAATTCAAGATATATTCTCTCTGGGATACTTCAAAATTCCAAGATTTCAACGGCCTTATTCATGGAGTGCAGAAGAAGTAGAAAGTTTTTGGGATGATATAATACTTGAAAAGACTGAGAATTACTTTATAGGTTCAATGGTTGTTTATCAGGAGCGTAAACCATACTTTGGAATTGTTGATGGGCAGCAACGATTAACAACTATAACTTTAATTCTATCAGCAATCAGAAATGCATTTATAAAAATAGGAGAGGAGAATTTAGCGAAAGGTGTGCATAAGTATGTTGAAAAGGCAAATATAGATAATGAAGATGAGTTTATATTAAGGTCTGAAACATCATTCCCTTATCTTCAGAGTCATATTCAAAGTTTTGATGGGTATAGTGTTCCAGGTGAGGCAGGGGTTGAAGAGAAAAAATTAGAAGTTGCATTCGAGCTTATTAATGGAAAGCTATATTCAATAATACCTGAGGTCTACTCAGATGAATCAAAACAGATTTCACTGTTACCTGATGAGAGTAGTATAGTTAAAGAGCTTAAAGGAATTAGAGATAAAGTTCTATCGCTAAAGCTTGTTTTTATTCAGCTGGATAATGAAGATGATGCTTACTTAATATTTGAGACTTTAAATGCAAGAGGTAGAGACTTAGCGACTTCAGATTTGGTTAAGAATCTTTTTTTGAAAAATATAAAAAGTAAAAGTACTTCTATAGATAAGTCAAAGGAGTTGTGGAATAGCTTAGTAAAAGTGTTTGATGACTTTGGTGAAACGAGTATTATTGATAGTTTTTTAGTTCACTACTGGTGCTCGGTAGTTAGCTATTGCACTGATAAGAGACTGTTCTCTGAAATTAAGACTTATGTATCTGATTCATCTGAGATTGCGGAAGAGCTGTTATCAGACCTAGCAAATACTGCGCCATATTATGCAGCGCTGATGCATCCTGAAGAATCGAGTTGGACTAGAGAAGAGGTACCTGTTAAATTGTCATTGAAAGCTCTTAATTTGTTTAAGGTTAAACAGCAAACTGCGATGACTTTAGCATTGCTTAGATCGTATAGGAGTGGTTATATTTCTCTAAGAAATCTTACAAGTGCACTATCAAAAATAGAAGCATTTCATTATTGTTTTAATGCAATAACTTCGCAGAGATCCTCTGGAACTATAGCATCAAATTATTCCAGACTTGCTATCGAATTAACTAGAGCAAGAACTAATGATGAAGTTCAAGTTGTACTTAATGATCTTAAGATTTTTTTATGCTCAAGGCTTCCTGAAATGGATGAATTTGTTGTAAAGTTTTCAGAGCTAGAGTACACATCTACAAAAACAAAAAATAAAGCGATCGTTAAATATACGCTGTCTAAGTTATTTAACTCAAGCTGTAGTGGATTACCAATAGATTTTGAGAGCTCGACAATAGAACATATACTTTCTGAGTCAACCTTGAAGGTTTGTGGTGAGGCAAAAGTAGCTAGCATAGGCAATCTAATTCTTTTAGATAAGGTAACAAACTCTGAAGAATTATCTAATTTGCCACCTGAAAAAAAGTTTAAGATACTTAAGGATAAGAATTATCCAATGAGACAAATTTTTCTTGATTGTGAGTTATGGACTGATGAAGAGATAACAAGGCGAACTAGATTGATGGCAGAGTCAATTTACTGCTCTTTACGTAAGCTAATTATATAAAGACTTGTAGTTTTATAGTTGGCTATGAGTAAAAATATATTTAAATTTATTGGGGCACTAAGTTTTAGCTAGATTAAGCTTTAAAAGTTAATTTTCTATTTTAATGACGAAAAAGCTTCTAGATGAGCAATTACTCATCGCTCTGGTTAAGCATTAACTGATCTAGCAGTTGCTGATTGTTAACGGCCGATCCCCAAGTATCTGAATGTACTAACTGGGTTAAAGGCAGGCGCGAGCGCCAGCCTTTACTAGCAAGCTCGGGTTGCTCGAGAAACTCACTGACATAGCCTAAACACAAGTAAGCCAAAGGGTAGACCGATTCTGGCAGTTGTAAAATAGTAGCTAGCTGCTGGGGATCTAAAATACTAACCCAACCTACGCCAATGCCCTCGGCACGGGCCGCTAGCCACAGATTTTGCACCGCTAAGCAACTGCTAAACAGATCCATCTCCATCACCGAGTTGCGCCCTAAGACATGGGGGCCGCCTCGGCTGCGATCGCAGGTAATACAAAGGTTAATCGGGCTATCAAGAATCCCTTGCAGCTTTAAGCTTTGATAGTGTTGCCGACGCTCGCCTTGATAATTAGCGGCTGCTTTAGCATTTTCTTGATTAAAGCTAGCCAAGACTTGCTGGCGAATGGCAGGGCTTTCAATCAGCACAAAATCCCACGGCTGCATAAAACCAACCGAAGGTGCGTGGTGCGCCGCCTTAAGTAAACGCGCTAAAACTGAAGGAGGAATTGGATCGGCTAAAAACTGCGAGCGCACATCGCGGCGCTCATAGATGGCGCGATAGACCCCAGCTAATTGCTCGGCAGTAAAGGGGCGATTAACCTCAGACATGCAAGAGTCCTTGCGGGTTAGGATTAAGCTTTAAGACTTGATACAACCACTGGGTATCTAAGTGCTGATCAATCAGATCGGCTAAGCGATCTAACTCCTTTAAACGATGTTGCTGATAATCCACGGCGGCTCCCGGTTGGCTTAAACCGGCCCAGTCTAACAAAGCCTCTGCCACCTGCGGCTGTTCAAATAAACCGTGCACTGCACAGCCCGCTACTTGCTGATCTAAACTAAGAACGCCCTCGGCTTGGCCATTCAGCTGTAACAGCGGTGCGTCCAATGCGCTACCCTGCAGACTGCCTTGCACTAGGCGATACCCGCTGCAGGCTAATCCTGCATGCTGGGGCAAGCACAGATTGCCCTGTACGCTTTCTAGGCTGGTGATACGGGCAAGCTGCGTATGCAAAGCAACTAAGCCTAAGCCCTGTTCGGTCTGTGGTTGGCTTGCTGCGCCATAACTAAGGGATTGGCCTAGGAGCGGAAAACTGCTGCCCAAAGCCAAGAGTTTGCCGCCATAGCGCAGATGCCGCTGAATGGCCGTTAGCCAACCGTGCTGCTTAAGCCAAGCTAAGGTAGCGATCGGGTTTTGGCTGCCGGGTAAAATGATTAAATCCGCAGCAGGTATTTCGGCTGGGTGATGGCTAAAGCATACATCCAGCGCTGGGTGTAAGCGCAGGGGATCGAATTCATTGTGTTGCGTCATGCGTGGCACTAAAGGAATCAGCAGCTTAAATGTGGCCTTAGCAGAGTGCTGGCTGCTGGCTAATCCGTCTTCAGCATCCAATAACAAATTGGTTAAGTAGGGCAGCACGCCAATGACCGGCTTATGAGTATGTTGGCTTAGCCAGTCTAAGCCTGGCTGTAAGAGAGCGAGATCACCACGAAAACGGTTAATCAGTAAGCCTTGGGTACGTGCTTGTTCGCTGGGGCTAAGTAGCGCTAACGTACCAACCAATTGTGCCAACACGCCGCCCCGATCAATATCGCCGACCAATAATACTGGGCAGTCGGCGGCTTCGGCAAAGCCCATATTGGCAATATCATGGTGGCGTAAATTAATTTCGGCGGGGCTGCCAGCACCTTCGGCAATAATCACCTGATAGCGCTCACTTAATGCCTGCCAAGCCGCCATCACCGACTGCATGGCATGGGCTTTATAAGCGTGATAATCCACCGCATTCAGCTGGGCATAATGTCGCCCGCGAATCAGCACCTCAGCTCCACAATCGGTATGCGGCTTGAGCAAGACTGGATTCATATCACTGTGCGGCTCGATTCCACAGGCGAGCGCCTGTAATGCCGTCGAGCGCGCAATTTCACCGCCATCACAGGTAGGGGCGCTATTGAGCGCCATATTTTGCGGCTTAAACGGAGCTACCGAAACTCCTTGACGAGCTAACCAACGGCACAGGGCCGCGACCACTGTGGTTTTGCCCGCATCTGAGGTGGTGCCTTGCACCATCAGTGTGGTCATTTACAGCTCAATCCCTTTTTGCGCCTTAATTCCTTGGTCTTTAAACGCATGCTTGAGGGCACGCATATCGGTCACGGTATCTGCTAACTCGATCAGCTCGGGTGGTGCATTGCGACCGGTAACAATCACATGCTGCATAGCTGGGCGCGCTTGCAGATCATCCAGCACGCGGTCAAGATCCAGGTACTGATATTTCAGGGCGATATTTAGCTCATCAAGCAGTAGTAAATCGTAACTTGGGTCTTGCAGCATCTTGGCTACTACCTCCCACGCGGCGCTGGCGGCGGCCATATCTTGTTCGCGATCTTGGGTATCCCAGGTATAGCCTTGGCCCATCACATGGTAATCGACATTGGCTAACTGACTAAAAAAAGCCTGCTCGCCTGTACTAAAAGCCCCTTTAATAAATTGTACGATGCCTACTTTCATGCCGTGGCCCAGCGCTCTGGCGACCATACCAAAGCCCGAGCTACTTTTGCCTTTGCCTGGCCCCGTTAAGACCAAGAGAATGCCTTGTTCTTTTTGCGCTTGGGCAATCCGTTGCTGCATAATTTTTTGTTTAATCGCCATACGTTGTGCATGGCGTTCAGGGTTGCTGTTGCGAGACATGGGTTGCTCCTTTTGATCACGCAGGCCTGGTGGTTAGGCCAGCGGAATAAATACGTGATGGCCTTCTACCAAGGCTGAGGTTAAAGGCTGTTGATAGAGTTCGGTTAAGGTGTCGACCTGCAACAGCTGCTGGCTCTCGCCCCAACGGGCTTTGCCATCGGGATACAGCAACAACACATGGCTGCACCAACGCGCGGCTAAGTTAAGGTCATGCAGACACATAATCACCGTTTTGCCGGAGTGCGCTTGTGCGGTTAATAAGCGCATCACCTGCATTTGATGCTGTAAATCTAGGTGATTCGTTGGCTCATCGAGCAGCCAAATAGCAGGGTTTTGCGTCATTAACGTAGCAATTGCGACCCGTTGCCGCTCACCGCCAGATAAACTGCTGAGTAAACGAGGCGCTAATGCTTGACAGTCTACGGCAGCTAATGCCTGCTGGGCCAGTTGCAGATCAAGTGCTTGTTCTTGTTGCCAAGGCGCCAACCATGGGTGCCGGCCCATCAGCGCTGTTTCTAAGACAGAGGCGGGAAAGCTGTCTTGGCGCTCTTGAAACACCAAACCTAATTGTTGTGCGATTTGCTTACGTGATAACTGCTTAAGAGGTTGCTGTTGCAGCAGAATTTGGCCGCTGTGGGCTGCCTTTAAACCGGCTAAGGTATGCAGCAAGGTGGTTTTGCCAACGCCATTAGGACCTAAAATGCCCCAGCTTTGACCCGCAGCAAAGTTTAGGTTTAGGGCGGTGCCAGCAGGGCGTGGCAAATCTAGCTGTAGCTCAACGCAGGCTAAAGCACTCATTAACGACTCCGATGCAAGAGATACAAAAAAGTCGGCACGCCAAGTAAAGCAGTAATAACGCCGACCGGTAATTGCTCGGGGGCAATCACGGTGCGCGCCAAGGTATCGGCCAGGACTAATAGACTGCCGCCAGCAAGGGCGCTGGCCGGTAAAATTAAGCGCTGGTCATTGCCCAACACTAAACGCAGCATATGCGGCACGATCAGTCCGACAAAACCAATGCTGCCAGCGGTGGTCACGGCGGTGGCAGTGAGTAGGCTGGCGATGAGATAAATACTCCATTCCAAGGGGCGAACGGCTACGCCTAAGGCGGCGGCTTGTAAGGGGCCGCGTGCCAACACATTAAGATTGCGCGCTAGCGGTAAAATCAGCAGGCTGGCCACTGCCAGTACGGCTAAGGCCGGCCAAGGGGAGCGCGCATAAGAGATATCGCCCATTAACCAATACAGCATGCCGGGTAATTTGTAGGAGGGGGTCAAGGCTAAGATCAGGGTAATCACTGCTCCCCAGCCGGCGGCCACGACCACCCCGGTCAGCAGTAAGCGCGAGGCGGTCCAACTGCCGCTACCTTGGGCGAGGCCAAACACCAATAACATCGCTAGCATCGCACCAGTAAAAGCCAGGCCTGAAATTAAGACCGCGCCTAGTCCAGCCAGCATAGCCAATAATGCCCCAACTGCAGCGCCACCAGATAAGCCTAGTACATAAGGATCGGCTAACGGGTTACGCAGTAAAATTTGCATTAACGCCCCGGCCACGGCCAATAAGCCTCCGGTGGCAAACGCCGCGAGGGCACGAGGCAGACGTAACTCCCAGAGCAAGGTCTGATGCAGTGGATTACCTTGCCCTTGTAACGCTAGCCATAACGCATCTGGATTAATAGTCACGCTGCCAATGGCGAGGGCTAAACCTAGGGTAAGCAGGGCAAGGCAGCCTAGTACTAAAAGCGTGCGTAGCATCGGTTAGTGTCCAGTGGCTGAGTGGGTGGGAGCATGGGTTTTGCTACGCACCTGATCTAATTGCTGACAAATATCGCGCGCTGCCTCTACTAATCGAGGCGTAGGCCGAGAAATTGGCGAGGCCGGGGTATATAACAGATTATGCTCAGCAACCGCGCGTAGTTTAGGGTAGCGCTGCCAATGATTCAGTTGGTTGGCCGGCAGTTGCTCAACGGCGCCGGTAATAATCACCTGTGGGTTTTTCTCCAGCACTGCTTCTGGGCTAATGCGTGGCACTAGGCGCGGCTGATCGGCAAATAGATTCTCACCGCCACAGAGCTTTAATACCTTGCCAATTAGGTGCTGATTATTGATGGTCATTAAGGGCGTTTCCCAGACTTGATAAAACACACTAACCGGCGTAGCTGCTTGATACTGCTCTGCTAGTTGCTGCATGGCTTGGCGAAAGCGCTCGGCTTCAGCAAAACCTGCGGGTTCGGTCCCAGCTAATACCGACAGGCGTTCAATGGCGCTGGACACCCCTTCAAAGGTGCGCGGCTCAATACTAAAAATAGGTAGGCCCAGAGCTTGCAGGCGACTGATTTGCGCCGGCGGGTTACCGCTTACCCAGGTGATAATTAAATCAGGCTGTAGGGCTAGCAAGGCTTCAAGATCAATCCGCGTATGATTGCCAACCAACGGCAGTTTTTGTGCGGCTGGCGGATAGTCGCTGTGATTAACGCCAGCAATTACCAAGTCACCTGCACCCGCAGCAAACATTAACTCGGTGGCGCCCGGAGAGAGGGTAGCTATGCGTTGGGCAGGAGCAGTTAAACACAACGTTTGCTGGGCATCGTCGGTTACGCAACGCTCAGCCGCGATCACCAGCAGCGAATTTGAGCCAAACAGACTCAGCAAACAACAGCTAAACAGTAAAGACAGCCAGCGCATAGGAACTCCGCAGTATGGGGCAGCAAGGTAGCTGCATCACTGCGCAGGTTAAGACGGGCGGCAGGGCTGATTGGCCAGCAGCAAACTGGCTGCTAAGCGCAGTCGTGCCACCGCGACTGCCCACCGCAGCGTTTGGTGTGTTAACAGGTCGGTCTCCGGACTACTAAAGCGAGGCTTAGTTACCGTTGCGGGGGCAGTGCTGGACTTGCACCAGCTTCCCAGTTTCATTGCCCAACACCGAATTTAGGCAACACCTGAAAACCTGGCGCAGGCTAACAAGGGCACTGGCGAGGGTCAATCGTTAATTTGCTGAGTAGTCGGCCAGCGCCTTGGCTAAGCGCTGCCAATCTGAGCTGTTGGCAGGCAGGCCAAAGCGGACTAACTGCTGCTGACCAAACTGGCGCACTAAAATCCCTTGGGCAGCCAAGGCATCGGCTAAGTGCTGTGGTTGTGGGCAGTGAATGGTTTGAAATAGCGCGCACCCCCCGAGTACTGAATGGCCATGTTGTTGCAGTAACTGCCGTAAGCGTTGGCTGTCTTTGGCAAGGAGTTGGCGCATCTGCTGTTGCCAGCGCTGATCAGACAAGGCGCGCGCCATTAAATAGCGGCTGGGGCCGCTGAGGGTCCAAGGGCCGAGCAGTGAAGGCAGTTCGGCTAAAATAGCTGGGTCACCGACAATGGCACCAGCGCGCACGCCAGCAAGCCCATAAAATTTACCCAGCGAGCGTAAAATCAGCAGCCCCGTAGCATCGGCCTGTGGGCATAGGCTATGTTCGGGCGTGGCATCGATAAACGCCTCGTCGACAATCAGCCAGCCATTGCGTTGTTGTAAGCATTGTAACCACTGTAATAAACGCTGGGTGGGTACGCGTTGTCCGGTTGGGTTATTGGGATTAATCCAAATTAAGACATCCAGCTGCTCAAGCCAGGTCGTCTCCTCTGCCGCCTCTGCGCTAAACAGCGCATTATCTAGCCACACAATTGTGTGGCCGGCTTGTTGCCATTGCCAGGCATGTTCTTGATAGCCGATGCGCGGCACGCCTACTCGGCAGCGGGGCCGTAGGCGAGGTAAATTCATGATGGCTGCCTGACTACCCGCTAAGAGTTCACAGCCTGCTGCTTGCGGTAGCTGCAGCTGCTGGCGAACGAGCGCTGCGAGTCCATCATCGGCTTCAGGTAATCGCTGCCAGATTGCAGCAGGAATCTTCGGCACCGGCCAGCCATGGGGATTAATTCCAGTGGAAAGATCCAGCCAGTGTTCGCGGGCAATGCCCCAGCGTTTAACTGCAGCATTGAGGCTACCACCGTGTTTGAGCAACATCTTAGCTCCCTCCCAGTGTACTCAGCAGGCATAGGCCAGCTAGGACTGCCAGCCACAGCCAAGTGCCGCGCCGGATCAAGGTAATGGCCGCATAAATGCTGGCCGCGCTGGCTGGCTGTTGGGTACCTAACCATGGGCGCTGCTTGATGCCTCCGAAGTAAGGGGCCGGACCGCCCAGCCGAACCTGCAGCGCTCCCGCACCGCTGGCCATGACGGGGCCAGCATTTGGACTATCCCACTGTTTGGCTTGTTGTTGCCAGCAGTGCCAGGCGCTGCGTCGCTGACCAAGCAGGCAATAGGTGAGGGCCGTTAGGCGAGCCGGGAGCCAACCGAGTAGATCATCAAGGCGTGCTGCGCAGCGGCCAAAGTATAAAAATCGTGGCGTACGGTAACCCCACATCGCATCTAGGGTGTTGACCAGGCGGTGCAGCACCACTCCGGGGGCCCCAGCGACAATAAACCAAAACAAGCTAGCAAAGACGGCATCGGCGCCATTTTCTAAGATTGACTCGGTGGCTGCGGCTGCCACTGCCGGTTGATCTAGCGCGCTGGTTTGACGACTGACAATACGGCTAACTTGCTGCTGGGCTTGGGCCAGATCATTATTTTGTAAAGGCACAGCAACGGCAAGGCCATGCTCACGCAAACTGCGTAAAGCAATAGCCAACCAAAGGATCAGCGAGTTGAGTGCCATTAGCCAGAATCCACTGAGCTGAGCACTTAGAAAAATTAATCCGGCCAGTACCGGTAATGTGAGCAGGAGTAGCGCTATACCGCCGCGTACTAGACGCTGCTTGGCAGAGTAACGCTCAAGATTAAGGCGCGATTCAAGGGCGTGGGCAAGGCGGCCAAAACCCACCAGCGGGTGCCACTTTTTCGGCTCGCCTAACAGTAGATCCAGCAGCAGCGCTATAGCGCAGGTGAGAAAAATCGCAAACACAGCGGCCACTATCCTAGTTCACTCAGTGGTAAAAGAGCTAAATCCTACCTGATTCGGCTGCTGTGCGCTGAATAGATACGAAATCCCCATGTGCCTAACTGCTGTTGGTTTCTTTTGGGTTGAATAATTTTATTATAAATCAAATGGTTAGTGGGTATCTTTGAACTAATACAGCGCTTGTCCCTCCATACAACTGGTGATTTAGAGAAACTAGGTGGGTAGTGAATGAACAAGCGTTGGATGGTAGGGCTAGGTATAGGCTTAGGTTTATTCAGTCTGCAGGCCCAAGCAGAGTTAGTGGATACTTTAGGCGAACTCACCGGCTACCAGATTGTTGAGCGTAAGCAAATTAAAGGCTGGGTAGATACCGATGGCAGCCAAGACAGTGCGTTTAAAGGCTGTAAAAAAGGCCGCACCATCTTGTTTGAAGATGGCCAGAGCCTCACTTGCAGCAGCTATGGTTATTTATATGCCTATCGACCACAAGCAGTGATTTTGAGCCGAGAGCTAAAGCTAGATGATCAAACCCTGCACAGTGAATACAAGATGGTGGTGGGTGATGAATTGTTTAGCATGCAGCGCTAAGTGCGGCTAAGGTACACTGCTTGGTTTTAGCCAAGCGAGCATCAGCTATGTCCTCATTACCAGTGATTAGCCTTTGTCCTGCCCAGTATTTACCGCTGGAGTTATTGCTGCTGGCCGACCCAGAGCCTAAGCAAATTCAGCGTTATTTACCCGCCTGCCAAGGCATTAGTTTGCAGCTAGAACAGCAACTGCTGGGAGCAGCCTTAGTTCAGCCCATGGGCGACAGTAAGTATGAAATCATGGCGATTGCTGTACAGCCTGAGGCTCAGCAGCAAGGTTATGGCAGTTTATTATTGCGCTGGCTGCTGGATTACTATCGCCAGCAAGGAGCACAGCAGCTCGCAGTGGCTACCGGTTGCTTTGGTTATCAGCTTGGCTTTTACCAGCGTCAGGGATTTAGGGTTGAACAAATTAGAAAGAACTTTTTTCTAGAGCACTATGCAGAGCCTGTGTTTGAACAGGGCATCCAGCACTTTGATCAGCTGTATTTGGTCTGTCAATTGCAGTGAAACACAATAGCGAAAAGTGGTAAAGAAGCGGCTAATTTGCAGTAAAAACGTCAATTTTCGAAAAATGCTATAATCATCAGTTGATTAACTGATGGAGAAAGTTTTGACTAATAAAAAAATTGCAATTTTAGGTGCCGGCCCTAGTGGATTAGCTCAGTTACGTGCCTTTGAAGCGGCGCGTTTAGCCGGTGTAAAAAATCTTCCAGAAATTATCTGCTATGAAAAGCAAAACGATATTGGTGGCATGTGGAATTACACCTGGCGTACGGGGTTAGACCGTAATGGTGAGCCAGTGCATGGCAGTATGTATCGTTATCTGTGGTCAAATGGTCCCAAAGAATGTTTAGAGTTTGCTGACTATTCGTTTGAAGAGCACTTTGGCGAGCCAATTCCTTCCTACCCACCGCGGGAAGTGTTGAAAGACTACATCATGGGGCGGATTAACCAACAAGAGATCCGCAAGTACATCCGCTTTGAGTGTCCTGTACGCTGGGTGACCTTTGATGAGGACACAAAAAAGTTTACCGTCACCGTGATGAACCATAAAACCGGTGAGCAAGAAACCGATGAGTTTGATTATGTGGTGGTAGCGACTGGGCATTTTTCAACCCCAAATATGCCGTACTTTGAAGGTTTAGAAGAGTTTACTGGGCGGGTAATGCATGCCCATGATTTTCGTGATGCCTTAGAGTTTAAAGACCAAGATATTCTATTGGTCGGTGGCAGTTTTTCTGCCGAAGATATTGGTACCCAGTGCTATAAATACGGCGCTAACTCGATCACCATTAGTTATCGCAGCAAGCCACTGGGTTATGCGTGGCCAGAATCAATTAAAGAAGTACCGCTCATTACACGCTTTGAAGATGATATTGCCTACTTTGCAGATGGAACCAGCCAGCGCTTTGATGCAGTGATTATGTGTACGGGGTATATGTTTCATTTCCCGTTTTTACCGGATGAGTTACGCTTACAAACCCATAACTGTTTGTATCCTGCTAACTTATATAAGGGTATTTTCTGGCAGCCAAATCCCCAGCTAATTTATCTGGGGATGCAGGATCAATACTTCACCTTTAATATGTTTGACGCTCAAGCGTGGTATGCGCGCGATGTAATGCTAGGTAAGTTGCCTTTACCAGCGCTTGCTGAGCGTGAAGCAGACGAGCAAAAGTGGCTGGCGGAGTGTGAGCAGTTACAAAATGCCGATCAAGAAATTGATTTTCAGGCTAAATACATTCGTGATCTGACGCAACCTACTGATTATCCAGAATTTGCGGTAGAAAAGCAGGCCGAGATTTTTAAGCAGTGGCAGCACGATAAAAAGCACAACATTATGGGCTTTCGTGAAAAATCCTATCGCTCAACGTTAACCAATACCTTAGCCCCAGAGCTACCACAGCCGTGGCTAGAGATTTTGGATGACTCCCTAGAGCATTTTTTAAATCTGACCCTAACTAAGCCGCAAAAGCGTGCCAGTAATGGCTAAAGATAAAATAATAGTCTGATTTCACTTAGCTAAAATAAAGCCCCAATAGCGATCCGCTGTTGGGGCTTTTTTGTGTAGTGTTAAAAACTTACTTGGCTGCAGTGACTGCAGAGGTGTCGACACTGATGCCTTGCTCGTTAAAGACTTGCTGGGTGACGCTTAGCGCATTAATTACGCTGGGAAAACCCACGTAAGGAATCAGGTGCATAATGCAGCCCACAATTTCTTCGCCAGTTAAGCCAACGCTTAAGCCGGTTTTAATGTGCATCGCAATTTGTGGTTTGCCTTGTGCCACAAGCGCGGTAATAGTGGTTAAGACCTTTTGTTTATTATCTAGCCCAGGGCGCGAGTAAATGCCACCGAAGGCGTACTCGACCACATAATTTTTCAGATCGGGGGCAATATCACTAAAGGCCTCACCAATATCCATAAAGCCAGTAGGGTCATCATCTGGTGAATTGGTCAGCTCTTGAATCTTACGGATGCCTTTTTGGTACAGGTCATGGGACATAGGTTAGTTTCCTTTTTAATGAAATGACGATAGGTTAAGGGCAAGGTACCTAAATTAGTCGGCATTTTGTAGTCATCGAGTAAAAGCAGGGGCATTGTGACTGGATAATTTTACTCAGAGCTTTACTATTTGCGATTATTTCACGCTTAAGGCAGTTACTAGGTGGGTTGATGTCGATTATTTTTATACTGCATGCACTCTTGGTGCTGTCGTTTACCTTGCGGATTTTATTACGTGATGATCTGCAGCCTTCGGGGCGTCTGGCCTGGTTTATTGTGCTGAACGTGCTGCCGTACTTGGGGAGTATGATTTACTTTCTATTTGGTGAGGTGGATATTGGTAAGCATGCAAAAAAGCGTCACGATCAAATTTTTGCCGAAATTCAGCGTAAAGCTGCGGCTTTTATGGGCCAGCCAGAACAGGTAGAACAACTGGTTGAGCGGGTGTATCGCCCAGCCTTTCACTATGCCGGCTCAATTAATGGTTTTCATACCCAGGGCGGAAACCGAGCGCACTTATTTAGTGATAGCGCTGCGACCTTGCAGCAAATGATTGCCGATATTGATGCGGCCACTGATCACGTGCATGTGTTGTATTACATCTGGCTAAATGATCATACCGGCACCGCAATTGCGGAAGCGTTAATGCGCGCGGCGCGGCGCGGCGTCAAGTGCCGCGCACTGGCTGATGGCATGGGGTCACGGGCGTTGATTGGCTCAGGCTTATGGTGGCAGATGCAACAGGCAGGAGTGCAAGCAGTAGTGGCGTTGCCCTATAGCAACTTAGTGCGCACTTTATTTGCCAGCCGTATTGATCTGCGCAACCACCGTAAAATTACCGTGATTGATTGCAAGATTACCTATTGTGGCAGCCAAAATGCGGCAGACCCTGAATTTTTAGTGAAACAGCAATACGGGCCGTGGGTGGATATTATGTTCCGCTTTGAAGGGCCGATAGTGGCGCAAAATCAGTTGTTATTTGCCAGTGATTGGATGCAGGCCACCCAAGAGCCCTTAGAGTTGATTCCTTTGCAAGCTACCCATTACGCGTCAGGTTTTGCGGCGCAGGTGATGGGCAGCGGCCCCACCGAACGGCGCGGTGCCACTCCACAGTTGTTTACTAATTTGTTTGCCAGCGCCGAGCGCAGCATCATTTTATCCACTCCCTACTTTGTGCCCGATACCACCACGATTGAAGCCTTATGTGCAGCAGCGCATCGCGGGGTTAAGGTTAAACTAATTTTTCCCAAGCAAAATGACAGCTGGATTGTTGCTGCTGCCAGTCGCAGTTATTACCACCGCTTGCTGGAAGCAGGGTGTTTAATTTACGAGCATGGGCCAGGGTTATTGCACGCCAAAACATTAACTGTGGATGATAAGGTCAGTTTAATTGGTTCGTCTAACTTGGATTTACGTAGTTTTGACTTGAACTATGAGAACAATATCTTGCTCTATGATGCACCGCTCACCCAAGCCATTGAACAGCGTCAGTTAACCTATATAGCAGATTCAGAGCCAGTGGCGCTGGAGCAAGTATTAAGTTGGAGCTATAAGCGGCGGGTATGGCATAACGTGATTGCCACTATTGGTCCGGTGTTATAAGCGCAGCTATTTTGGCAAAATGCTTAGCAGTGGTGGGCGATAGGTATACCCTAATAGGGTACGCGTGACTGCATGAGTGGTAACTGCAGAAGAGGCGAATCAAAACAGGTGAGATGTATGCAGAAATTTCCCAAAGATATCTATACCGAACCCCAGCCAGACAGCGACACCTTAGCCAACCTTGGTCCTTTACGTGCTATGGCCGGTATTTGGCAAGGCCAATTGGGGATGGATGTAAATCCCAAAGCACAAGGCGCCGAGCATCAAGCATTTATTGAGCAAATCGAGTTACAGCCAATTGATGGGCAAACCAATGGCCCGCAACTGTATTACGGTCTGCGCTATCACACTCGTATTTTTAAACCCGATGACAACGAAACCTTTCATGATCAGGTGGGCTATTGGCTGTGGGAGCCGGCTAGCGGCAGTATTATTCAAACCTTAACCATTCCCCGTGGGCAAACCGCGATGGCGGTAGGGCAAACCCATGCGCAGGCGCGAGAGTTTCGTTTAGAGGCGGTGCGCGGCTCGTTAACCAATGGAATTTCTTCTAATCCATTTTTAGAGCATGCCTTTCGGACTGAGCGCTATGTAATTGAAGTACAAACCCATGCTGATGGCAGCTGGTCTTACCGTCAAGAAACGACCTTGATTATTCCTGGACAAGCCGAGCCTTTTGCCCATACGGATCATAATCACTTGTATAAAATTGCTGAGCCGAGCTTAAATCCAACCGCTTATGCAGCGCAGCAAGCGGCGACAGAGACCGGAGGTTAACCATGTATTACGGTGAGCGCTTTAATGCCATCAGTCATTGTGTCGGGGCGGTGCTGGCGCTGATTGGTTGTGTATGTTTGGTGATTAGTAGTGCCTGGCAGGGCGCAGTGAAAGAAATAGTCAGTGCCAGTGTTTATGGTGGCAGCTTAGTGACTCTCTACACCACTTCAACGCTGTATCACTCGGTCAGTGGGCGGCTGAAACAGATTTTTCAAAAACTGGATCACTGTGCGATTTATCTGTTAATTGCGGGTAGTTACACCCCCTTTACCTTGATTACCTTAGAAGGAGCCTGGGGCTGGACCTTGTTTGGGATTAACTGGAGCCTTGCTGTGATCGGCATTATTCAAGAGTTCTGGTTAGGAAAGCGAACCCGCGTGCTATCGCTCATTATTTATTTAGTAATGGGCTGGTTAATTGTGATTGCTTTAAAACCTTTGGTTGCAGCCATGCCCGTGGCGGGTTTAGCGTGGCTAGTGGCCGGCGGAGTGACCTATAGTTTGGGGGTGGTTTTCTTTGTTCTAGATGAAAAAATTCAGCATGGACATGGCATTTGGCACTTATTTGTTTTAGCCGGCAGCATCATGCAGTTTATTAGCATCTTTGTTTATGTGCTCTAGTGGCTTTATTGTGTAGCTAACTAAGTAGCGGCAGCCAGGGAAACAGCAGCACCTGTTGCTGGAGGTAGGGTTGTGGGTAGCGAGCCAATAGCTGCTGAAACAACAGCAGCACCTGAGGTAGTGTTTGCTGTTGCTGCTGAAAGGCGCTCAGCGCTGTATCAAGCTGTTGTGTCTCGCTGGCTGTGAGTTGCTTTAAGTAACCTTTAATATGCAGCAGCGCGTTATATTCACGCCCCCGTTGGGCGGGTAAAGCCAAGGCTTGTAGCAGCTGGTGAATATAGTGTGCTAAAAACTCCCCGCTCAGTGGTTGTTTAGCGGCCATTGCCAGTTGTTGGCCAAGCCGTTTATAACAGGCAGGATCCCGCGCCATCAGCAGATATTTGTAGCAGCTATGAAAGTGATAGAGCGCTGCAGGTTGCAGTGGTTGTTGGATTAATTGCTGCCATTGGTAATAACACTGTACCCGATAGAAAAAGTGCAGTCGCAATTCTGGCTGCGCTAGCTGTTGTTGCTCAATCATTGGCAGTAAAGGCAGGTGTTGTTGTAGGCAACGGATAAAAAATCCAGGTTGCGCAGACAGTTGGCCTTGAGGATAAAAGATGGTGCTAGAGCTGAGAGCGCAAGAAGGCGATTTTTGCATCAATACATAGCCGGCCACCGCGTGCTGTTGAAGCTGTTGGGCCACCTGCTGCGCATAGTGCTGAATGGCTACGCCATGGCTAATGCTGGGTGTCTGGACGTTGACTACATCTAAGGCGGTAATGGCCTTGGCGCTGGGTTGTTGCTGTTGAATCGGTGGACGTGGCGTGCCTAACCCGATGGCCATTTCTGGGCAAAGAGGCAACCACTCAATCCATGGCTGCAAGTGTTCCATACACAGCGCACTGTACTTATGCGCCGCGTTATAGCGCACCTTAGCGCCAGTTAAGCAGCTGCTAATGGCTAACGAAATACGTGGATTGGGTGGCTGAGCCGGCATCACAATGGCCTAGTTGGTAAGTAAAGAAAGCCCTAGATTAGGACTCGCAACGGCGTAAATCAACAGGGCCAACATAGGGGTTGGCATTTTTTTGCACACAAGCATTGGCTTGATTTCGCCACTTTTCCCAAGCGTTAACGGGGTATTTTTTATGCCAGATTTCATAGATGCGCCGATCAGACTTGGATAAACGCAGCTGATAGGTATCGGCCATATATAAATAAGACCTGGCAATGGCGCCGCGGGTATGTTCAGGTGGCATGGCTTTGCGCTGTTTAAAATCCACCACGAACTCACAGCGACCATACTGACTAGGGGCTTCCCGCCACTCGGTTAAGACAAAATTACTGCGATCACCGTTAACCTCACCCACCACCGGTACCAAGTTATGTAGATCCGCTTCAGCTACGCGAAATACTGGGTCATTTGCGGCACAGTTTTTACGTCCCCCATCTTGCCAGCATTGCCGTTGATGGCCGATGGTCCAGGCCGGCACGATATGTTCCCACTCAACCCGTTGCGCTCGGTTGGCATTTTTGCGTGGCACGTAACCGCAGGACTTTAAGTCCAAACGGTTGCCATGGATATCGCAGCCACAGTAAAAGTCTTTCACCGGTTGTGCTGGATTGAAGGGGTTAACCGCGTAGATTTTCCATGCTTGATTTTTGGCTTGGGCAAAACTGCTCAGTTGATGGGGCGCTTTATTCCCTGGAAAGTCTGGGTAACTGCCTGGTTGAATACTTGGGGTTGGCTTAGAGGGGGCTGTTGTTGTCCGTGGTAAATATTCCGCCAGTTCTGGAAAGTACGGCTCAAGCCAGTGTGCATAATGCAGCGCAGTTTGTAGCCACTGCGAATTTGAAAAATTAGGTTGAATCAGCAGTGCAAGCGTCAAAAGACCGATCAAGGCCGCTTGATACAGGTAGTTAATTGGACGTGGCAAGCCACTGCCGGTGACTAAATCTTTTAACAGTTGGAAAATTTGGTTCACGAAAGCCTCGAGGTAAAATCATTAAGTGCTTCCGTGCGCGCCGTATTTTACTGATTGAGGCTAAAAAAGCCATAAGAAATAAGCCCTTAGCTAAGGGCTCACAACTGACTCGAGCCCTTAGCCAAGATCGATCGCTTTAATTTGCTCGGGTAGAAGAAAAGCTAAGCGCTGCTTTACTGAGCATTAAGGCCACGCTGCCGCAGGCGGTTAGGGCGATCGGCAGGGTGCTTAAGGTTTGGGGGAATAAGCTCACAATCAGCCCGACTATCCCTGCAATCACAAACTGCATCATACCCATTAAAGAAGAAGCAATTCCGGCATGTTGCTGGGCTTGGGCCATCGTTAGAGCAGTAAGGTTACCTGTGACTAAGCCCAGCATGGCCATAGCTAAGCCGAGCAGCAGGGCGTAGCTTAGCGCTGAGATTTCGCTCAGAAGAGCAGTGGCCGTTAAGCTAATGGCAAGCGCGATAAATAAACCAATGCCTAGGTAAAAAATACGATGCACCTGCATGACCTTAAGTAAGCGCAGGTTAATTTGGCTGATCACAATCATCACGCCAGCGTTGGCAGCAAATAAGTAACTAAATTGCTCGGGAGTGAAATTAAAGTGGCTAATAAAAACAAAAGGCGAATTACTGATATAGCTAAAAAGTGCACCTAAGGTGCCGCCAGTGGCTAAGGTAAAGAGTAAAAATCTTGGATTGCCCAGTAGCTCGCCATAACTTTTCAAAACCTTTGAGAAAGCTAAGGGTAAACGATTTTCCGGGGCCAAGGTTTCCGGCAGTAAGCGCCAGCTGAAGGTTAAGCAAATTACCCCAACGGCGGCTAAGGTCCAGAAAATACTGTGCCACTCACCAAAGCGTAAAATCATGCCACCAATTAAGGGGGCTGTAATGGGAGCGATCATCATTACTTGCATCAGCATCGAAAAAATTCGTGCTGAGTCTTGCACATCACAGGTATCGGCTACCACTGCCCGGGGCGTCACCGCGCCAGCCGCAGCGCCGATGGCTTGAAAGAAACGGGCTAGCAGTAAACCTTCAAAACTATCGGTGGTCGCAGCAAATACCGAGCTTAGGGTAAAAATACTAATGCCTAGAAGCAGTGGCAGCTTACGCCCAAAGCGATCCAGTAAAGGGCCATACAGGCCTTGACCGACACCTAGGCCAATTAAAAACACCGTCAGTGTTTGTTGTACTTGGCCAGCAGAAATATTAAAGCTATCGCCAACCGCAGGAAATGCCGGTAAGTACATATCAATGGCGGTAGCGACAATGGCACTGAGCGATGCCAATAAAATAATGAGTTGCCAATTGAGGCGAATAGGGGGTCTGACGTGGGTCATTGAATCTCTCAGATGGTTTAAATGTGAATCATTCTTAATTGTTGCTAGGTTAACCCGTTTAGCTATTTATCGATAGCAAAATGTCACTTCGATAGTTCCTCAGGTAATATGCCGCTTGGATCGATATAAGATACTGCCAACATGGCATAACAGAAGCACGAAATGGGGGTTAAAGTGACAGCAGTTTGGGCAAAAGGGTCAATGCTCAGCGGCATTCTATTCGCAGGGGCATTAGCCATCGCTGCATCACTGCTGAGTCAATGGCCAGTGTTAGCCGCGCATGGGTTAGGTGTGTTAACGGTAGCTGTTATGTTGGGGATGCTGCTGGGTAATGCATTACCTAATCACTGGCATGCTCAGCTAGCCCCTGGACTAAACTTTAGTAAGCAACGTTTATTACGGATTGGCGTGGCTTTATTTGGCTTGCGCTTATCCTTAAGCGAGGTGCTGCAGGTAGGCGTTGGGGCGCTAGTGGTGGATGCGCTGATGATGCTGAGCACCATTGTGTTAGCGATTTGGCTGGGGACCAAACTACTGCGTTTATCAACGGTTGATGCCTTGCTGATTGGCAGTGGTCACGCAGTGTGTGGTGCTGCGGCGGTGTTGGCCTGCAGCGGTATGGTTAAAGCGAAAGATAATCAGGTGGCGATTGCCGTGGCTTGCGTGGTGATTTTTGGCACCCTGAGTATGCTGCTGTACCCGTGGTTGTATCAGCTACAGCTCGGCTTTTTTGCTGATGATCACGCCTTTGGCATTTTTATTGGAGCAACGGTGCATGAGGTGGCACAGGTAGTAGCGATTGGCACTGCTTTGCCAGAGGCCACAGCCCAAGCTGCTTTGGTGAGTAAGTTAATTCGTGTGTTGTTGCTGGCGCCCTTTATTTTATTGCTAGGTTGGTGGTGGCTACGCCGTCACGCAGGCGCTGGGGTCACTAGCAGCGAAAAAGTACAGGTGCCCATGCCTGTCTTTGTCTTTGGCTTTATCGCCTGCATGCTGCTAAATACCTGGTTTCCATTGTCGCTAGCGCAAGCTAAATGGGCCTATTGGCTGGATGATTTATTACTTGCCACTGCCATGGCCGCTTTAGGTTTAGGAACCCGTTGGCGCGACCTTAAGCAGGCCGGAATTAAACCGTTATTACTAGCCGCCGCCTTAACCTTGCAGCTGATGCTGCTAGGTGCGCTGGCTAGTTCAGTAATTCTTTAATGCTGCGCTCTTCTTCTTGTAGCGCGCGGTGTCTGGCATCAATTTTAGCGGCTAAGGGGTAGTTATTCGCCGCACGTTGTTTGGCATAAATCAGTTGCTCGTAGGCCTGCTGATACTCACCAACCAAAGCAAAGTATTCAGCGCGAGCTTGGTGCAAACCAATAATATTATTGGTTAGTCCCTGAACTTCAGCGAGCTGAAACCAAATATCGGGATCATAAGGGCGTTTGCGGACCAACTTATTCAGTAGGTTTTCGGCGTCTTGAGCGCGGCCTTGCTGTAAGTAAAAGTTGGCCAGTACTTGCTGGGCTGGAAAGTATTCAGGCTGCTGTTGTAATAAGCGCTTCAAGCGCTGCTCTGCAGCTGTGTAGCGTTTTAGGCTGATTTCTAAATCGACATAAGCCAGTTGATAAATGCTATTTTGCGGGGCGCTGTTGATCAGTAAGTCGAGATTTTGTTGCGCGTCCTTGAGCGCTTGGGCGCGGATTTGCGCCAGCGCTAAGCCATAGCGCGCTACGTCATTATTGGGTTGCTCTTGTAATTGCGCCCGAAAACGCTTGAGCGCAATTCCTGGGGTCTCTTCAAAGGTAAGCTGGAGGCGCGCCCGTAATAACTGATAGGTTAGGCTATCGACTTTGCCGTGTGGTGCAGCGCGTTCGGCGCGGTTGCGAGTATCGGCAATGCGTGACTCGGTGATGGGGTGAGTCAGTAAAAACTCAGGTGGCATCTTATCGTAACGATACTGGCGAGTCAGGCGCTCAAACATTTGTGGCATGGCTCTTGGATCAAAACCAGCTTTTTCCATATTAGCTAGCCCAATGCGGTCGGCTTCTTGCTCATTTTGCCGCGAGAAACGCTGGCGCTCCTGAAAAGCAGCAGCTTGCGAGCCAGCAATTGCAGCCATGGTTAAGTCTGCGCCGCCGCCTGCTGCAGCGGCGACAATACCGGCTAACATGGCAGCCATCATCGGTACTTGCATTTTCTTTTGTGCTTCGAGACCACGGGCAAAATGGCGTTGGGATAAGTGCGCCAGTTCGTGGGCCATAACTGAAATATATTCTGCTTCAGTTTGGGCGTTTAGAATTAACCCGGCATTGACTCCGATAATACCGCCAGGAGCGGCAAAGGCATTTAGTTCGGGGCTGGCTAATAAAATAAACTCTAAGCGCCGATCTCTTAACTGACTGGTTTCTGCTAGACGCGCCACGCTGGTTTCAACGTAGTGCTTAATTAAAGGATCTGACAGCTGTTTGACTTGTCCACGCAGAATGCTTAACCAAGCTCGGCCTAGGCGGTGCTCTTGCTCGGGTGAAATAAGCGCAGAGCTTGCATCACCTAAAGCCGGCAGCTCGTAGGCAGTGCTTGGCAGTGCCCAGAGCAGTGATAAAGACAGTAAAGAGACGCGAAGTAGCCCCATGGAGTCAGTCCTTAATGGTCAATCAAAGAGGTATTGAGTGTAGCTTAACTGGCTGAGACTGGCAGCTAGTCCTGGCGTTATTACTCGGTTTGTTTAGTAGCGGTTCAGTCATTGCCCTGAAAGCGCTAAGCCAGACCTTGAACTCACCTGCTTAGTTCGATAAAGCTTGTATCTTCAACAGCGTATGCTATAAAAATGCCCAACTTTAACCAGAACAACAATAGACAGAAGAACAAGATGAATAATCAATTTAATGCAGTGCAGGTAGTGGATGCTACGGGATTGGCTTGCCCGTTACCGCTACTCAAATTAAAGCTGGGGTTAAATCAGTTGGCTTCCGGTGAAGTTATTCAATTACTGGCCACCGATGCCGGCTCACAGCGCGATGTGGTGAGTTTTGCTAAGTTGGCAGGGCATCGCTTAGTTAACCAGCAGCAACAGGACGGCGTATTCAGCTACTGGTTAGCTAAGGCTTAGTCAAAGGATTAGGAGGCTTGATTAAGCTGTTGGGCTGCGGCGAGAACTTCAGCGACGTGGCCTTTTACTTTGACTTTACGCCACTCGTGTTGCAATACGCCGTTGGCATCGATTAAAAAGGTGCTGCGCTCTATGCCAAGGTACTCTTTGCCATAGAGCTTTTTAAGCTTAATGACCGCAAATTGCTGGCAAAGGGTTTCTTCGGGATCGCTAATAAGTTCAAATGGAAAACCATGTTTGGCTTTAAAGTTTTCGTGGGTGCGTAAGCTGTCCCGTGAAACACCAAACACCACCGTGTTAGCCGCTTGAAACTCAGGGTAGGCATCTCGAAACTCTTGGCCTTCGGTGGTACAACCTGGCGTGTTGTCTTTTGGGTAAAAGTAAATCACAACCTGTTTACCTTGTAGTTGAGCAAGTTCTACCTGAGTATCGGCGGTCGCTTGGGCAATAAAATTAGGTACGGCTTTTTGCAATTCAAGGCTCATATCGATTCTCCTTTCAAGCATGATTAAATTAACTGAGGGCGCCAAGGCTCAATCAGCGCATCCAAATTAAGCGAGTCGGCAAAGTCTAAAAACTGGTCACGAATCCAACTAATTTGCGCAGTGATCGGCAAGGTCACGGTAATGGTTGCGTTAAGCATCATGGTTTGAGTTTGCGGCGCGATATATGACTCATAGGCGATATTTTCTAGATTGATTTGCTGATCGCTAAAAAACTGACAGAGCTCCGCCAAAATATCGGGTCGATACAGCGCGTTCACATAAACAATGTAGGGTAACGCTTGCTCGGTGCTGTCTTGTTGCTCAGTGCGCACCACCGTTAGGTGAATATTTTCCCGTTTGGCAATATTAGGCAGGCTGACTTCAAGCCGCGCTAACGCATCCCAGCTGCCTCCTGCTTGCACCACTAAGGCGCTGTGTTGTTCATGGCGGGTTAGGCGACTATTGACAACCGAGCAGCGGCTTTCTAAGCAGGCGCGGCACAGCGCGTTGGTCAGCTCAATCGGATTTTGGCCAATGGCACTAATCACTAAATACTGATTGCGTGGAGAATAAGGGGTTTTCATACAGGCTTCCTACAATCGAAAGTAACAGTGCGCGTTAAATGTCAGAGCCTAATATACGCATAAAATCTAAAAGAATGAAAAAAGCCAGTTAAATTGCACAAAACTTAGGCTTTAATAGCAGAATGCTTGTGCTAAATAAGGCTGATTAGTACCATTAGCGGTATTTCGTTTTTCTATCCTAGCAGGAGCAGTTGCATGATTTCAGGCAGTATGGTGGCGTTAGTCACACCAATGGACGAGCAGGGCAATTTGGATTGGCAGGCGCTGACCAAGCTGGTCGACTTCCATTTGGCCGAAGGCACTAACGCACTGGTGGCTGTAGGTACCTCTGGTGAGTCTGCAACCCTCAATGTTGAAGAGCACGTAGAAGTTATTCGCCGTGTGGTTGAGCAAGTCAATGGCCGTATTCCGGTAATTGCCGGAACCGGTGCTAACTGCACCCGTGAGGCGGTGGCACTGACCCAGAATGCAAAAAAAGTCGGGGCTGATGCCTGCTTATTAGTGACGCCTTATTACAATAAGCCAACCCAAGAAGGCCTGTATCAGCACTTCAAGCACATTGCTGAAGCGGTAGATATTCCACAAATTCTGTATAACGTACCGGGTCGTACGGTGTGCGACATGTTGCCGGAAACAGTAGCTCGGCTGTCTAAAATTTCGAATATTATTGGAATCAAAGAAGCCACTGGCTGCCTTGAGCGCGCCCAGCAAGTACTCGATTTAGTGGACGCTGATTTTATTGTGTTGTCGGGCGATGATGCCACGGCTGCGGAGCTAATTTTGCTCGGTGGTAAAGGTAATATTTCAGTTACCGCTAACGTTGCGCCAAAAGCCATGGCAGAGCTGTGCCGTCTGGCTTTAGAGGGTAAAGCTGAAGAAGCACGGGCTTTAAATGATGCCTTAATGCCGCTGCATAACGCGATGTTTGTTGAAGCTAACCCCATTCCGGTGAAGTGGGCCTTACATGAAATGGGGCTGATTAATACCGGTATTCGTTTACCTTTAACGCCACTGAGCGAAGCTTTACGTGCGCCTTTAGTGGCCACTTTGCGTCAGTGCAAACTGATAGCCTAATTTGTAATGCGTTTACTAAAGGTTAACAGCATGAAACAGTTGCCAAGTTTTACCCTGATTGCTCTTTCGCTTGCCGCCTTAAGTGGCTGCAGTTGGATTGGTGGCGATAAAGGTTATTTTCGTGATCGTGGCAGTGATTATTTGCAGGCCGATCAGGGCTCGCCAATGCAGCTACCACAAGGGGTACAAACCAAGCGTTTAGATCCTTTGATGCCGATTCCCACACATGTCAGTAATATTGAGCAAACAGAGTTTGCTGTCCCACGGGCAGGCGTCGCCACTGAGAAAAAAATGGTGGATGACTACAGCTTGCATCAGAGTGGGCAGTCGCAGTGGATTGTGGCTCAGCAAATTCCAGCGCAGGTATGGTCCAACGTGATGGGTTATTTTATGGCCCAGGGCTTTAGGATTCAGTCTGAGTCGCCTCAGGTTGGACAGTTTGTTACCGAGTGGCAAACCTTGGCGAATACTTCAGCGCCTTTGGCTGCACGCTTTGGCGAGGCCGCTGCGCAGATGCAAGCTCAGGTGCTAGTACGGATTGAGCCAGGTGTGCAACGTAACACCAGTGAGATTTTTCTAGAGCCGCAGCTGCGCCAACTTGAGGGAAATGCCTCTGTTGAAACAACCCATGGCTCTTTTGAGAAAACATTGCTGGATGCACTGCGTACCTATTTAGTGCAGAACCAAGATCAGCAGCAAAGTGTTTCCTTATTGGCAGCGAATCGTCAGTTTGATACGCCAGATAAGGTTAATTTGAGCGAGGTCAATGGTCTGCCAGTTTTAGTCTTAGATACCAGCTTTGATCGAGCTTGGTCGAGTGTTGGGCGTGCTTTAGAGCAAGCCAATATTGCCATTGAAGACCTTAATCGCAGCGCTAGTCAGTATGAGATTAATTTAGCCGTTGCGCCTAAAACGCAAAAACGAGGCTGGTTTAAGCGCACCTTCACGAAAGATCCCGCTAAAGTAAAACCCGAGCTGTATCAAATTCAGTTGCAGCCGATGGGGCGTCAAGTTGAAGTGCGGGTGATGGATGGTGCAGAGCCTGCAACAGAGGTCAAAGCGAAGTCGATCTTACAGCGTTTAAAAGCCAGTTTAAGTTAAACTAGGCCGATTGTTTATCCAGGCGAAACCACGGTTTCGCCTGTTTTATTTTTATTCTGTACCCAGTGTGGAGCTAAGCAAGCGATGACTGATGCAAACGCTTTAAGCTTAAAAAAACTATATTCCGGAAAAGTTCGTGATCTGTATGAGATTGACCAGCAGCGCATGCTGATGGTGGCCAGTGATCGTCTTTCGGCCTTCGATGTGATTTTAGAACAGCCGATCCCGGACAAGGGCAAAATTTTAACCAGTATTTCTAACTTCTGGTTTGAAAAACTAAAAGACCTGATTCCTAATCATTTTACTGGGGATCAGGTAGCTGATGTGGTGAGCGCTGAAGAATTACCTTTAGTTGAAGGGCGCTCGGTAGTGGCTAAGCGCTTAAAACCAGTGGCGGTTGAAGCTATTGTTCGTGGTTACTTAGTCGGTTCCGGTTGGAAAGAGTATCAGCAGCATGGCACGGTGTGCGGTATTGCTTTGCCAGCGGGTTTAAAAGAGGCGGCTAAATTACCTGAGCCCATTTTTACTCCTTCAACCAAGGCTGAAGTAGGTGATCACGACGAGAACATTTCCTTTGCTCAGTGCCAAGCCATTATTGGTGAGCAACTGGCCGAGCAAGTGCGTGATGTGTCTATTCAGCTGTATAAGGCGGCGGTTGAATATGCAGCCAGTCGGGGCATTATTATTGCCGATACCAAGTTTGAATTTGGTTTGGATGAAGCGGGTAATTTAACCTTGATGGATGAGGTGTTAACGCCTGATTCGAGCCGTTTTTGGCCGCAAGAGAGCTATCAAGAAGGCACTAATCCGCCAAGTTTTGATAAGCAGTTTGTGCGTGATTGGTTAGAAGCCAGTGGCTGGAACAAACAAGCACCTGCGCCGATTATTCCACAGGAAGTGATCACTAAGACCGCAGAAAAATACCGTGAAGCAGCCTTGCGTTTATTCGGTGACTGCTAAGTTGCTTGCTGTATTTGTTAGCTAAACAAAAACAGGTAAAGAAGCAAGTCAAAAATTGCATTTTTTACCTGTTTATTTTCTAAGTTATTAACATAAAGACTTGACAACTAAAAAACCTTTTTTGCCCTTGGGTGGAATTGAGTTGACTCACTACTCGTTGTAAGTTATTGAAAATTAAAGAAATATTTTCTGGTGAAAAAAACAACAATTTGTAGAGAGGCAGCATGTTTAGTGGGTTGTAGCAATTTCTTAAACTGATATAAACAGAGTTATCCACAGAATGTGTGGATTGTTTTTCTAGCCCTGATTAAGCCACGCTTAGCGTGCTTTTTTTCAATTAAGGTGTGGGTAAGGTGCGAGCTAATCAGTCATCCCATTTTGAGCGTTAAGCTTGGGGCTGGGAAGAATTGATAGACAAAAAATAGGTAATAAAAAACGCTATGCCGAGCCGCAGTCGAACATAGCGTTATTGAATGTCAAACACCAGTTAACGGGTTAGTGTTTTAATAAATGCTCAGGTGGAATCTCACAGTCAATTTTTTTGCCCAGTAAAGCTTCAATCGGCGGCAGGGCAAAAGCATCATCTTCTCCTGCAAAACTGATCGAGGCACCTTCAGTGCCAGCGCGTCCGGTGCGGCCAATCCGGTGCACGTAATCATCTGGGGTTTCTGGCAGAGTGTAGTTAATCACATGACTGATGCCATCAATATGAATCCCGCGACCAGCGACATCAGTGGCGACCAAGACTTGTAGCTTGCCTTGCTTAAAGTCTTCGAGTACGCGCATCCGTTTGTTTTGTGGAACATCGCCTGACATTTGCGCAGCTTTAATACCATCTTTACGTAAACGTTCTTCAATGCGTCGTACTTCGTCTTTACGGTTAGCAAAGACCATGACTCGCGACCAGTCATTTTGCTGAATCAAATTCCGCAATAGACGGTATTTGTCACTGTTAGCCACCGCATAGACTTGTTGCGCAACGCGATCGCTAGCGACTTGTTCAGGTTCAATTTCCACAATGGCTGGGTTAATCGTCCACTGTTCTGCTAAGCGCATCACGTCGTCGGTGAAGGTCGCTGAAAATAGCAGGGTTTGTCGCTCGGATTTGGGTGGCGTGTGGCGAATAATTTGGCGTACTTGAGGAATAAAGCCCATATCTAACATACGGTCTGCTTCATCAAGGACCAAGACTTCGACCATATCCAAGTGGACTTCGCCACGTTGTTGAAAATCTAGCAGGCGTCCTGGGGTTGCTACCAAAATGTCGCAGTAATTTTTTTCTAGTGCTTTGAGTTGTTTATCAAAGTCCATGCCGCCGACAAAACTCATGACGTTGAGCTCAGTGTAGCGGGTTAAGTTAATCGCATCTTGGGCAATTTGTGCTACGAGTTCGCGAGTAGGCGCAATGATTAGGGCGCGTGGCTCCCCCATGTAGCGTTCTTTGGGGGGAGGCACTTGCTGTAATTGGGTAATGGTTGAAATTAAAAAGGCCGCAGTTTTACCAGTACCAGTTTGGGCGCGACCAATGGCGTCACGGCCGGCGATTGTGTGCCCCAATACACCCGCTTGAATCGGTGTACAGTAAGGAAAGCCAAGGTCATGGATGGCGTGCATCAGTGGCTCGGACAAGGGGAAATCATGGAAGCGAGTCTTGCCTGCTGCAGGTTCAACCTGAAAGTCACTGAGTGACCAAGCCGCTTTTTTCGGGGCAGCTTTAGCTGGACGGGCTTTACGTGGGGGAGTGGATTTGTTTGGCTCGCTTTGCGTAGCATGACGCGAGCGCGGCTTGCTGTTATTTGCAGCAGCGCTAGTTTCGGTATGGCTTGCAGCAGTCGATGGCGCTTGCTTAGCGGCAGGATCGGTGGGCATGCCAAATAGTTTTTTAAGTGCTTTGAGCACGGCGTTCTCATTATAGTGTGAAAGGTAGCTGGATTTTACGTCAGTCCCTAGGTTGATGAAATATCAATTAATGCCAAAGTAAGTAGCTTAATTGAGGTGTTGTTCGAGCCAAGACTCAATATCTTTAATTTGCTGGGGGTGCACTTCATGTTGCATAGGGTAGTCTGCCCAGCGGCTTTCAACTTGCCAGGCTTGCAGCTGCTGAAAGGCAGCTTGTCCCATGGCAGGGGGGACGACGCCATCGAATAAGCCGTGCATAACAAAGGCAGGGCGCTGCGTGGAAATGGGCTGCAACTCAGGGCTAAAGGTAGGTGCATAGGTGGACAGCGCCAGTACGCCACCGAGGGAGCCTGACCAGCGTAAGTAGGCAGTGTGTAAGACTACCGCGCCACCTTGGGAAAAACCGGCTAAGAAAATTCGTTTAGGGTTAATGCCAGCATCGCGTTGCTGCTCAATCAGCTGCATTACGCCTTCGGCCGATTGCTCTAGTTGTTGTTGATTAATCGCGCGTTTATTGGCGCTCATTTCTAAAATGTCGTACCAGCTCGGCATAGCATAGCCGCCATTGACCGTGACTGGCCGGGTTGGGGCTTGGGGTAAAATAAAGCGCGTGCTGCGCAGCTTAGGCTGCAGCATTTGTGCTACCGGCTCAAAGTCGGTTTGGCTAGCACCTAGGCCATGGAGCCAAATTACTGCCGAGTCAGCTGTTTGCAGGGGTTCAACAATCAATGCGTCTAACATGGTGTAGGGTGCTCCAAAGCTTCAAAGCATTGCGCCGCGCGGTTTTTCTGTACTGCGCCAGCAGCAAAAATTTGTCCATTCATCGCGATATAAATACCTGCGGCTAAGCAGTGTGCGGCCCCTAGGGCAAAGCCTAGATTAAAGGGGGCATCACTGTGTTGCATCAGAGCAGGCTGCATCGCCCCGGTCAAGACGATGGTTTTATCGGGGTAAGCGGTTCTGGCTTGATTAAGGTAGTCAGCGCTTAGGGCCATGGTATCGGTGCCGTGGATAATCACAATCTGTTGGGCATTAGACTGTTCAATGGTTTGACTTAGTAAGGCACGATCCGCCTCGGTAAGCTCTAAGCTGTCTTTTTTGAGCAGGCTGGTCAGCTGATAACGGCAGTTGACCTTGGCTTGCTGTAAGATGTTGGCGGCTTGTGGCTCGCCAATAGAAAACTCAGATAAGGCATCAAAGTAAACCTTATCAAAGGTGCCACCGGTAGTAATAATCTGTATAGCCATCAGTTATTGCATTCAAATCAAGAAGAATAGGCATTCTGTCATAGAATTCAGCCAAAGTCGTAGTTTAGAGCTTTATGGAAATTAAACAATCAGCCCCCAGCACAAACTCATCAGCGCCAGCTTCGGCTCAGCAGCCTTGGTGGGTGTACTTAATTAGGGCAGAAAACAATGCGCTGTATTGTGGTATCAGTAATAATCCACAGGCACGCTTAGCTAAGCATCAAGCCGGCAAGGGCGCACGATTTTTTGCGTTAAGCCCGGCAGTGGCCATGGTCTATCTAGAAGCCTGTGCTGATAAATCCACGGCGCTTAAGCGTGAATTAGCAATTAAGAAGTTAGGTAAGGCGGCGAAAGAGCAGCTAGTGCGCAAGGCGACTGAGGTGATGGAGCAAAAGCGGAGTGAAGGCATTGGGGAAAGTCAGCAAGGCGCAGGGTGAGCTGCGCCTTGTCTGAAGAGCTAAATTACTGATAAGCGCCAGGAATTGGGCGTAAATTGATTTCTACGCGGCGGTTATCTTGGCGGCCTTGGGCGGTACTATTGCTAGCAATAGGCTGATCTGGACCTGCACCATGCACACTCATTCTGCCGCGATTAACCCCTTGGCTGCTGAGGTAATCGGCTACGCTTTGCGCGCGACGCTGTGACAGATTTAGGTTAAGCTGGCGTGAACCTGTGCTGTCAGTGTGACCAACGATTTCAATAGTGTTTTGATCGTACTGTTGGAAGGAGCGGGCTAAGTCATTTAGCGGCGCGTAGAACTCGCTGGTAATGTTGGCTGAGTTGGTAGCAAAGGTGACGTTACCCGGCATTACGAGGGTCAGATTGTCGCCTTCACGTTGAACTTCAATGCCAGTGCCTTGCATGCTGCGACGAAGCTCGGCTTCTTGTTTGTCAGCATAGTAGCCATAACCGGCACCTGCAGCACCTGCTACCGCCGCGCCAATTAAGGCGCCTTTACCGCGGTCTTTTTTGCTAGACGTTGCGGCACCTACTGCCGCGCCAGCTAGGGCACCTAAACCACCATACATCGCGGTTTTGTTACGGTCGGTCGGTTCGTTGTACGGGTTATTGTTAGCGCAACCGGCAATCAGCGCTAGGGCACTGGCTGCAACAATTAGTTTAGTTAAGCCTTTCATTTGGTGTTACTCCTGTTCAGCTTATAACTCAATAGTATTTAACGCTCAATAGAGCTTAAATACAGCAAATAATTCCTTAGCCGACCAGTAAAACCTTGCCAGCTTGAGCCTGAGTATAGCGCGAGCTAGGTACGGCTTGCATCTAGGTCAAGTTACTTGGGCTGTAATTGTAAAGGCGCATAACGGTACATAGTGTGTTGATGACTGGAGCTAAAGGGTAAATAGCTAGAGCGAAATGCTTCTGGGCGCCGTTTGTTAATGGGGCGCTCGGCAACTAATAGTGGTTCACGCAGGCTAAAGTCTACCAGTAGCCGTTGGCTACTAAGACGCTCAATGCCTGAGGGTAGATTGGCATCAAGCTGTAGGCTGTTGAGGGTGTGAATTGAGCCACTTGGTAAATCTGCAGGTAGCCCTTGTAACCGATGCAGTTGCCAACGAGTGCTATTGCTGCCGAGTTTTTGGCTTAGCTGTTGGTGGGTGGCGAGGAATAACTCAGCCAGTGCTTGGCCTTTAGATTGAGGCCAAAAAGGGCTGTTATCTTGTTGCAGTAAGTGTGCTAGAGCAGGCGCAGTAGAATTATTGCTGAGTTGCTGAAAGCCTTGCAGGGCGGCAGGCGAGAGTGGCCGCTGGGCTGACTGCAGTAAAAACTCTTGGCTGGTTGCCAATAATTGGCTGTAAATGGCGGCAGCGATTGAGTCAGAGGCTAAGAGGCCGTCAAAGTTTTGCAGTTGCTGCAAAATAAAGCGTGATTTTGCTTGCTCGGCTGGGGCTTGCTGTTCTATAGCCTGCTTTAGCGGGTGGGCAATATGGGGTAACTGTAAGCTGTGCTGTAGACGCTGGGCGCTGATATCTAGTGGCGAGTTAAATAGTGCCAAGTTTGCTTTGGCGGGTGGCTGACTGGCCGTTAGCAGTTGCTCAATCCGTTGGGCGCGGTAGCGTCCATTGCCTTGATTGCTGAGAATTAAACCAAACTGTTGCCCCGGCTGGTTATTAGCAGTCACTAGCGCTCCAGAAGCTGGATTTATGTCATAGGGCAATAAGCTAGGCTCTAGCAGCCCAAGCCACTGCTTATCTATCTCCCAGCCGGCTACTGGAAATAAACCACGGCCTGCGCCACGGCTGGGGTAGCTCCCGGTGGTTTGCCAGCTAATTTGTTGGGCATCAGCGAACAGCATTTCTAATCCTAGCAGGTGTAAGTCGCTCGCCAGTGCCAGACCAGTTTCGGCTTGATTGAGCTGCATAAACTTAAATAAAGCTGCCACGGCTTGCGGCGTAAACTGTTGCGGCTGCTGGAGACTAACACTGGATTTACCGTTTAACTGCGCAGCGCTGACTAAGCCGTTATGCAAGAGCGGGCCGCGTGGGGTGCGATAAAAGGTATGGGTCAGGGGCTGGGTTTGGCCTTTTACTATAAAGCGCTCGATTTTTGCTTGGGCGGGCCGCCACTGCTGTTGCTCAAGGTACATTAAGCGGCCATTACGCAAGGCTAGGCGCTCGATAAAGAGGTCTTGATTATCGGCATTGCTACTGGCAAAAGAATAGGCGACCCGCTGATTGCTGCCGGCTAAAACACTAGGAAAGCCTGGCAAGCTAAAGCCAGCCACTGCCAGCTCAGGCGACTGCCATTGACTTAAATACAGTGCTGTTCCGAGCTGAGGATTGGCATGCCAGTCACTGACTAATAAACTTTTTCCTGTTTGTGGGCGACGGTTTTGCGCCCACTGGGAGCTGGACAGGCTCGCTAGTCGGTTCTGTTGGTTTAAGTACAGGCTAGCGGCTAGTACGGGTTCGAGCTCAAGTAATTGATTTTTGTATTGTTTTAGTTGTGTCAGTAGCGTCAGGCTTTCGGCTGAATCGCTGTTAACTAAGGCAGCCAGTTGTGCTGGGTTAAAATTATCCGTCAGTAAGGTCAGTGTTAGCTCATCATTGAGGTTACCAGCCAAGCTAAACCCCAGAAACAGTAAGCTGGCCAGTGAGTCTTCAGCTCGCCAGTAAGCGGGGCTGCCTGTTGCTGTTAAGGCATAGTCGGCTAACTGCTGGCGCTGATGATACAGCTGAGCATTGACCCCGCGGGCATAAACCTCTAGATAAGTACGTAGCCCCTTAGGTAGTTGCTGCAACAGTTGCTGAGCTTGGCCTTTAAAGTCGAGGGAGCGCATTAAATAATCGCTTGGTAAGGCCTTAGGGCCTTGAATTTCAGCCAAGGTACCGTAAGCCATGGCACGTTGTAGCATCATTTGCTCTAAACGCTGATCCGCATGTAAAAAGCCCTGACTAAATAATAAGTCATGGGCATTGGCAGCCTGAATCAGTGGTGAGCCTAGGGCATTACGTTTAATTCGAACCGGTTGTGCTAGCCCTTTAATCGCTACCGCGCCTTGGGTGATAGGCAGTGATTGCTCTTGGGAGCCAATAAAGTGGTTACAGCCGCTGAGTAAGGTTATTCCCAGTAGCAATCCGTAACGGCGAAGTGGTGACAAATTAAGCTGAAGGTGACAATTGAGCATGGTAGATCCCAGCAATAAAAGGGCGGAATTAAGGGAATGGCTGAATTCTTGGTAAAGTGGGACACTATTTTAAAGCTAATGCCCGTTAGGCGTCATTAGTCTCAGTATCACTGAATTTGGAGTGCCTATGTCGGCGCAAGAATACCTTGAGTGGCAGCAACAATCATCTATCGAATCTGCCTTATGGTTAAGTGAGCACTTTACCAAAATTCCAAGCAAGTTAACGGTGATCGATGATCAGGTCAACGCAGATACTGCTTACCGTTTAGCTTGTGAAGGCCATGGCTTGTTATGGCAAGGTGACTTTCAAAATGCTAAGCAATTATTGCAGGCCATGGGCCGGCGTTTTGAGCGCGGTCTTAAAGCAAAGTCAAAGAAAAAAGCAGGGGCTTTAACTACGGCTGAAAGGTTTCATCAGTATCGCTTACAGCAAGCCCAGCGGGCCGCTATTTTAAATCAGCTGCTGATTCAGCTCAGTGCTAACGGTAGTTGTGCGCTTAAGCGCGCACCTGATACTGCTGAGGCATTGCAGGCAGCATTTGGCTTGCAGGAAGATCGTTATTTATTGCCGCTGCGTGCATTGCAAGGTGCTTTAGGGGCTTATCAGTGGCGGCTTAAAGGGGTTGAAGTTAAAGAGTTACAGGCTTCGGTTTATCCGCGCTATGGTGTATTTGCTCCAGTGCGTAGCGAATATTTAGCTTTGGTTGAACAGGCCTGTGCTGAGCTTAAGGCAGAGCAGGCACTGGATATAGGAACCGGCACTGGGGTGATTGCGGCCATGTTGGCTAAACAAGGCGTGCCTAAAGTGCTGGCAACCGATATTAATCCAGCGGCGATTGCTACGGCAAAGGAAACGATCCAACAACTGGGGTATTGCCAGCAGGTGCAAATTATTGAAGCTGACTTGTTTCCTGATACGCTGCAGAGCTATGACTTGATCGTGTGTAATCCGCCTTGGTTGCCAGGTAAAGCATCTAGCGCGTTAGAGTTTGCAGTCTATGACCATAAAAGCCGGATGCTTAAGCAAGTGTTGCAGGGTGGTGCACAGCGTTTAAATAGTGGCGGGCAACTCTGGATTATTATTTCTGATCTTGCCGAGCACTTACAGCTAAGAACGCGCACTGAGCTATTGCACTGGATCGAGCAAGCGGGATTACGGGTAATCAAGCGCTTGGATACCCAGCCCAGTCACCGTCGTAGCCACGATCAGCAGGATGCGTTTTACCACGAGCGCTCACAAGAAATTACTTCATTGTGGGTGTTGGGTACTGCCAAATAACAAACGTAGCTGCGGACAAGCTACTTGCTAAAAGTCATGACTGCTAACTTTTAGCAAGTTCAGCGGTTAGCTGCGGCTTTTGTGTTCTATGGCGTGATCAAGGCTAAAGCGCTGCGCACCCTGTAGGGCTAGCACTAAAAAACCACCAGCCATACTGATGTTTTTCATAAAGGCAGTGGCCTGATCAGGCGTGCCATGGAAGATAAAGGCAGAAGCTAGGTTAAATACGACAAATACCAAGGCTACGCCGCGGGTTTGAAAACCGAATAAAATCGCCAGTCCACCACCGAGCTCAAGCAAGACCACTAAGGGGTAAAAAAAGCTGGGTACCCCCTGACTCGCCATATATTGCAAAGTAGGCTCCATAGCAAATAACTTGCCCCAGCCCGAGACAATAAAAATATAAGCCAAGAGTGCGCGGGCAATTAGGTTAAGAGCAGCCTGTAGATTAGGTTGAGTTAAGTAGCGTTGTACAATCAGATTGGGATTAGGCATGGCACACTCCAAATACAGTGCTTATTCTAAGAAGTGACTATTGAGAGTGGAAAATTAGTTAAAGTTCAGCAAGGTTCGGCGAAAAAGGCTGGCTTAGTAGGATTTGAGCTAAGTATGCAGCGAAGTTGGAATAACAGGTGGCGGGTGACGTATAGAGAATAAAAAAGTTACTACCTAGCAGGGCTATAGCACTTGATGCTGAGTTCTTTAGGAATGATTAGCCTTGCTGGCTGATGCAGTTTTTTGGGATGTTTTTGGGGGTATTCAGATCTTTTTTGTAGGCCTTTAGAGATAAGGCTTACAGGCTATATTTGGTGCCTCGGGGGAGAATCGAACTCCCACGTTGTTACCAACGGCGGATTTTGAATCCGCTGCGTCTACCAATTCCGCCACCGAGGCATGGCGCGAAAGTATAGAGATGCACAGCCTATTGGTCAAATGTTTTTTCATGGTTATTTTAGGCGGTTTCCGCTAAGCTTTAGCGTTTTGCAGATTGAAGAAAAGTCATGCGCGTTGAGCAGTTTCATTTTGATTTACCCGATGAGCTCATTGCCCGTTATCCGTTAGCGGAGCGCAGAGCCAGCCGTCTTTTAATGCTAAAAGCAGGTGAGGCACTGCAGCATCAACAGTTCTCTGACTTATTAGCTGAAATTCAGCCAGGCGATCTGATGGTGTTTAATAACACGCGGGTGATTCCAGCACGTTTATTTGGCCAAAAAACTACCGGCGGTAAACTTGAGGTGCTGGTTGAGCGTGTGCTTGATGAGCATCGGGTATTAGCGCATGTCCGCGCCAGTAAGGCGCCTAAAGTAGGGGGTTTGCTTGAGTTTTCGGGATTTCAGGCCAGCATGCTCGCCCGTCATGATAGCTTGTTTGAGTTAGCCTTTGTTCAGCCGGTACTGCAGGTGCTGCAGCAAATCGGCCATATGCCATTGCCGCCTTATATTGATCGAGCGGATGAGCTTGCTGACCGTGAACGGTATCAAACCGTTTATGCGCAAACTGCAGGGGCAGTGGCGGCGCCAACCGCTGGCCTGCACTTTGATCAAGCCATGCTAGATGCCCTAGCCGCTAAAGGTGTGGAGCAAGCCTTTGTGACCTTGCACGTAGGCGCGGGCACCTTTCAGCCCGTACGAGTTGAGACCATTGAACAGCATCACATGCACAGTGAATGGCTTGAGGTTAGTCCTGAAGTAGTAGAAGCCGTTGAGGCGTGTAAAGCGCGTGGAGGGCGGGTAATTGCAGTAGGGACTACCAGTGTCCGCTCTTTAGAGACTGCGGCGTTATCTGGTAAGATTCAGCCCTTTACTGGTGATACGGATATTTTTATCTACCCAGGTAAAACGTTTAATGTCGTGGATGCCTTGGTGACTAACTTTCACTTACCTGAATCAACCTTGTTGATGTTGGTCAGTGCATTTGCCGGCTATCACGAAACCATGGCTGCCTATCACGCGGCGGTGGCGAATAAGTATCGATTTTTTAGTTACGGTGACGCAATGTTTTTAACCCGTCATCCGCAGCCTAGTATTCCAGAGGAATAATTGTTTATGTCTTTTATGCAGTTTGAGTTATTAGCGACCGAGGGTAAGGCGCGTCGTGGACGCCTGACGTTTCCCCGAGGTGTCGTTGAAACTCCTGCCTTTATGCCAGTTGGTACATACGGCACCGTTAAGGGCATGTTGCCGCGTGATATTGAGGCGATTGGTGCTCATATGATCCTGGGTAATACCTTTCACCTATGGCTGCGTCCGGGCACGGAAGTGATTCAACAGCAGGGTGATCTGCACAACTTTATGCAGTGGCAAGGCCCTATTTTAACCGACTCTGGTGGTTTCCAAGTATTTAGCTTGGGTGCTATGCGTAAGATCAAGGAAGAGGGGGTGTACTTCTCTTCACCGGTGGATGGGCGCAAAGTATTTATGGGGCCAGAAGAGTCGATGCAGGTGCAGCGTGCGCTAGGCTCGGATGTGGTGATGATTTTTGATGAATGCACGCCGTATCCCGCAGAGCATGACGTGGCTAAGCGCTCGATGGAATTATCGCTGCGTTGGGCGAAACGCTCGAAGATTGCCCATGGCGATAATCCTTCGGCTTTATTTGGGATTGTTCAAGGCGGTATGTATCAAGACTTGCGTATGCGCTCGTTAGAAGGGCTGTGTGAGATTGGTTTTGATGGACTGGCGATTGGCGGATTGTCGGTCGGCGAACCGAAAGAAGAAATGATCAAAGTGTTGGATTATCTACCTGAGCAAATGCCCGCTGATAAACCTCGTTATTTAATGGGAGTGGGCAAGCCCGAGGATTTAGTCGAAGGCGTACGCCGTGGAGTGGATATGTTTGACTGCGTAATGCCCACTCGTAATGCCCGTAATGGACATTTGTTTGTTGAGACAGGGGTGATTAAAATTCGCAATGCGGTACACCGGCATGATGAGTCACCGCTGGATCCAAGCTGCGACTGCTATACTTGCCAACACTTTAGTCGAGCCTACTTGCATCACTTAGATAGATGTAAAGAAATGCTCGGTAGTATGCTAAACACCATACACAATTTGCGACATTACCAGCGTTTAATGGCGGGTTTACGAGAGGCCATTGAACAGGGTACATTGAGCGCCTTTGTCGATGAGTTTTATGCGCGACGTGGTTTACCTACGCCGCCATTAAATTAATACATTAATTAAAATCTAGAGTTACAGGAGCTGAACCATGAGTTTTTTTATTCCTGCGGCCTTTGCTGATACTGCAGCTGGCGCGCCTCCCGGTGGTGAATATATGCAATTTATTTTGCTCGCCGGTTTTTTAGTGATCTTTTACTTAATGATCTGGCGTCCACAGGCCAAGCGTGCAAAAGAGCATCGCAACTTGGTTCAAGGATTACAAAAAGGTGATGAAGTAGTGACCGGTGGCGGGATTGTTGGAAAAGTTGTGAAAGTAAGCGATGACTTTTTAGTCTTGGCTGTTTCTGACACGGTTGAGCTAAAAGTTCAAAAAAGTGCCGTGGTAGCAGCCTTACCTAAAGGCACCTTAAAAGCTATTTAAGTTTATTCACAGGGCGTTTATCGCCCTGTGTCATTTACGGGCGGAACCATGCTCAACAAATACCCTCTTTGGAAGTATGTGCTGATTCTAGCCATACTGACTATCAGTTTTATCTACTCTGCGCCTAACCTCTATCCGGATGATCCTTCTATTCAGATTACTGGCTCCAGCAGTGCCTTAGTATTAGAGCAAGCTGATCTGGATCGCGCCGCAGCGGCCTTACAAGCAGCCAATATTCCAGTTAAGGCAACCGAGCTTAGCGCGCGTGGTGGTTTATTGCGGCTCACTGCTCGAGATGATCAGCTTCCAGCAAAAGAAGTCGTGCGTCGTGCTTTAGGTGATGAGTACGTTGTCGCGCTCAATCTAGCGCAAACTACGCCTGATTGGTTGCGTGCATTAGGCGCCAGCCCAATGAAACTGGGCCTTGATTTATCCGGTGGTGTGCACTTTCTTTTAGAAGTGGATATGGAAAAAGCCATCGATGCACGGCTAAAAGTATACGACAGTGAAGTTAAAAGCTTGCTGCGTAAAGAACGTATTCGCTATCGCACCCAAGGCGCACTAGAAAATGGTGTACAGCTTGGGTTTAATGATGCCGACTCACTGAATAAAGCTCGCGCGTTAATTCGTAAAGATTACCTAGAGCTTGAGCAGAGCGTGGTAGAGCGTAATGGTATTTCAGTGCTGCAATTGCACTTAAGCCAAGCCAAACTGACCGAAATTCGTGAGTACTCGATTAAGCAAAACTTAACGACTGTGCGTAATCGGGTTAACGAGCTAGGTGTGGCTGAACCTTTAGTTCAGCGTCAGGGTGCCAACCGGATTGTGGTGGAATTACCGGGCGTACAAGATACTGCGGAAGCCAAGCGAATTTTAGGTAAAACGGCCAGTTTGGAGTTTCGTTTAGCTGCTGAAATGGATGCACCACGCGCCACGACCGAAATGTTTGAGTTTCGTGAAGAAGGGCGTCCAGCGGTTGCCTTAGAGCGCAGCGTAATTATTACCGGTGACCAAGTCACTGATGCTCAGGCTTCTTATGATGAAAATGGCCGCCCACAAGTGAATATTCGCTTAGATGGGCGCGGCGGTGATTTAATGAACCGCGCTACCCGCAACAGCATTAATCGCAGTATGGCGGTGATTTTCATTGAGCAGCGCCCAGTGACAACTTATGTTAAGCAAGAAGTTGAGGGTAAGCTGCAAGAAGTTGAAGTGCAGAGCTTTAAAGAAGAAAAGAAAATCATTAGCCTAGCCACAATTCAGTCGGCCTTAGGTAGCCAGTTCCGTATTACTGGATTAAACGGCCAAGGCGAATCCTCTGAACTGGCGCTATTGCTGCGCGCCGGTGGTTTAGCGGCACCGATGTACTTTGCTGAAGAGCGCACCATTGGCCCAAGCCTTGGAGCGGAAAATATTCAGTTAGGGGTGAAGGCAGCGTTGTGGGGCTTCTTATTTGTCGCCATCTTTATTGTGCTGATTTATAAGGTGTTTGGCCTATTGGCGACCATTGCCCTGAGCTTAAACATGGTAAACCTAGTGGCAATGATGTCGATTCTCGGTGCCACTTTAACGTTGCCGGGAATTGCCGGGATCGTACTGACCATGGGGATGGCGGTGGATGCCAACGTGCTGATTTTCTCACGTATTCGCGAGGAAATAGCAAATGGCATGCCGATTCAGCGCGCTATTCATGAAGGCTTTGATAAAGCTTACTCAGCAATTGTGGATGGCAACCTCACCACTTTATTGGTGGGAGCGATTCTATTTGCCATGGGTACCGGGCCAATTAAAGGCTTTGCGGTGACTATGTCATTGGGTATTGTCACCTCAATGTTCACGGCGATTATGGTGACACGAGCCATGGTTAACATTGTATATGGCGGTCGTCAGGTTAAAAAACTGTGGATTTAAGAGGCCAAGATGAAACGAATTATTAACTTTATGGGTGTACGCCATGTGGCGTTTGCACTGACAGTGCTACTCACCTTGGCCAGCCTTGCCAGTTTGGCAGTGAAAGGCCTGAACTTTGGTTTGGACTTTACTGGCGGTACCTTGATTGAGTTGCAGTATGAGCAGGCAGCTGACCTGAATAAAGTTCGGGATCAGCTGCATTCAGGTGGTTATGCTGATGCGGTAGTGCAAAGCTTTGGCGCGGTGACGGATGTGTTGGTACGGATGCCAGGCGATGACCCAGACCTTGGGAAAAAAGTCGCGGCGGTACTCACGCAAGACAGTGAGCAACTGAGCATTAAGCGCGTTGAGTTCGTAGGGCCTGCAGTGGGCGAGGAGTTACGAGAGCAAGGTGGTTTAGGCATGTTGCTGGCGATGGCTGGGATCATGGTGTACTTAGGCTTTCGCTTCCAATGGAAGTTTGGCATTGGCGCACTGGTGGGCTTATTTCACGACGTGATTGTCACCTTGGGGGTGTTTTCCTTCTTCCAGTTACAATTTGATCTCACAGTGTTGGCAGCGGTGTTAGCGATTATTGGATACTCGCTTAACGATACCATTGTTGTGTTTGACCGAATTCGGGAGAATTTCCGGATTCTGCGTAACACTGGCTTGGTAGAAAACATTAACATCTCTGTTACCCAAACCTTGCTGCGTACCTTGGCTACTTCGATCTCCACTTTATTGGCGGTGTCGGCCTTAATGGTCTTTGCTGGCGATAACTTATGGGGCTTTGCTTTGGCGTTGTTTATCGGGGTCACTGCAGGTACTTACTCTTCGATCTTTATTTCCTGTATTGCCTTAATTTGGCTAAAACTGGTGCCAGAAGATTTGATCCCACCAGCACCTACTGAAGAAGTCGACGAGATGCCATAACTTGCTTTTCGCGAGTCAGTAAAAATGCCGGTGCTTATATTAAGCACCGGCATTTTTTATTTTAATGACTAATTGATTAAGCGACGACGGCTTTAATCATGGTGCCATTGATTAGGTTGTCGGCGATTGGGCAGCGACGCTCAATTTCTTCAAGGAAGGTTTGCTTTTGTTCTGGGCTGAGATCAGCATCAATATCAACTTTCAGGCGCACTTCAGAAAAACCAGCGCGGTTTTCAGTGGCTTTACCCATTAAACGATCAGTATCAAAATCCGCTTCAATTTCAAACTGCATACCACGTAAGGCAATTTTTTGTTGGTGCGCAACGATGCGGCCAATGGTGCCTAAGCAACCGGCCAGAGCACCAATTAAAAAGTCAGGAGGGGTAGGCCCTTTGTCGGCACCGCCGGCATTTTTCGGCTGGTCCATATAGATGGTGTGTCCACCAGCTTGTACTTCTACAGTCATGCCGGCTGTCATGTTGGCGGTTGCAGTAATGGTCTTAACGGCCATAGGTTACTCCTAGTTAATAAATTTATTACCCATGGGAGTATACAAAAAAGCGGAGCTTTAGTTAAGTGCTGGCTAGTGCCAGCACTGTTTTTTCAAAGCTATTTTATTGCGATTATTTAATCGAGTTCAGTAAGGCGCGTAACGGTGCAGGCTTCACCGGCTTAGTAAAGAAACTGAGGTTATGTTGCTGCACACTGTGCAAGGTTTCCTCGCGACCATCTGCGCTGATAATAACGCCTTTAAAGTCTTCGCCCAGTTGGCTGCGTAGCCAGCTCATCAGATTAAGCCCAGTCTCGCCATGATCGAGGTGAAAATCGACTAGTGCAATATCTGGCGTAAAGCCTTCGGCTAAAATGGCTTGGCAGTCGGCTTGGGTTTTAGCCAAGCGTACTTCACAGCCCCAGCGAGTGAGTAAGCTTTGCATCCCTAGTAAAATACTTTCTTCATTATCAATGCACAGTACCGATAAATTGCTTAGCCCCTGACTTTGGGTGGTTACAGTGGGTTTAACTACTGGCGCTTGCGGTGCGGCAAAGGTCCGCGGCACGCTGATACTAAACACACTACCTTTGCCTTGAATCGAGCGTACATCAATCGGGTGGTTGAGTACTCGCGCTAAGCCATCGGCAATCGCTAGCCCCAGACCGAGCCCTTTTTCTTCACGGGTTTGGTGGCTATCTAGGCGCTTAAACTCTTCAAAGATGAACTCCAGTTTGTCTTCAGGAATGCCTTGACCTTGATCCCATACTTCAATTCTGACGCGTTCTTGGTTAGCCCGAACGCCTAGTAGTACGCGACCATTGGCATAGCGAAACGAGTTGGTGAGAAAGTTCTGCACAATCCGGCGCAGTAAACGAGGGTCACTCTCCACTGATACATCAAGGGTTTTTAGTCTAAAGTCTACGCCTTGTTGCTGGGCTAAGGCTTTAAATTCTTCACCCAGGGCTTCAAGCCAAGGTTTTAGCGCAAATGCTTGCATACTATGGCTGATCCGCCCACCTTCTAGGCGTGAAATATCGAGCAGGTCACTGATCAAGTCTTCGGCTGAGCGCAGTGAGCTATCAAGATTCTTGACTAGGGTCTGGGCTTCGCTAGGTAGCGCTTCTTGGTGGGCTAAAGCCGCTGAGAACAGACGAGCCGCATTTAAGGGCTGCATTAGGTCATGGCTAACTGCCGCTAAAAAACGCGATTTTGATTCATTGGCTGACTCGGCAAATTGCTTGGCATCTTCTAATGCAAGGTTCAGCTGAGACAGTTCATGGGTGCGCTCTAAGACGCGGTGTTCAAGGCTTTCGTTGGCTTCTTTAAGAGCATTTTCGGCTTGGCGGAAAGCGGTAATGTCGGTAAAGCTCATCACAAAACCGCCGCCTGGCATTGGGTTACCAATTAACTCAATTACTCGGCCATTGGGAAATAACCGCTCAGAGGTGTGCGCGGTACCTTGGCGCATCCAGTACAAGCGCTTGGTGACGTGGGCATCCACATCCCCAGGGCCACACAAACCGGCCTTGGCATTGTGCCGAATAATGTCAGCAATTGGCCGGCCTACTTGAACTAAGCCTTCAGGGTAATTAAACAGTTTGAGGTAGCGGTTGTTCCACGCAACTAAGCGTAATGAGCGGTCCACAACACTGATGCCTTGGGTGATGTTTTCAATCGCACCTTGCAGTAAGGTACGGTTAAATTGCAAGACTTCAGAGGCTTCACCGACGATGCGCACTACATCCTCAACATGCATTTCTCGGCCTTCAATCGCCGCCTTAACCACTACACGGGTTGAGGAGGCACCAAGTACCCCAGTTAATAAACGTTCGGTGTGGGCAATCCAGTCACCGCTGGCAGTATCTTGGGGATTAAACTCTTTTCCTTTACGGTAAGAAAAGCGCACAAAACTTTGCCGCGCCCGTTCTTCGCCTACAAAACGACTGGCTAGAGTGAGTAGGTCGTTAATTTGTACCGATAAGGTATTGCGCGAACCTACATGTTGGCCAATAAAACGATTGGCTTGCCAGTGCTCAGAAACTCGGGTGCGTGAGGTTAGCGAGACTAATACAAAGACTAAAAAGTTACCCGAGAGTGAGAGCAATACCCCAAGGGTGAGCGGATCAATCGGCAGGGAAAATGGATGATTAGCTAAAAAGGTTAGACCGGGAAAGGCGCTGAGCGACCAGCCCATACTTTGGGCTAGCAAAGGTAAAACCAGAGTGTAGAGCCATAAGCTATAACCGGTAGCTAAGCCTGCAAACACACCTTGACGGTTAGCTGATTTCCAGATCAAAGCGCCAATCATAGCCGGTGCTAGTTGTGTGAGGGCAGCAAAAGCCACCTGACCAATAGTGGCTAAACTGGTGGAGCTGCCCAGTAAGCGATAGCTGACATAGGCCAATAGCAGCAATAAAATAATGCTTAAGCGCCGTGCGGTGAGCATCCAATAGCTAAAAGCCTCAAATGGGCGCTCACTGGAGCGACGGCGCAATAACAGCGGTAGCAGCAGGTGATTAGAAATCATAATAGACAGGGTGACCGAGGCCACAATGGCCATGCCGGTAGCTGCTGATGCACCGCCAATAAAGGCCAGTAAAGCCAGTCCCGGATTAGCATCGGCTAAAGGCAGGCTAATCACGTAGGCATCGGGAATGGTGTTAGGCAATAACAGCTTGCCAGCCACCGCAATGGGAATGACAAACAGGGCGATAAGAATCAGGTAGCCAGGAAATAACCAGCGCGCCATGCGAAGATCACGGGACTGGATATTTTCCACCACAGTGACATGAAACTGCCGTGGCAAGGTATAGATCGCCATCATTGCCACACAGGTTTGCACCAGTAGTGCCGGCCAGTTCACGGCTTCGTTGCGGTATTGCTCAAGGGCTGGGGCTTGAGCCGCTTGTACCCATAAATCACCTACGCCATCAAATAGTCCCCATACTACATATAATCCAACCGCAATAAAGGCGAGTAGTTTGACTAAGGACTCAAAGGCAATGGCTAAAATCATTCCACGGTGATGTTCAGTCACATCCACATTGCGGGTGCCAAATAAGATGGCAAATAGAGCCAAGGCCACGGAGACAATTAACGCGGTATCTTGGGCCAGCACGCCGGTGGAGTTGCCGGCATTACCGGTGAGTAAATTAAAGCCCAGCACAATGCCTTTAAGTTGTAAGGCCAGGTAGGGCATGACGCCGACAATACAGATCAGCGTAATGACTACTGCTAAACGTTGGGATTTGCCGTAGCGAGCGGCTAGAAAGTCAGCAATCGAGGTGATGTTCTCTTGCTTGCTGATCATCACCATTTTTTTTAGCACCCAAGGGGCAAATAACAGGAGCAAAATTGGCCCGATATAAATCGGTAGAAATGACCAGACTTGTTCTGCGGCCTGACCTACCGAACCAAAAAAAGTCCAGCTAGAGCAGTACACTGCCAGCGACATGCTATAAACCCAGGCTCTAAATTTGGAAGGCAGCGGGGTTTGGCGGCGGTCGCCATAAAATGCAATGGCAAAGAGAGCGGCAATATATGCCAAAGAAACGCCAGCAATTAGCCCAATCGAGAGAGTCATAGCTTGTAATCAATAACCAGATAATAATAAAAATGCTCAGAAGTAGAGTTTAGCATGAGGGTGTATGACGTCTAGGTAAAAGTAGGTATAAGGCTGTAGAGGATGCAGGTATCAAAATAACTATAGGGAGGCTCGTTGTTTTATTTGGTTGCCAGCCAAAAGCCAAGATATGGTCTGAAAGAGAACTATTGGAGTTAATGATGTTAGAGTTGCAGTCTTCAGAGACTGTAGAGCACTTGAGAATAAAATGACTGCGATAGATTGGCTCATAAACACCGGGCTTGGCGTGGCGTTAGGGGTGCTGGGCGGCTTGCTTGGAATTGGCGGTGGCTTAATTGCGATTCCTGTATTGGGAATTTTATACGGCTTTGATCAGCAGCTGGCGCAGGGTACAGCTTTAGTGATGGTCGTGCCTAATGTGTTGCTAGGTGTGTATCGCTATCACCAGAAAAATAAATTTAACTTAAAAACCGCCAGTTTGCTTGGAGGTTTTTCTTTTGTTTTATCGTGGGTAGGCGCATCGATTGCCGTGGGTTTAGAAGCACAGGTTATGCGCTACTTCTTTGTTGGTTTTTTATTGGTGCTGATGCTGTGGAATCTCACCCAAGTCATTTTTGTGCCACGCGCTGAGCAGCCCGCGCGTGCTTGGGGTTGGTTTGCTGGTTTAGGTGGTTTTGCGGGATTTATGGGCGGCTTATTTGGTGTGGGTGGGGCGGTTGTGGCTACGCCAATTTTGACCCTGTGGTTTGGTTTATCCCAGGTGGTGGCTCAAGGATTGTCGTTAGCTTTAGCTTTGCCCAGTACGTTAGTCACCTTGTCCGCTTATGCGTGGCACCAGCAGGTGCACTGGCCCATTGGCTTGTCACTCTGTGTAGGCGGTTTGCTTGGAGTAAGTTATGGGGTGAAAATCGCCCACCAGTTGCCAGCGCGGCTGATGAAAGCATTATTTAGTGGTTTTTTATTGCTCAGCGCCATTTTATTATTTTATCAAACCTAGCCAGCGCCTAATGAAGTGCTAAGCGCTGGTAGGATTTAAGTAGCAGAGAATTAGTTGGGTGCAAGCATAAGGGCTGGATTAACCCACTGGCTAAACTGCTCATCGGTTACTAAGTTCAGCGCAATCGCTGCTTCGCGCAAGGTAAGGTGTTCGGCGTGGGCTTTTTTAGCAATTTTGGCTGCGTTGTCGTAACCGATGTGTCGGTTAAGCGCGGTTACCAGCATTAATCCTTGTTCTAAATGCTGTTGCATCATTTTGGCATTAGGCTGCATATCGGCAACGCAGTGATCTTGGAAGTTTTGGCAGCCATCGGCCAGTAAGCGGATCGACTCTAAAATATTGTGAATAATTACCGGCTTAAACACATTGAGCTGTAAGTGGCCGTGGGTGGCTGCAGTGGTAATACTGACATCATTACCAATCACTTGGCAGCACAGCATGGACAACGCTTCACATTGGGTAGGGTTGACCTTGCCAGGCATGATTGAGCTGCCTGGCTCATTTTCAGGCAGTAGCACTTCACCTAAACCAGCCCGTGGTCCTGAGCCTAATAAGCGTAAATCATTGGCCAGTTTAATCAGTGTGGTGGCTAGGGTTTTTAACGCACCTGAGAGGCTGACTAACGCTTCTTGTCCAGCGAGAGCGGCGAACTTATTGGGGGCTGAAGTAAGTGGGAGTTGGGTAATTTCAGCCAGCTCTTGGGCGATGGCTTCAGCAAAGCCTTTGGGTGCATTAAGTCCAGTGCCTACCGCGGTGCCGCCTTGGGCTAGCTGTGCTACTTGAGGTAAGGTGGCTTCAATGGTTTGCTTGGCTAAGTCTAGTTGCGCCACAAATGCCGACAGCTCTTGACCGAAACTAATGGGCGTGGCATCCATTAAATGAGTGCGCCCAGTTTTTACCAGATTCATATGCTGATGAGCTTGCTGTTCGAGCCCATTACGCAAATGTTTAACTGCGGGTAATAGTTGGCTCAGCACGGCCTTGAGCGCGGCAATATGCATCGCGGTAGGAAAGCAATCATTGGAGCTTTGGGCGCGGTTGACATGATCGTTTGGATGCACGGGCGATTTGCCGCCCCGTGCTTGGCCTGCTAATTCGTTGGCACGGCCAGCGATGACTTCATTGACGTTCATATTGCTTTGGGTGCCACTGCCGGTTTGCCACACCACTAACGGGAAATGCTCATCAAGCTGACCGGCAATGACCTCATCAGCCGCTTGCTCAATCCACTGCGCTAATTCAGGGGTGAGATCACCCAGACGATGGTTAACGCGAGCCGCGGCTTTTTTAATTTGCGCTAAGGCATGGATTACTGCCAGTGGCATGCGTTGCTCGCCAATCACAAAGTTTTGCTTTGAACGTTGGGTTTGGGCACCCCAGTACGCTGCTTGCGGGACATCAATTTCGCCCATGCTATCGGTTTCAATACGTGTCTTCATGGTGATTTCCTGGTCGGTTAGTCTTGCTGCTCTTTAGCTTGTTCTTGGGCTTCAAGTTCAGCGTTACGCTCTTTCATCCGTTCTAGCTTGTCAGGATCAATCGGCATTTTGTTGGCTGAGTTTTTCAGCCAGAGCAGGCTGCCAATTACTGAGCCAAAAATGACAATGATTAATCCCCATAGGTACCAAGGCATAGTTTTCTCCTGTGCTGAGGTTGTGCTTATGCAGTCAGACCCTTGCGAGATTAAATAATTGCCTGGGTTGCTGCGCAAATCAGTCGATTAAATCGGTACAATAGCCTCACTATATCTTGTTTGCATGATTGAGAACCTTATGACCAAACCTATTATTGTTGCGCTAGATTTCCCTACCCATGACGCTGCGTTGGCCATGGCAGCTCGCTTAAACCCCGCGCAGTGCCGAGTTAAAGTAGGTAAAGAGTTATTTACTCGTTGCGGACCGGCGGTGGTTGAGGCCTTACAAGCCAAAGGTTTTGAAGTGTTTTTAGACTTAAAATTTCATGACATCCCTAATACCACTGCAATGGCAGTTAAAGCTGCGGCAGAGTTAGGTGTGTGGATGGTGAATGTGCACTGCTCGGGTGGGCTAAAAATGATGGCCGCTTGCCGTGAGGAGCTGGAAAAGCGCAGCGGAATGAATCCATTATTAATTGGTGTGACGGTATTAACCAGTATGGAGCAGGCGGATTTAGCCGGTATTGGTCTTGATCTAGCGCCCCAAGAACAAGTGTTGCGCTTAGCTGGATTAGCTGCCCAGGCTGAGCTAGATGGTTTGGTGTGCTCAGCCCAAGAGGCCGTTGAGCTAAAGAGTAACTTTCCGCAGTTGAGCTTAGTCACCCCTGGCATTCGTCCTGCCGGCAGTGCGGCCAATGATCAAAAGCGGATTTTAACGCCAGCACAGGCAATACAGGCAGGAGCTGATTACCTAGTGGTCGGACGACCTATTACTCAAGCGGCGGATCCGGCACTGATGGTTGAACAAATTCTGCAGAGCTTAAATTAAGCTAAAACCAGTTACAGTTTGCGGGTGCTATACAGCGCCCCCAGCAGCACGGTAGCTAAAAACAGAATGAGCCAGTTCCAGTTAAAATGATCCCAAATCCAGCCACTGCTATAGCCCAGTGCACTGGAGCCTAAATAGTAGGTACACAGATACAGTGCTGAAGCTTGGGCTTTGGCGCTGCAGGCTTTTTGCCCAACTAAACCAGAAGCCACTGCATGGGCGGCAAAAAAACCAATTGTAAATAAGCTTAAGCCGAGAATCACACTAGGCAGCCATTGCGTGAGGCATAAGAGCACGCCCAGTAGCATCAATCCTAGGCTGCTATTGAGTACGGGTTTAGCGCCAAAGCGTTGAACTAAGCGTCCACTCCAATTAGCACTCACCATACCAAACAAGTAGACCAAAAATAACAGGCCAATGACGGTGGAAGAGAGGGCAAACGGCTGTTGTAATAAATGAAAACCAATGTAATTAAACAGCGCCACAAAACTGCCCATTAATAAAAAGGACAGCAAAAACAGTCGGCGTAACTGCGGGTTCAGCAAGTGGGTCTTAAAGTTACGGCTTAATCCTACAATGGAAAAAGGTTGTGGCTGAAAGTGTTGGGCAGGCGGCAGTAACCAGATAAAGAGCAAACACGCCAATGCACCTAGGGCAGAAATTCCTCCCAGCGCCAAACTCCAGCCGCCTAGATCACTGAGCCAACCAGCCAGTAAGCGGCCTAATAAGCCGCCGAGTGCGGTACCGCCGACATACAGTCCCATCGCTACGGGCAGTGAACGGGGAGAAAACTCCTCGCCCACATAAGCCATGGCCAGTGCAGGTAAACTGCTTAAAGCAATACCAAGCAGGGTGCGTAACACTAAAAGGCTATGCCAGTCACGCACGAGGGCGCAGGCAATACCCAGGGCACAGGCGAGCAGTAAGCCAATAGCCATAATGGGTTTACGTCCCCAGCTTTCACTTAAGGCACCCGCTACCAGTAAGCAACAAGCCAAGCTCAAAGTAGTGCTAGATAAGGCCAGGCTACTGGTGGCTGCCGATACTTGAAACGCTTCGGCCAATTGCGGCAGTAAAGGCTGCACACAATACAGCAAGGCAAAGGTGGCAAAGCCAGCACAAAATAGCGCAAGGGTAGCTTTGCGATAAGCGACAGTGCCGCGCTCAATAAAAACTTGCTGGGTGGATTCAGCCATAACCTAACCTTGTGCCTAGTAAATATCAGTGAATACCTTAGCAAGCTAATTAAATAACTGTCTAATCCTCTGCTAAGGATCTGGGGCACGCGGGCTAGAGCTCGGTTACATCCAGGTAGCGCATTGGGGCAGACTGATCAACCCGTAGGCTCTTAAAGTCAAACAGTTGGGTGTCAGCCAATTGTGAGGGCGCAACATTTTGCAATGAGCGGAACATGATATCCAAACGGCCTGGAGTGCGCTGTTCCCAATCTTGCAGCATGCCTTTAACCACTTGCCGCTGGAGGTTTTCTTGGGAGCCACAGAGATTACAAGGAATAATCGGGAATTCTTTAAACTCAGCGTATTCGGCAATATCCGTCTCTTTGCAGTAAGCCAGTGGGCGAATCACCACGTTGCGACCATCATCCGAGAGTAGCTTGGGTGGCATGGCTTTTAAGGTGCCGCCGTAGAACATATTTAAGAAAAAGGTTTCCAGAATGTCATCACGGTGATGGCCAAGCGCCATTTTGGTCGCGCCAATTTCATCGGCAAAGGTATAGAGCGTGCCACGGCGTAAACGGGAGCACAGCGAGCAGGTGGTTTTACCCTCTGGAATTTTTTCTTTCACCACTGAGTAGGTGTCTTTTTCAATAATATGGTAAGGCACGCCTAACTCTTTAAGATAAGCCGGTAAAACATGCTCCGGAAAGCCGGGCTGTTTTTGGTCCATGTTGACTGCGACTAACTCAAAGGAAATAGGTGCGACCTTTTGTAAATGCAGTAATACATCCAACAAGGTGTAGCTGTCTTTACCGCCAGACAAACAAACCATGATCTTGTCGCCGTCTTCAATCATATTGAAGTCAGTAACCGCTTCACCGGCGAGACGGCGCAGGCGTTTTTGAAGTTTTGCATGTTTGACTGAAAGCGTACTCATTTGATTGTTTTGCATCCACAACGGTAAAAGTGATCATTTTACCTGTTATTGATAGCCAGCGGATAGGGGTAGGTAATTACCTCGGCTGAAAGCTGTGCTTTTACAAGGGCTGCTAGGCTATTTGCAGCAGATCTAGGGTTGACCGAGAGCTATCTAAGCCTAGGCACTGGAACAGTTCATTAGCAGGAGCGATAAAGATCAGCGCTAAGCGCATTTTATTGCAGCAGTTTTGTGAAAAAAGCAGTAGAGTAATCCCCATTTTAGCGAACGTGGTTCGCAGGTGATCAGTGGCACCTTCCACTGTGATTGTTCCTAGGAGAAAATCATGTCAGTTCTAGAGACACCTGTTCAACGGGAAGACTTTGATCAGGTAATGGTTCCCAATTATGCGCCAGCGGGATTTGTTCCGGTTCGAGCACAAGGCTCACGAGTCTGGGATCAAAGTGGTCGAGAGCTGATTGATTTTGCCGGTGGTATCGCAGTGAATAGCTTAGGACACTGTCATCCCGCATTAGTCGAGGCGTTAACCCAACAGGCTAACCAGCTATGGCATATCTCTAACGTATTTACCAATGAGCCGACGTTACGCTTAGCTAAGCACTTAGTGGCCGCCACCTTTGCCGAGCGAGTGTTTTTTAGTAACTCAGGCGCTGAAGCTAATGAGGCGGCGTTAAAGTTGGCGCGGCGGGTAGCTTTTAATAAGTATGGGGCAGAAAAATACGAGATTATCTCGGCCCTTGATAGCTTTCATGGCCGCACCTTCTTTACTGTCAGCGTAGCTGGGCAGCCGAAGTATTCGGATGGTTTTGGACCAAAACCTGCTGGTGTTGCCCATGTACCCTTTAACGATTTAGCGGCTTTAGAAGCGCAAATCTCTGATAAAACCTGTGCGGTGATTTTGGAGCCGATTCAGGGTGAAAGCGGTGTGTTGCCGGCGACCCAAAGCTATTTGGAAGGGGTGCGGGCTTTATGCGATAAGCACAATGCGTTGCTGATTTTTGATGAGGTGCAAACTGGCGTCGGTCGTACAGGGCAGCTCTATGCTTACCAGCACTACGGCGTGCAACCCGATATTTTAACCAGTGCGAAAGGGCTGGGTGGCGGTTTTCCGATCTCAGCGATGCTGACCACCGAAGAGCTGGCGCAGCATTTAGCCGTAGGGACCCATGGCACCACCTTTGGCGGTAATCCATTAGCCTGTGCTGTGGCTGATCGGGTGCTCAGTATCGTTAATAACGAGAGCACCATGGCTGGCGTACAAGCACGGAGTCAGTATTTTACTGAACGTTTACATCAGCTTGCTACAGAATACGGCGTATTTCAGCAAGTGCGTGGCATGGGCTTGTTGCTTGGTGCAGTCTTAAGCGAGGCTTGGCAGGGCAAGGCAGGTGAAGTGCTGAAAGCCGCTGAGCAACAAGGGCTGATGCTCTTGCAAGCAGGGCCTGATGTTGTGCGTTTTGCTCCGAGCTTAGTCATTGAGTACGCGGATATTGATGAAGGGCTTGCGCGTTTAGAGAAAGCCTTGCAACAGCTGTTAGCTCAAGCGTAATCATTTAATCAGTGTTTTTAGCCGCAGATTTAGTGCCTGCGGCGTTTTTTAGTTAGGTATTGGTAATGAAATCAGGTTTTGAATTAATTTTAGAAAATGCAGACGGCGAGCTCAGCCAAGTAGAGTGCGGACGTTTTGCAATTAAGTGGCAAGGTAAAGAAATTTGGGTGCAGCACGTCGGCGACGGTCAATTGCTGATGGGCGTGGAAGTGGAAGAAGAGGATAGTGAGTACGCGAACTTAGTGATTCGTCCTTTAGCGACCAACTTAATGAGCCTGCAGCTAGAGATGGACCCTGCAGACGCTGAAGAGCATGTGCATGGCCCCGACTGCAACCATTGATCGGTAGCTGACGGTATAGCCTTAATTCGCTATAATGCGCGCCATTATATGCCAAATGGCGATAGTCACAGAAAAACGGTTTATTAGCCGAGCCAACCAAGTCTGGAAGAATTTATGAAAAGCGCAGAAATTCGTGAAGCTTTTCTTCAGTTTTTTGAAGAAAAGGGGCACACCCGTGTAGCTTCAAGCTCTCTTATCCCTGATAACGATCCCACGCTACTTTTTACTAACGCGGGAATGAACCAGTTTAAAGACTGTTTTCTTGGATTAGAAAAGCGCGCCTACACCCGCGCAACTTCCAGCCAAAAGTGTGTCCGTGCTGGCGGTAAACATAATGACTTAGAAAATGTGGGCTATACCGCTCGTCACCATACCTTCTTTGAAATGCTAGGCAACTTTAGCTTTGGTGACTATTTCAAGCGTGATGCGATTCATTACGCCTGGGAGTTTTTAACCTCTGAAAAGTGGTTGAATTTACCGCAAGATAAGCTGTGGGTAACCGTTTACGCCGAAGATGATGAAGCGTATGACATCTGGACCCAAGAAATAGGCGTACCTGAGGCGCGTATGGTACGCATTGGTGACAATGGCGGCGCGCGTTACGCTTCGGATAACTTCTGGGCTATGGGTGACACTGGGCCTTGTGGTCCATGTACGGAGATTTTCTTTGATCATGGCGAGCACATTTGGGGTGGCCCTCCAGGTTCGCCAGAAGAAGACGGTGACCGTTATATTGAAATCTGGAATAACGTGTTTATGCAGTACAACCGTACCGCTGATGGCGTTATGCATCCTTTACCTGCGCCTAGCGTAGATACCGGGATGGGGTTAGAGCGGATCAGTGCAGTACTGCAGCATGTGAACTCCAACTATGAAATTGATTTATTCCAAAACCTGTTAGCAGCGTGCGCGCAAGCGATTGGGTGCGCCAATGATGAGGCGCCTTCGTTAAAGGTAGTGGCTGACCATATTCGCTCGTGCAGTTTTTTAATTGCTGATGGTGTGCTACCCAGCAATGATGGCCGGGGTTACGTGTTACGCCGGATTATCCGTCGCGCCTGTCGCCATGGAAATAAGCTAGGTGCTAAGGGCACATTCTTCCATAAAATTGTGGCGGCACTGGTTGCCGAAATGGGGCAGGCCTTCCCTGAGTTAGTGGCTCAGCAAGCGCAGATCGAGCGTATTTTAAAGCTGGAAGAAGAGCAGTTTGCTAAAACTTTAGAGCAGGGCCTGCGAATTCTAGAGCAGGACTTAGCGGCATTAGACGGCAGTGTGATTCCTGGGGATGTGGTGTTTAAGCTTTATGACACCTATGGATTTCCAATGGATTTAACTGCAGATATTGCCCGCGAGCGTGAACTAAGTATTGATGAGGTCGGTTTTACTGCGGCGATGGAGGCTCAGCGTGAGCGCGCCCGTGCAGCTAGCTCCTTTGGCCTGGATTACAACAGCTTAATTAAGTTGGATGCGGCTACTGAATTCTTAGGTTACGAATACACCAAAGCCGATGCAGTGGTGGTGGCCTTGATTAAGCAAGGGGTTGCAGTAGACCAGTTAGCGGAAGGCGATGAAGGAGTAGTGGTGCTGAATCAAACCCCTTTTTATGCTGAATCCGGTGGTCAGGTTGGTGATTGCGGACACTTGCTAGCCAATAATATGCGCTTTGATGTGCAAGATACGACGAAAGCCAGTGATGCCTATTTGCATCAGGGCGTATTAGCTCAAGGGGCACTCAAACTGGGTGATACCTTAAGCGCCCAAGTGGCAGCAGACGTACGCCAAGCCACTGCGCTTAATCACTCAGCCACGCACTTATTACATGCGGCTTTACGCAAAGTGCTAGGCGAGCATGTGCAGCAGAAAGGCTCTTTGGTTGATAGTCAGCGTTTGCGTTTTGATTTTAGTCATTTTGAAGCTGTGACGGCGGAACAAATCGCGGCCTTAGAGCAGATGGTAAATGATGAGATTCGTCGCAATACCGCCGTGGCCACTGAAATCACCGATATCGAAAGCGCTAAAGCTAAGGGCGCGATGGCCTTATTTGGTGAGAAGTATGGTGACAGTGTACGGGTGTTAAGCATGGGTGGTGATTTCTCAGTTGAGCTGTGTGGTGGAATTCACGCAGAACGTACTGGTGATCTAGGCCTGTTTAAAATTATTAGCGAGGGCGGCGTTGCTGCGGGAGTACGCCGGATTGAGGCGATCACTGGCGAGGCGGCGTTAACTTGGCTCAACCAAGCAGAAGAGCAAGTTAAGCAAGCAGCGCAACTGGTTAAAGGTAATCGTGACAATTTACTGGAAAAGCTGGAGCACTTAGTTGAGCACAGTCGCCAGTTAGAAAAGCAGCTAGAGCAATTAAAAGCCAAAGCCGCCAGTGCTGCAGGCAGTGACTTGGCAAGTGAAGCGGTTGAGATTAACGGCGTAAAAGTGCTAGCAGCTCAGCTGGATGGGCTAGATGGTAAAGCTTTATTAGCACTGATTGATCAGTTAAAAAATAAACTCGGCAGTGCAGTGGTGCTCTTGGCGAGTGTGGTTGAGGATAAAGTGGTGCTGGTGGCTGGTGTCACTAAGGATCTGACTGCGACGCTTAAAGCCGGTGACTTAATGCGTGAGGCCGCTGCCGTAGTAGGTGGAAAGGGTGGTGGGCGTCCGGATATGGCGCAAGGCGGCGGTACCGATAGCAGTAAGGTTGCAGAGGCATTGGCGTTAGTGAGTCCGTTTGTGGCCGCACGTAGCAAATAACGCAAAAATCGCCCAAGCAGCCCTTGGGCGATTTTAGTTGGACATTTGGTTTATTAGGGGAGGCAGTTTAAATGGCGTTAATCGTACAAAAGTTTGGTGGAACTTCTGTCGGCTCAACTGAGCGAATTGAGCAAGTGGCTGCCAAAATTAAACAGTTTCGTGCAGATGGGCATGACATTGTGGTGGTCGTATCTGCAATGAGTGGAGAGACCAACCGTTTATTAGCGCTGGCTCAGCAAATTACGGAAAAGCCCTCAAAGCGTGAAATGGATGTAATGGTTTCAACCGGTGAGCAAGTTACAATTGCCTTATTGTCGATGGCATTGATTAAGCAAGGAGTGCCTGCAGTCTCCTTTACCGGCGCGCAGATTCCGTTAGTCACAGACAGTGAATTTAGCAAGGCGCGAATTTTAAGTATCGATGAAAGCAAGGTCCGGGCACAGTTACAAGCTGGCAAAGTGGTGGTAGTGGCTGGGTTTCAGGGGGTAGATGAGCAAGGAAATATTACGACCTTAGGTCGTGGCGGTTCTGACACCACTGCAGTGGCCTTAGCAGCAGCGCTTAAAGCGGACGAGTGCCAAATTTATACTGATGTGGATGGTGTTTACACGACCGACCCACGGGTAGTGCCGCAAGCGAAGCGCCTTGAGCAAATCACTTTTGAGGAAATGCTCGAAATGGCCAGTTTGGGTTCAAAAATTTTGCAAATTCGCGCCGTTGAGTTTGCTGGAAAATATAACGTACCACTGCGTGTATTACACAGTTTTCAAGAAGGGGCGGGCACCCTAATTACTTTAGATGATGAGGATTCCATGGAACAGCCAGTTATTTCAGGTATTGCATTTAGTCGTGATGAAGCCAAGCTGACTATCCGCGGCGTGCCAGATACTCCAGGTGTGGCGTTTAAGATTTTAGGACCGGTGAGTGCGGCCAATATTGAAATAGATATGATCGTGCAAAATGTGGCTAAAGATAACACCACCGATTTTACCTTTACCGTCAATCATTTGGACTATGACAAGGCGTTAGAGGTACTCAATAGTGTCGCTGCGTCTATCGGTGCCCGTGAAGTGGCGGGAACCACTAACATTGCTAAGGTGTCCATCGTAGGTGTCGGCATGCGTTCCCATGCCGGAGTTGCAAGCTGCATGTTTGAGGCTTTAGCCAAAGAAAATATTAATATTCAGATGATTTCCACTTCTGAAATTAAAGTGTCCGTAGTAGTTGAAGAAAAATACTTAGAGCTGGCAGTGCGTGCGCTGCATACCGCCTTTGATTTGGATGCACCTACTAAAAAAACGGAGTAAAGACAGATTTCTGTCTTGCGTGCCAGGATCGCCGCTTATCTGGCGATCCTTGTAAAACCAAGGGATCGTACCCATTAAAAAATATTACAGATGCAGACTGTAACTTTAAATTATGAAATCAAGGAGTAAAGCATGTTAATCCTAACTCGTCGTGTAGGTGAAACGTTAATGGTGGGTGATGAAGTCACTGTCACTGTGCTGGGTGTTAAAGGTAACCAAGTGCGCATTGGTGTGAACGCACCAAAAGAAATCGCAGTCCATCGCGAAGAGATTTATCAGCGCATTCAAAAGGAAAAAGAAGAGGCAAATAATTAATTTAACTATTTTTTAAAAAAAAGCTTTGCAAAAGCGGGGCGTTTAGGTATTATACGCCCCGTTGAACGGAGAGGTGGCCGAGAGGCCGAAGGCGCTCCCCTGCTAAGGGAGTACACCTCAAAAGGGTGTCGAGGGTTCGAATCCCTCCCTCTCCGCCATTTTATAGCGCTACTATTAAAAGCTTGGATAAATAAAAAAGTCCTTGTAAAACAAATAGTTAGCAGTATAATGAGCAACATACGCACTCATAGCTCAGCTGGATAGAGTACTCGGCTACGAACCGAGCGGTCGGAGGTTCGAATCCTCCTGAGTGCGCCATATTAGCTTCAAGCGTTAGTGCTGAGGCAAGCAGAAGTGAACTGTAAATCACACCGATCCGCACTCATAGCTCAGCTGGATAGAGTACTCGGCTACGAACCGAGCGGTCGGAGGTTCGAATCCTCCTGAGTGCGCCATATAAAAAAGCTTGCTTTATGCAAGCTTTTTTTTTGCCTGTAATTCTTGTTTGTCATCAAGCAGACGTGTCTTAGGGATAACTTAGGTAAAATTACCATTACACTAAATAAAACTCACTAGCAATAAGCTAAACCCCGTAGAATGATCGGGTTATTGCTAAAAATGAGGGAGAGCCTTTATGTCAAGTGCCAGTGCTGCAGAAGTCATCATTAAACCCCAAGACCGTTTACAGGAACGGTTTTCCCAGGTCATTGAATTACTGAAACAGCATCGACTTTTAGAAGAGTCGTTAGCACCTGAGCATAAACATGCTTTTCTTGAAGAATCCCTGCCGATTTTATCGTTACAGAAAAAACTCAGCGAGTTACACCCAGCCGATATTGCCTATATTCTCGAAGGTTTACCCTTAGAAGAGCGGTTGTTGGTATGGCAGCTAGTACGCACGGAAAATGATGGCGATATTCTGTTGGAAGTGTCCGATGCCGTGCGTGAAACGTTGCTGGCAGACATGGATAACCATGAGATTTTAGCTGCGGCCAAAGAGCTCGATGCCGATGAGTTGGCTGACTTAGCGCCTGAGCTGCCTAAAGAAGTAGTGCATGAGTTGCTTGAGACCTTAGATGATCAGCAACGTGATCGCGTGCGTGCAGCTTTGTCCTACGAAGAAGATCAGGTTGGTGCGATCATGGACTTTGAGATGATCACCATTCGAGAAAATGTCGCGCTAGAGGTAGTGCTGCGTTATCTGCGTCATTTGCAGGAGCTGCCAGATCATACCGACAAGCTGTTTGTAGTCGATAAAGAAGGGGTGCTGCAAGGTATTTTGCCGATTAAACGGCTGCTGGTAAATGATCCAGACAAGCTGGTTTCTGAGGTAATGGCAGATGATCCTGTGTCATTTCGCCCGGAAGAGGATAGCAATGAAGCAGCCCAGGCTTTTGAGCGCTATGACTTAGTATCGGCGCCGGTAGTCACTGAAGAAGGACGTTTAATTGGGCGCCTGACTGTCGATGAAATTGTCGACTTTATTCGTGAGGAAAGTGAAAGTGAGGCTTTAAGTCGGGCAGGGTTGCGTGAAGAGGAGGATATTTTTGCCTCGGTATGGCGCTCGATCAGAAACCGCTGGGCATGGTTGGCCGTTAACTTGGTGACGGCATTTGTCGCATCACGGGTGATTGGCTTATTTGAGGGATCAATCGAAAAGTTAGTAGCACTAGCGGCTTTAATGCCAATTGTGGCTGGAATTGGCGGAAACTCAGGCAACCAAACCATTACCATGATTGTGCGTGCGATGGCGTTAGATCAGGTTAGTACAGGCAATACCACACGCTTATTACGTAAAGAGCTTACGGTAGCACTCATTAATGGCCTGATTTGGGGAGGTGTGGTTGGCATTGTCGCTTGGCAACTCTATGGTAGCTGGTCCTTAGGGGCGGTTATGGTAGGCGCCATGACACTTAACTTGCTGTTAGCTGCCTTAATGGGCGTATTAATTCCTATGACCTTAGTTCGTTTAGGAAAGGATCCGGCGATGGGGTCGAGTGTCATGATTACGGCGATGACCGATAGTGGTGGGTTCTTTATCTTCCTTGGGCTAGCGACTATTTTCCTCCTCTAGGAAAACATAATATTTGCTTAGTTAACCCTATTTAGGCTACTGTTTCGCACCAAATATTGATGTTAAGCAGTATTAAATAGGGCTAACTGCTTAAAGTAAGCCAGAATTTTGCTAACCAAGGAGTGCTTATGTCGCCCCATAACCTGTTGCTTGAAGGTGTTGAGCTCATGCTATTTGGCATGGGCTTTGTGTTTGTTTTTTTAATACTATTGATTGGCTGTATTAAAGTGCTTTCTGCAGTACTTGAGCGCTTTACCCCTCCTGCAACTCCCACTCCTGTGGCAACCCCTAAACCTATTATTCTATCTGACCAACTTGAACCTGCTGTGTTACAAGCGATTGAACTGGCTATTAAACAGCATCGCGCGCGTCGCAGTTAATCTGGAGCTTCACTCATGACTATAAAAAAACCACTTGGGATTACAGATGTGGTGCTGCGTGATGCGCATCAATCGATTCTGGCTACCCGTGTTCGTTTAGAGGATATGCTGCCCATTGCAGAGAAACTTGACCAGGTTGGATTTTGGTCAGTTGAGTCTTGGGGAGGGGCGACCTTTGACTCCTGTATTCGTTATCTGGGTGAAGATCCATGGCAGCGCATTCGCGCGCTTAAAAAAGCCATGCCTAATACACCACAGCAAATGTTGTTACGCGGGCAAAACCTTTTAGGTTATCGTCACTACGCAGATGATGTGGTGGATAAGTTCGTAGAGCGTGCGGCCTATAATGGGGTAGATGTGTTTCGCGTATTTGATGCGATGAATGACCCGCGCAACTTACAGCAAGCACTTAAAGCGGTTAAAGCTAACGGCAAACATGCACAGGGTACAATTTCCTATACCACCAGTGAGGTTCATACACTACAAATGTGGGTGGATCTGGCTAAGCAAATTGAGGATATGGGCGCTGACTCGATTGCTATTAAAGATATGGCGGGTATTTTAACGCCTTATGTGGCCTATGATTTGGTCAGCCAGCTAAAGCAACAGCTGTCAATTCCAATTCATATGCAGTGTCATGCTACGGCAGGATTGTCAACAGCGGCGATTATGAAAGCAGTGGAAGCCGGTATTGATAACGTAGATACCTCGATTTCATCATTTTCTATGACTTATGGTCATTCGCCGACTGAGTCAGTAGTGGCGATGTTCCAGGGCACCGAACATGATACGGGGCTTAACCTAACCCTCTTAGAAGAAATTGCAGCGTATTTCCGCGAAGTGCGGAAAAAGTATGCCAAGTTTGAAGGTAACTTGCGTGGTGTTGACTCGCGTATTCTAGTTGCGCAAGTTCCAGGCGGTATGTTAACCAATATGGAAAACCAGCTCAAAGAGCAGGGTGCCAGTGATAAGTTTGATGAGGTATTAGCTGAAATTCCACGGGTGCGTGAAGATTTAGGCTTTATTCCCTTGGTGACTCCGACCTCGCAAATTGTCGGTACCCAGGCGGTGATTAACGTGTTGACTGGTGAGCGCTATAAGTCGATTACCAAAGAAACTGCTGGGGTACTTAAAGGCGAGTATGGTGCCGCACCAGCGCCGTTCAACGCAGAACTGCAACAGCGTGTGCTTGAGGGGGCAGAAGCCATTACTTGCCGTCCAGCTGATTTGCTTGAGCCAGAAATGGATAAGTTAACAGCAGAGCTGCAACAGCTGGCTAAAGACCATAACTTTAGCTTAGCGGATGATGCAATTGATGATGTCTTGACCTATGCGCTATTCCCGCAGATTGGTTTGAAGTTCTTAGAAAACCGTAACAATCCAAACGCTTTTGAACCGGTACCGACGGGGAACGAGCGCCTGCAAGAAACCTCAGGCCCTGAAGCTTACACCGTTGAGGTCAATGGCCAGTCCTATGTGGTTCAGGTCTCTGAAGGGGGGGATTTGGAAGGCATTAAGCCCATTGGTGGAGCTACTGCGGTAACCAGTGGAGCTGCTGCTCCGGTGGTTGGTAGTGGTGATCCTCAAGGCGCGCCTTTGGCGGGAAATATTTTCAAAGTATTGGTGCAGCCAGGTCAGGCGGTTGAAGAAGGCGAAGTGTTAATCATTTTAGAAGCCATGAAAATGGAAACTGAAATTCGCGCCTTCCGTAGCGGGACCATCGCCAGTGTCGATGTCAAAGTGGGCGATGCGGTAGCCGTTGGCGACTGCTTGCTTAGTATTAGCTGAGGTTATTCATAATGGAAAAACTGTTAGTACTTTGGCAGAGCACGGGGCTATACCAGCTACAGGCTGGCCAGGCATTAATGATTGCAGTGTGCGCGGTGCTAATTTTTTTAGCGATTCGCAAAGGCTTTGAGCCGTTACTGCTAATCCCCATTGGTTTTGGTGGAATTTTAGCCAATATTCCAGTGGCTGATATGGCCGGGGCTGCGGGCTTGCTGGGCATGCTTTATGAAGTAGGCTTACCGACCAGCGTCTTCCCGCTGTTAATTTTTATGGGAGTGGGCGCCATGACGGACTTTGGTCCGATGCTGGCTAACCCTAAAACCCTATTATTAGGAGCGGCCGCCCAGTTTGGTATTTTTGGTACCTTGCTAGGCGCCCTAGCGCTGACCACTTTAGGCATTCCTGGGTTAGAGTTTACCATCAAGGAAGCGGCTTCGATTGCGATTATTGGGGGAGCCGATGGCCCTACCTCAATTTTTGTTACCTCAAGGCTAGCACCTGATTTACTCGGCCCAATTGCGGTTGCTGCTTACTCCTATATGGCGTTAGTGCCTTTAATTCAGCCACCAATTATGCGCGCTCTGACCACCAAAGAAGAGCGTTCCATCGTGATGACGCAATTACGCCATGTGAGCCAAGCGGAAAAAATCATTTTCCCGATTGTGCTGTGCTTGTTAGTGGGCTTATTGCTGCCAGACGCGGCGCCTTTAGTGGGGATGTTTGCCTTTGGTAACTTAATGCGCGAAAGCGGAGTTGTTGAGCGCTTAGTTGATACCACGCGTAATGCGTTGATCAATATTGTAACCATTGCTCTTGGCTTAACCGTAGGTTCCAAGCTGTCGGCCGATGCATTCTTGCAAATGAAAACCTTGGGTATTTTAGTGCTAGGCATGGTCGCCTTTAGTGCGGGGACTGCCTCCGGCTTGATCATGGCAAAAATCATGAACAAGTTCAGTAAGCACAAGGTCAACCCGTTAATTGGTTCGGCGGGTGTCTCGGCGGTACCTATGGCCGCGCGGGTGGCGAATAAAGTGGGCTTGGAAGCTAATCCACAAAACTTCTTGCTGATGCATGCCATGGGGCCCAACGTAGCAGGGGTTATTGGCTCAGCGGTCGCGGCGGGGGTGCTGCTAAGCTTTGTTGGCTAAACAACCTTAGTTTGCCAAAAAGCCTTTAACCTAACTGGGTTAAAGGCTTTTTTTATGGCTGTGAATGAGCCAGTTCGGCAAGACGTTTGGCTTCTAAAGCAATCGCTTTGGCTTCAGCGGCATCATTTTCAGCCTGAACTAGGCGTGCGTTGATATCGGTTGGATAAACACTGCAGCCGACAATTTGTAGACTCAGTAGCATTAGGAGCAAAAGGCGAAAAGGGGACATAAACAAACCGAATTACTTGCCGTTAATAAGTGGTCAGTATAACACTGAGTGATGATTTGGCTTCACTCATTGATAAAGCATTCATTGGTTAATCAAGAAGGTTGGAGATGATTGCACTAATTGTAGGAGTTGGGCTGTTTTTTAGCTTGTTAGCAGGTGGTGCTAATCAATCAACAGTGATTAATGCAGCTACACCAGAAGTGGCGGCCAAAAAATAGGTGTCAGGTCACTGCTAAAGCTTATGTGGTGTTGACCTCATTGACAACCGGGCCGCAGGTAACGATTAAGTTTTTAGCGAACTAGCTGCGCGCTAACTACTAAATAAACAGTATCTATATGGTTTATAGTTATAACGGTTAGAGAAATAACTGCATTCTTAGTGTAGGGTGATATGCTGAAGCGCTTAATTAATTTGTATAAGGACACTCACTATGGGTCATGTATTTGCTAATAATGCCCAATCAATCGGGCACACTCCGCTGGTTCAAATTAATCGCCTAGGCCCTAAAGGCGTTACTCTTTTAGCGAAGATTGAATCACGTAACCCTGCAGGTTCGGTAAAGTGTCGAGTTGGAGCTAATATGGTGGCTCAAGCTGAACGTGATGGCTTGCTAAAGCCTGGTGTGACCTTAGTTGAGCCAACTTCAGGTAATACCGGAATTGGTTTGGCTTTTGTGGCAGCCGCTAAAGGTTATCGATTAATTTTAACTATGCCTGCTTCGATGAGTCTCGAGCGGCGTAAAGTACTCAAAGCGCTCGGTGCTGAACTGGTGTTAACTGAGCCAGCAAAAGGAATGAAAGGGGCGATTGATAAAGCTAACGAAATTGTGGCACAAGACCCTGCCAATTATGTATTATTGCAACAGTTTGATAACCCAGCGAATCCCGCGATTCATGAAGCGACAACAGGCCCTGAAATTTGGCAGGACACCAATGGCGCAATTGATGTGTTGGTAAGTGGGGTTGGTACAGGTGGCACCCTGACCGGAATTTCTCGCTATATCAAACAGACTTGCGGTAAGCCTATTTTGAGTGTGGCTGTTGAGCCTGTGGAGTCACCTATCATTAGTCAAGCGTTAGCGGGCGAAGAGTTAGAGCCAGCACCACATAAACTACAAGGCATTGGCGCAGGATTTATTCCAAAGAACCTTGATTTAAGCTTGGTTGATCAAGTGAAAACCATCACTGCAGAGGACGCTAAGCAAACGGCGCTACGTTTGATGCAAGAAGAAGGCATCTTATGTGGTATTTCTAGCGGTGCGGCTATGGCTGCAGCATTGCAATTGGCTGAGCAGCCTGAAATGCAAGGTAAAACCTTAGTAGTGATTATTCCTGATTCAGGCGAGCGTTATTTATCTAGCATGCTGTTTGATGATTTATTTACTCAGCAAGAATTACAACAGTAACGCAGCATAAGTTTGATAACGACTGATGCTAAGCCCAGGCTAAATAATAGCTTGGGCTTTTTTATGGCTCTTGTTTGCTTTGTTTAGCCAGCTGTTCGCGTAATTCGCGAGCCCTTTTTTGCTTGCGTAAACGCCGATTCCACGAACGGCTGACCCACCAGCGCCAGTACATCAGAGTACCTACGTAGCCAATAATAGCGGCTAAGACAGCGGCCACAAATGAACCTAAATACAGCGGTTGCCAGTGGGTGGCGGCAACCTCAAAGGTCCAAGCTAAGGTGATTTTATCCGGTAGCTGAATAGCCGGTGTGCCTAACAGCCAAGTACCTAATTTGTAGCAACCATAAAAAATCGGCGGCATAGTAATGGGGTTGGTTAGCCAGACCAAACCAATCGAAACTGGAAGGTTAGCACGTAAGGGAATAGCCACGAGTGCTGCAGCAAGCATTTGCATGGGCATTGGAATGAGGGCCCAAAATAACCCCACGGCTACGGCACGGGCAATAGAGTGGCGATTAAGGTGCCATAGGTTTGCGTCCTGCAATAAAGTGCCGAGAAAACGTAAAGACTTATTGTTTTTGATGCGCTCAGGATCAGGAGTCAAGCGTTTAATAAATTGGCGTGGCATTTACACTCTCTAAACGACCTAGCACAGCGTGCTAGGCCCAAATAAAAAACAGTTAAATCATAGCTGAAATCAACTGTCTATATTCTGTCAGCCCAGCAAATTACTGTAACAAACCGTGTAGCAACTACACTTAGTAGGGGACTAACTGAATCGGCTGAGTAAAAGTCTAACAGGTTACGCTTAGTTGTCCTAAAAGTCACAGGAGGCGACTGAAATGGGCTACTTTTTATTTGCTTGGGTGCTTGGCATCATCAGCGCGCTTTATTGGCCAATAATGGATAATTGGTTACTGTTTAGCATCGTTGTGCTAGGTAGTGTCGGATATTGGCTGAGCAATAAGCTGGTTTTCTTATTATTAGTAACAGCTGTAGCGGGCTTAAATTGGGCACAGTTGAACATTCAGCAGACTCTAGCTGATCAATTGTCCGCTGAATTTGATGGGCGTACGCTCTGGCTAGAGGGAGTAGTGAGCGGATTGCCTAGTACTGTGCCCGCTGGTAAGCAACAGATGACTCGCTTTGAGTTGCTACAGGCGCAGTCAAGACGTGGGCCATTACCTCAAAAGCTGCGTTTAGCTTGGTACTCTGCGCCAGAATTAGAGCCAGGGCAGCGCTGGCGTTTAGCTGTAAGCTTAAAGGCACCCTATGGCTTAAAAAATGCAGGGTTATTCGACTATGAAAAATGGCTTTTTGCCCAAGGTATCGGAGCCACTGGCACAGTTAAACAGGGGCAGCTATTAAGCCAGCAAGCTAATTACCATCGCTGGCGCTTGCAGATACAGCAAGCGCTTAAGTCGCACTTATCTGCTAATTATTCAGATGCTGTATTGGCTTTGATTTTGGGTGATGGTGCGGCGTTAAACCGCGAGCAGTGGAGTACCTTACGTGCTACTGGCACTATTCACTTGATGGTGATTTCTGGTCAACATATTAGCTTAGTCGCAGGTCTGATTTATGGCTTATTATTTACCTTAGGTCGTTTAGGCTATTGGTTTAGCGGCCGTTTGGGGTTGAGTTTAACTTGCCTATTAACAGCCATTGCTATTTTAGCTTATGCGGCCTTGGCAGGCTTTGGTGTGCCGGTTCAAAGAGCCTGTATTATGAGCTTAACTGTGCTGTTATGGCGTTGGCAATACCAGCAGTTAACAGTCTACTTACCTTTGTTGCTGGCTTTAGCAGTCATTACTGGACTGGAGCCCTTGGTTATTTACCAGTCAGGGTTTTGGTTGTCATTTTCAGCAGTAGCTATATTGGCGTGGTGCTTTAGTTATCGCCTGCGTTTAACCCGCTCTTGGAGAGGATTAATTAGAGCGCAGTTGATTGTGAGTTTAGGTTTGTTTGTAGTGTTAATTACTCAAGGGTTACCGCAAAGTCTAGTTTCACCTATAGCTAACTTGCTGGCGATCCCAGTAGTCAGCTTATGGATATTACCAATAGCTTTATTAGCAACTGGTTTTTTAGTATTCGGAATTACTGTAATTGCTGAACCATTACTTAGAGTGGCACAAATTAGTCTTGATAGTTTACTGCTAGGATTGGATTTTTTAGCCCAGTGGAACTTGCTTTGGTCGCCGTTATTGATTGAGCACAGGCCGTTGCTGCTAAGTATTACTCTTTTACTTACGATTGCTTTACTGTCACCAAGAGGACTTTTTTATAAGTCTGGCTTGAGTTTAGTGGTCTTGCCAGTATTGGTGAACCAACCGCCAAGTCTTCCGGTGGGTATGCTAAAGATGACCGTTATGGATGTTGGGCAAGGACAAGCAATTTTATTGCAAACTAAACATAAGGCTATGCTATATGACGCAGGGCCTGCGATGGGTGGAACCAACTTAGGGGAAACAATTGTACTGCCTAGTCTGCAGCTTAGGGGGATACGTGGTTTAGATCTATTGTTGATTTCTCATCAAGATCTTGATCACTCAGGCGGCGCAGTGGTATTAAAAGAACGATTGCCTATTACTCAAGTAATTAATGGTGAGCCCCAACTAGGAGAAGAAGCTTGTCAGGCACAGCAGTGGGAATGGGATCAAGTATATTTTTCGGTTTGGCAAGCGCCTCAAGCAAGCAATAGTAATGAGCGGTCTTGCGTGCTGCTTGTTAAAACACAAGAGCAAGCATTACTAATTTTAGGGGACGCAGGTATTAAAGAGGAGCAACTGTGGTTGCAGGCACATCCTAAGCAACCAATTGATTGGTTAGTGTTAGGACATCATGGTAGCAAAACATCAAGCGGCAAAGATTTTTTGAAGCAGCTAAAAGTGAGGAATGTGATAATTAGTCGAGGGAAATACAATTCGTATAACCATCCACACCCTGAAGTTTTAAAAAGCTTAGATGAGCTGGCCTTGAAAGTATATGATACGGCAATCCATGGTGCCATAGAAGTTACTTTGGCAAAAGAAGCAGCGGTAAAGCCTAGGCGACTAGCTTCTTTAGTGTCGTTACCAAATATGCAATAGGTTCACTGAAGCTAGGGTTAAGGTTACTTCCTAGCATTAGAAAAACTTAGCTGCTATCAGAGGGATGTAGCAGTTAGAAAGTAACCTGCCTAGTTTTTGAGTTTTAAAGCCACTGATTAGTTGGGGTACAAGGGAGGTTAATTAGTAAATTATTATGATTACTCTCTAAATACTCATTTGATTAACCATTGATATATTTTTTTATACTTAATAGCTCAAATACTTGAGGTCGTGTTGAATTTGTGAAGTTTGTTAACTGGTTGTATCGCGCTTGGAGTCGGCCGTATTCATGGCTCACTTTACTTAAGCCGTTAGAGTGGCTCTATCGCGGGGTAGTTAAGCGCAAGTTTAAGCGTTTTCAGCAATCGCCTGAGCTCAGTTATCAGGCGACGGTACCCGTAGTGATTGTCGGTAATATTACGGTTGGCGGGACTGGCAAAACCCCGATGATTTTATGGTTAATCGAGTATTGCAAACAGCAACAGCTATCGGTTGGGGTGATTAGTCGTGGCTACGGGGCTAAGCCACCGGCTTATCCGTGGGCCGTTTCGGCCAGTGATAGCGCCGCAATTGCAGGGGATGAACCTTTACTAATTAGCCAGCGTAGCCAAGTGCCGGTGGTGATTGATCCAGATCGGGCGCAAGCGGCTCGCTACTTAACCGAACACTATGACGTACAGTTAATTTTATCCGATGATGGGTTGCAGCATTATCGTTTAGCCCGTGACTGCGAGCTGGTACTAATTGATGGGCAGCGGCAATTGGGTAATGGCTATTGCTTACCCTGCGGTCCTTTGCGTGAGCCAGCGGAGCGGCTGAGTAGTGTTGATGCGGTGTTGTTTAATGGCGCTTGCGACTCAGCAGCCAGTTTTGCTTTTCAGGTTGAACCGGCCGCCTTTATTCACCTAAAAACCGGTGAGCGGTTTAGCCTTGATCATTTCCCACAAGGGCAGGCAGTGCATGCAGTGGCTGGGATTGGCAATCCCCAGCGTTTTTTTAATACCTTAACGGCGCTTGGCTACCAAGCAATACCCCATGCTTTTGCCGATCATGCAGTATTTACCGGCGAAGAGTTTAACTTTGCCGATGATTTACCCGTTATCATGACCGAGAAAGATGCGGTAAAATGCAGGGCTTTTGCAGCGGATAACTGGTGGTATTTAGCAGTTGACGCACGACCTACCGCCAATTTTGTGGCATGGTGGGCAGAAAAGCTGACTGAGCTTTTACAACTCCCTAAAGAGGAACAGGTCAATGGATCCAAAACTTCTTGATATTTTAGCGTGCCCCCTATGTAACAGCGGCCTTAAATATAATGCTGAAAAAAATGAATTATGGTGTAAGCAGGATGGGCTAGCTTTTCCAATTCGTGATGAAATTCCGGTGATGCTAGAAACTGAAGCCCGCACTCTCACCACCGATGAGCGTTTGGATAGTCATTCATGAGTCAGCCTTTTATTGTTGTTATTCCTGCCCGCTATGCCTCTACCCGTTTACCTGGTAAACCACTGTTAGATATTGCTGGCAAACCTATGGTGCAACATGTGTGGGAGCAAGCTAAAAAAAGCGCCGCCCAAGATGTCGTGATTGCCACCGATGATGAGCGAATTGCAGCGGCCTGTGAGCATTTTAATGCTAAGGTGGTTTTGACCCGTGCAGATCATGAGTCAGGGACTGATCGTTTAGCGGAAGTGGCTGAGCAATTAAATCTGCCAGAAGAGGCTATTGTGGTGAATGTACAAGGCGATGAGCCTTTAATTCCTGCATCTATTATTGATCAAGTGGCGATGAATTTAGCCACACATAGTGCGGCTAAAATTGCCACCTTAGCTGAGCCTATTACACAGTATGAGCAGTTGTTTAATCCCAATGTAGTAAAGGTTTCTACAAATAAACATGGCATGGCGTTAACTTTTTCCCGTGCCCCTTTACCTTGGGCGCGAGATGCTTTAGCCACAGCACCACAAGAATTGCCAAACAATGTGCACTTTAGACGGCATATCGGTATTTATGCCTATCGCGCCGGATTTTTAGCCGATTTTGTACGTTGGGGAGCTTGTGAGCTTGAACAAGTAGAAAGTCTAGAGCAACTGCGGGCACTGTGGAATGGGGTGCAAATTCATGTGGCCGACGCTCTTGCGGCACCGCCAGCAGGAGTCGATACTGAGCAAGATTTAGCACGGGTACGGGCACTGCTAGCTAAGTAAAGGTGGGAGAATTGAGATGAAAGTACTGTTTGTTTGTTTGGGAAATATTTGTCGTTCGCCAACGGCAGAAGGTATGTTCCGCCACGAGCTAGCTCAAGCGCAGCTGACGGAGCAAATCACCGTTGACTCTGCAGGTACTGCTGACTGGCACACCGGGAAAGCCCCAGATCCGCGCTCGCAAGCGGCGGCCTTAGCCCGCGGTATAGATATTTCTGCCTTACAAGCACGTCAGGTCAGTGCCGAGGACTTTCATCGCTTTGATCTGATTTTAGCTATGGATCAAAGCAATCTGGAGCATCTTAAACAAATTCAGCCAGCTGCCGCTAAAGCCGAGCTGGATTTGTATTTACAGCGTTATCAGCTGCCCTTATCTGAAGTACCCGATCCCTATTACGGAGGGGCGGAAGGATTTGAGCAGGTCCTGAATTTACTTGAGCAAGCCAGTCAAAAGCTGCTGACCGAATTAAAGGGGCGCTTGTGAGCATTGAGCTAAAACAGGACGTCAGTTTACAGGCGCTAAATACTTTGGCGATTACAGCCCAAGCAGATTACTTGATAGAGCTCACTCAAGTAAGTGATTTACCGGCAGTTTTTGCTTATGCCGAGCAGTTGCAGCGACCATTATGGGTGTTGGGCGGTGGCAGCAATTTAGTCTTAGCCGGTGATTTACCCTACCTAGTGCTTAAAGTTGCGACCCGAGGCATTGAGGTGCTAGAGGAAACCGACACAGGGATTACCCTTAAAGTGCAGGCGGGGGAAAACTGGCATGAGTTGGTACGCTGGACAGTTAAGCAGGGCTATCAAGGCTTAGAGAATTTGAGTCTAATTCCTGGCACAGTAGGCGCTGCTCCCGTACAAAATATTGGCGCTTATGGCGTAGAGCTGAAAGATTATTTGCTGGAACTCACCGCGGTTAATTTACAGACTCAGCAAGTACAGGTGTTTTCTCAAGCTCAATGTCAGTTTGCCTACCGCGATAGCCGATTTAAGCGCGAGCCTGATCAATGGCTGATTTTAGATGTCACCCTGAAGTTAGCCAAGCAGCCGCAATTGGTACTGAACTATGGAAATATCCAGGCGCTGCTGGCAGCGAAAGGTATTGAACAGCCAACTCCTTTGATAGTGAGTGATTTGGTCTGTGAGATTCGTCGCAGTAAATTACCCGATCCTCAAGTATTACCCAATACCGGTAGTTTCTTTAAAAACCCCGAAGTTAGCCAAGCCCACGCCGAGCAGTTGCGTGGTCGTTATCCGAGCTTGGTGAGTTTTCCACTGGCTAATGGCCAAGTGAAACTTGCCGCTGGCTGGTTAATTGAGCAGGCCGGCTGGAAAGGTAAACAAGTAGGAGATGCCGCAGTGCATCAGCAGCAAGCTTTGGTGTTGGTTAATAAAGGTCAAGCGACAGGCGTTGAGGTGTTGGAGTTGGCAAGACAAATTGCCGCAGATATCCAGCAACAATTTTCCGTAAGTTTAGAAATTGAGCCCAATATCTTGCCCCGTGGCGGGAGCCAGCAATAGGATTCTAGGTAATGGCGAAAACAGCGTTGCAAACGCCACTGCGTTATATTGATCGCAGCCAAGACTTAGCATTTATGCAGCACGCTTTAGCGCTTGCGAAGCAAGCAGCGGCCTTAGGTGAGGTGCCTGTTGGTGCGTTGGTGGTGGAGAATGGCGTGATTATTGGTGAAGGCTTTAATCAGCCGATTGCCCAGTCAGATCCCTCAGCCCATGCGGAAGTTATGGCAATCCGTGCGGCGGCGCAGTTTAAGCAAAATTATCGTTTGCCTGGTGCCACGCTCTATGTGACATTAGAGCCATGCACCATGTGTGCGGGATTAATTATCCATACCCGCATTCAACGGGTGGTGTTTGCTGCCCTTGAGCCAAGATCAGGTGCTGTCATAAGTCAGCAGCAGTTATTTGAGCAAAGTAGCTATAATCATAAAGTGCAGTTTGAACAGGGTCTGTTAGCAGAGTCCTCCAGTACTTTGCTCAAAGAGTTTTTTCAGGCGCGCAGGAAAAAGTAATCAACCTAAATATGGGGCATGCTTGAATATCTAAAGCCGTAGCTAAAGAGGATCAATCGATGCAACAGATGAGTTCAACAGGCACAGTGAAAGCGCTCGTTAGCGGCCTGTTTTTGCTATTAAGCAGCGGCTTGCTGATTGGCTGTGAGGAGGCCAGTCAAGCTGACTCAGCCCAAGTACCACAGGCAGCAATTAAGGCGCTAGAGGGCACAGGTAAGCAGAGCACGGAAGCTGAGGATACTGTGGTGACGATGTTTCGAGCCCAAGGCAATGAGCCATTTTGGACTGTGGAACTGGCTGAACATGAGATGCGTTTTATCACTCCAGAGCATCTAGATGGTATCGAACTAAAGGTCGATGAGCGTTTAGCCTATGCCAAAGGGGTAACTTATTCTGGGCTGTATGAAGGCCAAGAGTTTTGGTTGGATATTCGTAGCCAGCCTTGTCAAGACACCATGGTGGAGCGTGACTATGAATTTACCGCCACATTCCATTGGGCAGGGGAAGATTTATTAGGCTGCGCCTCACGCTGGGATGAGTAAAGCATTAGCCTAGCCACGTATGCTTAGTGGCTAGGCTAATAGGTTGAGTTACAGCGTGATCCGTGGAGTTGCCTTGAGCTTGACCGAGTGCTGTAGCTCACGCTCGAGATGTTGTTTTAGCTCGACTAAGTCTTGATATAAAACATTGACCTCTGAGCTGACATTGGCTTGGATAATAATATCAGCTCGTGAAAACTGGACCTGCACATTATCTAGCTGCAAGTTTTTACCGTTGATTTGTAAGGTCTTATCAAGCACCACCTGCTCAACCCGCCAGATCTGATACATATTATGGAAAGAGAAGGTGAGCGGCACAGTAATCACCGCCAAAATGGTTAAAGACAAGACCAAGCCACGGTGCGCTTTAACTAAAGGGGCATAGCCGAGTACTAAAAAAGTGACTGCCGCGGCTAAGGCAATCCCGACCAAGTTAGTTAGAAACAACAGCGCTGCACCGCTCATTACTTCCCACTCCCACCAGCCAATTCCAATACCCACGACACACAGTGGGGGTACTAAAGCGACCGCAATTGCAACGCCGGGCATGCTTTTCATAATGCTTTCGCGGGCGTGGGCATAGGCGCCGGCCACTCCGGAAAAAACGGCTACGCCTAAATCTAACAGGTTAGGATGCAAGCGCCCCGAGATTTCACCTGTGACTTTAGAAATGGGAATAATCAGTGCCAATAAGGCCGAGGTCAGCAAGGCTAAGGTAACGCCAATGCCAATAGTGGTTAGGGATTGCTTGATCAGTTGTTGCTCACTACGCAATACCCCCATTGCCAAAGAAATAATCGGTGCCATTAAGGGGGCTAAAACCATCGCGCCAATAATGACCGCCGGGCTTGAAAGAAATAAACCCAAGGTGGCGACCAGTGAGCTTAGAATCATTAAGGCTATAAAGCTGCTTTGGCTTTTGGCGTTGTCGCGTAGTTGTAAAAAAAGCTCTCGAAAGTCTTCTTCTACGGCATTGGTAAATAGCGGCAAGCGCCGTTGAATCATTGAGATGCGCTCTTCATTGTGCGGCAGATTTTCTAGTTTCAGTGTATCTTTGCCGCCCCGTTGCCCACCTTGGGCTGCAAAATACTCATCACTTAAATTGAGCTTAACCGCTTCTGGATAAAGCTCCATTTCAATGCAGTTGGCGCTCCGTGGTTGGCTATCTAGGTAGTAGGTCAGCGGTTTTTGGCTTTCAATTTTTAAGTATTGGCTGCGAATATAGCTAATCGCTTTAGGCAGCTTGGCACTGGTTTTATCTTTATGAAAGACGGCTTTTAACAAAAAAGCCAAGTAATCCATGATGGATTTAGGGGCGATTAAAATACTGGAAACTTTGCCATCTTGCACCGAGATAGAGGTGGTCAACATGCGTGCGGCGGCATTATTGACGTTGTTTTCGATGGAAATCATCCCAGTAATAGCTGTTTTCACTGGCTTATTTTGGCCCACGGTTAAGGTGATGCCAAAGGGGTGGATAGTAAATAGGTTACGTAGACTGTTAATAATCAATAGCACCGTGTATACCAAACGGCGCCAAGCCGACTGATTGCGCGCTCGATAAGCTTTACTGCTTTGATCAAGAAAGGGGGTGTCGCCGAGCATCACTGAGCCTAAGGCCGTTTCATTATTGCAGCGCAGCACGTCGACTGATTTGTTGGGCAGTTGAAAAGCTAGAGGTAAACAGTCTTCTGTTTGAGTGGGAAACATAAACCATTCATGCAGCCTGACTTGGTTTTCCAGTGGAATAATGCCCAAACTAAAATTAAGGGTTTTTGCTAGGCTAACAAGGTCAGCCATGGTTTCGTCATCTGCAAGCACCACCACATGCTCAGCAAGATCTAGCGCTCGGCCAGGAGCCGCTAAAAAATCCGCTAAAGCTATCCCCGTCAGTTTAATTTGCTGTTCACGGGCAAAGGTTTCAGCGCTGGCAACTAACGGGTGAGTTGGGCTGGGGTAAATAAGCAGAGCTGTTTCAACAAACATACAGGCACAATCCATTTAAAAGGCGACTCAATCAAGCAACAAGCGCACCATTGTAGCGTTTAGCAGAGGTTGGCGACAAAACTCAGGCATAAAAAAACCAGCGCATAGGGCACTGGTTTTTAATAGCAGCCGCTGAACTAGACTGGGAACAGCTCGCTTAGTTTCATTGCTAACATCATATCGCCTTCAGCGCGCAAGTTGCCGCTCATAAAGGCTTGCATGCCGTCGGTTTCGCCAGTAGCGATGCCTTTAAAGGTTTCGCTGTCCATGATTAAGGTTACGTTTGGCTCATCAGCATCACCTGCTTGTACATCACAGGTACCGTCTTTTACTACGAGGTAGTAGTTGCTGGCATCTTCAATATTGAACTGAAAAATTAAATCTAAACCCTGAGCGGCATCAGCGTTAAATTTAGAGGTTAGATTTTGAATAATATCTGCTGCGGACATAATGAGAATCCTTTAGTAAGTAATGATATTAGTAGCAACAAGTTAGCTTGAATTTAGCGTGGCTAGAAGAGTATGAGGAAGGTGCTAGGCTGTCAAATAAAATCATACGATTGTTTGAAAAATCATTATTTTGTCTAATCTATTTGTGACATTTTCGTGGATTTAAGCAGTGTGGCAGATAAAAACTGAACAAGTGGCAAGGCTCACGTATCATGGTCGGCTGTTTACCTTGAACTAGGAAGTAATATGGCCTTCGTGTACGAATATTTAGTTTTTTTAGCTAAGGTTGGCACCTTGTTGTTAGCCTTGGTCTTGCTCTTGTCGTTAGTGCTAGGTGCCCGCGGGCGAGGACGTGGCGAAGCGCAAGGTGAGTTAGAAGTGATTAGTTTTAATGAGCACCTTGAAGACTTACAAGATACCCTTGAGCACGAAGTGCTTGATAAGGATGAGCTCAAGCGCAAGCATAAGCAGCTCGCCAAACAAGAGAAAACAGCGAAAAAACAAGCCAAAGCCAACACTCAAGCCAGCACTGGCACTGCGCGGGTGTTTGTCATGGACTTTGATGGTGATATTAAAGCCTCAGACACTGATAATTTACGTGAAATGATTACCGCAGCGCTGACCATTGCAACAGAGCAAGATGAAATTGTGCTGCGTTTAGAAAGTGCTGGTGGCATGGTGCACAGTTATGGTTTAGCGGCTTCCCAGCTGGCACGAATTAAGCAAGCAGGCGTGCCTTTAACCATTTGTGTCGATAAGGTAGCGGCCAGTGGTGGCTATATGATGGCCTGTATTGGTGACCGTATTTTATCAGCCCCTTTTGCGATCTTAGGCTCGATTGGCGTGGTGGCTCAGGTGCCTAATATCCATCGCTTATTAAAAAAACATGATGTCGATGTGGAGCTATTAACTGCCGGCAAGTATAAGCGTACGCTGACCATGCTAGGAGAAAATACTGAAGAAGGGCGGCAGAAGTTCGTTGAAGAGCTAGAGGTCACCCATCAACTATTTAAGCGCTTTGTCAGCGATTATCGCCCGAGCCTTGATATTGAGCAAATTGCTACCGGTGAAACTTGGCTAGGGCTAGATGCCAAGCTGCTGAATTTAGTGGATGAGGTGATGACCAGTGAAGAGTATTTGGTCACGCAAGCAAAAGAAAAATCGGTGTATTTGTTGCGTTTTACTCGCAAACAAAAGCTGGCACAGAAATTAGGGGTAGCTGCTTGCAGCGTGTTTGATACACTTTGGAGCAAGCTACTCAAACTTAATCAAGAGCAACGCAGCGGGCAATAGCTGCTGACTAAGGAGTTATTATGAAGCACTTTAAGGCGTTATGGGTTACTGAAACCCCTGAATTTAAGCAGCAAATTATCGAGCGTTCAGTAGCCGACTTACCTGAGGGCGAGCTGCTGATTAAGGTGGAATACTCCTGTTTAAACTATAAAGATGCGTTGTCGGCTTCGGGGAATCGTGGGGTGACCAAGCATTATCCCCATACACCCGGGATTGATGCCGCAGGTACAGTGGTTGAATCCAGTGTGGCCGATTTTCAGCCAGGCACCGAAGTGATTGTGACTGGTTATGATTTAGGGATGAATACTGCGGGTGGCTTAGCTGGTTATATTCGGGTGCCAGCAGCGTGGGCGATTAAACGCCCTGTGGGTTTAACCGCGCAGCAGGCAATGAGTTATGGCACTGCTGGACTAACGGCTGGATTATGTATTAATAAGCTCTTAAAAGCCGGTTTAATGCCTGAGCAGGGCACTGTATTAGTTACAGGTGCTACGGGTGGCGTTGGTAGCATTGCAGTGGCGTTATTGAGTAAATTGGGCTTTAAAGTAGCTGCGGTCACAGGTAAAGCAGAGCAGGCAGAGTGGTTGCAAAGCTTAGGGGCAGAGCAGGTGCTTAGTCGCGAACAGCTGGCTGAAGGGCTAAATAAGCCATTACTTCGCCCGCTCTGGGCTGGAGTGGTGGATACCGTAGGTGGTGATCTGTTGTTTAATGCGATTAAAGCCCTGAACTACGGTGCAAGTGCAGCCTGCTGTGGCTTAACAGCTGGAGTTAATTTTGATGCTAGCATTTTGCCATTTATTTTACGGGGCGTGAATTTGCTGGGGGTGGACTCCGTTGAGCTACCGCTAGCAGAAAAACAAGCGGTATGGGATAAGTTAGCTACGGAGTGGAGTGTGCCTGCTTTAGAGCAACTGGTCACTGAAATTAGCTTAGAGCAAGTGCCAGCGGCGATTAGTCAAATTTTATCAGGGCTACATACCGGGCGGATGTTGGTGAAGTTGGCCGATCATTAAGTGCGGTCAGTTTGGCTAAAGCAAGGGGCGAGTGATGTTGAGTCACTCGCCCTTTTTTATGCTTAAGTTTTTGGCAGGCAGTGCTTTAGACGTTAAATCTAAAGTGCATTACATCGCCATCTTTAACGATGTATTCCTTGCCTTCTAGACGCCATTTACCGGCTTCTTTAGCACCGGCTTCGCCTTGGTACTGAATGAAGTCGTCGTAGCTGATCACTTCGGCGCGAATAAAGCCTTTTTCAAAGTCAGTATGAATCGCCGCCGCCGCGCGGGGCGCAGTAGCGCCTACTTTAGTGGTCCAGGCGCGTACTTCTTTAACCCCGGCGGTAAAGTAGGTTTGTAGATCGAGCAGCTGATAGCCAGCGCGAATCACACGATTTAAGCCGGGCTCTTCAAGGCCGAGCGCTTCTAAGAACATATCTTTTTCTTCGCCGTCTTCAAGCTCGGCAATTTCGGCTTCAATTTTATTGCACACTGGCACTACTACAGCGCCTTCTGCCTCAGCAATGGCGCGTACAGTGTCTAGGTGCGGGTTATTCTCAAAGCCATCTTCCGCTACGTTGGCAATGTACATAACCGGTTTACTGGTTAGTAAGTGAAAGCCGCGCACAATACGTTTTTCTTCATCGCTTAAGTCTTTGATTAGGCTACGCGCTGGCTTGCCATCGGTAAAGTGTGCTTGTAGCTGTTCTAGCAGGGCTTTTTGCGCTACTGCATCCTTATCACCGCCTTTAGCTGTGCGGACCACTTTTTGCAGTTGTTTTTCAACGCTATCGAGGTCAGCAAAAATGAGTTCAAGGTCAATGATTTCAATGTCGCGCTTAGGGTCAACGCTGTTGGAGACGTGGATAATGTTATCGTCTTCAAAGCAGCGCACCACATGGGCGATGGCATCAGTCTCGCGGATATTAGCTAAAAACTTGTTACCTAGACCTTCACCTTTAGAGGCGCCGGCAACTAACCCAGCAATATCAACAAACTCCATGGTGGTGGGCAGGACACGCTCGGGCTTAACAATTTCAGCTAAGGCGCTGAGGCGCGGATCTGGCATTGGCACTACACCGCTGTTAGGCTCAATGGTACAGAAGGGGAAGTTTTCGGCAGCAATGCCTGATTTAGTTAATGCATTAAATAAAGTGGATTTACCAACGTTTGGTAATCCAACGATGCCACAATTAAATCCCATAATGGGTCCCTCGGGAAAAGTCAGGCCTTTTGGCTGTGCAGCTGTTGCATAGCGCGCGACAGGTTGCCGTCAAGAAGATCTGGCAGCACGCCAAGGGCAAAATCAATACTGGATGCTAATTGCTCTTGTTCAGTACGTGGAGCACGACTGAGTACATAGTTGCTTACTTGGCTGCTATGGCCAGGGTGGCCAATGCCTAAGCGTAAGCGGAGGAAATTATTTTGGTTGCCAAGGCTGGCGATAATATCACGTAGTCCATTGTGACCGCCGTGACCACCACCTTGCTTGAGTTTGGCTACACCAGGCGGCATATCAAGCTCATCATGGGCGACGAGAATTTCTTCTGGCTTAATTCGAAAAAAATTTGCCAAGCTGCTCACTGCTTGTCCGCTACGATTCATATAAGTGGTAGGAATGAGCAGACGAATATCTTGGCCCTTATGGCTAAATTTAGCGGTTAAACCAAAATATTTTTTTTCAGGTGCTAAATTAACACCCATATGCCTAGCCAGTAATTCAACAAAAAGAGCCCCAGCGTTATGCCGAGTCTGGTCGTACTCTGGGCCAGGGTTACCAAGTCCAACGATCAGTTTCACAGCAGTCACAATGGGGCTCCTCTTAGATTTAGCTAAGCAAGAGAGGATTAGTCCTCTTTAGCTTCTTCAGCTGCAGGTGCTTCTTCTGCGCCTTCTACCGCTTCTTCCTCTTCTTCCTCAGCACGTGGAGGTTGAACAGTGGCGATCGGTAAATCGTTTTCGTTGGTTAATGCAACGAATTCAACACCTTTAGGCGCTGCGATTTGTGATAAGTGCAGGGTTTCGCCCACTTCAAGGTTGAGTACGTCAACTTCGATTGCTTCTGGTAAATCTTGTGGTAAGCAAGAAACTTCTAGCTCAGGGGTTGAGCGCAGTAAGTCACCACCACCTAATTTAACACCTACGCACTCTTCTTCGTTCAGGTAGTGAACCGGTACGATAGCGGTGAGTACTTGACCTGCGATTACGCGAATGAAGTCAGCGTGCATCACAAAGCCTTTAGATGGGTGACGTTGTAAGTCTTTGATCAATACCAGTTGATCTTTACCATCTAACTTTAAGGTTAAGATGCTGCTGAAAGCGGCTTCGTTTAACAGTAGTTTAGCGACTTCGCGAGTTTCTAAGCTTACAGATAAAGGAGCTTCTTCACCGCCGTAGATCACAGCAGGAATTAAGTTAGCGTTACGACGTAGGCGGCGGCTCGCACCTTTCCCTAAGTCGTTACGTGCAGTAACGTTTAGCGTAAATTCAGACATGGGTATCTCCATAAAAACACTGTCACTAAAACTTGCGACCAGTTTTTAGTGCAGGGTTGTAAAGACCAGCCAAACATCAGTTAACAGTTTGGCTGGCGGTTAAATCAGTTCGATGCTTTGTTTATGAGCGAAACATCGCGCTGATGGATTCTTCGTTACTGATACGGCGAACCGCTTCAGCGACTACTGGTGCAATATCCAGCTGGCGGATTCTACCACAGGCTTGTGCAGCTGCAGATAGTGGGATGGTATTAGTAATAACTAATTCATCTAGCTGTGAGCCGGTAATATTCTCAATTGCTCGCCCCGACAGAATCGGGTGAGTGCAGTAGGCTAATACCTTTTGCGCACCACGGTCTTTCAACGCTTGAGCTGCGGTGCATAAGGTGCCGGCCGTATCTACCATGTCATCCACCAAAATACAGGTGCGGTCTTGGACATCACCAATAATATGCATGACTTCTGATTGGTTCGCTTTAGGGCGACGCTTGTCAATAATGGCAAGGTCAACACCTAAGGATTTAGCAACAGCACGGGCACGTACCACACCACCAATATCGGGCGAAACGATCATGGTGTTTTCAAAGCGTTGGGCTTGGATATCGTCAACTAATACCGGCGAGCCGTAAATATTATCGACAGGAATATCAAAGAAACCTTGGATTTGGTCAGCGTGTAAGTCTACCGTTAACACGCGATCTACACCTACGCCGGTTAGCATATCAGCCACTACTTTGGCACTGATTGCAACTCGAGCGGAGCGTGGACGGCGGTCTTGGCGTGCATAACCGAAGTAGGGCACAACCGCAGTAATGCGCGAAGCGGAAGAACGACGGAAGGCGTCAATCATCACGATAAGCTCCATGAGGTTATCGTTAGTTGGCGCACACGTTGGCTGAATTAAGAACACGTCTTTACCACGAACGTTTTCGTTAATTTCAACGCTGACTTCACCGTCAGAGAATTTACCTACGGACACATCGCCCAAAGGAATATGTAGTTGTTGCGCGACGCGGCGCGCTAAGTCGGGGTTTGCGTTCCCCGTAAAGATCATCATCTTGGACACGCGCAGTACCTGTTACTGAGGGTGGGCCTGACGAAAAAAACCTTCGAGACTTCGCTTTCGCGAAACCTCGAAGGTTTCGTAATGTGGCAGGGGCGGCTGGATTCGAACCAACGCATGGCAGGATCAAAACCTGCTGCCTTACCGCTTGGCGACGCCCCTAAAGGGTTTTACCCAAGTTCTTTTAGTTTATTAAGCTGGCGATGCGTAACCGAAGTATTGGCACCTTTAGCAATAAAGTAGGGGAGAGAGTTAGGTAGTGTTCTGGCAGCGCTTTCTGCTGCTGCTTGACTTGGAAAACTTCCAAATACACAGCTACCGGTTCCTGTTAACTTTGCTTGGCAGACTCGACCAAGTAAGTTTAGTGCTTCATGCACTTCAGGATATAACCTCTCGACTACAGCTTGGCAATCATTACGATGACCTTGCTCAAGAACGGTGCGTATAGTAATCGGCTGACTATCCCTTGTCAACTCAGGGGCGGAAAATACCTCAGCGGTACTAATGCAGACCTTAGGCGTTACCACTAAAAACCAGGGCTCCGGTAACACTAAAGGAGTCATTTGCTCACCGACGCCTTCAGCAAAACAGGACTGACCTTGAATAAATACTGGCACATCGGCACCGAGTTGCAAGCCTAGCTGGGCCAGCTTGGTGAGGGGTAATTGGCACTGCCAAAGCTGGTTGAGCGCCAGTAACGTAGTGGCGGCATTGGAGCTGCCACCGCCGACCCCTCCGCCCATTGGCAATTGTTTATTTAGCCAGATTTCAGCGCCTTGCTGAGAATTACTGTGCTGTTGTAGCAGATGCGCCGCACGTAAAATGAGGTTCTGCTCAGGCAGGACACCGGGTAACGAGTCATGCAGGATCAGTTGATGATCAGTGCGCAGCTTAAATTGCATGCTGTCGCCATAGTCCAAAAACTGAAACACCGTTTGCAGTTGATGGTAACCATCAGCGCGCCGGCCGATAATATGCAGCATTAAATTAAGCTTGGCCGGAGAGGTTAGGGTTATGAGTGGGTGGGTCATGTTAACTCATTGTGCGGGCTTGTTATAACGCGCTTTGGGCGTTCCATTCTTTAATCACTAAGGTTAGTTGTAAGTTGTGGCCACTAACTTTCATCCGTGTAGGTAGGGCACCTTGGGCTTCAGACTCGTAGTCTAGGTAGTGAATGTCCCAGCCAGCTTGTTGTAGGCGGCTCAGGCGCGCGAACTCATCAAACTCAGTATGGGCAGCCAGTTTGGGCACAGGTAAGCCTTTAGCCCAAGATAATAAAAACTCTACTGGCAGTGACCAGCCTAACTCTTGCTGCATTAGGGTTTCTGCAGATTCGGCAACAAACGAGCCTTTGCTGCTAATGTCTAGGCGTACTCGGCCAGGTTGTCCAGATAGTCGGGTAGCTCCTTGGCCAAGTGGGCCGTTCAGGCGAATATCAAAATATTGCTGATCTTGGTACCAAGTTAGCAGTGCACTACCGGATTGAGCTGGGCTGCGTAGGCCTAATTTACCGGATAAATTCCACTGGCTGATTGGGCGCACACTTTGTTCATGGGTCTGCCAAGTTAAAGCCGAATGACCTGTTGGCTGATCGGGCTTTGGGGTCAGGTTGGAGCAACCAACGAGGGTTAAACCAAGTGCGGCGAGTACTAAATATCTAAGCATTAGCGCTGATCTTTTCCAGTTAAACGTTGCAAGGTGTCTAAAACAATAGGGTGCTCAGGGCTTTCTTGTAAAGCTTGCTTTAATAATTTGCGTGCCTCACGTTGCTTATTGCGTTGCCAGAGTACCTCAGCTAGGTGCGCGGCTACTTCTGGATCAGGGTATGCATTGTAGGCTTGGCGTAGCCAGTGTTCAGCTTCATCTAAACGATCCAGTTTAAAGTACAGCCAGCCAAGAGAGTCTTGGGTGGCTGGCTCTTCTGGGTTGAGCTTATGCGCTTGCTCAATTAAGGTTTTGGCTTCTTCTAGACGCGGTGTTTGTTCGAGCAAGGTATAGCCTAGTGCATTCATTGCCATGGCATTGTCTGGCTCTAAACGTAAAATTAACTTTAAATCTTGCTCCGTTTGCTTGAGGTCACCGGCAGACTCTGCCAGCATCGCACGGCTATAAAGCAGTGGAATATCATCCGGATAATCGTTTAGGCCTTGGTTAATCAAAGTCCAAGCCGCTTCTGTAGCGTCATGCTCTTTGAGGCTAGCAACCTGTAGCATATACAGATCTACCGCTAGATCAGGATGACGTTGGCGCTGGAGTTCAGCGTAGGCCAAGGTGTCAGCAGTGGGTTGCAATTGCAACATCAGCTCCATTACCCGCTGCTGAGCATTAAGAAAGTAAGGGCTGGGGGTAACGAGCTTATGTTCTTCTAGTGCAGCTTTATATTCTTGCATGCCCTCATAGGTGAGGCCTAAGTAAAAATGGGCGGCATCTACTAGTAGCTCATCGTCAATCAGTTGAGTTAAATACACCTCAGCTTCTTGCCAAGCTTCAAGGTCTAAATTGACTAAGCCTAAAGATAGACGAATATCTTCATTCTCGGGGTAGCGATTGTGTAGATCTAAAAATTCGCTGCGCGCTTCTTCTAAGCGCTCCAGCTCAATGAGTAGGCGGGCATAGTTCAAGCGTACGCGAATATCATTTGGCCGTAGTTCTGCTGCTTGTTTTAAGACCGGCACCGCCTCAGATTTTCGATCCAGTTGCGCCAATAATGAGGCTTGTAATAATAGGGGGGCGGTGTGCTGCGATGCAGCAGGGTGTCGCTGCAGTACTTTGAGGGCACGCTCTGGGCGATCTGCTTGATTGAGCAGTAAGGCATAGCCATAGATAATTTGTAAATTCTGCGGGTGTTTGCGGCTTAGCTGCTTAAAAGTGCCTAATAAATTTTGTAGGGTGCTGTCACTGGCTTGGCTGGCTGATAGCGCTAAAAAATCAAAGTTGGTTTCAGCGTCAGCTTGCAGCAATTGCTCCATGATGGTCATTGAGCGAGTAAGCTGTCCGTGACTGGCGAGCTGAATGGCGAATGCGCGCTGGGCTTCTACGTCATCTGGGGCTGCTTGCGACCAAGTTTCTGCAGTGCTTAGTAGGTACTCAGGGGCATTCATGTACTCGGCGATAAAAAACGCACGCCGAGAAATTGCAGGGTCTTTGGTAGCTTGTGCGGCTGCGCTATAGCTTTGCAGGGCGTAATCGAACTCTTCACGCTGCCCCGCAATTTCAGCCACTAATAAAGATAAGAGGGTGTCTTGACTGAAGCTTTTGCTGGCAGGCGTTGTAGGAGCAGCAGTGCTTGGCGTGCTCGCAGCTGTTTGAGCGGAAGGCTCAGATTGCGGAGTAGAGGTTACCGCTTGGCAAGCGGTAAGAGCTAAGCAAAGAGGTAACAGCGTAAAAAGACGATTCATAGAGCCTGCATCACGTGTATTAGGTTATTGATCATGAAAGTGAACAGCCGCAGATAGCCGAATGCTGCCACTAAATCCATGCACGGTGAATTTTATCAGAGAAAAAACACAGGGCTAAGTTCAGGTGCAACAGATTCTAGCCACAATTCAGTGTCTTTGCATAATAGCGTACAGAGTTTGTTTCACTAAGCTATGAGACGCGAGTTGTGTCGCTGAAGACACCTTAACCCTAGCAGAAATTCTGCAGTTACCCGAAAACCTAGAGAGTGTGTAAAATACCTCGTTTAGTCTTTTATATTGAAGTTAATCAGGGGAGGTTGTTCTGAGCGGTTGAAAGTAGGAGAATTACCCACTTTATTTAACTGTTTAGCGACTGTACATGGCTTTTATTGCTCTAGGTATTAATCATAAAACAGCCTCGGTTGAGGTGCGTGAGCGCGTGGCGTTTGGTCCTGATCAATTGGTTGGGGCTTTACAGCAACTGTGCCAGCACGTTAAGGGGCGAGAAGCGGCTATTCTGTCAACCTGTAACCGCAGTGAGCTGTATTTAGATGTAGAGCAGATTAACCCTGAATCAATTTTGCAGTGGTTGGCTGAATACCATCAGTTAGAGTTTGCCGACTTAGCAAAGTGTGCTTATGTTTACACCGATAAAGAAGCGGTACGGCACATGATGCGGGTTGCCTGTGGCTTAGATTCTTTGGTGTTGGGCGAGCCACAAATTTTAGGGCAAATTAAAGACTCCTATAACTATGCGCGTGATGCAGGAACCATGGGGCCTTTACTGGGGCGTTTGTTTCAGGCCACCTTTAGCACGGCAAAAACTGTACGTACTGATACGGCTATTGGTGAGAACCCAGTCTCAGTAGCTTTTGCGGCAGTCAGTTTGGCTAAGCAAATATTTAGTGACTTATCGACCAGTAGGGCACTGTTAATTGGTGCTGGTGAAACCATTAGCTTGGTGGCCCGTCATTTACATGAGCAGGGCGTTAAAAAAATAGTAGTGGCCAACCGTACTTTAGCGCGTGCTGAAGAGCTGGCCCAAGAGTTTGCTGGCGAGGCGGTCTTATTATCTGATATTCCCGATGAGCTGGTTAAAAGCGATATTGTGATCAGTTCAACCGCCAGTCAGTTGCCTATTTTAGGTAAAGGTGCGGTTGAACGTGCACTAAAACAACGCAAACACCAACCCATTTTTATGGTGGATATTGCCGTACCCCGTGATATTGAAGCTGAGGTTGGTGAGCTCAGTGATGTGTATTTATACAGTGTCGATGATCTACATGAAGTAGTTAGCGAAAACTTAAAAAGTCGCCAAGGCGCAGCGAAGGCTGCAGAAGATTTAGTGGTACGTGGCGCTCAAGATTTTATGCAGCGGCTACGAGAGTTGAGTGCAGTTGATGTACTGCGAGCATTTCGTCAGCAAGGCGAGCAGTTACGTGATGAAGAGTTAGAGAAAGCCCAACGCTCGTTAGCCAATGGTACACCTGCAGAGGAAGTGCTGGCGCAGTTAGCCCGTGGGTTAACTAACAAATTTTTACATGCACCCAGTGTGCAGCTTAAACGCTTGACAGCCGATGGGCGCAATGAAGCGCTGAACTTGGCTCAGGAATTATTTGGACTTAATACGGGTGAACCCAGCAAATGAAAGCGTCATTAGTGAAAAAACTGGAGATTCTTCAAGAGCGATTTGAAGAATTAACCGCCATGCTGGGCGATGCACAAATTATCAGCGATCAAGAGCAGTTTCGTGCCTGCTCTAAAGAGTACGCTGAGGTTGAGCCAGTGGTTAAAACGTTTCAAGACTGGAAAGACAATCAAGCCAATCTTGCCGAAGCACAATTACTGTTAAAAGACAGCGATCCAGAAATGCGTGAGATGGCGGAAGAAGAAGCCGCAACCGCTAAACAGCAGATCGAGCAATTAGAAGATGAGCTGCAACGCTTAATGTTGCCAAAAGACCCCAATGATAGTCGTAACGTGTTTTTAGAGGTGCGTGCGGGTACCGGTGGGGACGAAGCAGCTATTTTTGCTGGCGACTTATTTCGCATGTATTTACGCTACGCTGAAAATCAAGGCTGGCGTGTAGAAATCTTGTCGGAGCATGAGGGCGAGCACGGCGGCTATAAAGAAGTGATTGCACGGGTTGAAGGTAATAATGTGTACGGTCAGCTTAAGTTTGAATCCGGTGCGCACCGCGTGCAGCGAGTGCCAGAGACCGAATCTCAAGGTCGGGTACATACTTCAGCGTGTACGGTAGTGATTCTGCCAGAGCCGGATGAGCAAGCGGCGATTGAAATTAACCCAGCTGATTTACGGATTGATACCTATCGAGCCTCAGGCGCTGGTGGTCAGCACGTTAACAAAACAGACTCTGCGGTACGTATTACTCACTTACCCACGGGTACGGTGGTGGAGTGTCAGGAAGAGCGCTCACAGCATAAAAACCGAGCGCGGGCCATGGCCTGGTTAGCGGCTCGTTTAGAAGATCAGCAAAGTAGCGCTGCTCAACAAGAAATTTCTGATACGCGTCGTTCTTTAGTGGGGTCGGGCGATCGCTCAGAGCGTATTCGTACCTATAACTATCCGCAGGGTCGAGTCACTGATCATCGCATTAACCTTACGCTCTATTCATTAGCGGATGTGATTAATGGTGAGTTAGAGCAAGTGTTGGCCCCTCTGTTGCTGGAGTACCAAGCCGATCAATTAGCGGCTTTAGGCGACTGATTGTAATGCTAACCACCATTCAGACGCTGCTTACGCAAAGCAGCGCAGTGATTGAGTCAGACACTGCGCAGTTAGATGCTGAGTTATTGCTGTGTCAGGTGCTGGGCAAGCCACGTAGCTATTTGTTTGCGTGGTCAGAGCAAGTGCTGACTGCCGAGCAGTTGGCACACTTTGAGCAGTTGTTGGCGCGGCGAGTGGCCGGGGAGCCGATTGCCTATATTGTGGGTAAACAAGGTTTTTGGAGCCTCGACTTAAGCGTTGAGCCCAGTACTTTGATTCCTCGTGCAGATACTGAAACCTTGGTCGAGCAAGCGCTGCAACTGCCCTTAAAGGCGCAGGCAGAAGGGCTACAGGTGTTGGATTTAGGTACAGGTACGGGCGCCATTGCCTTGGCTTTAGCGAGTGAGCGCCCAAACTGGCAAGTGACAGGAGTGGATCGCGTGCCTGAAGCGGTGGCTTTAGCGCAGCAAAATCAGCAACAAGTGGGCTTAACTAATACGCGCTTTTTAACCAGTCACTGGTTTGACTCACTGGCTGGAAGTCGTTACCAGTTGATTGTCAGTAATCCGCCCTATATTGCGGAGCAGGATCCCCATTTAGCCCAAGGCGATGTGCGCTTTGAGCCGATTTCTGCGCTGACTTCAGGCGCTGATGGGCTAGACGATATCCGCCATATTATTCAGCAGGCGCCTAAGTATTTAGCTAGACACGGTTGGCTACTGTTGGAACATGGTTATGATCAAGCCGAAGCGGTGCAAGCCTTGATGTTGGCACAAGGTTTTTTAGCGGTTGAGACTAAGCAAGATCTAGGACGTAATGATCGTATTACCTTCGGGCAGTGGTGCATAAACTAAGCATTGCAGAGGGCATTTAGAGGTGTGAGTTCCATGTTAAGCGATGCTGAGTTACTGCGTTACAGTCGTCAAGTGCTGCTGCAGCAGGTTGATATTGAAGGGCAGCTGGCGCTAAAAAATAGCACGGTGTTGATTGTTGGGTTAGGTGGTCTAGGCTCACCTGTGGCTTTGTATTTAGCAGCAGCGGGAGTGGGACGTTTATTATTAGCTGATTTTGATCGGGTCGATCACACTAATTTACAGCGGCAAATTTTGCACTCCACAGAAACGGTTGAGCAGCTAAAAACTGAGTCGGCCCAAGCGCGTTTACGGGCACTTAATCCAGAAATTGTGCTGCACAGCATTGATCAACAACTGGATACAGACAGCTTGGCGGCGTGGGTGCAGCAGGCGACGATCGTTTTAGATTGTACGGATAATTTTTTAATTCGTGAGCAGCTCAATCAAGTATGTATTGCCCAGCAAACACCTTGGATTAGTGGGGCGGCGATTCGTTTGCATGGTCAGCTTACGGCATTTGACCCCAGAGTTGACAATAGCCCTTGTTATTTTTGTTTGTATGGGGCCGGTGATGAGCAACAGCTGACCTGTAGTGAAGCGGGTGTGTTAGGGCCATTGGTAGGCACGATTGGTAGCTTGCAAGCTTTAGAAACGATTAAGCAACTGGTTGGATTTGGTCGCTCAATGGTCGGGCGCCTGTTATTGGTTGACGGCCTGACTACCGAATTTCGCGAGCTAAAAGTTAAACGTGATCCTGAGTGTCCGGTCTGTGCTACCACTCATGGGTCGTTAGGCGTCAAGTAATGCAAGCGCCAATTGGGATTTTTGATTCTGGGGTAGGTGGCTTATCGGTATTAACCGAGGTGCAAGCGTTATTACCCAATGAGCGTTTAATTTATATTGCCGATAGTCACTACTTGCCTTATGGCGATAAGCCCAATGCGTTAGTGATTGAACGCAGTGTAAAACTAACCGAATACCTGTTAGCGCAGCAAGCTAAAGCAGTTATTGTTGCCTGTAATACCGCGACGGCTGCCGCAGCTGGGTATTTACGGGAGTGTTGGCCAGAGCTACCTATTATTGGCTTGGAGCCTGCGGTTAAGCCAGCTGCTAGCTACAGCAAGCAAGGAAAAATTGGCGTTTTGGCGACGCAAGGCACTTTGTCTAGCCAGCGTTTTGCTTCGTTATTAGAGCGTTATGCCGCCGCACTTGAAGTAGTTAGTCAGCCTTGTATAGGCTTGGCAGATCAAATTGAGCGTGGGCTACTCACCACCAGCGAGACCCGCGCTCTATTAGAACGCTACCTGCAACCTATTCAGCAGGCGGGGTGCGATGCTTTAGTCTTGGGTTGTACTCATTACCCCTTTATCAAGCCTTTGCTGGAAGAGTTACTAGATGATTCGATTAAGGTATTTGATACGGGGCCAGCGATTGCTCGGCAGCTGCGTACAGTTTTGTTTCAACGTGGACTGTTAGCTGATCAGTCAAGCACTCACTTACCAGCGTTTTATACCACCGGCTGGCCCGCACAATTTGAACAGGTATTGCATCTATTGCTAAACATACGTACTGCCGTGCAGCCGTTGTCACTGGAGTGATGGCGCAGCAGATATTTTATGATGGAGGAGTAAGATCTATGCAGCACATACCACTAAAAAAATCTTTAGCTTCATTGCTTGGGGCATTGCTAAGCTTATATTGCCTACCAGCCAATGCGCTGGATGTTACTGCTGCAGTGGGCTTTACTGGAGAGTCTACTTGGACGTTAAGATTAGCTGCCCAGTCCGACTTTAAGCGCAGCTGGTGGGTCACCGATACTGGGCAGTTATCAGGGTATTGGGATGGCGCTTACACCTATTGGCAAGGCGATAAGACGGTAGACAATCACAGTTTGTCGCTGAGTCCGGTTTTTCGCTACGAGTTTAACGCACGTGCGGTTAAGCCTTATGTCGAAGCGGGTATCGGTTTAGCTGCTTTTAGTAAGACTCGTTTAGAAAAGCAAAAACTCAGCACGGCTTTGCAGTTTGAGGACCGTATCGGTATGGGGCTACGTTTTGCCCAGCAAGAAGTTGGGGTGCGGGTGATCCATTACTCGAATGCGGGAATTAAGCGTCCCAATGATGGGGTGGAAAACTACACGGTGCATTATCGAATGTATTTTTAAGCGTGGCTGCTGGTTCAAAACTTGGCGCGTAATCAGCTGAAGTAAGCTGGGTGATGGGTGAACAATCGGCGAAACTGTTGTCCATCTCTGATTCAGTCATTGTTGAAGGAGTAGAGTATGCGTCAACCGTATCCGGATGGATTAGCTACCCCGCAACGCTATGGCGCAATAGTCGCGATAGGCTTGGGGATTATGCTGTCGGTGCTGGATGGCACCATTGTCAACGTAGCGCTACCTACTGTTACCCGAGAGTTACAAACCACCGAGGCACACTCGATTTGGGCAGTAAATGCCTTCCAGCTGGCGGTTTTAATTAGTCTGCTGCCTTTGTCATCGCTGGGTGATCGATTGGGTTACCATCGCATTTACTTAACCGGTATTGTCGGTTTTATTTTTACCTCATTACTTTGTGGTTTTGCTCCCAGTTTAGGCTCCTTGGTTGCAGCTCGCACCCTGCAGGGCGTTTCAGCTGCAGCAGTGATGAGTGTCAACACAGCTTTGGTGCGGCAAATTTATCCAAAGGCAAAGCTTGGGCGTGGGATGGCGATTAACTCATTGGTCGTCGCTTTATCAGCTGCCGCAGGGCCGAGTATCGCCGCTGCGGTATTGTCCGTTGCTAGTTGGCACTGGTTATTTTGGATTAATGTGCCAGTGGGATTAGCTGCTGCTATTTTATCCTTTAAGTTTTTACCACGACGGACTCCACAGAAGCCAGAGCATGCTTACGATTACTTAGGCGCGGTATTTAATGCGTTAACTTTTGGCTTGTTCTTCTTAGCCGTCAGTGGATTAGCGCATCAACTAAGCAGTGGCTTAATTGTCGGTGCAGTTGTGGGTTGTGGGTTGATAGGCACTCTTTTTGTGCGTCAGCAGCAAGGCTCAAGCGTGCCGTTATTACCTTTGGATTTATTGCGTATACCTATTTTTCGCTTATCAATTATCACTTCCATGAGTTCCTTTACTGCACAGATGTTAGTCATGATTTCCTTGCCTTTCTATTTGCAGGGTGTATTGCAGCGCGGTGTGGTTGAGACGGGGCTTTTATTAACGCCTTGGCCAATTGCAGTGATGATTGTGGCGCCGATCGCTGGGCGTTTAGTGGGTAAGGTGCATGCTGGAATTTTGGGGGCCTTAGGTTTGGCTCTGTTTGCATTAGGCTTAGGCCTGTTGGCGGTGTTAGGTGAGCAAGTGAGCAATGCCGACTTTGCTTGGCGGGTGGCACTCTGTGGGGCAGGCTTTGCGCTCTTTCAATCGCCTAATAATTACACCTTAATTAGTTCGGCTCCGGCTAATCGCAGTGGCGGTGCCAGCGGTATGCTTGGTACGGCGCGCCTCACTGGGCAAACCTTGGGCGCTTCTTTGGTGGCCTTATTGTTTACTTGGTATCCGGCAAATGCCGGGCAACTTGCAATTAGTGTAGCCTGTGGCTTGGCAGTGTTAGGGGCAGTATTAAGTGCGTTGAGAATTCGCCAGCGAATTCCTAGTTAAGCAGGTGATAAATATAAGTTATGAATCAAAACCTAGGATTAGAAAAATATGGCTGCAGCAGAGCTAATTGAGCGTTATTTAGATGCGCTTTGGTTACAGCGAGGGTTGGCAAAAAATACTCGGATGGCTTATCGCACCGATCTGTTGCAGTTTGCCAGTTGGCTGGCACAGTCACGGCAGCCTGAGCTGCAGCGAGTCAGTCGTGATCAACTATTGGCTTATTTAGCCTGGCGTTTGCAGCAAGGTTATAGCGCTCGCGCTACTGCTCGTTTTTTATCCAGTGTCCGTGGATTCTATGCTTTTTTACTTGAGCAGCGCTTGATTGACGAAGACCCCACACTATTGATTGACATGCCAAAGCTAGGGCGCGCCTTGCCAGATACCTTAACTGAGCAAGATGTAGAACAATTATTGTCTGCTCCGGACTGTGAAGATACCTTGGGCATGCGTGATCGTTGCATGCTTGAGGTGCTGTACGCTAGTGGTTTGCGTGTCAGTGAGTTAGTGGCTTTGCGTCTAGATGAGCTCAATCTTCGTCAAGGTGTGATTCGAGTAATCGGTAAGGGGGGCAAAGAGCGCTTGGTGCCCTTAGGTGAGGAAGCAATTCAGTGGTTAGAGCGTTATTTGCAGCAAGCCCGACCTATTTTATTGGGGCTAAAACTATCGGATGTGGTATTTCCTAGTTTGCGTGGCAGTCAAATGACGCGGCAGACGTTTTGGCATCGAATTAAGCGCCATGCGGCTGCTGCGGGAATCACCAAGCCATTATCACCGCACACCTTGAGGCATGCATTTGCTACCCACTTGCTTAATCATGGTGCTGATTTGCGGGTGGTGCAAATGCTGCTAGGGCATACCGATCTGTCTACCACGCAAATTTATACCCATGTGGCTAATGTGCGCTTACAGCAATTGCATGCGCAACATCACCCGCGGGGATAAAACCGCTAATAACTGCTGTGATATTGTTCGTTAGCGGCGGAAATGTGGTAGGCTTTAACGTTATTTTGCCTGGGTGCCCAGTGTTGGGCGCCCAAGCGTTTATCAGGTTACAAGGCGCCGCTAATGCGCTTGGCCTTAGGCTAAAAATTATTAATCAATGGCGTATCCTGCGCTGTTACTGTCATGGGGATCAAACTGCGTGAAATCGGTCAAAGTAGGGATCTGTGGACTCGGCACTGTTGGTGGCGGAACTTTTAACGTTTTAAAGCGAAATGCAGAAGAAATTACGCGCCGTGCGGGCTGTGCTATTGAAGTGATTCAGGTAGCCACCCGTGCGCGTAACCCGCACTGCGATACCAGTAACACGCTGATTACCGATGATGTTTTTGCTGTAGTCACTAACCCTGAAGTCGATGTCGTGGTGGAATTGATCGGTGGCGATACTATCGCTAAAGATTTGGTGCTGCAGGCAATTGAAAACGGTAAGCATGTAGTGACTGCTAACAAAGCCTTGATTGCTGTGCACGGTAATGAAATCTTCGCTAAAGCTCGCGAAAAAGGCGTGAGTGTTAGTTTTGAAGCTGCCGTAGCGGGCGGTATTCCAGTGATTAAAGCGATTCGTGAAGGCTTAGCCGGTAACCGGATTAATTGGTTAGCAGGTATTATTAACGGTACTGGTAACTTTATTTTAAGTGAGATGCGTGAAAAAGGCCGTGATTTTGCTGATGTGTTAGCCGAGGCTCAGGCTTTAGGCTATGCCGAAGCAGATCCTACGTTTGATGTGGAAGGTATTGATGCGGCGCATAAGCTCACTATTTTGGCCTCGATTGCCTTTGGGATTCCGTTACAGTTTGATAAAGCCTATACCGAAGGTATCACTCAGTTGACGACTGCTGATGTGAATTATGCTGAGGCCTTAGGTTATCGGATTAAGCATTTAGGCGTTGCACGCCGTACGGCCGACGGTATTGAGTTGCGGGTGCATCCGACGATGATTCCAGCCGATCGTTTGATTGCTAACGTCAATGGCGTGATGAATGCAGTCATGGTGAATGGCGATGCGGTCGGTAGCACCTTGTACTACGGTGCTGGCGCCGGCATGGAGCCCACTGCGTCAGCGGTAGTGGCAGATATTGTTGATGTGGCGCGTTCATTATCAATTGCTCCTGAAGCACGTGTACCGTATTTGGCCTTCCAAGACGATGCGCTTTCTAGCCATCCAATTTTACCGATAGAACAGTGTGAAAGCGCTTACTACTTGCGTATTCAAGCTCAAGATCATCCAGGCGTACTGGCTCAGGTAGCGAGTATCATGTCTGAGCGTGGTATAAATATAGAGTCAATCATGCAGCTTGAAGCCGAAGAGCAAGAAGGCTTAGTGCCAATGATTTTGGTTACCCATCGAGTCCAGGAGCAGTTGATTAACGAAGCTGTAACTGAGCTTGAAAAGCTCGACAGCATTTCTGGCGCGGTGGTCCGTATTCGCGTAGAGCAACTGGCCTAATCATCAATTATTTGGAGCATAGGTATCCCATGCGTTATATCAGTACTCGCGGTGCAGCCCCCGCGCTGAATTTTGAGGAAGTATTGCTGGCGGGTTTGGCCAGTGATGGCGGTTTGTATGTGCCAGAAAATTTGCCGCGTTTTACCGTGGAAGAGATGGCATCTTGGGCTGGTTTGCCTTACCACGAGCTCGCTTTCAATGTGATGCGGCCCTTTGTTGCGGGCTGCATTGAAGATGCTGATTTTAAAGCCATCTTAAAAGACACCTATGGTGTGTTTGAGCATGCAGCGGTAGCTCCTTTGCGTCAGTTAGCAGGTAATGAGTGGGTGATGGAATTATTCCATGGGCCGACCCTTGCGTTTAAAGACTTTGCTCTGCAATTGCTCGGTCGTCTGCTTGATCATGTGCTGACTAAGCGTGGTGAGCGGGTGGTCATTATGGGGGCTACTTCCGGTGATACCGGTTCGGCTGCCATTGAAGGTTGCCGCCGTTGTGAAAATGTTGATATTTTCATTTTGCACCCACATCAGCGTGTTTCAGAAGTTCAGCGCCGGCAAATGACCAGCGCCATTAGCGATAACATTCATAATATTGCCATTGAAGGTAATTTTGATGATTGCCAAGAGATGGTAAAAGCCAGCTTTGCGGATCAGGGTTTTTTGAAGGGTACGCGCTTAGTGGCGGTGAACTCGATTAACTGGGCGCGAATCATGGCGCAAATTGTCTATTACTTCCATGCTGCAATCCAATTGGGCGCTCCTCAGCGATCTGTGGCATTTTCAGTGCCAACTGGTAACTTTGGTGATATTTTTGCCGGATACTTAGCGCGCAATATGGGGCTACCAATTAATCAGCTGATTGTTGCGACTAACCGCAATGATATTTTGCATCGCTTTATGAGCGGTAATCGTTACGATAAAGATACTTTACATCCGACTTTATCACCGTCGATGGATATCATGGTGTCTTCTAACTTTGAGCGCTTACTGTTTGATATGCATGGTCGCAACGGTGCTTTGGTGGCCGAGCTGATGGATACTTTCCGCGCAACAGGAAAAATGTCGGTAGAAGATGACCGTTGGACTGAAACCCGTAAACTGTTTGATTCGCTAGCGGTGGATGATCAGCAAACCTGTGACACCATTGCTGAGGTTTATCAGCAAACCGGTGAGGTGTTGGATCCACACACTGCTATTGGAGTAAAAGCTGCCCGTGAGTGCCGCCGTAGTGTATTAACTCCGATGGTGATTTTAGGTACAGCGCATCCAGTTAAATTCCCGGAGGCAGTTGAAAAAGCAGTGCCGAGTGTCAAATCAAAGTTGCCGCCTCATATGGCTGATTTGTTTGAGCGTGAAGAACGTTGCGCGGTGTTAGCTAATAACTTAGCAGCAGTACAGGATTTTGTCACACAGCATGGCAACCGTGGAAATCCTTTATAAATCATAGCTTTGCTTAAACGCTATACCAAGCCTGACTAAGATTATTAGTCGGGCTTTGTTGTTTTTTAGCGCACTGATTCTCAGCTCATCAAGAATTTTTCTGAACTTTTTATGCAGGACTTTAGTCGGTATAGGTAGCTTCATACTAAATTAAACGAGCTAGGAGACAGATTTATGACGATGAAAAAAGTATTAATGGGTGCTTCTGCTGCCACGATTTTACTGGCCCCTTTCATGGCTCAGGCAGCTGATCCTATTTCTAATATTGGTTTAATGGGTAGCCATAACCGTTACAAGTTAACCTCAAAAATTGAAGATTTGGATAATTCAAAAGAGCGTATGCCTAAAGGCGGTATTTATTATAACTTTGGTAACAAGCTAACCGGTGAAGAGGGCTTTATTTACCAAGCGGGCGCTCATGCGCAGTACGGTAAAAAAGGTGATGTAAAAAACCGTGAAGCACAGCTGGATTTAGATGGTGGTTACCGTTTAAGTATTGACGAGCGTAACTATGTGGACGGTTTATTAGGTGTAGGTTACGAGCACAGCCGTTACGATGACAAAAAAGGCACCAATGTTCGTCTTACCAATAAGATGCCATTTGCGAAAGCAGGTGTTGGGTTTAACCACCAAGGCGATACGGTGCTGACCCGTTTAGAAGTGGGGTCACGTTACAATATTGATGCTACCACCAAGGTGCACGTACAAGGGCTAGGTAACGAAAAAGTAGACATGAAAAATAAGCATAATCCTTATGCCGAATTAACTTTCATGTGGGATAAAGGCTATAACGATCTACCTATTACTGCAGGTTTGTACTATACCCAGCACAATTATAAGTTGAAAACTAAGCGTGACATCACAGGCTCAGAACTTAAGAATGATGAGTACGGTGTGAAAGTAGGCTTAGCGTTTTAAGACGGTTTAGTTGATTAAGAGTAAGCCTCAGTTCTTTCGGGTACTGAGGCTTTTTTATTGATTATAAAAAATTGAGGTATAAAAAAAGCGCATCTACAGATGCGCTTTTTAATAATTTGGTAGGCACAATTGGATTCGAACCAACGACCCCCACCATGTCAAGGTGGTGCTCTAACCAGCTGAGCTATGTGCCTACAATGGTCGCGTATTATATAGAGAATTTTCTGTGCGTCAAGTGCTGCGGTTTAGGCTTGCTTGCTAATCAGAGTCGAGGCAGTACTAAAGGTCAATTGAACCCGTGCTTGTTTATATTTTTTATCTAGTTGCAATTGTTGTAAGCAGTGGGGGCACAAGGTTTTGCGATATTGTTTAAGCAGTTCCTTAGTTAACGGAATCAGCTCGGGGTAAGCTGGAAATAAACTCTGGCATAGGGTTTGATCAGCTGGAAAAGTTAGATCCAGTTGGCGGGTGGCTAAGTGCAGGCGTGGCTCTTTACAGGCAAACAAGTCCAGTTGCTCGTCGGGAACAATAAGGAAATAAGCGTGGGTAGACCAAGACAAGCGTGACATAGCGACTCCGAAGCGGGCGCATACCTTAGCTGAAAATGCTTTTTGATAAAAGTACTTAGCTTAGGCTGTGGGCTAAAAGCTGTTGAAATACGGTATGCAAGCCATTTGCTCGTGAGGGCGTAAGCTGTTGGTTAAGACCTAGTTGCTGGTACCACTGCAGCAAATCAACCCGCTGTAATGCACTGGGTGATAAGCCGTTAATTCTTATGTGCATTAGTGCTAATAAACCTTTGAGTAAGCGGGCTTCGCTGTCTATCAGGTAGTTGAGTTCAGGTGTTGTGGATTGGATACTGAGCCACACTTTAGCGGTGCAGCCTTCGACTAAATGTGCTGATGTGCGTAAGGCTTCTGGGTAGGCCGGCAATAAACTGGCAGCTTGTAGTACTAGGCGCGAGCGCTGCTCCCAGCTGTTACATGCGATAAAAGAGGCTAAGGTTTGTTCGGCTAGGGGAGTCATAGCAACAGCTCCAGTGCAGCATCATAGGCGCTAAAAAAACGGGTTAGATCTTGGCTATCATTATAAAAACCAAGCGATACCCGCAGCAAGCCTTGTTCAGCGCCGAGGGCTTTAAGTAAGGGCTGGGCACAGTGACTACCGGCTCGAATGGCAATGCCTTGCTCTGCCAGTAAAGCGGCTAGATCAGCGCTATGTACCTGCGGGTGGGAGAAGCTGGCCAGCGCGCAATTAGGGCTGCCAGCAAATTTGACAGCTCGCTGCTCTAAACCTTCGATTAGCTGTTGATGCAGGGCCTGTTCATAGTGCTGGATTGCAGTTTGATCAAGATCGGCTAACCATTGCAGGACCTTGGCAAAGGCTAAAATGCCGGCAATATTAGGGGTGCCTGGTTCAAAGCCTAGCGGCGCTGGTAAAAAGCTAGACTGCTCAATACTGCAGTGGGCCACCATCTCGCCACCAAACTGATAGGGGTGCAGTAGGCTGTGCTGGGCTTGACTAGCCCAGAGGATGCCCACGCCATCAGGACCAAACAGCTTGTGTGAAGACAGCGCTAAAAAGTCACAGTGCTGCAACAATTGCTGATCAATGCGTTGGTGTACTGCATATTGGGTGCAGTCGAGTACGCGTAAAGCACCACACTGCTTAGCATGTTGTAGCGTGGGGGTGAGATCTTGAGTGATACCAAACACATTGGACAATGGGCTAAGTGCTAGCAACTTGGTGTTAGGGGTAATTAGCTGCTTGGCTGCGATTGGGTCTAAGGCACCACTGGAATTAAAGGGCAGCACCACTAATTTTAATTGTAAGCGCTGACACAGCTGTTGCCAAGGAATCAAGTTGGCATGGTGTTCATAGAGGCTGACTGCAATTTCATCACCAGGTTGAAACAGGTGGCTTAAGCCGTGACAGACCAGATTTAATGCATCAGTGGCTCCTTTAGTAAAAATTAACTGATCATTATCAGTGGCACCTAGCCACTGCAGTACGGTAGCGCGCGCTTGTTCTAGTTCTGCAGTGATCCGGTTAGCCAGTGCGTGCTGTGCACGGTGTACGTTAGCCACGCCACTCGCGTAGTGCTGCTGTAAAGCTTGCAGCAGTATATGTGGTTTTTGCGCAGTGGCGGCGCTGTCTAAGTAGGTAACTCCTTGCTGATCGAATAACTCAAAACAAGGAAAGTGCTGGCGCCAAGGAGAAGTTAAATGCATAGAAGTGTTTACACTGCTAGCTCAGCATTGGCTGAGCTAGGAATTAAAGGTCAACTAATAAGGGTTACAACGGTTTTGGGGTGGCTAAGGCTAGGCACTCAATTGCACCGGTTTGGGCGTTACGGCGAAAACTTAGATCGTGGGTATTGGCAAGGCTTTCGGCTTTCACGGTGCGGATTAAGTTTTGCTCAGCATCTAGCAAATTAATTAAGGTGCTGGCTTCAATGTGTAGACCTGACTCTACATGATTACGATCACCTAAAATAATCGACACGTGGGCGTGAGCACCAATTGAGCAGTGTTCACCCGTCATCGCCAGGAGTTGTTGATTAAGGACGCTGCCCTCTACCCAGCTTTGCTCATCAACGCCCATATTGGCTTCAATGCAACCATCATGTAACACGCGAGTATGGCTTCCAAGATAAGCGCCAAGGCGCACTCGCGCACTGTCGGCAATATGCACATCAAGGGGCACTACGTAGTCGGTCATTTTGGGTAGCTGGTCTACCGAGAACACATCCAGTAAACGGCCTTTAATCCGTTCCTCAAGTTGTAAAGCCGCCACTTCGTTTAAATCTACCGCACCTAGATTAGTCCAGGCGACATTAGGCAGAAGATCAAATAAGCCTTCCAGATTTGTTTGTTGTGATTTGAGTAGGCGGTGAGAAATTAAGTGTAGCTTTAAGTAAGCGCCAGGGACTGTTTGTGGGGCATCGTCGTGTTCCAGTAAGGTGGCAACCGTTGGGCGATGACTTTCGGCCAGTCTGACCAAAAGAGCGCTTTGTTGGGGCGCAATATGCTTGAGTAAGTGCGCCAGCTCCGAGGCTTTATCCCAGTTAAATGGGATAATGGTGTTGCCGCCGTTATAGCCCAGAACCTGTTTTACTGCTTGTACAATAGCCGGGTCAGGGTTGAGCAGAGGTTGGGGGTAAAAGGTTTCTAACCAATCCCCTTGAAGGTTTTTTGAGCCGACGCCAAAGCCTAAGCTAAACAACGATTGCGACATAGAAGAGTCCTTTTGCATACAGAGGAAAAGAGGGCAACTAAGCGAATGCCTCGGCATAATATTCAGGCTTAAAGCCTACCAGCGCTCTATCTTTCAGCGCCAAAATAGGGCGCTTAATCATAGAAGGGTTTTCTAGCATAAGGGCAATTGCTTTGTCTTGATTAAGGTCGCTTTTTTGCGCCTCATCTAGCTTGCGAAAGGTGGTGCCTGCTTTATTAAGAATTTTTTCCCAGCCGTGTTCATTGCACCATTGGGCTAGTCGTTCAGCATCAGCTCCTAAAGCTTTGTAGTCATGAAATTCAAACTCAATCCCATGCTCAGTTAACCATTTACGAGCTTTGCGGATGGTGTCACAATTTTTAATGCCATACATTACCAACTGGCTCATATTTGTCTCCTAATTAATCGCTAGATAAATTCGATAAACAATGGCGCCGAACATATTGGCCATGCCGATCATCATTAACAATACTCCCCAGCCTTTCTCACGCCAGCTATAGCCGAGCGTCAGTAAAAACATGCCGCAGCAGATCAGTACAGTCATTACGTTGAGTGGGTTGTCCATGTTATTCCTTAGCTGTCAGTAAAATGAGTGTGGCATTGAGCAGTATTAAATGCCGTGTAAGGCTGGGGAGCGTGGCTGTAAATCTTCGGCGGTGGTTAGCATTTCCATCAGCGCCTGATACAGTTGCTCGCATAGCTCTGGGTCGGATAAAGGCTGTTCATGTTGATCCGTAATAAAGAACACGTCTTCAATTCGTTCGCCTAAGGTTAGGATTTTAGCGCTATGCAGTGAAAGCTCAAAGGCGAGCAATAAGCGTGCAATGCGCACCAATAAACCAGGGCGGTCGGGAGCAATAATTTCAATGACCGTGTGTGGGCCTTGGGCATCGTTGTGGATGCTCACCTGAGGGGTAAAGGCAAAGTGCTTCAGTTGTCTTGGCACACGGCGTTGAATAATGCTGGGGTAGTTATCAGTATCTAGCAGCGCATCCAGTACCCCTTGGCGAATTCTTTCGATGTGCTCAGGATTATCACCAATGCGCTCGCCATCTGCGTCCAGCACAATATAGGTTTCAATGGTAAAGCCACTGCTTGCAGTAATAATCCGCGCATCTTGGGTGCTCAGGTTAAGCTGATCTAAGGCAGCAACGGTGACGGCAAAAAAGTCGATGCGATTGGGGGCATAGATAAACAGCTGAGTGCCGCCCTCCGTTTCGCGGTAAGTCGACTCACGAATCAGCACCAAGGGTTGCTTAGGATTGGCATGCTCTAAAATAGCTTGGGTATGCCAAGCGACGTCACCTGCGCTGTGGCGTAAAAAATACTCTTCGCCTAATTGCTTCCACAGTTTTTTAACTGCATCGGCATCAACACCTTCGCTGCAGAGTAAGCTAAGGGCAGTACTTTGGCGGGTGCTAATTTGCTCTTCACGATCCAGAGGATTAGCTAGGCCGCGGCGTAAAGCACGGCGTGTTTCGCTATACAGCTGACGCAATAACTGGGCTCGCCATGAATTCCAGAGTGTCGGATTGGTGGCATTAATATCCGCGACGGTTAGGACGTATAAATAATCTAAGCGAGTTTGATCCCCTACTAAGCGGGCAAAGTTATGAATTTCTTGTGGATCTGAAATATCTTTGCGTTGGGCGGTAGCCGACATAATGAGATGGCTTTTAACTAGCCAAGTAATCAGGCGCGTATCCCAGATCGGTAGGCGATGGCGAATGCAAAAGGCTTCGGCATCCACCGCGCCCAGTTCTGAGTGGTTGCCGCCGCGGCCTTTACCGATGTCATGGTACAACCCTGCCAGATAAATCAGTTCCGGCTTAGGCAGGCGCGCTAAAATCGCGCTGGCCAGTGAGAACTTTTCGGCAAAATCAGGGTGGCGCAATTTGCGTAGGTGTTTAATCAGGTTCAGGGTGTGGGCATCTACAGTATAGATATGGTACAGGTCATGCTGCATTTGCCCGGTGATCGCGCCAAACTCTGGTAAATAGCGGCCTAAAATTCCGTAGCGGTGCATCCGCCGCAGATTCATGTGAATGCCTTCTTTGCTTTTAAATAGCTCGATAAATAAGCTGGTGTTGCGAATATCTTGACGGAAGTTCTCGTCAATCAGGTGGCGGCTATCACGCAACAGGCGGATAGTGGCCGATTGCACGCCTTTAATTTCTGGATTTTGTGCCAGTAAGACAAAGGCCTCTAAGAGAGCAAAAGGTGTTTCGCGAAATACCTTAGGATGAGTAACCTCAAGGTAACCCGCACGTACCTGAAAGCGTTTATTGAGACACAGCGGCGGATGGCTCTCATCATCGCGTAAAATGGTTTCTTCAAAGTACTGGCTGAGTAAATCACACAGCTTGCTAATGCCCATGACGGTGCGGTAGTACTTTTGCATAAACTGCTCGATGGCCAGCAGGTGTTCATTATCGCTATAGCCAAACTGCTCGGCGATTTTCCGTTGATAATCCAACAGGAGGCGGTCTTCTTCGCGGCCAGCTAACACATGCAAAGCGTAGCGCACTTGCCAGAGGAACTCGCGAGCCGAGTGAAATAAGCTGTATTCGGTGTCGGTTAAAAAACCAGAGCGTTGCAAATCTTCAAGGGAGTTAAAGTTAAACTGGCGACGTGCTACCCACAACACCGTTTGGATATCCCGTAGACCGCCTGGAGACGTTTTAACATTGGGCTCTAGGTTGTATTCGGTGTCGTTATATTTAAGGTGGCGACTACGCTGCTCTTCAAGTTTGGCTAAAAAGAAAATTGCGCTGGGCCACATCTGCTCGGTAGCGATCTGTTTGCTGACTTCTGCCAGTAAGGCGGGATCGCCGACCAGTGTACGGCTTTCCATCAGCGTAGTGACTACGGTTAGATCATCTGCCGCTTCGCTACTGCATTGGCTAAGGGTGCGTACACTGTGACCAATATTAAGTCCTAAGTCCCAAAGCAACGTAATAAACTGGCTGGCTAGCTCTTGAGTGTGGGGACAAGGGGTGTCCGCCGTGAGCAACATAATATCAATATCTGAGTGTGGGTGCAGTTCACCACGGCCATAGCCGCCCACAGCAACTAGGGCAATTTGGGCACTAGCGGGCCAGGCAAATAATTGCCAAGCTTGTAATAGCAATTGGTCCATCACCCAGGCGCGGGCATGGATCAGTGGGGTAATTGGCTGGCCTTCAGCAAAGAGTTGATCTAGCCGCTGATCAGATTCTTCTTTTGCTTGGCGAAATAGGCTGATTCGCTCGGCAGCGGAAGCGCTAGCCAGTGCTGCGAATGCTGTCTCATCAAACAGCTGGGCAGTGATGGGTGACATAGAGTTCCTCGCTAGCAAAAGAAGAAAAGATCAGGTTGTTTTCTACTGTTTAAGGGGCAATTTTAGGAAAGGTTTCCTCATTGCGCAGGGTGAAAATTTCATAGCCGTCTGCAGTTACGGTTAGGGTGTGTTCCCATTGTGCAGTTAGCTTGCGGTCTTTAGTGATCGCGGTCCAGCCATCACCTAAGAGGCGGGTTTCTGGGCGGCCTAAGTTAATCATCGGCTCAATAGTAAAGGTCATGCCTTCTTTAAGTTCAAGACCGGTACCAGCGCGGCCATAGTGCAGTACTTGCGGTTCTTCGTGGAACACTTTACCAATACCATGTCCACAGTATTCGCGAACCACTGAGTAACCCTGACTTTCAGCGTACTTTTGAATCACTTCGCCAATATCACCTAAACGTGTGCCAGGGCGGACAATTTCAATGCCTTTATAGAGGCACTCTTGGGTGACGCGGCAGAGACGCTCAGCCCACTCCGGAGTGTTTCCGACTAAAAACATTTTGCTGGTGTCGCCATACCAGCCATCTTTAATGACAGTCACGTCAATATTGATGATGTCGCCATCTTTTAGTGGCTTATCATTGGGAATGCCGTGGCATACCACATGGTTCACAGAAGTGCAGATTGACTTAGGGAAACCATTGTAATTAAGCGGCGCGGGAATCGCCTGTTGCACCTGAGTGATGTACTCATGACTGATGCGGTTGAGTTCTTCGGTGGTCACGCCTACTTTGACGTGTGGTTCAAGCATCTCCAATACTTCGGCCGCGAGTCGACCGGCGATGCGCATTTTTTCGATTTCTTCAGGCGTTTTGATTGAAACACTCATGGTAGTTCTTTGACCTTTTAACGTAAGCGCTGTGCAAGCGCTAAGCTAGCGCTAAGCTAAGTAAATAAAAACTTAGTTTAGCAGAAACTCGATTAGCCCGCCGAGCGCATCGTGCAATCTACGTTTAATCAGTAATCAATGTAGAAACCGCTGGCTTTAATGGGTGGTTTTGTGGTATAAAACGCGCCGCTTATACAGAATTAACTGTGTAGGTTTAAATCCACACACGTATCGACACGCTTTTCTGGGTGCCTTTTGGTAGGTTGGAATGCGGGATGCGTGGAGGCATAACCCATACATATTTAGGAATTATCATGACTCAACCAGTCTCTATGCGCGACATGCTGAAAGCAGGCGTACACTTCGGTCACCAAACTCGCTACTGGAACCCAAAAATGGGTAAGTACATCTTTGGTGCACGTAACAAGATTCATATCATCAACTTAGAAAAAACCTTACCTATGTTCAACGAAGCATTAAGCTTTATTGAAAAAACTGCTAAAGGTAAGAACAAAATTCTATTTGTTGGTACTAAGCGCTCTGCAAGCAAGATCGTGCGTGAAGAAGCTGCGCGTTGTGGCATGCCTTACGTTGATCACCGTTGGTTAGGTGGTATGTTAACCAACTACAAAACCATCCGTACTTCAATTAAGCGTCTGCGTGAGTTAGAAGCTCAAGCCCAAGACGGTACATTTGAAAAGCTAACTAAGAAAGAGGCGCTGATGCGTACTCGCGACCTAGAAAAACTAGAGCGCAGCTTAGGTGGTATTAAAGAAATGGGTGGTTTGCCTGATGCAATGTTTGTTATCGACGTTGATCACGAGCGTATCGCGATTAGCGAAGCAAACAAGCTGGGTATCCCTGTTATTGGTGTGGTTGACACCAACAGCAGCCCAGAAGGCGTAGACTACATTATTCCAGGTAACGATGACGCTATCCGTGCGGTACAGCTGTACTTAGGTGCAGTGGCTGATACGGTGATTCGCGTGCGTCAAGGTTCAGCGACCACTGCAGAAGAGTTTGTAGAAGTTGCTGAAGAAGCAGAAGCTTAATTTAAGCTAAGCTTAGCGACTAAAAAGAAGGGGGCTTGGCCCCCTTTTTGCCTAATACAGTGGCTCAGTGCAAGCTGGCCAATCAATGATTTAAAGAGGGTATGAATATGGCGCAGATTACTGCTGCAATGGTGAAAGAGCTTCGCGAGCGTACCGGTCAAGGTATGATGGACTGTAAAAAAGCACTCGAAGCTGCGGGTGGCGATATCGAAAAAGCAATTGACGATATGCGCGCAGCAGGTGCAATTAAAGCAGCTAAAAAAGCGGGTAACATTGCTGCCGAAGGTGCTATTGCCTATAAAGTAGCGGCTGATGGTAAGAGTGCGGTGATTATCGAGGTTAACTCGCAAACTGACTTCTTGGCTCTGCAAGATGATTTCAAAGCGTTCGTAGCTGAGAGCTTAGAAAAAGCAGCAGCAGAAAACTACACTGATGCCGCTCCACTGATCGAAGTGCAAGAGCCTGCGCGTGAAGCGTTAGTTGCCAAGTGTGGTGAAAACGTTAACATTCGTCGTTTAACTCGCGTTGAAGGTGATGTGTTAGGTGGTTACTTGCACGGTAACCGTATTGGCGTATTGGTGACCTTGAAAGGTGGTGATCAAGAGCTAGCGCGTGACATCGCGATGCACGTTGCTGCGAGCAATCCACAATTCTTAGATCCTTCTCAGGTTTCTGATGAGATGATCGCTAAAGAGAAAGAGATCTTCATGGCGTTAAACGCTGACAAGATCGCTGGTAAGCCAGAAAGTATCGTGGAAAATATGGTAAAAGGCCGTATTAACAAGTTCTTGGCTGAAGGCAGCTTAGTTGAGCAGCCATTCGTTAAAGATCCAGAAGTGACTGTTGGTAAGTTAGCGGCTAACGCTGGCGCTGAAATCGTATCTTTCGTTCGCTATGAAGTGGGTGAAGGTATTGAGCGCGCAGAAGAAGACTTTGCTGCAGAAGTTGCTGCTCAGTTAGAAGCTGCTAAAAAGTAAGCTAATGCTTAATTGATGTAGTACCCAAAGGCTGCCCGCTTATGCGCGCAGCCTTTTTTTTAATAACACGCCCCGTTTGTGGGCGTTCCGTATATAATACGCCCGTTTTGTTAAAATATATTTGAAAGAAACCGCAGGAGAATTACACATGTCTCAACAAGAGAGTGGCCGTAAGCCACGTTATAAGCGCATCTTGCTTAAACTCAGCGGTGAGGCTTTGATGGGCTCTGAGAACTTTGGGATTGATCCTAAAGTGCTGGACCGAATGGCCATTGAAGTGGGTCAGTTAATTGGTATTGGCGTCCAGGTTGGGCTTGTTATTGGCGGTGGAAACTTATTCCGTGGTGCTGCACTCTCGGCAGCTGGTATGGATCGGGTCACCGGCGACCATATGGGAATGCTAGCAACTGTGATGAATGCGCTAGCCATGCGTGATGCTTTAGAGCGCTCGAATATTCCGGCGTTGGTCATGTCAGCGATTTCAATGGTGGGTGTTACCGATCATTATGACCGACGCAAAGCCATGGGGCACTTGCGCAAAGGTGAAGTGGTGATTTTTTCAGCAGGAACAGGTAACCCGTTCTTCACCACCGACTCAGCTGCTTGCTTGCGCGGAATTGAGATTAATGCCGATGTGGTGTTAAAGGCCACTAAGGTTGACGGCGTGTATACTGCTGACCCCTTTAAGTTTGCTGATGCTGAGAAGTTTGATCGCCTAACCTACGATGAAGTATTAGATCGTAAGCTTGAGGTGATGGACTTAACCGCTATTTGTCTGTGTCGCGATCATAAAATGCCATTGCGAGTGTTTAATATGAATAAGCCTGGGGCTTTACTAAACAGCGTACTGGGCGGCACCGAAGGAACCCTAATTGAGGAAGTAAAAGAATGATCAATGAAATTAAACAAGACGCTAAAGAGCGTATGAGTAAATCCCTTGAGTCGTTACAGCATGCTTTTGCCAAAATTCGTACCGGTCGTGCGCATCCGAGCATTTTAGATAGCGTGATGGTTTCCTATTACGGTGCGGACACACCACTGCGCCAGGTGGCTAACGTGGTTACTGAGGACTCACGGACTTTGGCGCTGACCGTGTTTGATCGCAGCATGATCCAAGCAGTAGAGAAAGCTATTTTAACCTCAGATTTAGGCTTAAACCCTGCTACTGCAGGTACTACCATTCGCGTACCGATGCCAGCGCTTACTGAGGAAACCCGTAAGGGTTACACCCGTCAGGCGCGCCAAGAAGCAGAAAACGCGCGGGTAGCGATTCGTAATATTCGTCGCGATGCGATTAACCAGCTGAAAGACTTAGAGAAAGAAAAAGAGATCAGCGAAGACGAAGAGCGTCGTGCAGCGGATGAAATACAGAAGGTTACTGATGGCTTTATTGCCGATGTAGATAGCGCGTTGGCCGCCAAAGAAACCGACTTAATGGAAGTGTAATTGGATCAGTTATGAGCACACCCACAGCAAATCAAGCTATTCCGCGCCATGTGGCGATTATCATGGATGGTAATAATCGCTGGGCTAAAAAGCGTTTTTTACCTGGTGTAGCAGGGCATAAAGCCGGAGTAGATGCTGTTCGAGCAGTGGTTGAGGTATGCGCCGAAGCTGGCGTTGAAGTGTTAACCTTGTTTGCTTTCTCAAGTGAAAACTGGCAACGCCCAGAAGAGGAAGTAGGGGCGCTCATGAAGCTGTTTCTCAATGCGTTACGTAAAGAAGTACGGCAGCTGGCTGAAAACGGGATTGGTTTAAAGATCATCGGTGATCGTAGCCGTTTTCAGCCAGAGCTACAAAAAGCCATGAGCGAGGCAGAGCTGCAAACGGCCGAGAATAAGCGCTTAATTTTGCAAGTGGCAGCTAACTATGGTGGGCAGTGGGATATTGTCCAGGCCGCCCAACGGATTGCCCGCGAAGTGAAAGCCGGTCATGTGCAAATCGATGAGATAACACCTGATCTGCTACAAAACTGCTTATCAACTGCAGGTGTACCTGCTCCGGATCTTTGTATCCGTACCGGTGGTGAGCAGCGCATCAGTAACTTTTTACTCTGGCAGCTTGCGTACAGTGAGCTGTACTTTTCGCCACTTTATTGGCCCGATTTTAAGCATACCGCCATGCGTGAAGCCCTGGCTGCCTATGCTCAACGTCAGCGTCGTTTTGGTAAAACCAGCGAGCAAGTTGAGAAAGAAGGAGTATAACCATGCTTAAACAGCGGGTAATTACAGCGCTTTGGTTAGTGCCTTTAGCGCTATTAGGTTTTTTTTATTTAGATGGCATTGCCTACGCGGCTTTTATTGGTTTGGTGATTAGTTTAGGGGCTTGGGAGTGGGCCGCCTTAGCCGGAATTAAGCACACAGTCGTGCGTATTGTATACGCTATGGTAACTGCCGCTGCTTTGACTGGGCTTTATCAGTTGCCTCAACTGGCTAAACCGGTGCTATTGCTGGCAGTGTTGTGGTGGTTAGTGGCTACGTTAATGGTGCTCACTTTTCCGCGCAGTGTACGGGCTTGGGGAGGCGTGCTAGGTCAACTGTTGATAGGCTGGTTAATTTTATTGCCGGCCTGGCAAGGTTTGATCACGCTAAAAACTTGGCCACAAGCTAATCTCTTGATTTTATTGGTCATGCTATTGATCTGGAGTGCCGATATTGGCGCTTACTTTACTGGCAAGCAATTTGGTAAGCGTAAGCTAGCGCCCGCTGTGAGTCCCGGAAAGAGCTGGGAAGGTGCGATTGGCGGTGTACTGATTAGCTTGTTAGTGGCAGCCGGTATGGCATCTCAATTGGGTCATGTGTCTATAAGCGCCTGGGCTTTGGTGTTAATGGTGTTACCAGTAGTAGTGATTTCTATTATTGGTGATTTGACTGAAAGTATGTTTAAGCGCCACTCAGGCATTAAAGACAGCAGTAACTTACTACCTGGACATGGTGGGGTTTTAGATCGTATTGACAGTCTAACTGCGGCCGTACCTGTGTTTGTGGTGGTGTTATGGCTGGCTGGTTGGGGCGCGTTGTGAACAACAATCGCGTGCAACAGATTACTGTGCTGGGAGCAACCGGCTCAATTGGCAGTAGCACCCTCGATGTGATTGAGCGCCACCCTGAGCGTTATCAGGTCTACGCGCTTACCGCCCACCAGCAAGTAGAAAAGCTTGCGCTGTTATGTCAACGTTTTCAGCCAGCGTATGCCGTGGTGGCAACCGAGCAAGCAGCAGAGCAATTACATGGGCTGTTAGCTGCAACAGAGACGGTGACGCAGGTGCTCTGTGGCGAGCAGGCCTTGGCTGAAGTAGCCAGTGCCCCTGAGGTTGATGCGGTGATGGCGGCGATTGTTGGTGCAGCGGGATTAAAGCCAAGCTTAGCTGCGGTGAAGGCAGGCAAGAAACTATTGCTGGCTAATAAAGAAGCCTTGGTAATGTCTGGACAATTATTAATTGAGTTGGCACAGCGCAGTGGTGCGGTGATTTTACCGATTGATAGTGAGCACAACGCAATTTTTCAGTGTTTGCCGAGTCATTATCCCAAGCAGCTGGCGGAAGTTGGGGTACGTAAATTATTGTTAACTGCCTCTGGTGGACCACTGCGTCATATGAGTTATGCCGAGTTGGAGAAAGTCTCACCCGCTGAGGCCTGTGCGCACCCGAATTGGTCGATGGGACGTAAAATCTCAGTAGACTCAGCCACCTTAATGAACAAAGGCTTAGAGTTAATTGAGGCGTGTTGGTTATTTAATTTACCTCCGGCGCAAATTGAAGTGGTGGTACATCCACAAAGTATTATTCATTCCATGGTGGAATATGTGGATGGATCGATTTTGGCGCAGTTAGGAAATCCTGATATGCGCACACCGATTGCCCATGCCATGGCTTGGCCAGAGCGAATTGAGTCTGGCGTTCAGTCGCTAAATTTTTTTGAATTGGCAGCTCTAGAGTTTTATCCACCCGATACCGAGCGTTTTGCTTGCTTACGCTTAGCCCGTGAAGCGATGGATGCAGGTGGGGTAGCACCAGCGATTTTAAATGCAGCCAACGAGGTGGCGGTGGCGCAGTTTTTAGCAGGGCAGCTTAAGTTTACTCAGATACCTCAGCTAATTGAAGCGGTATTGACCAGCACGCCACACAGTGCAGCAGATGATTTAGCTAAGGTCTATCAAGCTGATTACTACGCTCGTGAACAGGCTCAGCAGTGGTTGGCTCAACATGCAGCCTATAGGCATTAATAGGTAGGAAAATCCTTGTATACCTTATTTGGCACACTCATCGCATTAGGCATTTTGGTTACCTTTCACGAGTTCGGGCACTTTTGGGTGGCGAGGCGTTGTGGGGTTAAGGTGTTGCGCTTTTCTGTAGGGTTTGGCATGCCGTTAATTAAGTGGCGTGATCGGCAAGGCACCGAGTTTGTGATTGCAGCGATTCCCTTGGGTGGCTATGTAAAAATGCTCGATGAGCGTGAAGGCCCCGTAGCAGAGAGCATGCTAAATCAAGCCTTTACCCAAAAAACCGTTAAGCAACGGATTGCTATTGTAGCTGCCGGACCTATTGCTAACTTTCTGTTGGCAATAGTGTTTTTTTGGTTGCTAGCGCTACTTGGTAGTCAAGAAATTCGCCCGGTAATTGGGAGTGTCACGCCTGAAAGTTTAGCAGAGCAAGCAGGTTTACAGGCCGGTATGGAGCTAACGCAGGTTGATCAAACCCCCACCCATAACTGGGGGGAGGTGGCCGTGGCATTAATGCGTCAAGCAGGCAGCCATAAAACCTTAGAAATCAGCACTAAAACGGAGGCCTTTGCTACCGAGCAGCAACATCGGGTGCCGTTACAAGGCTGGTTGCGTGGTGCAGACGAGGTTAATCCTTTAATCGAATTTGGTTTAAGCATTTGGCAGCCAGAAATTCCATCGATTGTGGCTCAGGTACAAGAGGGATCGCCGGCAGCAGTAGCTGGACTGCAGTTAGGCGATCAGATTACTGCACTCAATGGTGAGCCTTACGAGCACTGGCAAGGGCTGACTGAAAAAATTCGTCAACTCCCTAATCAGCCTGTCAGTTTAACAATTGTACGTGCCGGGCAGTCGCAAACGCTGGCTGTTACTCTCAGTAGTGCCAGCGACAATCCGCAGCAAGGCTTTTTAGGCGTGGGCGTACAACCTGGTGAATGGCCAGCGAGTATGTTGCGAGAGGTCAGCTTTAGTCCATGGAGTGCGTTACCCCACGCGGTTGCTGAAACCTGGAACACTAGCCTGATGACCTTGCAGTTTATGGGCAAAATGCTGGTAGGCGATTTATCGGTTAAAAATCTAAGTGGGCCGATTACCATTGCTAAAGTCGCTGGCGATAGTGCTGAAAATGGTATAAAAAGCTTTTTACGTTTTTTAGCATTATTGAGTATTAGCTTAGGTGTGCTAAATTTGCTGCCGATTCCGGTCTTAGATGGCGGGCATTTATTATTTTATTGCATTGAGTGGGCGCGTGGACGGCCACTTTCAGATAAGATACAAAACTTTGGTGTGCAAGTCGGTGTCATTTTAATTTTGGGTGTCATGTTACTGGCACTGTTTAATGACCTTGGACGCTTATAACTATGTATAGTAACTGGGCTGCTGTCACCGACTGCAGAGTGTTTAAACCTTCAATTGATATAGAAAGGACTTCATGAAACGTCTTCTGCTCCCCGCGGCTATGACCGCAATGATGATTGCTGAAGTTCACGCTGCGTCCTTCACCATCTCAGATATTCGTGTTAATGGCTTACAGCGTGTTTCTGCAGGCAGTGTATTTGCAGCACTTCCATTAAATGTAGGGCAAGAGGCCGACTCGCAAGAGTTAGCTGAAGCAACGCGCTCACTGTTTAAAACAGGCCTGTTTCAGGATATTGAGCTAGGTCGTGATGGCAGCGTGTTAGTAATCTCGGTGGTTGAGCGCCCCTCAATTGCCAGTATTGAAATTGAAGGCAACAAAGCCATCAGTAAAGATGATTTACTGAAAGGTTTAAGCCAGTCTGGATTAGCTGAAGGAGAAATCTTTCAAAATGCTACCCTAGAAGGGGTTCGCAATGAGTTAGAGCGCCAATATGTAGCGCAAGGGCGTTATTCAGCTAATATTGAAACTGAAGTTAACGAGTTACCGCGTAACCGTGTAGGGATTAAAATTACGGTTAACGAAGGCGCAATCGCAAAAATTCAGCATGTTAATATCGTGGGCAACAGTGTTTTTGATAATGAAGAATTGGAAGCATTGTTTGAGCTCAAGCCTAAAAAATGGTACTCACTGTTTAGCAGCAGTGATAAGTATGCGCGGGAAAAACTCTCTGGCGATCTAGAACGGTTACGTTCTTACTACCTTGATCGCGGTTATATCAATATGGATATAACCTCAACCCAGGTATCCATTACTCCAGATAAAAAGCATGTCTACATTACGGTCAATATTGATGAGGGTAAGCAATACAAAATTCGTGAGATTGCGCTCTCAGGTGACTTGAAAGTTGATGAAGATGAAATTCGTGGACTAATTTTATCGCGCCCAGGACAGGTGTTCTCTCGCCAAGTGATGACCAGTAGTTCTGAGCTGGTGATGCGGCGTTTAGGTAACGAAGGCTATACCTTTGCTAACGTTAATGCGATTCCGCAAACCCATGATGAAGACAACACGGTGACTTTAACTTACGTAGTTGATCCAGGTAAGCGTGCTTATGTTAATCGCATTAACTTCCGTGGTAACACTAAAACTGCCGACGAAGTACTGCGCCGTGAAATGCGACAAATGGAAGGTGGCTGGGCTTCTGCTTATTTAATTGATCAGTCAAAGACTCGTTTAGAGCGCTTAGGCTACTTTAAGGAAGTCAAAGTTGAAACCCCGCAAGTACCCGGTGCTGATGATCAGGTTGATGTAAATATCAGTGTGGAAGAGCAGCCCTCTGGCTCGATTACCGCCAGTATTGGTTATGCGCAGAATGCGGGGCTGATCTTAGGTGGCTCGATTAGCCAGAGTAACTTCCTAGGTACCGGTAATAAGGTCAGTTTAGGTCTTACGCGCAGTGAATATCAGCAGAGTTATAACTTCAGCTTTGTTGATCCCTACTGGACTCAAGATGGTGTGAGTCTGGGGTACAACATGTACTACCGTAAAACTGACTACGATAAGCTTGATGTTGACCTTTCTAACTACTCGGTCGATAGCTTAGGCGCTGGGGTTAATCTTGGTTACCCAATCAGTGAAACTTCGCGTTTAAATTATGGCTTAACCGTACAGCAAGATAAGATTAAAACTGGCCGCTACCCAGTAGAAGAAATTGCTGAGTTTATCGAGGAAGAGGGCAAAAGTTACACTAACTTTAAAGCCTCTATTGGCTGGTCTGAATCCACCTTGAACCGTGGTTTATTGCCGACCCGCGGTCACTCACAAAGCTTAAGCTTAGAAACCACTGTGCCGGGTAGTGATCTGTCGTTTTATCGTCTGGACTATAGTGGGCAAATCTTTAAGCCATTATCGGAAAATTACGGGCTACGTTTCCATGCTGACTTGGGCTATGCCGATAGTTATGGCTCAACTTCTGAACTGCCATTCTATGAGCATTACTATGCTGGAGGCTTTGGCTCAATCCGTGGCTTTAAAGACGGCACCTTAGGCCCGCGTAGTACTCCGTATGGATATGGATCTATTGATCGTGGCGATAAAGCTGATCCAGATAATGATCCTTTACCCTTCGGTGGTAACGTGTTGGTGCAAGGTGGAGTGGAGTTAATGTTCCCAATGCCCTTTGTTAAGGATCAGCGCTCATTCCGCACTGTACTGTTCTGGGATGTGGGGAATGCATTTGATACCAACTGCAGTAAATGGCAGAAAAAACGAAATGAGTCAGGTTGTAGCTTTAGTTATGACAACGTCGCCAGTTCGGTGGGGGTTGGCTTAACTTGGGTGACCGCTTTAGGCCCCTTAAGCTTTAGCTTAGGGACACCGATTAAGAAACCTGACAATGCCGATACCCAAGTCTTCCAGTTCTCACTGGGTCAAACATTCTAAGCGTCAATTTAACCGTAGAATAAGTTAAATAAAGGAAGGAGTAATACATGCGTAAGTTAACTCAGTTAGTCGTCGTATCTTTGGCGCTTATGGCAGCCCCTGCGTTTGCTCAGATGAAAATTGCGGTACTGGATTACCAAATGGCTTTGCTGGAGTCGAATGCAGCGAAAAAATACGCGGTTGATGCGGAGAAAAAATTCGGTCCGCAGCTCAACCAATTAAAAAAACTCGAGCAGGATGCTAAAAAAATTCAAGATCGCTTAGTTAAAGAAGGCGATAAGATGAAGCAAGCCGATGCTGAGCGCTTAGAGCTAGACTTCAAACAAAAAGCCCGTGATTTTCAAATTAAGTCGCAGCAATTAAATGAAGCCAAAGCCGTAGCTGATCGCGATATGCTACAAGTACTCAAACCACAGCTAGATAAAGCGGTGGAGACTATTTTAAAAGCCGGTAATTACGATTTAGTGATTGATAGTGCAGCGGTGGTTGATGTTAAACCACAATATGACATCACTTTGCGTGTTATTGAGAAGATGAACCAGTCACGCTAATAGATTATGAAAAAAAAGCAAATTACCTTGGCCGAACTAGCAGAATTTTTGCAGGCCAAGTTACAGGCTAATCCTGAGACAACCGTTTCAGGATTAGCGGCACTGGATCATGCTCAGCCTGATCAGCTGAGTTTTTTATCCAGTAGCAAATACCGTAAAAGTCTAGACAGTACCCAAGCAGGTTGTGTGTTGTTGACCGCAGACGACGCAGAGGGATACTCGGGACCCTGCCTGATTGTGGCTGATCCATACTTGGCCTATGCCAAGGTTTCCCATTGGTTTGATGATAAGCCCGTGGCTTTGACTGGGATTCATCCATCGGCGGTGGTGGATGCAACAGCACAGGTGCATCCTGAGGCCAAAATTTCCGCGCATGCGGTCATTGAAGCATGCGCAGTAATTGGCGCTGGCAGTTATATTGGTGCTGGAACAGTGATTGGCGCGCACTCTGTGGTGGGTGCTGACTGCTGGATTGCACCGAATGTCACGATTTATCACCGGGTCAGCATGGGTGATCGAGTGTCGATTCAAAGTGGTGCGGTGATTGGTGGTGAAGGTTTTGGTTTTGCCAATCATCAAGGGCAATGGCACAAAATTGCTCAAATAGGTGGCGTCAGTATTGGCCATGATGTGGAAATTGGGGCCAATACCACCATTGATCGCGGCGCCATTGAAGACACCGTCATTGGTAATGGCGTTAAGCTTGATAACCAGATTCAGATCGCCCATAACGTGCAAATTGGTGATCACACCGCGATGGCTGCTTGCGTGGGAATTTCCGGTAGCGCGAAAATTGGTAAGCACTGTATGCTCGCCGGTGGCGTTGGTTTGGTTGGACATATCGAAATTTGTGATGGTGTCTTTATTTCAGGTATGACCATGGTGACGCATTCGATTACTGAACCAGGGGCTTACTCGTCGGGTACAGCAATGCAGCCCGCGAAAGAATGGAAAAAGAATGCAGTACGTTTTCGTCAACTGGATGATTTTGCCAAGCGTTTACGCGCATTAGAGAAAAAACAAGCTGACACTTAAGCTTAAAGTGATTAGCATCTTTTATATTTTGTGTGTTTGATTAGTATTTTTGCACAGTGATCTGTGCTTTTTTTAAGGCTACTGCTGAAATGATGGACATTAATGAGATTCGCCAACTCCTTCCTCACCGATATCCGTTTTTATTAATTGATCGGGTGACGGAGATTGATTTAGACGCTAAGTCTATCCGTGGCTATAAAAATGTCAGTATTAACGAGCCGTTTTTTGCCGGACACTTTCCACAGCATCCGATTATGCCGGGTGTTTTAATCGTTGAAGCCATGGCACAGGCAGCGGGTGTGCTCGGGTTTAAAATGATGGATACCGAGTCCCAAGAAGGTACGCTGTACTACTTTGTGGGCTCAGATAAATTGCGCTTTCGTCATCCTGTGATGCCGGGTGATCAATTAGTACTTGAGGCAAGTTTCTTAAGTGCCAAACGCGGAATATGGAAGTTCGCTTGCCAAGCAAGCGTTGAAGGGAAACTGGTTTGTTCAGCTGAAATTATTTGTGCGGAACGAAAATTATGAGTGAAATTGACGCTCGTGCAATTATAGATCCTGCAGCTAACATTGCAGACGACGTCGAGATTGGCCCTTGGTCAATTATTGGTCCTGATGTAGTCATCGAGTCCGGTTGTGTGATTGGTCCCCATGTAATTATTAAGGGACCAACACACATTGGTAAAAATAACCGCATTTATCAGTTTGCTAGCCTAGGTGAAGATACCCCGGATCGAAAATACAAAGGCGAGCCTACGCGTTTAGTTATCGGTGACGATAATATTATTCGCGAAGGGGTGACCATGCACCGTGGCACCATTCAAGATCGCAATGAAACCACCATCGGTAACAGTAACCTGATTATGGCTTATGCCCATATTGGTCATGACAGTGTAGTGGGCAATCATTGCATTTTAGTGAATAACACGGCGCTAGCAGGGCATGTGCATATCGATGACTGGGCTATTTTGTCTGGCTATACCTTAGTGCATCAGTTTTGTCACATTGGGGCCCATAGTTTTGCCGCCATGGGCACAGCGATTGGTAAAGATGTGCCAGCTTTTGTGACCGCCGCTGGGAACCCAGGTGAAGCCCGCAGCATGAACTTTGAAGGGATGCGTCGCCGTGGTTTTAGCGAAGAAGCGATGCATGCACTGCGTCGCGCCTATAAGGTTGTATATCGCAATGGTTTAACCGTTGAGGCAGCATTGCTGGAGCTGAAAGATTTATGCCTTGAGTTTCCAGAAGTTAACTTGTTTTGCGATTCGATTCGCAACTCCACGCGAGGCATTATTCGCTAGTAATGCGTCCGCTTAAAATAGCCTTGGTAGCAGGCGAAGCTTCCGGTGATATTTTAGGTGCAGGCTTAATGTCGGCACTTAAACAACAAACTCAAGCGCCCATTGAGTTTGTTGGAATCGGCGGGCCGTTAATGGAAGAACAAGGACTAACGAGTTATTTTCCCATGGAGCGCTTAGCCGTCATGGGATTAGTCGAAATTCTAGGGCGGATTCGCGAGTTGACGCGGCGTCGTAAACAGCTGATTAAAGACTTGTTGGCCGAGCGTCCCGATGTATTTATTGGAATTGACTCTCCCGATTTTACCTTAGAGATCGAGTTGCAGCTGCGACAGCAAGGCATTAAAACCGTGCATTATGTCAGTCCATCGGTGTGGGCATGGCGACAAAAACGGGTGTTTAAAATTAAGCAGGCCTGTGATCTGATGCTGACTCTGCTGCCGTTTGAGGCGCAGTTTTATCATGCCCATCAGGTGCCGGTGAAGTTTGTAGGCCATCCGCTAGCCGACACAATTGCCTTAACCCATGATAGCCAGCCGGCTAAGCAAGCACTGGGGCTGTCTCTCGAGCAACCGGTGATTGCTTTGTTGCCCGGGAGTCGCGGTGGAGAGGTTGGCAAGCTAGCGCCGTTGTTTATTCAAACAGCAGAGTATTTAACGCAGCAGCAACCCAATCTACAGTTTGTTTTACCTGCCGCTAATGCTGCCCGTTATGAGCAAATAAGCGCCTTACTCGAAGCCCGTAGCCAAGCCCAAGCTAATATTCAGTTAGTGCAAGGGCAGTCGCAGCGAGTGTTACAGGCCAGTGATGCGGTATTAATAGCCTCCGGTACAGCCACCTTAGAAACCATGCTGTTTAAAAAACCGATGGTGGTGGCGTATAAACTGGCACCTTTAACCTTTGCGATCTTAAAGCGCTTAGTTAAAACGCCTTATATTGCGCTGCCAAATTTATTGGCTAATCAAGCCTTGGTGCCTGAGTTTATTCAACAGCAAGCCACTCCAGAACACTTAGCTAAGGCCCTGCAACAGGTATTAGCTCAGCCTGAACACCAAACCCAGCATTTTATGCAGCTCCATCAAGGGCTACGTAAAGATGCTTCAAATCAAGCAGCTAAAGCGGTACTGGAGTTGCTGTAATGCAAATCGGCTTAGACTTTGAACGTGTCGAATCGTTGGTGGCAGGGGTAGATGAGGTAGGGCGTGGCCCCTTGTGTGGCCCAGTCATCACCGCAGCGGTAATTCTTGACCCAGCACGACCGATTAACGGATTAAATGACTCAAAAAAACTCAGTGAAAAAAAACGCGAGTTGTTATTTACCGAAATTCAAGAAAAAGCCCTTGCTTGGCATATTGCTCGAGCAGAAGTGGCAGAAATTGATCAGCTAAATATCTTACATGCCACTATGTTAGCTATGCAGCGTGCAGTCGAAGGTTTGGCTATTACTCCAAAGCTGGCATTAATTGATGGCAATCGTTGTCCACAATTGAGTGTGCCTTGTCGTGCGGTGGTGCAGGGTGACAGTGAAGAGCCAGCGATTGCCGCAGCATCGATCTTGGCCAAGGTAGCCCGCGATCGGGAAATGCAGCACTGGGATCAGATGTATCCCGGTTATGGCATGGCGCAACATAAAGGCTATCCAACTGCGGCGCATTTAGCCGCATTAAAAGCCTTAGGCGCAACGCCGATTCATCGTCGTTCTTTTGCTCCAGTGAAGCGTGCGCTAGGCTTAGCATAAATTTATTTTTCGGGTGCAAAGCACCCAATCGAGGTTTGATATGGCAGTTTTGGGAACCATGAATACACTGCAAGTGATTCGTCAGGTTGAATTTGGCGTGTATTTAGATGGTGATCAGTACGGGGATATTTTGTTACCCAACCGTGAAATGCCGAAAGATGCAGAGGTAGAGCTAGAAGACTGGCTGAATGTATTTATTTACTTAGACAGTGAAGATCGAGTGATTGCCACCACGCGTAAGCCCAAAGCTCAAGTGGGTGAGTTTGCTAGTTTAAAGGTAGTTGATATTAACCGCGTTGGGCTCTTTTTAGATTGGGGGCTGAGCAAAGATTTACTGTTACCCCACTCAGAAGAAAAAAAGCCCTTGCAGGTAGATGATTATGTGGTGGTTTATGTTTACCAAGATGAGCGCACGGGCCGTTTAGTAGCGACTGCCCACCTTGATAGCTTTTTGCAAGATACCGCTGAAGCCGATACCTATGCCAAAGGGCAGGCGGTATCGGTGTTGATCGCTGAGCGCACCGATTTAGGCTATAAAGCGATTATTGATAAAACTTACTGGGGGCTTATTCATAACAATGAAGTGTTTAAGTTTATTCGCCCTGGTATGCAAGAAACCGCCTATATTCGTGAAATCCGTGAAGACGGTCGCATTAGTTTAAGCTTGCAGCCCCAAGGTGCTGAGATGCGAGATGAGTTAGCCGAGCGTATTTTGCAGGCAATTGATGCAGCAGGCGGACGTTTAGCTTTAAGCGATAAGTCACCCGCGGCTGAAATTGCTGAGGCATTTGGGGTCAGTAAGGGCAACTTTAAAAAAGCCTTAGGGGGGTTATATAAGCAACAGTTGATTAGCATCTACCCCACTTATATTGAGCGCACAGACAGTTAAGCGCGGCTTAACTAGCAGCACGGGAATCAAGCCATGGCCAAAAAACGCTTTGCATGGGCAGTACTTGTCTTAAGCTTAGTGGTTGCTGTGGCGCTGATTTGGCATTATCGCCTGACACGGGTGGAGTTGATCACCACTGAGCTAACAGCGATTGAGCAGCGCGTGGTAGCCAGTGGCGAATTGCGCTATCAGCAAGTGCATCAGGTGGCAGCAGAAATCACAGGTATAGTCACTGCGCGGAAGGTACGTGAGGGAGATCAAGTGCAGGCTGAACAGTTGTTGATTACGCTGGACCGCCAACAGCCAGACAATGCGCTCAAGCAAGCGCAGGCGCTATTAACCCAGGCCTTAAAAAGTCGCCAGCCACAGTTGCAAGCTGCGCTAACTGAGGCAACTGCGCAGCGCCAGCAAGCCCAACGAGAATTGGATCGGCGACTTGATTTAGCAAAGCGCGGATTTTTAAGTCAAGAAGCGGTCGAACAGGCGCGTTTGCAGTTACAGCGTTTACAGCAGCAACAGCAACAAGCGCGACTGGCCAATCAAGATTTATCGTTACAGGGCGCCGAATTAAAGCGGCTGCAAGAGCAGGTAGCGGCGGCGCAACTCAGCGTAGATAAAACTCAGATTACCGCCCCTTTTAGCGGCGTCATTTTAAGTAAAGAAGTCGAGCAGGGTGATGTGATACAGCCTGGCCAGCGTTTGCTGACTTTAGCCGATACCGACAGTTTAGAGGTGATCATGGCGCTTGATGAGCAGTACAGCGCGCCGGTTAGCTTAGGGCAGCGAGCTAGCGTGATTATTGACGCTTGGCCGGAACAGCTACTCACCGGGCAGGTCAGCTTTATTGCGCCGCAAGTAGATGCCAGTCGTGGCACCTTGGATATCCATATTCAATTGCAGCAGTTGCCCGCTAGCATCACACCCAAACACGGTATGACCGCCTCGGTTACTTTACAGGTGGCCCAGCGTCAGCAGGCCGTAGTGCTGGATCGAGCGCTGCTGGCTTGGGATCAGCACCAGCCTTTCGTCTGGGTATTGGATGCAGCGCAGCGCTTGCATAAGCAAGTGATTGAGTTAGGTTTAGCTAATCAGCAGTCGGTTGAGGTGGTTAAAGGTTTAGCCCCCAAGCAGCGGGTGGTGATTCCCCAGCCCTCTTTGCGCGCCGGGCAGCGAGTGCGCTATGACACTCAATGAGTTATGGACTGAGCGGCTGATTGCCTGGCATTTTCTGAAACAAAATCGCCAGCAGACATTGCTCATTAGTCTGGGAATTGCCCTAGGAACCGCGGTAATTATCTTTATTAGCGCACTGATGGGCGGACTACAGGCCAATATTGTCGAGCGGACCCTTGGTGCTTTGCCACATATCAGTTTGGAAATGCCTCAAGAAATCAATCATCAGCCACCGTCTAGCGCTGCCAGCACGGTATTTACCGATGAAAGTTTACGGCCTAAACGTCTGCGTACAATTTATAACTGGCAGGCGGTGGTTGAACGCTTAGAGCAAACCGCTGGTTTGACTGCAGTGTCGCCGATTATTGCTGGGCCGGCGATCGTGCTGCGGGGTAAAGCACGGGTTGCGGTAACCACCATTGGTATAGATTTGGCGCGCTATATCCAAGTAACGCCATTAGATCAGTATTTAATTGCCGGACAGCTAGCCGTCGGTTCAGGTTATACCCTGATTGGTCAGCAGCTAGCTGAAGACTTGGGGGTTAAGGTTGGCGATAAACTACGTCTTGAAGGGACTAATCAGCAGCTACACCTGTTAACTATCGCAGGGATTTTTAATGCGGGCAGCAAAGAGCTGGATAGCCGTTATTTATACCTTAATTTAAAGCAAACCCAAGCGATTCAGAGCTTGCCTGGTGGCGTGACACGGATTGAATTGAAAACTGCGGAAATTTTTTCCGCTCAGCAACAAGCCCAGCAGTTGCAGCGCATCACCGGTTTACAGGTGGAAAGCTGGATGCAGCAAAATACCCAAATTTTAAATGCCTTAACGTCGCAGCGAATGGCCACCGGCTTAATTCGATTTTTTATTGCCATTTCTGTGGCGTTTGGCATTGCCAGTGTATTGGCCGTCAGTGTCGCCCAGCGCACCCGAGAAATCGGTATTTTGCGGGCAATGGGTGCTTATCAGCAACAAATCTTGCGGGTATTCTTAGTGCAAGGAACCGTGCTGGGATTCTTGGGCGCACTAGTAGGCAGTGGGTTAGCGGCAGGACTAATTGGCTTGTTTAACCAGTGGGGGACGCAATTATTTAGCGTGCGATTAACTGGCTCATTAGTAGCGGCCAGTATCGGGATTGCGATGCTCAGTGGTTTGCTAGCGGCCTGGTTGCCAGCACGGCGTGCAGCGCGCTTAAATCCAGTAGAGGCAATACGTTATGTCTAAGACGCTACCGATTTTACAGTTAAGTGATATTAGTAAAAGTTTCAACCAGGGCATTTTGCTTAAGCCAGTATTAAGCCAGATCAATTTAACACTGATGCCAGGCGAGTTAGTGGCCTTAATTGGCCAGTCGGGATCAGGCAAGTCGACCTTGCTCAATATTATGGGCCTGTTAGATCAAGCCAGCAGTGGCGAGCTGTATATTCAGCAGCAGCCGGTTAGCGGGCTCAGCGATGCCGAGAAAACCCAGTTACGTAATCAACTGATTGGCTTTGTGTTTCAGTTTCATCACTTACTGAGCGCCTTTAGTGTGTTAGATAATGTGCTGTTGCCTGTGATGCTGCGCCAAGGTAAACCTAAACCTGCACACCTTGAGTATGCCAAGCAGCTGTTAGCCGAAGTGGGGCTGGGCGATGTGCTGCAGCGCTCGGCGTTACAGTTATCCGGTGGTCAGCAGCAACGGGTGGCGATTGCCCGGGCGCTGATTAATCGACCTAAATTACTTTTGGCCGATGAACCAACGGGAAACTTAGACAGTGAAACCTCAGCAGAGGTATTTGCCTTATTTAAGCGCTTAAATCAAACGCTAGACTGTTCAATTGTGGTGGTGACCCATGATTTAAGCATTGCCCAGCAATGTCCGCGGACTGTGCAGTTAAAGGATGGGCAGGTGATTTATGATGGTGATTCGCTAGGGCTGACGAGTTAACAGCATAAAACCGCCCGTAGGCGGTTTTATTGGTGCAACTGATAAGCTTGGCGGCCTAGTTGTATAAGATGATTTAAAGCACTTGTACAATGGCGTCGGTCACCGCATCAATGTTGTGCAGGTTGAGCGCAGCAACACAGATACGTCCACTACTGACCGCATAGATGCCAAACTCGTGGCGCAGGCGCTCAACTTGTTCGGGGGTTAAGCCTGAGTAAGAGAACATGCCGCGCTGTTTAGCAACAAAGGAAAAATCACGTTTAGCTCCCTTAGCCGCTAATTGTTGCACTAACAGTTCACGCATTTGCCTGATTCGGCCACGCATCGCAGCTAATTCATCTTCCCAGAGCTGGCGCCACTCGGGATTGTTCAGTACATTGCCGACAATGGTTGCACCATGGGTCGGGGGATTGGAGTAATTGGTGCGAATCACACGTTTAACTTGCGAGAGTACGCGGCTGGCTTCTTCTTCTGAACCCGTCACAATCGATAGCGCACCAACGCGCTCACCGTAGAATGAAAAGGACTTAGAAAAAGAACTGGAAACAAAGAAGGTCAAATCGGTTTCGGCAAATAAACGTACGGCCGCTGCATCTTCAGCAATACCTTCAGCAAACCCTTGATAAGCAATATCTAAAAAGGGAATGTGATTTTTTTCTGCCAGAACCTCGATCACTGCTTGCCAATCATCGAGGGTTAGATCCACTCCGGTTGGGTTGTGGCAGCAGGCATGCAGCACAATAATCGACTGCTCAGGCAGTTGGCGCAGATCGTCCAGCATCCCTTCGCGGTCTACCCCGTGGCTGCTGGCATCGTAATAACGGTATTGGCTGACCGGAAAGCCGGCGGCAGTGAAGAGTGCGCGGTGGTTTTCCCAGCTAGGATTACTGATAGCCACCTGAGACTGGGGGCTCAGTTGTTGTAAAAAGTCGGCACCAATTTTTAGTGCGCCAGTCCCACCGATGGCTTGGGTGGTAATCACGCGTTTAGCTTGAATAAGGGGTGAGTCGTTCCCAAATAATAGTTTCTGCACCGCCAGATCATAGCTATTGATCCCATCAATGGGCAGGTAGCCACGGGGTGCATGTGCAGCAGCGCGTGCTTGCTCAGCAGCAGCAACGGCTTTTAATAAAGGAATCTTGCCATTTTCATCGTAGTAAACACCTACGCCTAAATTTACTTTGTTAGGACGTGGGTCGGCATTAAAGGCTTCATTCAGACCGAGAATCGGATCGCGGGGGGCCATCTCAACGGCAGAGAACAGACTCATGTTCGGGTAGCTCGACAAGTTAGGGTGGAAGAACTTAGCCTACCAGACTCGCCGGTAGGACGCAGAGAAAAATACCGCTTATTATAGCGCTGTAAAAATTATGAATGCGAGTAGGCCAGAGAACTTTTGGCAATCCATAGGCAAAAGAGAGGATCAGATGCAAGAGTTTCAGTTAGTCACTAAGTTTCAGCCAGCCGGCGATCAGCCTAAAGCGATTGAGCAATTAGTGGCGGGGTTAGAGGCAGGCTTAGCGCATCAAACCTTACTGGGGGTAACCGGTTCAGGTAAAACCTTTAGTATTGCTAATGTGATTGCGCAGGTGCAGCGCCCGACCATTGTTTTAGCGCCTAACAAAACCTTGGCAGCGCAGTTGTATGGCGAATTTAAGTCGTTTTTTCCACATAATGCGGTTGAGTATTTTGTCTCTTATTACGATTATTATCAGCCCGAGGCTTATGTCGCCGCTTCCGATACCTTTATCGAAAAAGATGCCTCAATTAACGACCATATCGAGCAAATGCGCCTATCTGCCACTAAAGCACTTTTGGAACGGCGCGATACCATAATTGTTGCTACAGTTTCTTCAATTTATGGTTTAGGTAGCCCTGAAAGCTACTTGAAAATGGTGCTGCATGTCGATCGCGGTGATCATTTAGATCAGCGAGAGTTATTAAAGCGTTTAGCAGGCTTGCAATACACCCGCAATGATGTGGATTTTGCCCGCGCAACCTTCCGTGTGCGTGGTGATGTGATTGATATTTATCCAGCGGAATCTGAGCTAGAGGCGGTGCGGATCGAGCTATTTGATGATGAAGTGGAAAGTATTTCAGCCTTTGATCCACTGACCGGTGAAGTTTTTCGTAAGTTGCCACGTTTTACTTTTTATCCCAAATCACACTACGTGACGCCGCGTGAGACATTACTTGAAGCGGTAGAGGAAATTAAGCTGGAGTTAAAGCAGCGCCTTGAGTATTTGCGAGCAGAAGATAAGTTAGTCGAGGCACAGCGTTTAGAGCAGCGTACCCGCTTTGATATCGAAATGATTTTAGAGTTGGGGTATTGCACCGGAATTGAAAACTACTCCCGTTACTTATCAGGGCGGCCACAAGGTGCGCCACCACCGACGCTGTACGATTATTTACCAGACGATGCCTTAATGGTCATTGATGAGTCGCACGTTTCGGTACCGCAAATTGGTGCTATGTATAAAGGTGACCGTTCACGTAAAGAAAATTTGGTCAACTATGGATTTCGCTTACCTTCAGCATTGGATAACCGGCCGATGCGCTTTGATGAATGGGAAGCCGCTAGCCCCCAAGCTATTTTAGTCTCTGCCACGCCTGGGCCCTATGAGGCTGAACATTCGGGGCAAGTTGTAGAGCAGGTGGTGCGTCCTACGGGATTGGTCGATCCGGAAATTGAAGTGCGTCCCGCCACTACACAAGTGGATGATTTGTTATCACAAATCCATCAGCGAGTGGCGTTGGGCGAGCGGGTGCTGGTGACTACCTTAACTAAGCGGATGTCGGAAGATTTAAGTGATTATCTCGCCGAACATGGGGTGAAAGTGCGTTATTTACACTCGGATATTGATACGGTTGAGCGTGTTGAGATTATTCGAGATTTACGTCTTGGCGTGTTTGATGTGCTGGTCGGAATTAACTTACTGCGTGAAGGCTTGGATATGCCAGAAGTGTCATTAGTGGCGATTTTGGATGCTGATAAGGAAGGCTTTTTACGCTCGGAGCGTTCGTTAATTCAAACCATTGGCCGCGCGGCGCGTAACTTAAATGGTAAAGCGATTTTGTATGCTGACCGTATAACCGGCTCAATGGAGCGGGCCATTAGTGAAACGGAGCGCCGCCGAGAGAAGCAGTTAGCCTTTAACCAAGAACATGGCATTGTGCCCAAAGGGGTGGTGCGTGATATTCAAGATATTCTTGAAGGGGCCGTGGTGCCAGGTTCTGGATCACGGGCCAATCGCCGTAAACAACAGGATCAAGCAGCCGAAGCTTTAGCTGAGTATCAGCAAAGTTTAAAAACACCCGCTCAGTTGGTAAAACAAATTGCTGCTTTAGAAGAGCAAATGTACGCTGCGGCTAAAAACTTAGAGTTTGAGCAGGCAGCTAACCTGCGAGATCAAATTCAGCAACTGCGAGAGAGGTTGATCGAAATTTAATCAAAATTCAGGCTAACTGTTTAATAAATAAGCAGTTTTAGCCTTTTTTGAAAATAATTGCAGTTTTTTGAAAAAAAAGCTTGCACGAAAAAAATAAACCGCTATAGTACCTCGCATTCCAAAGCAACGCAGCGAAAGCAGCAGCTAAACGAATAGCCCGGGTGGCGAAATAGGTAGACGCAAGGGACTTAAAATCCCTCGGTATTTGATACCGTGCCGGTTCGATTCCGGCCCCGGGCACCATCAACTAACATGGTTAGTTGAACGGATTCTAAAAACCCGCTTACATTGTAAGCGGGTTTTTTTATGCTTAATTTATTTCCGCGCTTTTATCAGATTGAGGTAACTTTTTTACCTTTTCTGTCGCCAAATATAAGCTTCTGTCATTGTGGCGGTGGCATATCTTAATTGATTCCTTGCTTTCAAATACCATCGCTGCCTTCTGTTTTATTAGTGCCGGCTTTGGCGCACAAGCCTAGCAATTAAAATGCAGACGTTGGGACGCCTGCGATTTTCTATGGGATATCAACGTAAAGTGACTGCGTACTTACTAGGCTTTTTACTTATCAAGTAAGCATCCGTTACGTGTTCTCAGCTCATTAGGTAAGATTCATTGCGTTCTATAATCCTAGTGTGTGCTTTAAAGTAGTGAGTTTATAAAAGGGCAGGGATTAGCTAGATAGCTGGTCTAATTGTGTTAGCTAAAAGTGTTTTCAGGAGTTGCATAAGTCAAGGATAATTAATAGCTGTTAGTGATTCTTTAGCGTTCAGAACGGGTGTCTGCTGTGCTACTTTAGGAGCCATAGAAAGCTTATGGGGCGCTCTTGCTATAGCGTGAACAACTGTGCAGGCTGAAGGTTCTTAGCGGGATCAAATTTAGTTATTAGGAAATGACATGGTAAAGCGCAGTCTATTTATTACAGCGGCTCTTTTGGGGAGCTTGGCGGGTTGTCAGGTTAGCGGGGATAATCCGCGTAACTCTGATGGTATTCATAAAACACTTTACGTTAAGGAAAGCTTGGTTGATTGCGTTGGGGTTGCTCCAATGAAGTGCATGCAGGTTCGAGACGATAGTAATCAAGAGTGGACTTACTTTTATAGCAATATTCAGGGGTTTAATTACGAGCCTGGTTATCGTTATAAGCTAAAAGTAAAAGTAGAGGATGTTGAGAATCCACCTGCCGATGCATCTTCTAAGCGCTACATTCTCATTTCAATTGATAAAAAAACGAAGTCGCTGTAATTATGTGGTGATGATAGTGTTACTTGATTGTTTGAAATGATTATCTTAGCGAATAATAGCCGTAGGCGCGATATAATAAGCTCGCTTGGGTAGTGGGTATGTGGTTTTTTCTGGGTGAAAACTTAGGCATGCGCAAGACAGTTCATTTGTTTTTCTTTTAGCTACAGCTCTGCAGCTAAGCTTGGTACTCTATTTTGCTGATAAACCATGACCAGAGAACCGCTATGTACGCCGCCGTATTAAATCAGTTAGGACAGACTCCTTGTTACGCGCCCTTGGCTAAGCCTGAGGTGCAAACTGCGGAGCAGCAGTTGATTAGAGTTGAGGCTGCCAGTATTAAACAGCTCGATAAGCTTAAAGTCAGTGGCAGGCACTACACCGCTTATAACCAGTTTCCTTGCGCTGTGGGTGTTGATGGGGTGGGGCGGTTAGCTGATGGGCGGCGAGTATATGCGATGGGCATTACCGGCATGATGGCTGAATATGCGCTAGTGAATACCGCCGACTGTGTGCAGGTGCCCGAGGGCTTATCGCCAGAGTTGGCGGCGATTTTACCTAATGCCTTATTGGGTTCGGATGCAGCTTTGCTTTGTCGTGGACAGATGCAGCCAGGGCAGGTGGTGTTGATTAATGGTGCAACGGGCGTATCGGGGCGGATGGCGGTACAGGCAGCAAAATACCGTGGTGCTAGTCGAATTATTGTGACTGGCCGTAACCCAGAATCTTTAGCGTATTTGCAGCAGTTAGGTGCGGATGTAATTATTTCCCTGTGCGCCTCGCCAACTGAAATTTTACGTCAGCTGACGTTAGTGCAGCAAGAAACACCGATTGAGCAAATCATCGATTATTTATGGGGCGCACCCACAGAGTACCTGTTGCAGGTGTTAGCTAAACATTGTCCAAAACCAGTTAACTTAATTACCATCGGGCAAATGGCTGGGGTTGAGCTCAATCTGCCTTCCAGCTATTTACGTAGTCAGCCTATTTGTTTGCTTGGCTCGGGTATTGGTAGTATTTCAGCGCAGCAGTTACGGGCTTATCAGCAGCAGGAGTTACCCCAGTTGTTTGCCCAGGCAGCCGAAGGATTGTTTCAGGCAGAATATCAGTGTTATCCCTTATCGGCAGTGGCACAAGCTTGGCAAGCAGAGACCGCACCAGGGGCGCGAATTGTCTTAACGGTGTAATAGATGAAGTGTAGGTCTTCAATGATTAGCTAAGCATTTTAGACGTTAGATGTTTAAGCTTCTGATTCAAAATGTCGCAGTAAATAAAGTCGCCGAGGGTTTTTGTTACAATTTCCGGTTAATTTGCGCGCCAATCTTGAATTTGCTTCTTTATACTGTCGCGCGATTACGTTTTTCAGCAAGCTGGGTGTTTCCTGTTCGTCCGGCAGAACAATAAAAAAGGAGCCCCCATGGTTCTACCACTACTCGTTTTATTGCCTTTTTTGGCGGTTGTTATTCCTCTAGTGTTGGCCAATCGCTCACGCAATGTATTAGCAGCTGGGGTTGCCTTAGCGCCTGCGCTAGGCCTTATTTTACTGCTGATGCAAAGTCAGGCGGTATTGGGAGGCGAAGTACTCACCTATTTTGTGCCCTGGGTGAGTCAGTTAGGGCTAAACATTAGCTTGCGCTTAGATGGACTTAGTTTCTTATTTGCCCTACTAATTTTTGGTATTGGCTTATTAGTCATTTTATATGCGCGCTACTATTTATCCGCGCAAGAAAAGGCCGGGCGCTTTTTTGCCTTTTTATTGCTCTTTATGGGCGCGATGCTTGGTGTGGTGCTGGCCAGCAACTTGCTATTAATGATGATTTTCTGGGAGTTGACCAGTTTATCTTCATTCTTATTGATTGGTTTTTGGAGTTATCGTCGCGATGCTCGTCAAGGCGCGCGGATGGCATTGGCGGTTACTGGCGGCGGTGGTTTAGCCCTATTAGCTGGGGTATTAATTATTGGGCGAGTGGTAGGCAGTTTTGAATTGTCTGAGGTGCTGGCCGCCGGTGACTTATTAAAGAGTCATGTCTTATATCCAGTGGCTTTGGTGTTAGTGCTACTAGGGGTATTTACTAAATCAGCGCAGTTTCCGTTTCATTTCTGGTTGCCCCATGCAATGGCCGCGCCGACGCCTGTTTCCGCTTATTTGCACTCAGCTACCATGGTCAAAGCTGGGGTGTTTTTGCTGGCGCGGCTTTATCCGGTATTGTCGGGCACCGAGTGGTGGTTTTATTTAGTCACCTTTACTGGTTTAGCCACCTTGCTAGTCGGTGCGGTAACGGCACTATTTCAGCACGACTTAAAGGGCTTGTTGGCTTATTCCACTATCAGTCACCTAGGATTGATTACGCTGCTATTTGGGCTGGACTCAGATTTGGCGCCAGTCGCAGCTATTTTCCATATTATTAACCATGCCACCTTTAAGGCTTCGTTGTTTATGGCGGCCGGGATTATTGATCATGAAACCGGTACCCGTGATATGCGGCGGATTAATGGATTGTGGAAATATATGCCGCATACCGCCGTGCTGGCGATGGTTGCTTCGTCAGCCATGGCGGGGGTGCCGTTACTTAATGGTTTCTTAAGTAAAGAAATGTTTTTCTCAGAAACTTTACACCAACACTTACTGGGTAGTTTTAGTTGGCTGATTCCTGCTATGGCCACCTTAGCCGGCGTGTTTTCTGTGTCTTACTCGCTGCGCTTTATCCATGATGTCTTTTTCAATGGCGAGCCGATTAATTTACCTAAGTTTCCACCCCATGAGCCGCCACGCTATATGCGAGTACCGGTTGAGGTGTTGGCTTTCTTATGCCTATTGGTGGGTATGGTTCCAGCCTTTACCGTTGCCTCATTATTAGCCAGCGCTGCTGGCGCTAGCTTAGGCCATAGCTTGCCAGCTTATGACTTGGCCATTTGGCATGGCTTTAATATGCCGCTGTTAATGAGCTTTTTAGCCTTGTTGGGTGGAATCTTGGTCTACGCTTTACGTGCGCCTTTATTTCGCTGGTATGACGGCTTACCGCCAATGAACGCACGGGTGATGTTTGAGCGCAGTATTATTCGCCTGCGACGGATGACCTTGCGCATTATGCAAATCTTTGAAAATGGCTCATTACAGCGTTACGCCAGCTGGATGTTGATTGCTGGAATAGTAGTCACAGCTTGGGCGCTGACCCCTTTAAGTCGTATGACGGGTGATATTCCGTTAAGTGTGATTGATCCGCTAACGGGTTTAGGACTATTGGTGATGGCCGCTGCAGGGTTATTAACCGTGTACTACCATCGACAACGCTTATTGTCGTTGCTGATGTTGAGTGTGGTTGGACTATTGGCCGCGATGTTATTTGCTCGTTTTTCTGCGCCCGATCTTGCGTTAACTCAGCTAGTGGTTGAGGTCGTCACCATCTTGCTGATGCTGTTGGTACTGTATTTTTTACCGGATAAAACGCCGGTAGAGTCCAGTAGCTTGCAACGCACGCGTGATTTTGTGATTGCTGTCGCTGGCGGTACGTTAATTGGTGTGCTGATGTATGCCGTGCTGACCCGCGATTTCAGCAGTATTGCTGAGTATTACCTCGCCAACAGTGTTAGCGGCGGTGGTGGGACTAACGTAGTGAACGTGATTTTAGTTGATTTCCGTGGTTTTGATACCTTGGGCGAAATTAGTGTATTAGCCATTACGGCGATTGCGATCGCTGCATTACTGCAAGGATTACGTTTACCACGAGCCAGCTTGGATCCTGCAGGTAACCCTTGGTCACCAGAAACTCGGCCACTGATGTTGCAGGTGCTGGCGCGTTTTACCTTACCCTTGGCGCTGTTAGTCTCAGTATATATTTTCTTACGTGGACATAACGAGCCAGGTGGCGGTTTTGTGGCAGGCTTAGTGACATCTGTGGCCTTAGTGTTGCTGCAGGTTGCTTATGGTCAACGATGGGTAATGGAGCGTTTGCCATTCAGTGCTGTACGCTTAGCCGGGGCCGGTGTGCTGATTGCTGGAGTGACTGGTTTAGCGAGTTGGTTCTTGGGTTACCCGTTCTTAACTTCAACCTTTGGCCATTTCAATATTCCACTCGTGGGTGAGGTAGAGCTTGCCTCGGCCATGGCCTTTGACTTTGGCGTGTATTGCACTGTGGTGGGGGGCACCTTGCTAATTTTAAGTAGTGTCGGCCGCCTAGGGTACTCATCTGAGGAGGAACTCTAATTATGGAGCTGTTATTAGCAAGCGTAATCGGCGTGTTAGCCGCTTGCGGGATTTATCTGATTTTACGGGCCCGCACCTTTCCTGTTGCTCTTGGCCTGACGCTTTTTTCCTATGCAGTCAATATTATGCTGTTTTCCATGGGCCGTTTAGTGACGGGCCAGCCGGCAGTAATTGGTTCGGGGAGCAGTTACACGGATCCTATTCCTCAGGCATTGGTTTTGACGGCGATTGTGATTGGCTTTGCCATGACCGCTTTTGTTTTGGTATTAGCGCTACGTGGGCAAACCGACTTGGGCAGTGACCATGTCGATGGCAAGCCTGAGCAGAAGGAGCCGTCCTTATGATGCATACCTTGGTGGTGCCCGTTATTTTACCGCTGTTCACTGGGGCAGCCTTAATGCTGTTGGGACGTTTACAGCAACGTACGGCGCAGTTAATTTCCTTACTGGCAACCTTAGCGATGCTGCCGGTGGCTATCTATCTGTTAATCCAGGCTGCCAGTGGTGAAATTCAATACTATGCGCTCGGTAATTGGTCGGCGCCTTTTGGCATTATTTTATTGCTTGATCGCTTAAGTGCAGTAATGGTGCTACTCACAGCGGTGTTGGCAGCTATCACTTTGCTGTATGCGCTGCGCGGTGATGATCAAAAGGGTGAGTACTTTCATCCGCTTTTTCAGTTTCAGTTAGCTGGGATCTATGGTGCCTTTTTAACTGGCGATTTATTTAACCTGTTTGTATTTTTTGAAATTTTACTGATTGCCTCCTACGCGCTCTTGCTCCATGGTCGCAGTAAAGAACAGGTGCAATCGGCCACACACTATGTGATTTTGAACTTAATAGGCTCTTCCTTATTTTTAATTGCTGCCGGTGTGTTTTATGGCATTGCAGGCACTTTAAATATGGTGGATTTAGCCCAGGCTGTGGCTGTAGCCGAAGGGGATAAGCGTTATTTGTTAAATGCGGCGGGCTTATTGTTATTTATTGTGTTTGGGCTAAAAGCAGCGTTTTTACCCCTGCACTTTTGGTTGCCCAAAGCCTATGCCAGCGCGACGGCTTCAGTCGCAGCGTTATTTGCGATTATGACCAAGGTCGGGCTGTATGCGATTTTGCGTTTTAGCACCTTGGTTTTTGGTGCGCAAGCTGCACAGTCTCAGGGCTTAGGTTTAGACGCATTTTGGGTGCTGGGTTTGCTGACCTTGCTAGTGGGAGCCATTGGCGCTTTTTCTGCGTTGCGGTTAAATACGTTAATTGCCTATTTAGTGTTGTTGTCGGTAGGTACTATTTTGGCTGGTTTTGCTATGGCCAGTGTTGAAGTCATTGCCGCCACCTTGTTTTACCTGATTCACAGTACCTTAGTCAGTGCCGGCTTATTTTTATTGGCTGGCTTAATTATTAGCCAGCGTGGCGAGAAAGCCGACTTATTACAGCGTGGCCCACTGATGGATAATGCCCGTACCCTAGGCTTGATGTTTTTTGTCGGGGCGATTTCAATTGCTGGATTGCCACCATTTTCAGGCTTTGTCGGTAAGATTTTGTTACTCAGCGCTACACCATTTAAGCAAGCGCTTTGGCTCTGGCCGGTGTTGCTGGTTGGTGGGTTACTCGCAGTGATTGCGTTATCTCGAGCCGGTAGTCAACTGTTCTGGCGTAGTAACGTAGCAGCAGTTAAGGTGCAGCAAGTCGATCGTGTCGCTCAGCTGGTGGCGTTATTGGCCTTGTCAGCCAGCCTTGTACTGGTGGTTTGTGCTGATCCAATGACTGAGTATTTTACATTGACTGCCCAGCAGCTAGTCGAGGGTAATTACCGCGTGGTTCTAGAAGGAGTAACGCCATGAGTCATAAGCGTCGTTGGTTTGCTCATCCTTTAGCAACGCTCGGTTTAACCCTAGTTTGGTTATTGTTAGTTAATGATTTTACTTCGGTTGGACACTGGTTGTTTGGAGCTTTTCTGGGGCTCTTGATTCCGTGGTTAACCGATGGTTGGTGGCCTAACCTAGTGCGGATTCATAGTTGGTCACAACTGTGTGTGTTTGCTATGCATATGTTGGTCGATATCATCAAAGCTAACTTTGATGTAGCTAAGCTGATTTTAGGTTCAATGAAAGAATTGGACCCCAGTTTTGTTGAGTTACCCTATGACGTTGAAAATGAGCTGGCGATCTTTATGTTGGCCAGTGCCATTTCTTTAGCTCCAGGCACAGTGGCCGCGAGTGTTGATCGGCGGCGCAAAATTATGTTGGTGCATGCGCTGCACTGCACCGATGATCAAGCCTTAATTGAGGAAATTAAGCAGCGCTATGAAGCCCCACTTATGCAGGTATTTCCATGCTCAGTAAAGTGATTTTTATTTGTATGGTGCTGTTTGGCATCAGCTTGTTGCTTAATATGGTGCGCTTGTTGAAAGGCCCTGATACGGTGGATCGTATTTTGGCGCTGGATACTTTGTATATTAATGCCTTGGCGCTGTTAATTATTTTTGGGGTCTGGCTTAGCAGCCGATTATTTTTTGAGGCCGCACTCTTAATTGCTTTGTTTGGCTTTGTGAGCACTGTGGCGTTGTGTAAATACTTACTGCGCGGCGATATTATTGATTAGGCTAAAAGGTGTAGAGCAATGATTGATTTTTATTTAGAGCTGCTGGTCGCAGCCTTACTACTAAGCGGGAGCTTGATTGCATTAATCGGTTCTTTGGGCCTTTTTCGTCTGCCAGATTTTCATATGCGTTTACACGGACCTGCCAAAGCTACTACACTAGGCGTCGGTTGCGTACTGCTGGCCTCAATGCTGTACTTTAATGCTCAAGAAGATAGCGTTGGATTACAGATTCATGAGTTACTCATTACCTTATTTCTTATGATCAGTGCCCCAGTATCCGCCTATATGTTGGCGAAAGCTGCTGTGCAGCAGCGCGTCAAAACCTTTAAGAAAGATTCCCAATAAACTCAAATACTCGTTAAGTAGGGCGGGTTACGCCCGATTACTCCGTGGTTTAGTATTCATCTACATGCCTTATAGCTTCGGTTATAAGGCATGTTCTTTTGTAGCTAATTGAAGTGTGCGCTTAACGTTTGGGTTAAGTGCATGGGTATCCGTTAGAGACTGATAGCGAGGAGGAAGTCATGCAGCTCTCAGGACGTGGTGTCGCAATGTCTTTATTTGCCTCACTGTTATTTGCCATTATTCCAGGCTATGTTCAGTTTTTATCGCCATTAAATGGGATTCAAGTCTTTGCCCAGCGATTGCTTTGGTCATTACCGGTTTTACTGGTCTTGGTCATTATTACTGGGCATTGGGTGCACTTTAGAATTTGTTTAAGAAAAATTAAGCGCCGCCCACTACTGTTATTAGCGGTGCTAGCCACTGCATTCATTATGGGTTCGCAGTGGATGCTATTTGTATGGGCACCGCTGTCTGGGCACATGTTAGATTTAACCTTGGGCTATTTTTTGATGCCATTGGTTTTGGTGCTCACTGGGCGGGTATTTTACAATGAACGGCTGCGACCACTGCAACAAGCTGCGGTAGTCTTTGCCTGTGCAGGCGTGGTGCATGAGGTACTCGTGGTAGGCTCAATGTCTTGGGTGACCTTGGTGACTGCATTTGGTTATCCGCCATACTTTATGTTGCGCCGTTGGATGAAGTTTGATGCCTTTAGTGGCTTTTTAATTGAAATTATTATTCTGACGCCAATGGCGATTTGGCTGATTATGCAGTTTGGTGAGCCAGGCAGTTTTACCGGAACCCCTAAGTTGTGGTTACTGTTGCCGATATTGGGCTTGCTCAGCACCTTGGCTTTTGCCGCGATGATGGGCGCTAGCCGTTTGCTGCCTTTGGGGTTGCTGGGGATTTTAAGCTACATCGAACCTGTTTTATTATTTTTATCGAGCCTTTGGCTGGTGGGAGAAACCATTGCCGCTAATCAATGGTGGACCTACATCCCGATCTGGGTAGCGGTAGTGTTAGTGATGCTCGATAGTGCCCATGTCTTACGCAAGCAAGCCAAGCGTGTGTACACCTAATTATCTTTGAGGAAGTGGTTAATGTTCGAACAGTTTGAGTTACACGAGCGTTTGCTCAAAGTGCTGGCTGAGCTAAATTTTGTTGAGCCAACTCCAGTGCAGCAACAAGCACTGCCGTTGGCTTTGCAAGGTAAAGACTTACGGGTAATTGCCCAAACCGGTAGTGGTAAAACGGCAGCCTTTTTATTGCCCACCTTGCATCAACTGTTGGCGATTGATACTCAGCGTGAGCCAGCTATTAGGGTGCTAATTTTATTGCCTACCCGTGAATTAGCGCGGCAGATTTTAGAAGAGGTGCAGCGTTTTGCCCGTTACACTTTTTTACAGGCGGGGATTTTAACCGGCGGTGAAAACTTTAAAGAGCAAGCCGCCATGCTGCGTAAAGATCCGGATATTTTAATTGCCACGCCGGGACGTTTGCTTGAGCATCTAAACGCCGGCAGTTTACAGTTAGCTGATATTCAAACCTTAATTTTAGACGAAGCCGATCGCATGCTAGATATGGGCTTTGCAGAAGATATTCAGCGCGTAGTAGCAGAGGCGCCTGCTACTCGGCAAACCTTATTATTCTCAGCGACCACCGGCGGTAATGCTCTGCGTGAGATGATTCAGCTAGTACTCAATCAGCCGCAGCATCTGATGATTAATCAGGTGGCAGAGTTAAATGAAACGACAGTACAGCAGATTATTACGGCTGATAGTGAAGGGCATAAAGAGCAATTGGTGCAGTGGTTATTGGTCAATGAGCCATACCGTAAAGCAATGGTGTTTACCAATACCAGAGCCCAAGCCGATCGTCTCTATGGGCGTTTAGTTGCGCAAGAATTTAAAACCTATATTTTACACGGCGAAAAAACCCAAGAAGAACGAAAAGCGGCCATTGAGCGTTTTAGTCAGGGTACTTCACGGGTGCTGGTCGCTACTGATGTCGCTGCTCGCGGGCTAGATATTGAAGGTGTGGATCTGGTGATTAACTTTGATATGCCGCGTTCTGGCGATGAGTATGTGCACCGCATTGGCCGTACCGGCAGAGCCGGTGAAGCAGGTTTAGCTATTTCCTTAATTACCCATTTTGACTGGAATTTAATGTCCAGCATTCAGCGTTATCTTAAGCAAGACTTTCAACAGCGAGTCATCAAGGGGCTAAAGGCAAGCTATCAGGGGCCGAAAAAAGTTAAGGCATCAGGTAAAGCGGCGGGAGTGAAAAAGAAAAAAACTACCGCTAGCAGCAAAACGAAGAACAGTGTAGCCAAAAAGCGTAAAGCACCTAATACTTCGGGACCTAAAACAGTGGTGAGTGATGATGGCTTTGCGCCATTGCGAAAAAAGCTGTAGTAGCAGTGATGAACAATTAATCATATTGCGCTGTGGATTGGGTGTTTTTAGGGATCAAACCCTTGTACACTGCGCGGTTTAATCATGCGGATGACTAGGAATTAAAATGATCAAGAAGTGTTTGTTTCCAGCTGCAGGCTATGGAACACGTTTTTTGCCAGCCACTAAAGCAATGCCTAAAGAGATGCTGCCTATTGTTAACAAACCGTTGATTCAATACGGAGTTGAGGAAGCATTGGATGCGGGTTTAACTGAGATAGCGATCGTCACAGGGCGTAACAAGCGCGCGATTGAAGATCATTTTGATATTAGTTTTGAGTTAGAACAGCAAATTCAAGGCACTGAGAAAGAGCAGTATTTATCGGGCATCCGCCGCGTGATGGATAACTGTACCTTTTCTTACACGCGCCAAGTGGCGATGAAAGGGCTGGGGCATGCCATTTTAACCGGTAAGCAGTTAATTGGTGATGAGCCTTTTGCCGTAGTACTGGCCGATGACCTGTGTTTAAACCTTGAAGGCGATGGCGTGCTGCAGCAGATGATTCAGCTGTACAAACAGTTCCGTTGCTCGATTGTGGCGATTCAAGAAGTGCCCAAAGAAGATACCGCTAAGTATGGGGTGATTGATGGCGATATGATTCGCGATGATATTTTTCGGGTCAACTCTATGGTGGAAAAACCTCAGCCAGAAGATGCACCTTCTAATTTAGCGATTATTGGTCGCTATATTTTAACCCCTGATATCTTTGACTTGATTGAAGAAACAGAGCCAGGTAAAGGCGGTGAGATTCAAATTACCGATGCGCTGATGAAGCAAGCTCAGCGTGGTTGTGTATTGGCGTATAAATTTAAGGGCCAGCGTTTTGACTGCGGTAGTGCAGAAGGGTATATGGATGCCACTAATTACTGCTATGAAAATCTGTATCTAAAAGATAAATCGTTCTAACTAAGGTAGCGTCGCTATTCGGTCAATGGCACGACTTCCAGCACACAAATTTGTGTGGGTTGGGGGTAGTGCCAAGTAACGTTGAGATCATATAGCTGCACCCCATAGCGCCGTTCAGGCGTGGGTTGTTGATAGGCTGGTTTCGGATCTTGCGCTAAACACTGCTCAATCAAGGCAATCAGCGGCTGCTGTAAGCGCTTGGCGTGTTGTTGGGCCTGCTGGTAAGCGCTGGCCGACCACTCTACCGTCACAGTGGCAGGAGCCTCTGGGGCAAACTGGTTATAGGCATCCGCGGCAATATCTGCGTAAGGCAAGTAGGGCTTGATATCCAGGATTGGCGTGCCATCAAGCAAGTCTAAGCTAGATAGGTACAGGCGCTGCGGTGTAACCCGTTCCAGTTTAACCAGCGATAAGCCAAGATGGTTGGGGCGATGGGTTGAGCGAGTAGCAAACACCCCTAATTTTTGATTACCGCCTAAACGGGGCGCTTTAACTAAACGCGCATCTTTTTTCGGGCCAGCCTGATGAAAAATAAAGGTTAGCCAGAGATGACTGGTCAATTCGAGCCCTTTGACGGCGTCAGGATGATTGTAGGGCGGTAATAGCTCAATATAACCTTGGGCAGCAGGAGCCAGAGAAGCTTGCCGAGGAATGGCAAACTTCTCTTTAAAGCAGGAGTGGATAATTCCTACTGGGTTAAGTTGATAACTGTCCATTAGTTACTGACGATCACCCGAATTGCTTCTAAACGCAGCGTCGCTTGAGTGAGGTAGTCTAAACCTTGGGCTAATTGCTGCTCGAGCAACTCAATTTCATCGGCACGAATATTTTTATTAACCTGCTGCAGAGCGCTTAAGCGACTAATTTCAGCCTGCATGTTTTGGCTAAATAAGCGCTTGGCTTGCTCGATCCGCGTTTGATGTTGCGGCTCCATCAGTTGTTGTCCGTGCTCAAGCATCTTTTGTAACTGCTCACGTTGGGCGCGAACAAATTTGCCTGCAGTCACTCGGCCGACATTTTCTACTTGCTTACTGAGCACTTCATAGCTGACATTAGCCGCCAGGTCATTACCTTTACTATCAAGTAAGCAACGAATCGCCGAGCTGGGTAAAAATCGTCCTAATTGCAAGGCTTTGGGCGCTAAGGCTTCGCTCACAAAAATTAACTCAAGCAATAGGGTACCGGGCTTAATCGCTTTGTTTTTTAGCAGCACTAACGCGGTATTTCCCATCGAGCTGGTCAGTACTAAGTCCATGCCGCCTTGCACCATGGGGTGCTCCCAGGTTAAAAACTGCATGTCTTCACGGGCTAAAGCCAGTTCCCGATTAAAGGTCACGGTAACCGCTTCGTCGGTGCCTAACGGAAAATCAGCATCGAGCATTTTCTCGCTCGGACGTAAGATCAGCGCATTATCAGAGTGGTCTTCACTTTCCACGCCAAAGGCATTGAACAGCTGCTCCATGTACAGTGGCAAGGCAATATCATCTTCAGCTGCGGCTACTGCTTCAGCCAAGGCTTGGCCTTTAGCTTGACCACTGGAGTTAATCTCAAGTAAACGGTCACGCCCTGACTGGAGTTGTTGTTCAAGGGTTTGACGCAAAGTCTGCGCTTCAGTTAGTAGTGCTGGCCACTTAGCCGTTGGTTGAGTCAGTTCAGTCAGTAGGGCTTGCTGAAAGTGGGTTTGCACTTGACCTGCAGCTGGACTAATACTTTCAAAGGCATTTAGTGCTTGGTGGTACCAGTCAAACAATCGGGCTTGGGCAGTCTCCTGGTAATAAGGCACATACAGCTGAATGTCAAAACGTTGGCCAATACGGTCTAAACGACCAATACGTTGCTCTAATAAATCTGGGTTTTGTGGTAAGTCAAAGAGTACGAGGTGGTGGCTGAACTGAAAGTTACGGCCCTCACTGCCAATTTCAGAGCAAATCAGCACCTGTGCGCCATCTTCGGCATCGGCAAACCAAGCCGCTGCCCGGTCACGTTCAATAATACTCATGCCTTCATGGAACACCGTGGCGGCAATTCCTTCGCGCACCCGTAACGCTTCTTCGGTATCTTGCGCGGTGCTGGCATGGGCGCAAATCACTAATACTTTGTACTCTTTATGGGCTTTTAAAAACTCAATTAGCCAGTCTATGCGTGTATCTTGCATCCACCATGGATTATCTAAGCCCTGGGCGCGATACCACTGATCAGGGTATAGCGCATCTTGTAAGTCAGTGGCTAAGCTGGGATCTTGATAAGCCTCGGGCAATGTTAACTCGACGCCTTGTAACTGACGGCTAGGAAAGCCGCTAATTGAGGCGCGGGTATTACGAAATAACAGACGTCCGGTTCCATGGCGGTCAATGAGCTGGCTGATTAACTGATCAATAGCCTGCTGCTCGCCTTGACTGGCTTGCGTTACTAACGGTTGAGCTGTCGTGCCAAGTAGCGACAGAATATTAGCCTGTGCTGTTTGGGTTAATTCGCTTTGCTCCAGCAGATCCCGCACAGCTTCAGCTACCGGTTGGTACTGCTCTGACTCTTGAATAAAGGCGTCAAGGTCATGAAAACGGTTAGGATCAAGTAAACGCAAGCGTGCAAAGTGACTGGCCTGACCGAGCTGCTCTGGAGTCGCGGTTAACAGTAAAACACTGGGTGTTTGTTCGGTTAATTGCTCAACCAGTTGATACTGTGGGCTTACCGTTTCTGCTGACCAAGTGAGGTGGTGAGCCTCATCAACTACCAATAAATCCCAGCCAGCCTCTAGCATGGCTTGCTGAGCCACTTCGCTATGGGTAATCCATTGCAGGGAAACGATGGCAATTTGACAGTCTTCGAAGGGGTTGGCCGCATCGCTTTGGTCAAAGCGTTCTTGATCAAATAAGCTGGCCTCTAAGTTAAAGCGTCGGCGCATTTCCACCAGCCACTGATATTGCAAGGACTCCGGCAGTAAAATTAGCACCCGTGCAGCATGACCATTAAATACTTGGCGGTGAATAATTAAGCCAGCTTCAATGGTTTTGCCCAGTCCTACTTCATCGGCTAAGAGTACACGGGGTGCCGCTCGGTCGGTGACTTCTTTAGCAATATGGAGTTGATGCGCAATGGTTTGTGCGCGGGCTCCGACTAAGCCGGTTAACTCAGATTGTTGCAATTGACTGCGGTGTTGTAAGCTCTGATAGCGCAGAGTGAACCAAGAGTGGCGGTCCACTTGTCCGGCAAACAAGCGGTCAGCAGCTAAGCGAAACTGAATAAAGTTGGAAAGCTGGGTTTCCGGCACGATACTATCTTCACCGGCCTCGTTGTGGCCGCAGTAAAATAATAGGCCTTCTTCTTCGTGGGTTTGCTCAATGGTGAGCTTCCAGCCTTCAAAGTGGGTAATCACCTCACCTGGGGCAAAACGCACGCGGGTTAACGGGGCATTACGCTGTGAGTACTGACGGGTTTCACCACTGGCAGGGTAAAGCACCGTAACCAGTCGTCCATCTGCGGTGAGAACCGTCCCTAGTCCTAACTCTGCTTCACTATCGCTAATCCAGCGTTGGCCAGGTTGGTACTGCTGCGTCATGCTTGTCTCCGCTTGTTCTAAAAAAAGGCGCTGTATAGTAACGAATTAGTGGCTTAATTTCATTAACAGATACCGTGTACGTATTATTTAGCAGCTAAAAAAATAAAAATTAATAAGTGGCTTAGAAAAATCGAAATTAGACCAAAGTATTGCTAGCAGTTGACGCGTGTCAATACACCTAAAAAGAGTAAGGTTTAGTATCTACTCATAGCAATCAACGACTCATTGACTACGGAGTAGCCAAATGTTCATGGATATAGTGGTTTTCGCAGGTATCGGCACTGTCCTACTGATGATTTCATTTTTTGCTGGCCTTGCTTACTTTCTCTGGAAGAATGAAACTGGTAAAGAGTAAGCAACGCTTCGCATACTAGGCACGCAAGGCAATTTGGCAGCTAACTTTAGCTGCCTTTTTTTATGCCAAAGGTTTATCTAGGCGATAAAAAAAGCCAACCTTCAAGGTTGGCTTTTGCGTTTAACACATCAAGCGTGCGAGCGATTAAATAATCTTCAGTGCTTTCGCTTGCTCGGTTAGCTCATCACGGAAATCTGGGTGAGCAATAGCAATTAAAGCCAGTGCGCGCTCACGTAAGGTCTTGCCGCGTAGCTGAGCAACGCCGTACTCAGTGATGACGTAATTGACATCATTTTTACCGGTACTGATCATTGAGCCTTCGGTCAGCATTGGCACAATCCGTGACACGGTGCCGCCTTTAGCGGTTGAAGGAGTCACGATCATGGCGCGGCCACCTTTAGAGAGGTTGGCCGCGCGCATAAAGTCACTTTGACCACCAGTGCTGGAGTACAGCATACGGCCAATACTTTCTGAGGCGCACTGACCAGCTAAATCCACTTGCATGGTACCGTTAATGGCCACCAAGTTATCGTTTTGGCCAGCAATAAACGGATCATTCACAAAGTCTGAAGGATGCATTTCAATCATGATGTTGTGGTTCATGGCTTCATAGAGCACATCGGTACCCACGGCAAAGGTTGCAATGATCTTGCCTGGCTTAAAGTTTTTGCGGCGGCCAGTAATAGCACCACTTTTAAGTAGGCTAATAATGCCATCACCTAGAACTTCAGAGTGGATGCCTAAGTCTTTTTTGCTGGTGAGCAGGGTGACCACCGCATCGGGGATGCTACCAAAACCAATTTGTAAGGTGTCGCCATCATTGACGAGTTCAGCGACATAACCCGCAATGGCTTTTTCAATATCACCAATGGCGCCAGTGGGGACGTTACATACTTGATCAGTACTTTCGACTAAGCCAGCTACTTGGGAAATATGCACATGGCAGTCGCCATAGGCATAGGGCACGTTCGGGTTAACTTCTAAAATGACAGCGCGGGCTTTACTAACCGCAGCCATAGTGTAGTCAGCACCAAGACTCAAAGAGAAATAACCATTTTTATCCATCGGTGAGGCCAATGAAAATACTACGTCAGCTGGCATTTCACCGCGTTTGATCATACGTGGAATTTCAGAGAAGTGGTTAGGTATCAGATCGATCCAACCTTCGTTACAGCCTTTACGTACCGTGCCGCTTAAAAAGTAAGAGACATGACGTACGTGATCAACGGTTTCAGGGTCAAGGTAATCGTATTTTTCGATGGCCAATAACTGGCAGACTTTAATATCTTGAAAGCGCGTTCTTTCACGGGATAGGGCACGTAACAGGTGAGGGGGTTCACCTACGCCTGTAGGAACAATAATACTATCGCCATTTTGTAACAGATCTAGGGCCTGATCTGCGCTCATTTTCTTTTCAAGGTACTGTGCTTCAAGTGATGACATGAGATTCCCCTAAGGTAACGATTGTTCTAGTTAAGGTTCTAGCTGAACGACAAAATGAGAGGCTAGCACCTTTTTTAAAATTGTAAGACAAACTAGGGTGATAAGCATCCAATACCCTAATTTTGCGTGTCTTTGCAGTGTAGTTTATTTTAAATTTCTTAGTAATCCTAACCAAAGTATAGGTTAGTTTTATATTCTTATGGTGATTTTACTATATTTGTAAGGGCTGGAAGCGGTTAATCAAGCTTAAGCTGTTGTAAAATAGCGCAAGCTTTTAAAGGCAAACTGGATAATAGATGGCTGTTAAAAGGTTAAAAAGTCTATATAGTGCTGAACTTGTTAGGAGCCACCGGGTCTTTTTTCGGGTAGGGGTTTCTAATAGAATCGTCTAAAATATGAAGGAAGCTTTGATTGGCTATAATTTCTTACAAATTATTTTTATCAGGTGATTTGTTAAGTAATAAGTGCAAATAAAGCTATGACTGAAATGTTTTGGTCATAATATCCGGTTAAACAGGTACTTTTATTAAGCGTAATCAATGCATAAAAGACCAATGGAGCTAGACACATGAAAAAAAATTTACTAAAAAAACCTAAAACTTTATTAGCAGCTTTAGTTGCAGGCAGTGTTTTAACCCTAGCAGGTTGTGCTGGTAACCCACCAACTGCTCAGTTAGCAGTAGCTACCCAAGCGCTTAATGCGGCCGAAACTGCAGGTGCAACTGAATATGCTCCAGTTGAGATGCAAGCTGCGCGTCAAAAAATGAACGATGCAGAAAAAGCTGATTTTGAAAAAGATTATAAAAAAGCTAAAGACTTAGCAGAGCAAGCAGAGTGGGATGCGCGTGTAGCAGAGCGCAAAGCTCAGGCTGAAAAAGTACAGCGAGCAGTTAAAGATGCAGAGCGTGCAGTTCAGGAGTTACGTAACGAAGGTATGCGTGGCAGCAAGTAATTGTCACTTGGCTAATCGATCGAATAACTCAGAAAATATTTAAGGATATCTCCTATGCGTAAACTAATTCTTGTACCTAGTCTGATTGCATTAAGCGTTGGTTTAGCAGCTTGTGCGAACAAGCCTAACGTAGCACTTGAGCAAGCTCGTGAAAATGTGACTCAGCTGCAAAATAGTCCAGAAGCGTTAAAAATGGCGCCTTTAGAAACTAAAGATGCAGTCAAAATGCTCGATAAAGCAGATGCTGCTTACCGTGCAGGTAAAAAAGAGCAAGAAGTTAGCCAGTTAGCATACTTAACTTCTCAGCGTGCAGAGCTAGCTAAGCAAACTGTTGTGCTAAAAAGCGGCGAAGCAGCGCTGAAAAACTCTTCAAATGAGCGTGCTCAAGCGCGTTTAGATGCTCGTGAGGCTGAAATTCGCAAGCTGCAAGATAAGCTCAGCAACCTAGATGCTAAGCCTACCGAGCGTGGTTCATTGGTTACCTTTGGTGATGTATTGTTTGACCTAAACAAAGCAGAACTAAAGCCAGCCGCTTACCGCAATGTACGTCAGTTAGCTGAGTTCTTACGCGAAAACCCAGAGCGCAAAGTGCTCATCGAAGGTTTCACTGATAGTACCGGTGCTGCGGCCTATAACGTGCAGTTATCTGAGCGCCGTGCTGAATCAGTTAAGCGTGCTTTAGTTAAAGAGGGCGTAGATTTTAGCCGTATTAGCACTGTAGGGTTCGGTAAAGAATACCCAGTTGCTGACAATGCGACCCCAGCTTCACGTTCAATGAACCGCCGTGTTGAAGTAACTATCTCTAACGATAGTAAAGAGGTAGCACCACGCCGCTAAGGTGGGTGACTTTACTAAGTTTTTAGTAAAGCAGTAACACAAACGCTGGATCAGCAATCTGATCCAGCGTTTTTTTATGCTAAAAAAAGGCCAGTCGAGCAGTAGCTGACTGGCCTTTTCGTTTGGACTGGACAGACTAAGGGGGAGTCTGACTAGTAGTGACGGTTGCAGGCTTGGCTTGCATGTCGCCACCCAAGGCTTTGTAGAGTTCGACTTCACTGGTTAGCTGCTGTAGCTGAGTCAGAATATGTTGTTGTTGACTGCTAAATAGCTGGCGCTGTGCATCTAATAGTGTGAGTTGGTTATCAATGCCTTCGCGGTAACGTAAATCAGCTAAGCGGAAATACTCTTGGTTGGCACTGACTAACTGCTGCTGGGCTGTCAGCTGCTGTTTGAGGCTTGTGCGCGAGGTCAAACCATCCGCTACTTCACGAAAAGCCGCTTGAATCGCTTGCTCATACTGGGCAACGTTAATGTCTTTTTGAATTTCGCTGTAATTCAAATTAGCTTTTAAGCGACCGGCAGTAAAGATTGGCAAGTTAATGCGCGGCTGAAATAACCAGCTACCACTGCCGCCATCAAATAAACCAGATAAATCAGGGCTGAGCGTACCGGCATTGGCAGTTAAGCTAATGCTTGGAAAGAACGCTGCACGGGCTGCACCAATGTTGGCGTTGGCTGCTTGCAGTGCATGTTCGGCTTGTAAAATATCTGGGCGATTACGCAGTAACTCTGCAGGTAAGCCTGCTTCTACTTCAGGCAGTTGAATTTGCGCTAACGTGCGTTTGGTTTGTAGGTTGAGCGGTGCTTGTACGCCGACCAGTTGTTGCAGCGCATGTTGGCTTTTCTTAAGTTGCAGTTGCGCTTGAGCAATTGCTACCTTGGCTGTGTTGACTGCTGACTTTGACTGATTGAGCTCAAGTGCAGTGGCAATGCCTGCTTCATAGCTGCGCTCGGTAATCCGCAAGCTGTCCTGATAGGTATCTAAGGTATGTTGCGCTAATTCAGTCAGTTGCTGATTGGCCAGTAAATTGAACCAAGCATTAGCCACACCGGCGATTAAGCTTAGCTCTGCGCTGCGTTTCGCTTGCTCGGTGGCAAAGTATTGCTGTAGCGCTTGGTCTTGTAAGCTCCGGATGCGGCCAAAAAAGTCCAACTCCCAAGTGCTAAGTCCAACCGTAACTCCGTACTGACTATTAATCGTGCTTTGCCCAGTAGGACTTAAGGAGCCAGGCAAACGCTGGCGACTGCCTGAGGCGTCAACGCCTAAGTTGGGGAAGAGTTCGCTGCGCTGAATACGATACAGCGCTTGGAAAGCTTCAACATTTAACGCAGCTACCCGTAGGTCACGATTATTTTCTAAAGCCGTGTGGATCAGCTGCTTCAGTTCTGCATCGTTAAAGTAGTCTTGCCAAGCAGGTAGCGCCAGTTGGCGCTCACTGCGTTGGGTTTCCCAGTGCTCAGCCACTGGCGTGGCAGGGCGCTGGTATGAGGGTGCCAATGAACACCCACTAATCAGTGTAGCCACACTCAGTGCTAAAACTGAATATTTCATGGTTGCTCCTTATGGCTAGCGGCCTTGTCAGCTTTGGATTTAAACAGTGAGCTCACCAGTACATAAAATAACGGTACGAAGAAGATAGCCAGCAACATGGCTGTTACCATACCGCCAATAACTCCGGTACCAATCGCGTGCTTACTGCCTGAGCCGGCGCCAGTGGCAATGGCTAATGGAATCACCCCAAAGACGAACGCTAATGACGTCATAATGATTGGGCGCAGACGAATGCGGCTGGCTTCCACTGCTGCATCCACAAGACTCATGCCTTGCTCATGCAGAGATTTAGCAAATTCCACAATCAAAATCGCGTTACGTGCGGACAGACCAATGGTGGTGAGTAAACCAACTTGGAAGAACACGTCATTTGATAAGCCGCGGAAATACGTGGCTAACAGGGCGCCAATAATGCCCAGCGGCACCACCAAGATGACCGCAAATGGAATCGACCAGCTTTCATAGAGTGCTGCTAGACATAGGAATACTACCAGCAATGAAAGCGCATACAGAGCAGGGGCTTGGTCACCGGAGAGACGTTCCTCATAGGATAACCCAGTCCAGGATATGCCCACTCCAGGTGGCAGCTCTTTGGCAATCTCTTCCACCGCAAGCATCGCTTCACCGGAACTGTAGCCCGGCTTAGGGGCGCCGGCGATATTGACCGCAGGTACTCCGTTATAGCGCGATAGCTTAGGCGGACCATAGATCCATTTACCGCTGGCAAAGGTATCAAAGGCAATCATCTCACCTTGATTGTTGCGTACATACCACTTACCTAAGTCTTCCGGGTTCATGCGAGACTCTGCCTGACCTTGCAGGTAGACTTTTTTCACCCGTCCACGATCAATAAAGTCGTTAACGTAGCTACTACCCCAAGCGATCGATAATGTTTCGTCGATGTCACTCAGACTAATACCTAGAGTACGGGCTTTTTCATCATCGATTTCTAGCTGGAATTGCGGCTCATCACGTAGACCATTGACCCGTACTCCCACTAGTTTTTCATGGGCGTTAGCTTTTTGGATAAATAGATCCCGTGCTTCACTGAGCGCCTCATGGCCGATACCTGATTGGTCTTGTAAATACAGCTCAAAACCAGTGGCATTACCTAGGGCCATAATGGCCGGTGGCGCAAACGCAAACACCATGGCATCACGGAAGCTAAAGAAATGCTGTTGCGCGCGATCAGCTAAGGCAAATACGTTATCTGCCGCACCGGTGCGCTCGCTCCAGTCTTTTAGGCCGATAAAAGCCATCCCCGAGTTTTGACCACGACCTGCAAAGTTAAAGCCAGTAATGGTGAACACTGAGTTGACGATGTCTTTTTCTTCGTCCAGTAAGTACTCACGCATTTGCTTAACTACTTCATAGGTGCGCTCGTTACTTGAACCCGCTGGAGTTTGCACTTGAGCAAACAGCACCCCTTGGTCTTCATCAGGTAAGAACGCGGTTGGGATGATTTTAAACATCCAGATCATGGCGCCAACCACTGCCGCGTAGAAAATTAAGTAGGGGAGCTTAACGCGTAAAGCGGTAGAAACGCTGCGCTCATAGCCACGCACACCCTTATCAAAGGTGCGGTTAAACCAGCCAAAGAAGCCACGTTTTTCATGTTGGCCTTTAGTAATAGGCTTAAGCATGGTGGCACATAACGCCGGGGTGAAGATCAGTGCGACCAGTACCGACAGTACCATGGCAGCAATAATAGTGACCGAGAACTGCTGATAGATCGCACCGGTTGAGCCTTCAAAGAAGGCCATCGGGAAAAATACCGCCGAGAGGACTAAACCGATCCCTACTAGGGCACTTTGAATCTGCCCCATGGATTTGCGCGTGGCTTCAACCGGGGATAAGCCTTCTTCAGACATCACCCGTTCTACGTTTTCCACGACTACAATCGCATCGTCCACCAACAAACCAATGGCCAGTACCATAGCAAACATGGTTAAGGTGTTGATACTGTAACCAAAGGCTGCCAGTACACCGAAGGTACCTAGAATAACTACCGGTACAGCCAGCGCTGGAATTAGGGTCACGCGAATATTCTGTAAGAACAAGAACATGACCAAGAACACCAGAATACTGGCTTCACCTAAGGTTTTAAGTACGCCGTTAATCGAAGCTGAAATAACCGGAGTGGTATCGTAGGGGTAAACGATTTTCATGCTCGGTGGAAAGAAAGGCTCAAGGCTAGTGAGTGTTTCACGGACAGCCTTAGCGGTTTCTAGAGCGTTAGCGCCCGTTGCTAGCTTAATCCCGATACCGGTTGCTGGCATACCGTTGTATTCAGCACTGATGCTGTAGTTTTCACCGCCGAGCTCAACCTTAGCGACGTCTTTTAAACGTACCTGCGAGCCGTCAGCATTGGTTTTGAGTAAAATATTCCGAAATTGCTCTGGGGTTTCTAGGCGGGTTTTGCCAATGATGGTGGCGTTTAATTGCTGGCCTGGTACTGCAGGCAAGCCACCAAACTGACCGGATGAAACCTGTACGTTTTGCGCACGAATGGCTGCAGTAACATCCATTGGGGTCAGGGCAAAGTTGGTTAATTTGGCCGGATCGAGCCAGATACGCATGGCGTACTGGGCACCAAACACCTGGAAGTCACCCACGCCTTTGGTACGTGAGACAGGGTCTTGCACGTTAGATACGATGTAGTCCGCAATATCGTTTTTATCTAGACTGCCATCTTCAGAGATAAAACCCACCACCATTAAGAAGTTGGAAACTGACTTAGTCACGCGAATCCCTTGCTGCTGCACCTCTTGAGGAAGCAGTGGGGTAGCTAGTTGCAGTTTGTTTTGTACCTGAACTTGGGCAATATCTGGATCAACGCCTTGCTCAAAGGTAACGTCAATGGTCATGCTGCCATCGGAGTTACTGTCGGCGGAGATGTAGCGTAATCCGTCAATACCGTTGAGCTGTTGCTCAATGACCTGCACCACAGTGTCCTGCACGGTTTGTGCTGAGGCACCACGGTAAGTGACCGAAATTCCCACCGCAGGCGGCGCGATATCAGGGTATTGGTTAACGGGCAGTTTTAAGATGGCAAGACCACCCACCAGCATCGTGACTAATGCCAAAACCCAGGCAAAAATCGGACGATCAATAAAAAAGTTAGACATTATAAACCAAGCTCCTAATTAGCCGTGGCAGCTGAGGCCGGCTCACTGCTTTGGACGTTGGTGGCGGGGTGCGGATCGGTTTTAACACCAGGCTGAATAAACTGCAGACCTTCTGTAATCAAACGATCCCCGGCTTGTAAGCCTTCATTGACCAGCCACTTGTTACCTGCGGTGCGCTCGGTTTTTAAAGTACGAACTTCCACTTCATTGTCAGCATTGAGCACCATGGCAATTGGCTCACCCCGAGGGTTGCGGGTAATGCCTTGTTGTGGGGCTAAAATAGCGTGCTTTTGCTCGCCAGTTACCAACTGTGCCCGCACATACATACCTGGCAGTAAAATTTGCTCTGGGTTAGGGAAAACTGCACGCAAAGTGACGGCACCGGTGCTTGGTTCAACCGACACTTCAGAGAACTCTAACTTGCCCTCGTGCTCATAGATGGCGCCATTTTCCAGCTGTAACGTCACTTTGGCAGCATTGTCTGAGGCTTTTTCTAAGGTGCCTTGACGTAATTCTTCGCGAAGACGCAGTAACTCTACGGAAGATTGAGTAACGTCAACATAGATCGGATCCAGTTGTTGGATAATCGCTAATTCTTGAGCCTGGCCATTATTGACTAAGGCGCCTTCAGTCACGCTTGAGCGACCAATGCGCCCAGAAATAGGGGCTTTGACTTGGGTGTACTGCAGATCAATTTTGGCTTTTTCTAAGGCCGCTTGTGCTTGCAGGTGCGCTGAGTGGGCGTCGTCGTATTGTTGACGGCTAACTGCACGTTCATCAACTAAGCGTTTGTAGCGGGTGGCCAGTGAGCGCGTGGCAATTTGATTGGCTTCAGCACTTTTTAAGTTGGCTTGATAGATCGCAGGATCAATTTGATACAGCTGATCGCCAGCTTTAATGTCTGTGCCTTCAGTAAACAGGCGCTTTTGAATAATTCCAGTGACCTGTGGGCGCACTTCAGCGATGCGGTAAGCCGCAGTGCGACCTGGCAGTTCGGTGGTAAGGGTATAGGGTTGAGCCTCAAGGGTAACGAAACCGACTTTAGGTGGAGGCTGTTGCTGACTGGTGGTGTTTGCTTCTTGTTCATTACAGGCTGTGAGCAGAACAACAGCGCAGGCTAAGCTAGACAGCTTTAAAGCGGGGCGTAAAAAGGTGCATTTCATAGCTTAAGGTTTCCTATAGCCACCCCAGGTGGCAGATACAAAGCAAAAAGCCGTCGAGCAGTACGCAATTTAGGCCATTACGGCTCTAGACTGCGCGGGACGGCAAATCTTATGAATTTCTTAATCGACTTAATATACCTAGATTTAAAAGTCTTAGTAAGTTTTTTACTTTCAAACAGTTATTACAAATTATGTTAGTTACTTTCTTGTAACTAGTCTGAATAAAGAGTCAAGTTGACGTTATATTTAATTGGCTAATAAGCTGTTTATGATGACAGTCATTAGTAGGGGATGCTAAGTGCTAAAGCAATTGCCCGACAAAATGCGCTGGCAGGATTATCGGGCAAGTGTGGGTTAAGAAAAGGTTGTTATCGCTGTTGGTGGGCAGCTACAGTGCCAGCAGCAGGAAAGGCCACCAAATGATCAGCAGCCACGTCAATACCCACCACTTCCCCTAAGAAATGATCGGTATGGCTAGTAAAGACGGCCTCAAGATAATTACCCGTTGGCAGTTTTAGCCGATACAGGGTGTAGGCCCCCAAAAAAGTTTTGCCGACAATCGTGGCTTTTAGTTTGCTATTAGGCGCGTCAATAATGTCATCGGGGCGTAATAACACATCTACGGCGCTACCTGCTGGCCAGCCATAGGCTCGATTGCCGCGGATAATTCCCAGTTCAGTTTGTACGCTTTCTGGGGTAAGCAATTGTCCGCGAATAAAATAGCCTTGACCAATAAAGCTGGCGACAAAGGGCGTGCGTGGTTCGTGATAGAGGTTATAGGGTGTATCCCATTGCTCCAAGTTGCCTTTATTGAACACGCCAATTTGATCGCTGACGGCAAAGGCTTCTTCTTGATCATGGGTGACTAAAATAGCACTGGTGCCACGGGCCTTAAGAATTTCTCGTACTTCTTGGCTGAGCTGGCGCCGTAGCTCCGTATCCAGGTTAGAGAAGGGTTCATCGAGCAGTAACAGTTGTGGGTCAGGCGCTAGGGCGCGGGCTAAAGAGACCCGTTGTTGTTGCCCTCCAGATAGCTCATTGGGGTAACGCTTGCTCAGCTGCTCGAGTTTCACCAATGCCAGTAACTCTTGGGCTTGCTGCTTGGCATTGGCTTGCTGACGAATCCCAAACAGTACATTTTGCTCAACGGTCAGATGTGGAAACAAGGCATAGTCTTGAAACACCATGCCAATGCGTCGTTTCTCTGGCGCTAAGGAAAATCCCGCTTTGGATAAGGTGCGTCCAGCCAGACTGATTTTTCCTGCACTAATCGGCTCAAAACCAGCAATTGCTCGTAGTGTGGTGGTCTTGCCACAACCCGAAGGACCCAATAAACAGCCAATATCCCCCGCATTTAAGTGCAGGGTCAGGTCATTGACGATGATTTGCTCATCATAACCACAGGCTAGATTGGTGAGCGACAGCAGCGGGCCGTTATATTGATCAGTCATTGCTTACTAAGCTTGGCTTAATTAAAAACTCTAACAGGGCTTTTTGTGCATGTAGGCGGTTTTCCGCTTGAGTCCAGACGCCGCTGCGTGGATCTTCTAATAGATCGTGACTAATTTCCTCGCCACGGTGTGCTGGCAAGCAGTGGAGAAATAAAACCTGTGGATCGGCTAAGTCTAGGAGCTCGCGAGTGACTTGATAGCCAGCAAACTGCTTAATTCGGGCTTGGGCTTCGGCCTCTTGGCCCATAGAGGCCCAAACATCGGTACTAATAACGTGAGCACCTTGCACTGCTTGCTTGGGATCACGAATAATTTGCGCCCGACTGCCAGCCCAGCGCATCAGTTCTGCATCCGGTTCAAAGCCCTCAGGGCAGCTAACCACTAAGTTAAAGCCATACTGCACCGCAGCTTCAATATAAGAGCTGCACATATTATTACCATCACCAATCCAGACGACGGTTTTGTCTTTAATGCAGCCGCGCAATTCACGATAGGTTTGCATATCAGCAAGGAGCTGACAGGGGTGATGGTCATCGGATAGGCCGTTAATAATTGGCGCGCTAGAGTGGGCTGCAAACTCGGTTAGGGTGCTATGGGCAAAGGTGCGAATCATGATGGCATCAAGCATGCTTGACATCACAATTGCGGAGTCGGCTAATGGTTCGCCACGACCTAGCTGGGTATCACGTGGCGATAAAAATAGCGCTGAACCGCCCAGTTGAAACATGCCGGCCTCAAAGGAGACACGGGTACGGGTTGAGGACTTTTCAAAGATCATGCCGAGCACTCGGCCTTTTAGTGGTTCACAAGCAATACCTTGTTGGCGCAGCTGCTTGAGCTGAATGCCACGTTGAATAAGGTGTTCCAGTTCTGCTGGGGTACAGTCTTGCAAGGTTAAAAAGTGACGAGGCGACATATCAAGCCTTTGAACAGTAAAGTCAGTGAGAGAAGAAAAATAAGCCTAAGATAGTAGCGACAAACCACCGTCTGGCGCAAATTTGTTTTGGCTGGCAGCGACTTTTTGCTAGTGATAAAGCCGAGCGAATTAGTTGGTTTTAGGCTAGACTAGCGCCAGAACTAAACCATCAGTAGTTTAACTAACGCTAAGTAGGATGGTTTAACCATCCAGATCAGATGAGGTGTATTGTGGATATTATCGAGACTATTAAAGATCAAATCGCGAGTAACCCTATTTTGCTCTACATGAAAGGCTCACCGAATGCGCCGCAGTGCGGTTTTTCTCAGCGTGCATCTCAAGCCTTAATGTCTTGCGGTGAGCGTTTTGCGTTCGTTGATATTTTACAAAATCCAGAGATTCGCGCTAATTTGCCAAGCTACGCGAATTGGCCGACTTTCCCACAGTTATGGGTGCAAGGCGAGTTAGTGGGCGGTTGTGACATCATTATGGAAATGTATGAAAGCGGTGAGCTGCAGACTTTAGTTAAGGGCGCAGCGCCAGCAGAAGCCTAAGCGCTAATCCTCGAGCAACAAAAATGCCCAATAAACACTTGTGTTATTGGGCATTTTTTATGTGCAGCAGTTAAGCCTATTAGGCTAAGTGATCGCCTACCCGCAACAGTTTCATGGTGTTGGTACCGCCCACCGTATGATAGCTATCACCTTTGGTAAGGATAACCCAGTCACCTTTTTCCACTGCACCGCGTTTAATTAACTCATCCACTGCAGCTTGACTGACTTTCTCGTTAGGCATTGAGCTAGGATCAAAGGGCACGGTGTAAACACCGCGAAACAGCGCTACTCGAGCTTGGGTTTCACGGGTAGGGGCAAAGGCATAAATTGGCATTGAAGAGCGAATGCGCGACATCACTAACGGGGTATAGCCACTTTCAGTGAGGGCGATAATCGCTTTGACTCCCGGAAAGTGATTGGCAGTGTACATTGCTGCCAAAGCAATACTTTCATCCCAGCGCTCAAACTGTTGACCAATACGGTGCATGGATTGACGCATAATTGGGTTCTTTTCCGCACCGCGGCAGACACGATCCATGGCTTTGACTGCTTCAACTGGATAGTCACCAGCGGCAGTTTCTGCTGAGAGCATCACCGCATCGGTGTAGTCGAGGGCGGCATTAGCCACATCCGAGACTTCAGCGCGGGTAGGCATGGGGCTAGTAATCATCGACTCCATCATTTGCGTGGCAGTGATGACCGCTTTATTTTGATGGCGTGCAGCGGCAATGATTTTCTTTTGAATACCAACCAGTTCCGCATCGCCAATTTCTACCCCTAGATCACCTCGGGCGACCATCACCGCATCACTGGCGGCGATTAAGCCATTGAGCGCTTCATCATTGGTCACTGCTTCAGCGCGCTCGATTTTGGCCACTAACCAAGCATTGGAGCCCGCTTCGTCACGTAAACGCCGCGCCAATTGCATATCGGCGGCATCCCGTGGGAAAGAGACGGCTAAATAGTCGAGTTCCAGCTCAGCGGCTAAGCGAATGTCTTGTTTGTCTTTATCGGTTAGGGCTGGGGCGGTTAAGCCGCCACCGCGGCGGTTAATACCTTTGTGATCAGACAGCGGGCCGCCGATCAATACACGGCAATGCAGCGCATCAGCGGTTACTGACTCAACTACCATTTCAATGCGACCGTCATCAAGTAACAGTTCATCACCTACTTTGCAATCGGTAACCAAATTAGGGTAGTCAATACAAACTACTTCTTGGGTGCCAGCATCGCGTGGATGTGTGGTGGAAAATGTAAAGCTATCGCCTTCGGCTAATTCGATTTTTTTCTCAGCAAATTTGGCAATCCGAATTTTTGGGCCTTGTAGGTCACCTAGTAATGCGACAAAGCGTTGATGTTTTGCCGCGATTTCACGGATTAGTTCGGCGCGGGCTTTGTGTTCGGCGGCGGTACCGTGGGAAAAATTAAGGCGGGCTACATCTAGCCCAGCAAGAATCAGTTGTTCAATAACTTCTGGCGAGCTTGAGGCAGGGCCGATGGTGGCAACAATTTTAGTGCGTCGCAATGACATTGTTTTGCTCCTTATGAAAACTGCTTTAAGCCTACTACGGGAATGTTACGTAGTCACTTCAAATGGGGGCTACAGCTTAAATAAATCACAGTGTTTTAGGTGATGAAAAGTCATTTAGCAAAAAGGCCAACCGATCGCGTTGATGGGTTGGCCTAAGCAAATGACTAATACAGAAGTTAAGCGGTTAATTAAAAGCCAGACTTGGGTTGAAAAAATAATTGATCACCGCGCTTGAGCCCAACTAAACTGGCATCGTCACGGGCAACTTCTGCTTCTACTAACTGATTTTCACCGCCTACTTTTAAGGTAACCCGGGTAATGGCACCGAGTGGGCGAATATCGCGGACAATGCCTTGTTTAAAGTCGGACTTGGCCGATTGTGATAACCAAACTTCGTGAGGACGAAATTGGATTTCTTCACCGTTATCTATTGTCAGGTGGTTGGAGTCGCCTAAAAAGTGGTAGACGAACTCGCTGGCCGGGTTTTCATACACTTCAGCGGGGGTGCCAATTTGCTCGATGACACCTTTGTTCATCACCACAATGCGATCGGCAACTTCCATCGCTTCTTCTTGGTCGTGGGTTACAAACACAGAAGTTAAGTTGATGTCTTCGTGTAGCTGCGCTAACCAGCGACGTAACTCTTTACGCACTTTAGCATCAAGGGCGCCAAAGGGTTCGTCCAGCAGTAAAATTTGTGGCTCAACAGCTAGCGCACGGGCTAAAGCAATGCGCTGGCGCTGACCGCCAGATAACTGCTCTGGAAAGCGATCTGCCAGCCAGTCCAGTTGCACCATCTTTAGCAGTTGCAAAACTTTTTGCTCAATCACCGCTTCGCTGGGGCGCTCGCGTCGCGGTTTCATCCGCAGACCAAAGGCCACGTTATCAAAGACGCTCATATGACGAAACAGCGCGTAGTGTTGGAAGACAAAGCCGACATTACGGTTGCGTACATCCCGGCGCGAAACATCATCGCCATTAAATAAAATGCTGCCGCTATCAGGTGTCTCTAAACCCGCAATAATGCGCAGTAAAGTGGTTTTACCGCAGCCTGATGGGCCAAGTAAGGCCACCAGCTCACCGGCTTGAATAGCTAAGTTAATATCGTTTAAGGCCGTGAAGTTGCCAAATTGCTTATTCACGTGATTGACTGAAATACTCATGGCTTAGGCTTCTCCACGCTTAAATTGGCGCTCAATACGCGCTTCGCTCCACTGTTTTAGTAATAAAATGACCAGCGCTAAGGCTAACAGCAGGCTAGCCACGCTAAAGGCAGCGACTTGGTTATATTCGTTGTATAAAATTTCTACATGCAGCGGCAAGGTGTTGGTAAAGCCGCGGATATGGCCTGACACCACGGATACCGCGCCAAACTCACCGAGGGCGCGTGCGGTACAAAGCACCACGCCATACATCAGTCCCCACTTAATATTAGGTAAGGTGACGTGCCAAAACATTTGCCAACCGCTGGCGCCGAGTAAACGAGCAGCTTCTTCTTCTTGGGTTCCTTGTTGTTGCATAAGGGGAATTAACTCCCGAGCGACAAAGGGTACTGTGACAAATAAGGTGGCGAGAATAATCCCAGGGAAAGCGAAGATGATTTGAATATCATGCTCAATCAGCCACTGCCCAAAAAAGCCTTGGGCGCCGAACAGTAAAACAAAGACTAAACCGGCAATAATCGGCGATACCGAAAAAGGCAGATCAATTAAGGTGATTAAAAAGCTTTTGCCGCGAAACTCATACTTACTCACGCACCACGCTGCTGCCACGCCAAAACTGAGGTTAAGCGGTACCGAAATGCCCACCGCCCACAAGGTCAGTTTAAGGGCTGAAATTGTATCTGGCTCAATAATCGCTTGCCAGAAGGTGTTAACCCCCATGGCTAAGGCTTCGCTGATCACCACATAGAGTGGAAAGACTAAAAAAAGGGCGAACACTAACCATGCCAGCGTAATGAGCAGGTTGCGTCCAGAGATAAAACGCTGCAAAGCATGCATGGTTAGGCTCCTTGATTCTTAGCGATTTTACGTTGTAACAAGTTAATCAGTAGCAGCAAGACAAAAGACACCACCAGCATTAATACGCCAATTGCCGTGGCAGCGGCGTAGTCGTACTGATCCAGCTTAACCATGATTAAAAACGGTAAAATCTCAGTTTTGTTTTGAATATTGCCTGAAATAAAAATGACCGAGCCGTATTCACCGACGCCACGGGCAAAGGCTAGGGCAAAGCCGGTGAGCCAAGCGGGTAGCAGGGTCGGTAATAAAATATGACGAAACACTTGCCAAGGTTTAGCACCTAAGCAGGTGGCCGCTTCTTCAATTTCCTTGGGAATATCTTCCAGTACCGGCTGAATAGTACGCACCACAAAAGGTAGGGTGACAAAGACTAAGGCGATGGTGATTCCGATCGGGGTAAAGGCAATTTTTAGATCGAACTTACCCGCTAGCTCACCGAGTAAACCATTAGGTGCATATAACCGAGTTAACGCAATACCCGCCACGGCCGTCGGCAAAGCGAAGGGTAAATCAACCATCGCATCAATGATTTTGCGTCCGGGGAATTGATAGCGCACCAATACCCAAGCCAGCAAGGTGCCGATCAGGCCATTGGCTAGCGCAGCTAAAAATGCCGTGCCAAAACTGAGCTTAAGCGCTGCCAATACGCGCGGTTCGCTAATTACGCCAAGAAATTGCTCCCAGGTCATTTGCGAGGCATGTAAAAACATCGCACCTAACGGAATAAGTACCAAAAGGCTCAGGTAAACCAAGGTGTACCCAAGGGTTAGATTAAATCCTGGAATAACGGGGGAGGTTCGACGGCTCATGCTGCTCTTCACATGTATCCATAACAAATAGAGCTAGCATCCTAGGGGATAAAGTATATATCTGAAAATAACTGTGGGCGATTCAGTTATTCTTTTTTGCTCTATGTGGAGAGGGTAGAGATAAAGACCATTCACGTTGCGTCTGGCAATTGATTGGGGTAGTGGCTAGGTATTGATTGAGACTTGCTCACCAAAGTCATGAGTAGTTTGTCGCTAAGCCTTGTTATTGCTGGGCTAACTCAGGTTTTTAAGCAAGCCATTAATAGAGCTGAGAGGGAGGAACTATTAACTGCTTCAAGGGCAAGATGAATAAAATTCAATTTGAGGTGAATTTAACTCGTTTTACTCAGGTTCAGCTTCCCGCTTAAATGACGCCATTCCAAACGTTTAACCCATTAGCTTTTAGGTGGCACAGTATTATGAGTAACCCTTTTGCTTGTTCAATTAAGCGCATTCGCTTCGATGAAAACTATCAGCCAGCGGATAACACCCGGCAGACCACTAACTTTGCCAACTTAGCCCGTGGTGACAGTCGTCAAGAAAACCTACGTAAAACCTTGGCCATGATTAATAATCGCTTTAACTCACTGGCGACCTGCGACAACCCTAAAGGCGATCGTTACTCTTTAGAGTTGGATATTATTTCTGCTGAGTTAGATATTGAAGGTAATGGTCAAACTTTCCCATTCATTGAAATGCTCAAAAGCACCGTGATTGATCATCACACTAATCAGCGCTTTGAAGGCATGATTGGTAATAGCTTTTCATCATATGTGCGTGACTATGATTTTAGCGTCGTGTTATTAGAGCAAGGCTTTAAAGTCAATGAGCAGCCAGAAGGCTTTGGTGACTTGCATGGTAAGTTGTATCAGCACTTAATTAATTCTGAAGCTTTTCAAGCCGAATTTAGCAAGCAGCCGGTGATTTGCTTGAGTGTTTCAACCTCAAAAACCTATTACCGCACTACCAATACCCACCCTGTGTTAGGGGTGGAGTATAAAAATGATGAATATTCACGCACCGATGACTACTTTGCCAAAATGGGCTTAACCGTGCGCTACTTTAAACCAGAGAATGGCAGTGCACCGCTAGCTTTTTATTTTGCTGGTGACTTATTAGCCGATTACACCGATTTTGAATTAATCAGCGCCATCAGCACCATGGAAAGCTTTCAGAAAATCTATCGCCCAGAGATCTATAACACCAACTCGCCGGCCGGTGTGGTGTATAAGCCTAGTCTGAGCTACCAAGATTTTTCGTTGACACAGATTGTTTATGACCGCGTCGAGCGTGGCGAACTGGCAGTTAAACAAGGTAAGTGGACAGAAGAGCACTTTATTAAGCCTTACCAAGCTATTTTAAATGAGTGGGCTGCTAACTTTTGCATCGAAACCGCTAAACAACGCAAAGTCGCTTAATCAAATAAAACTAAGGCAGAAGAATTTAATATGGCAATTTTATTACCCACCTCAACCGCTGGCAGCTTACCCAAGCCCTCATGGCTCGCTGAGCCAGAAAAACTCTGGTCACCTTGGAAACTAGAAGGCGAAGCCTTGGCTGAGGCTAAGCAAGATGCACTGCGCTTATCTTTGCAAGAGCAGCTGCATGCGGGAATTGATATCGTCAGTGATGGCGAGCAAACCCGTCAGCACTTTGTCACCACCTTCATTGAGCATTTGGAAGGGGTAGACTTTGAGCAGCGTGAAACGGTGCGTATTCGTAACCGTTACGATGCCAGCGTACCGTCGGTGGTGGGTGAAGTATCACGGCAAAAACCGGTGTTTGTGGAAGACGCTAAGTTTTTACGCAGCCAAACCACGCAGCCGATTAAATGGGCTTTGCCTGGGCCGATGACGATGATTGATACCCTGTATGACGGGCATTACAAAAGTCGTGAAAAGCTAGCTTGGGAATTTGCCAAAATTCTTAATCAGGAAGCGTTAGAGCTTGAAGCGGCTGGAGTCGATATCATTCAGTTTGATGAGCCCGCATTTAACGTGTTTTTTGATGAGGTCAATGACTGGGGCGTGGCAACTCTGGAGCGCGCCCTAGAAGGCTTACAGTGTGAAACTGCGGTGCATATTTGCTACGGCTATGGCATTAAAGCCAACACCGATTGGAAGAAAACCCTGGGTTCCGAGTGGCGCCAATACGAAGAAGCCTTTCCTAAACTGCAGCAGTCTAAGATCGATATTATCTCGTTAGAGTGTCAAAACTCACGGGTGCCGATGGATTTGATTGAGTTAATCCGCGGGAAAAAGGTCATGGTGGGGGCGATCGATGTAGCGACTAACCAAATCGAAACGCCAGAACAAGTAGCCGATACTTTACGCAAAGCCTTGCAGTTTGTGGATGACGATAAGCTGTATCCATCGACTAACTGCGGTATGGCGCCGTTAGCACGGACTGTGGCGCGGGGCAAGTTGCAGGCGTTAAGTGCGGGCGCGGAGATTATTCGACAAGAATTAGCACGCTAGTTGGAGTGAGAGCAAAGGGTGCTTTCTGCTGAGAGGAAGCACCCTTTGTGGTTTGAATGAATAGGTTTAAATCGATTGATGTTGGGTAGGGTGATGGTTAACGCAACAGAGTTTAAAAACGCAATGTCTTTATTAACCAGTGCAGTCAATGTGGTGACTACCTATGGTGAGTCGGGGGCCCATGGTTTTACCGCCTCGGCAGTATGCAGTGTGACGGATACTCCACCGACTCTGTTGGTGTGTATGAAGCAGTCGTCTCGCTCGCACGCGCATTTTGTTAATAATAAAGTGCTTTGCGTCAATGTGTTAAATGCCGCCCATGCTTCACTTTCCAATGCCTTTGCTTCCTCAAAGCTGAGTTCTGAGCAGCGTTTTGAGCTGGGTGAGTGGCAGCGCTTACAGACAGGCGCGCCTGCCTTAACCGATGCTTTAGTGAGTTTTGACTGCACAATTGAGCAAATTCAAGCAGTGGGTACCCATACCATTTTTATTTGTCCGATTGTGCGTATTCAGCATAATCAGCCAGAGCAAGCCTTGGTTTACTTTAATCGTGCTTATCATCCAGTTGGTGAGTTGGTCTCGATTTAGTTTATTGTTACTTCTTTTGCATAAGCACATGGGGATGGTATGGAACTTGTTGTTTTTTTAGTGATTGGGGCGTTAGCCGGATTTGCTGCAGGACTGTTTGGTGTGGGGGGCGGCACCATTATTGTGCCTTTACTGTTTATTGTGTTTACCCAGATGGGCTATGACCCTGCGGTGATTATGCATCTGGCATTAGGCACGTCGCTGGCGACCATTATTGTGACTTCAATTAGTTCGTTTATGGCCCATAACAAGAAAGGTGGCGTTATTTGGCCTGTGTTTAAAAACTTAGCTCCGGGCATGGCGTTAGGTTGTTTTTTTGGTGCCGGTATTGCCGGCTGGTTATCAGCGGTGTATTTGCAGTTAATTGTGGGCGTGTTTTTGCTGTGGGTGGCTTACACCATGTTTAGCGGCGCCAATAAAGTTGTGGATACCAGCCGATCCTTGCCGAGCACGGCTGCGCAAGTGGGCGCAGGGGCTGGTATTGGGATTGCCTCGGCAATTTTTGGCATTGGCGGGGGCAGTTTAACTGTGCCGTATTTGACTCGCTATGGGGTAGTGATGCAAAAAGCGGTGGGTACTTCAGCGGCTTGTGGTTTGCCGATTGCTATCGCGGGGGCTTTAGGCTTTGTTTACTTTGGCATGCAAGAGCAGATCACAGTGCCCAACACCTTGGGTTATGTGCATATTTATGCGTTTTTAGGTATCAGTATTATGAGCTTTTTCACCGCCAAACTCGGCGCCAAAGTAGCTCACGCGCTATCACCGAGTGTGCTGAAAAAGTGTTTTGCGGTGTTATTGGTGTTGGTGGGCGTATTTTTTGTCCTGAAAGGAATGGGCTGGGTTTAAGGAGCTTGGAGAAGGCTACTTTTTTGATTGTATAAGTTATTGAATGATAAGAAAGGTGTTTGAGGATGACGTTTTTTGTGAAACAGAATAAAACGCTTAATCCAGTGCAGGTAAGTTTTTTCAGTTTTCAGCGCATAACCTTTTTGCCGCATATCCGTGCGTATAGAATTTAAAAATGGACTGTTAGACATAAAACGCTCCTTGTCTTGCAACTGTCTGCCTATACAGCCTATTCCAGCTCGGATTTGTAAATGTGCTTGTTTTTACTCCTAGAGATGCTTGTTTATCGGTGGATTTTTAATTTAATACTATATAAATCAAAGTGTTATGAGTTCTTTGGGTGAGATAATGTGCATCGTGCAAGCAGGATAGACGGTATGCACGATTTGTAATAACAAAGTGTCTTGTATTTTTAAAGAAAGTCTATTTAATACAAGTAATTATATTAATTAACGGTAAGCAGCAGCGGGTGACGAAACGAGCATGCATACTAATAAGCTGTTATGTTTTTAGGGAATTATTGTGATTGAAAAAGTAATAGCAGGGGCAGTGCTTTTCGTCTTCACTTCTCTGGTTGCGTATGCATTTAAAGTCCGGCAACTTTATGCAGTTGTACCCAAATTACATCGGAAATCATTTCTGTCAGATGGTGGCTCGGTTGCAGAGCTAGTAGTCTATAACAAGGGCACGAAAGTAGAAGAGGATATTTCTGTAGAAATAAGACAGGAGATAAAATGTGAGCTTCTTGCGTCAAACAAATCAGGAGCGTCGATAATCGACAATGTCTTAAAGATCGATAGAATTCACTCCCATTCGGAAGTTTCCGTTATTTTATTAGTGGAAGGTGAAGCACTTTCATATGACGACCTAGTCTTGATTACTTCTAAAGAGATTAAAGGGGTCTTCTATAAAAAGACTGATGAAGTCCCCCCTTCTGCATCTAAATCTACGGTCGTAATGTCCATTATTCTTTTGGCGGGTAGCCTTCTCTACTGGGGAAGTGATGCTTATTCTTATCTTGAGTCAAAGTACATAGAGTATAAGTACGCAAGTATTTACAAGTCAGGATGGCAAGGGCTGAGTAGTTATCTGGCTTCGGATTTATCAGAAAGCTATTCAAATCAGGAGTTTCCGTTAAGACTTTTAGGTGTTTCAGTAAGCGCCGACAAAATAAAAATCAATTACGAAGTCATAAACAAAAGCTCTCTACCAATTAGTGCAAGTATTACAGATTCATTATTCTTTCAAGCTGAAGAGAAAGATGGAATTCCATTTTCTTCCATAGATGTTGAGCCTTTAGAAAAAGGTAGTTTGTCCATTGAGTATCCTAATCAAAATCAAGAGTATATAAAACTAACTGCTATGTTTAGGTTTGGAGATGAATTTATACCCGGCTCGGTACAAGAGATTGACATAAAAAAATATAACAAATCAATGCGGCCGACCGCTAACGCGGCAGCTGATTGAAGCGTTATATTGCAGTGAGCACCGGAGTGTACTGTGTTTGAAGAACTATTAGAAATGGTGGAGAACAAACTCAAGGAGAGCGGTAGCAACACTGATTATGAAGCCATTATTGATCTTGCCTCGAAAGTGCTTATTGAAGATACGCTCTCACATGAAAAAGAGACAGTTAGTAAAGTTATCTCAGAGAATGATGCCTTCACAAAAAGAAATCGAGAGAGGTGGTCTCTTGGCTTTCAAAAATTGCATGCTCTGAGGGAAACGTCACTTCAAGCTGGGATGAATTTCCAGAAGCAATTTTTAGAATATGATCAGTATCAAACTGATGAGTTGCTTGGTGTTCTAATGCGTCAGCATGCACATGCATGTCGTATAAGTGGCGAAATAATCCACCTTTTAGAAAGTGGCTATCCTGATGCAGCGGTCGCGCGTTGGCGCACCCTGTATGAGATGGTTATCACCTGTTTATTAATAAAAATGTATGGTCGAGACGCTGCCATTGATTTTATTAAGTATGGGATTGTGAAGAACGCCGAAGGCATAAATGAACATCACAGAACAGCAAATGAAATGGGTATAGAAACTTTTTCTCACGAAGAAATTGATTTTGCAAATGCCCAAAAGCAAGAGATCACAGAAGGAAATCCTAGCTGGCATTGGGCTAGAAAATATGCTGGCGTGTCTAAACTGGAAAAGCTTAGAGAGCATGTGGGCCTTGATAAATGGTCGCATAACTACAAGCTGGCTAGTCGAAATGTTCATTCTGATTATTTTGAAATGCGTTGTTTGTATGCGATGTCGGAAGCTAAAAGTGACATGCTACTTGTTGGGCAGTCGAATTCAGGCCTAACCGAACCAGCACATTTTACAGCAATTAGCTTAGCTCAAATAACTTCAATATTTCTCACTGCATATATAGAAGACGAATCCAAAGAATTGGATTACCGAGATTCGCTCCTTTTTATGAAGGTAATTGATAATTACGTTAAAGAAGTTGGAGAGGCGTTCATCAATGTTGAGAAAGCAATATAGCAAACAACTGCAGCGGATCAATTTTCGCTGCGCTTCAATTGTCCGCTGAGTTGGGCGTTATGTTTCCTCAGTCAGTGCAGGAGCCTGAATGCAATTTATCTATGCCGATGAACTTAAAAGCCAATTTTCTGTGTTTGGGCATTTTTACGATCTTGATATAGATGGCCGGACGTTCAACTGTCGCAGTGTCCTAGAGATCGTACCTAAATCCATAGACAGTATTACTGATTCCAATCCGTGTGCAGTAGTGGTGATGATGAATCCTGGCTCATCTAAACCCGCCAGTAACTCATACATTCCTAAAAAGTATTCTGTCTCTCAAATTACTTCTGAGTCTTGGGTGAAAGATGTCATCCCGACAAAGCCTGATAATGCGCAATACCAAATAATGCGCTTAATGTTACTTAAAGGCTGGAAGCATGTACGCATACTAAGTCTGTCTGATCTAAGAAATGGGAATAGTGGGAATTTCTCTATAGAGTTTCAAAAATCTTTAGAACTAGATCCAGCAGCACCCCATAGCCTCCTTAGCAAAAAACGACACGCGGAATTGCTAGATTATTGTTCTAAATCACGAGCTGTGATCGCAGCTTGGGGATCAACTGAAGTTCTTAGAGAGGCTGCGGAAGAGTTTTTGAGGATAGTTCCAAATGTAGAGGGGCTTCCTCTAGAAAAACCTTGGTATAGATATCCTAGCCCTTACAAAAAAGACCAAAAACTAGATTGGTTAAAGGCTATGAATGAGAAACTAAAACATAATCGGGTAGCCGAGGGTTTCTAGCCCTCAGCCCCCACAACACCCTGCATGCGGCTCCGCACAGGGCGTTTCACTAAGAGTGGTGAAGCTTAATCCAACCATCGCGCAATGCGTACAGACCCTGAGATTTTAAGTAAGCATTTGATAATGCCTGATTAATTCCCGGAGTTTTAGAGCTGCGCCATGGGCCTTTGCTGGTAATACCGCATGCAACTGCAGCCTGTACATGAACACCCAGCCGCATTAAGTTTCTTACTTTAGTGCGTGGCTTGCGCCACTGTCGCCAATAGGCCATTCGCACCCTGCGCCGGATCCAATGATCCAGCTCAACGCAGTGCTGATAGCCACTGGCAATACCAAAGTAGTTTATCCAGCCGCGTAAATATTGGCTGATCTTAAATAGCTGGTATTTCATTGACACGCCCCAGTTGCGATTCGTGAGTTTGCGAACATTCTGCTTAAATTTCAGCAGCGTTTTCGGATGCCAATGAATGCGATTCGCCTTGAACGTAAAGCCCAAGAACTGGCTTTCATTGGTTTTAACCACACGACTTTTGTTAGTGTTGACCACTAACTTCAAACGGTTTTGCAAGTACTGACTGATACTGCGCACCACGCGTTCTCCAGCTCGCTGGCTCTTCACTAGAATCGTGAAATCATCCGCGTAGCGGGCAAACTTATGACCGCGTTTTTCAAGTTCTTTATCCAAAGAGTCGAGCATGATATTCGCCAGTAACGGCGACAATGGCCCACCTTGCGGTACACCCACTCGACTCTCACCTTTGAACTGATTATCGATAAACCCAGCTCTCAGGTAACGTTTAATCAGTCTAAGCAGACGTTTGTCTTTCACCTTGTCGCCAAGGCGCGTCATCAGTAGATCGTGATTAACTCGGTCAAAGAACTTCGACAGATCAACATCCACCGCGAAGCGGCGTCCTTCCTTGATGATGCTCTGTACCTGCTTAACCGCTTGCTGCCCATTACGACCTGGACGGAATCCAAAACTGTGTTCAGAAAACTCAGGGTCGAAAATAGGTGTTAATACTTGGGTAATGGCTTGTTGGATTACACGATCAGTAACGGTTGGAATACCCAGCTGACGAGTGCCGCCATCTGGTTTAGCTATTTCAACACGCCTTACCGGTGAGGGTTGATAACAGCCTGTTACCAGTTGTTGTTTCAATGCTTTCCAGTTGCCGGATCTTACCCAAGCGGGGAATTCATCGATGGTCATGCCATCGATGCCAGCGGCCCCTTTATTGGCTCGAACGCGTTTCCATGCCGTAGAGAGGTTATCTTCCTGCAGCACGTGCTCGAATAGATCGTTGCTAAAGGCTGGCTTCATATCGCTACGCTGAGTCACGTCATCGCCGGACGGCGTTCGTGTGTTCAAGTGTGACAAGGCTCCTCCTTTGTTCTTAATGTTCAGGCCTTCACCGTGTCCCAACCATTACGATGGGCGTTTGGCTACTATGCCGTCTGCTGACTTCTGCTTAATCACTCACAGAGTTGCCTCTGTTCGCGCTATCGGTTTGCATCTAATTCGCTCTCCAAGGTCGATACATTCTTTAGAGCCAAGGCACTTATTAACCAGAGCCTCACTGGTGGATTACCGATCGCTTGTTAAGCAGATCTCCCCAGATAAGAGCATGTACTGTCACTGCACTGCTGCATCATTTACGGTGGCCGTTAGATCACATGGCTTCGTTGTCTTGTGCCAACTCGCCTTCAGCCTACGCCTCATATGATGTTTTTGTTCATCAGCTCGCAGCTTTGCGTCCGGCTTCCTCCAGACAACTCCTCGCGGAGCCGCCCTTGCCATTCGCTAGTAGTTAACATCTAATAACGATCATAAATCGCTAAGGATGGTGACCTTCCTACAGAGGACTTTCACCTCATTAGTTCATGCCCATGCTGGGCGTACACAAATCAAGCCAAGGGACGCAGCAAAGCTGCGCCCCTGCTTGAGGCGTGTGTGCCGGGCATGGCACTTAACTAGCGAGGTGCAAGTCCTCGTACCAGGTATTCGCAGAGCCGAAGGTTAGCGAAAGGACAAGGGCGTTGTCGCGAGGCAGGGTCTGAAGGAAGTCCAACGCGAAATCGCGGGGCGATGAACAAGAACTCAATATGAGGTGTGACATATTCGGGGCCAGCGGGCACGTGACTGCTAAGCCCTCCATCTGCATCTGGAATATGTTTTATAAATTGAGCGTCTACGCGAGGAAAGTTAAGTGTCTTACCCCGGGAGGTCTGCAGTGTGTTGAAGGAGCAACTGACAATGGAGCAATCGATTGTGACCGCATTGCAGAAATCAGCAGAAGGCATAGTAGGCTGCACTCTTGCAGCTGAAGGCCTGAACAAATCACGGAAAGTACTCGCTGGGGAAGTGTTTCTGAATGGCACCTGTTAAGCAGTTATCACTGCCTCTGGAAAGTGCAGAGGGTGAATCAGAAATGGGAAACCCAGTTGAACCAAAATCCACCTTTTGTTCATCATTGATTGGCCGTGTAGTAGATAGGAATAATCTACTGCGCGCGTTGAAACAAGTTCGCCGCAATAAAGGTGCTCCGGGCATCGACGGCATGAATGTTGATGACCTCCTTGATCATCTTAAGCAACACTGGCCGCAGATTCGGCAACAACTCATCGACGGGCACTACAAGCCCAAGCCGGTTAGACGTGTTGAAATTCCAAAGCCAGATGGTCGCAAGCGCAAGCTGGGCATCCCGACTGTATTGGATCGATTTATACAGCAGGCCATTGCTCAGGTGTTGCAAGAAGAGTGGGATGCTGATTTCCATGATCAGAGTTATGGTTTTCGACCCAATAGAAATGCACACCAAGCCATGCGCTGCGCACAAAACACAGTACGGCAGGGCTATAGCTGGACTGTTGATTGTGACTTGGAAGCTTTCTTTGATGGTGTAAACCATGACTTGCTTATGGAACAGCTCAAAGCAAAACACCAAGACCGACAATTGCTTAGGCTGATCAACCGCTATCTAAAAGCGGGAATCCAGATAAATGGCGTAACACAAACCAGTACCGAAGGCGTGCCACAGGGTGGGCCGTTGTCACCGGTACTCTCGAATATTGTGTTGAACCAGTTGGACTGGGAGCTAGAACGTCGGAAGCACCGTTTCGTTCGCTATGCTGATGACTTTGTTGTGTTTGTTAAAAGTCGAGAAGCGGGTGAGCGCGTGATGAAAAGTCTGCAGCGCTATATTGGCGACTCGCTACGGCTCAAAGTGAATACCCAAAAGAGTGCAGTAGATCGGCCATGGAAACGAACCTTTCTTGGCTTTACGTTCAGTCAACGAGACCAGAGAATCAAGGTGGCAGATAAATCGCTACTGAAGCTCAAAGCTACGGTTAAATTGCTGAGCCGTCGAACAAGAGGCCATTCACTCAAACACATTATCGCAGAGCTAAGAAAGTCCCTGCTTGGTTGGAAAGCGTACTTCGACATAGCTGAAGTGCTGAGCCCTCTGCGTGATGTGGATAAATGGATTCGACGACGATTGCGTAGTTATATTTGGAAGCAATGGGGGCGCAAAGGCTATCGGATGCTTAGGCGCTTGGGTGTTGATCGATGGCTGGCATGGAATACTGCTAAGTCGGCTCATGGCCCGTGGCGATTAAGCGCAAGTCCTGCCCTTTACCGAGCGCTACCAAACAGATACTTTAAGAACTTGGGGCTGCCAGAACTGGCGGCAAGATGAAATTTAAAGAGATTTGAACCGCCGTGGTACGTGACCCGTATGCCCGGTGGTGTGGGAGGAGAGACCCCGTGAGGTGTCTCCCTATCCCGATTAGGCTATCAATCAGGAATCGTCATGGACGAGATAATCGTAAAAAGTTTAGATCTAAAAAGATTCAATGCCTTGGCCGCTCAGTCTAGAAGCCCTGCAGCAGCATATATGAGTGAAGAGCTCGAATGGTATGCTGATGATTCCGAAGTTGTCTTGGGGATTGTTCTTCGAGATACAATTGATGATGACTTTGTTGGAATTATCTTGGGTAGAGATGAAGGCGACCGATTCAGAGCATTTGATGTACAAGCCTCAATTGAAACGCTTGAGGAAGCCAGGGCGTGGGTGCAAGGCGGTATCAAGTGGCACGCTGGCACAGGCAATACTGTATTTCCTCAAGGTGATGAAACGAAGGGATTGGACTTATTTACACCAGTAGTACCAATTGCAAAGCAACACCCATTCTTTACAAAGTTATCTCAAGAAGATTCATTTATTCCTGCCAAAACAATTATCAATGAGCTTATGCCTCATTTTGTTGATATTGACGGGAATTTTATTGAGCAGTTTCAAAGTTCTGGGTTTGACGCCAGACTATGGGAGCTCTATTTGAATACGTATCTCAATGAAGAGCAGCTGTTTTTTGAGCGGGAACATCATGCCCCAGACTTTTTGGTTCAAAAATATGGGCATAAGGTTGCAATTGAAGCAGTGATAGTGGGCAGAAAAAATGACAATCCGGCCTCACTTCTCCAGAAAGAGCCAAAATTTTTACACCCGTCTGAGATAGCAGAAAAACACAAAAATGAAATGCCAATAAAATTTGGAAGCCCCCTTTATAGCAAGTTAAAAAAAGAATATTGGAAGCTTGATCATGTGAGAGACAATCCACTCGTCTTCGCAATAGCGGATTTCCATGATGATCAGTCTATGCAATGGAGTTCCAATGCGCTAATAAACTACCTCTATGGAGTAAAGCACGAATTTACTAGAGACAAAGATGGAAAACTTATCATTTCCGCCCTAAAAATCGAAAAACATCAAGTGGGTGATAAGGTGATTCCATCAGGCTACTTCTTTCAGCCTGATGCCGAGAATATTAGTGCTGTGTTGTTCTCCGCAAGTGGGACTATATCTAAATTTAATCGTATAGGCCGTCAGGCAGGCTTCGGGCCTGATAACATCATAATGCATCGATTTGGTACCCATCATGATCATGATCCGAATGCATCTTTGCCTAAGCAATTTGTATATCAAGTAACTACAGAATCAAATGAAACTTGGGGCGAAGGTTTATCCATGTTCCATAATCCAAATGCTAAGTATCCAGTGCCAGAAGAGTTGTTTCCATCAATTGGACACCACTATTTTGATAACGGCCAAATAATCAGTCATCTACCGGAATTTCACCCGTATTCGTCGATGACAATAAACATGAAGATCGTGCCGTGATAAGCCTAACAAGCACATGTTGTCGGACTGATTTTCCGCTGAGCTCCAAACCAGCCGCAAATGCGGGCGTTATAGGTAAAAATGGGAGTACCCCTTTGCTGTACCTGACTTTTAATCATTGATGTTGCCATTGCTCAAGTTTTCCGCTGATGGTGAAGAGCATACGATGCAAGAAGCTCGTGACTGGCTCGCCAAATTAATGGGACTTTCCAAAGAGGATCTACGGGAAAGGCTGCCAAGTGGTCGGCAAACGACATTTGCAAATCGTGTGGCATGGACAAAGGTCCATCTCACACAGACTGGAGTTTTGGAGTCACCAAAGCGAGGGAGCTTTTGGGTAATCCTCCAAAAAACAGCCATACCCCAAAAAGACTTACGGTCAAAGTCCATCAGATCTAAAAAATTGGAATGTCAAAATGGGCACGCGCAGGGCACGGTTTGGGCACAGAAGCTTTTTAGGCAGTTTTTAAGCCAGGAATCTCAGGCATAAAAAAAGCCCTAACTTATTGAAAGTTAGGGCTTTAGTATCTGGTTGCGGGAGCCAGATTTGAACTGACGACCTTCGGGTTATGAGCCCGACGAGCTACCAAGCTGCTCCATCCCGCGCCGACCATTATAGGGGCTAAAACAAAGTTGTCAAAGAAATTATCTAAATAAGTTAAAATAGAGCAGCTGTGGCCGAGCTGGGGTTGGCTGCAGCCCTTGTGGTTAGATGCTTTGGCTAAAATTAAATAATATAAAAATATTTTTAAAAATAATGCTTTAAGCAGTGAAGCATAGGTTAAAGGTGGCGTAAGGTAACTTATTTGAAAAGGAAAAAGGGTCGGTGAGTCGATGAAACCGCGGAAAATCATCCATATTGATGCGGATTGCTTCTATGCATCGATTGAGCTGAGGGATAATCCTCGCTTAATTGGCAAGCCAGTAGCGGTTGGCGGTGCGGCAGCGCGGCGTGGGGTGATTTCTACCTGTAATTACGAGGCGCGTAGCTGGGGAGTGCATTCAGCGATGTCGACCAGTCGCGCTTTAAGCTTGTGTCCTGAGCTGATCGTACTGCCAACACGGATGGAAGTGTACCGTGAAGCCTCGCAGCAGATGCAGCAAATTTATGCCCAGTACACTGACTTAATTGAACCCTTATCGCTGGATGAGGCCTTTTTAGATGTCTCCGAGGCGGAGCACTGCCAAGGCAGCGCGACCTGGATTGCAGAAGCCATTCGCCAGCAAATCTGGACAGAGCTAAACATTACCGTATCGGCCGGTATCGCCCCGAATAAATTCTTAGCAAAAATCGCCTCAGATTGGCGCAAGCCCAATGGCTTATATGTGATCACGCCCGATGAGGTGGATCAGTTTGTTCTAAGCTTGCCAGTCAATAAACTGCATGGTGTAGGTAAGGTGACTGCCGATAAACTAAGTGCTTTAGGCATTACTACCTGCGCCATCTTGCGTGAAACCGATCGACTGCTGCTGCATAAACACTTTGGCCGCTTTGGCGAGCGTTTGTGGCAGCTCGCCCACGGCATTGATCAGCGGCCAGTACAGGCTGATGTGCGTAGGCAAACCGTTAGCGTGGAAGAAACCTTTACCTATGATCTACCTGACTTTGCGGCTTGTTTGGCTGAGCTGCCAAATTTACTGGAGCAATTACAGCGGCGCTTGCAGCGGCTAGCGCCGCATAATTATCGTCCGGATAAACCCTTTGTAAAAATTAAGTTTAATGACTTTAGCCAAACCACCTTAGAGCAAGTAGGGTTGCCTTTGAGCTTAAGCAGCTACCAAAACTTACTAGAAAAAGCGTATGAGCGGGGCAATAAAGCGGTGCGCTTATTGGGAGTGGGGGTGCGCTTGGTGGATCTAAATCGCATGTCGCAACTCGAACTATTTGAGCAAAATAGGGCCTGCTATCAGCAGTTAAACTTGAAGCACTAGCGAAGGCAGCGCAGAAAGCGATATTCTTCGCCCTTTGCATCAACCATCAGCTCCCGCTATGGGCGGGTAATTTATTTTTGGGTAGGTAAATGAGCGAATCTGACTATCAACTGGCCTGGATGATTTATTTGGCCGCTGCGCTGTTGTGTATTGGCGCTAGTTTTTACTTTACTCGCTGGATGTGGCGCTACTTGCGTGAACCGATTCGCGTGGTGGTTGCGGTGCTACTGTTAACACCTTCAGCGGTTATGGCAGAAAAAGCCTTATATGCGCCAGCCTTTGTTATTGCCTCGATTGAGTACTTTTTAAATAAAAGCATTGAGCTAATATCAGTCACTAGCTTACTCACTTATTTGATCCTTGGTTTGGGGGCTTATGTGCTATTTGCCTTGCTGCGTTGGGGCTGGCATAAATACCGCGCTAAACAGGTAACGCCAGCGGCGAAAAATGAGGCAATCGAGGCGGCAGAGGTAGAGCCAGTGGAGTCGTTTTCGGTGACGGCCGATGAAGGTATTGGCCGTACCAGTCAAGCTAAGCCAGCTGATCTGACCTTGGGTGAGCGGCTAGCCGCTGAGCAAAAACAACGAATTGAGCCGGTATTAGGTGACAGCATGGGAGCAGGAAGCAGTAAAGATGTGTGAGTTATTAGGCATGAGCGCCAATGTGCCAACGGATATTGTGTTTAGCTTCACCGGCTTAATGCAGCGTGGCGGTAAGACCGGGCCGCATCGTGATGGTTGGGGCGTGGGGTTTTATGTGGGCAAGGGCTTGCAGATTTTTCAGGATTCAGCGCCATCCTCTGACTCAGAAGTTGCCCGTCTGATACAGGGCTATCCGATTAAAAGTACTAACGTGATTGCCCATATCCGCCAAGCCAACGTAGGTGAGGTCAATTTAGCTAATACCCATCCCTTTACTCGTGAATTGTGGGGTAAGCGCTGGTGTTTTGCCCATAACGGGCAATTAAAGGATTTTTCCCCAGAGCCAGGATTTTATCAGGCAGTAGGAGATACCGATAGCGAGCGCGCCTTTTGCGATATGTTAAATCGCCTGCGTCAGCAATTTACCCAAGAGCCCAGTGTGCCGCAAATGCTTGAGGTGTTATTGGCCGCCTGTGCAGATTATGTGGCCTTAGGGGTATTTAACTGCTTGCTGAGTAATGGTGAGTGGTTGTTTAGTTTTTGTAGCACCAAACTGGCTTACATTACACGGCGCGCGCCCTTTGGTCCGGCGACCTTGAAAGACGCCGATGTGAGCGTTGATTTTGCCTCGCAAACCACCGCCAATGATGTGGTCAGTGTGTTTGCCACTGATCCTCTGACTCATAACGAGCAGTGGCATACGTACGCCCCTTTAGAGTGGCGATTGTGGCAAGCCGGTGAGTGTGTGGCTGAGGGGCAGTTAAGCAACGCTTAGGCATTTGAGGGCCTACTTGCTCGGCAGAGTGCGATTGAGGCTTGATTAAATCTCACTAGAAGATGATAATCATTCTCTTTAAGGCGACTGTCGATCAAGGAATACTCTCTAATGCAGCAAAAACGTGTTCGTGCTTGGCTGGCGGGCTTAGCGCTCTGTTCTCCGCTAGCGCTGGCCAATCCACTGGATAAGGCGTTAACCGATACTCAAACGCTGTCGCAAGCAGCGCAGCAATCCCAACAGCAGATTGATCAGCTAGACAGTGCAACTCAGTCAGCGCTGAATGATTACCGTAAAACGCTGAAGCAAATTCAATCGTTAACGGCTTACAATCAGCAGCTTGAAGATCTGCTTAAAGCGCAGCAACAAGAGCAAAGTACCCATGCACAGCAGTTAGCTGATTTAGCCGCGGCTGAAGAGTTTGTGACGCCGCACTTACAGCAAATGCTGCAGGTACTTGAACAGTTTGTAGCGGCAGATTTGCCCTTTTTACCCCAAGAACGTCAAGAACGAATCACGCATTTGCAGCAGCTGGTGGCGCGGGCCGATGTTTCGCTAGCAGAGAAATATCGCCGGGTACTGGAAGCCTATCAAATTGAAAGCGATTACGGCCGTACCTTAGAGGCCTGGCGTGGTGAGTTACAACAAGGCAGCGAAGAGAAAACCGTTGAGTTTTTGCGGGTGGGGCGCAGCATGCTGTATTACCAAACCGCCGATGGCCATACCAGTGGCTGGTGGAACCGCCAGAAGCAAAGCTGGGAAGAGTTGCCCAGTAGCGCTCGTCGTCCATTGACCGCGGCTTTAGGCATGGCCCGTCAACAAAAATCACCGGACTGGCTGATGTTGCCAGTGACTACCTTAGCCACCCAAGGAGATCAGCAATGAAGCGCTTAGTCTTGGCAATAAGTGCCCTGTTGGCTAGTAGCTTGGTAGTAGCTGCACCGCTTAGCCCCGAGCAGTTGCTTGAGCAAATTCAGCAAACTAAACAGCACGAGCAGCAGCAAATGCAGGCCCGTGAGCAGCAATTTATTGCTGCTAAAGAGCAGCAGGCCAGCATCCTCGCTGAAGCTAAACAGCAGCTAGCAAAGTTACAAGCGAGCTCTGATAAGTTAAAAACAACCTTTGAGCGCAATGAGCAGCAATTGGCCGAGCAAGCACAGCAGCTAAAGCAGCAAGTGGGTGAGCTAGGTGAAGTCTTTGCAGCAATCAAACAAAGTGCTGGGGATATGTCTGCGCAGTGGCAAGATAGCTTATTAAATATTGAGTACCCCGAGCGCATTGCGCAGCTAGAGCAGTTAAATAAAACCCAGAAGGTGCTGAGCCCAGAGCAAATCGAGCAGTACTGGATGCTTTTAGTGCAAGACCTAACCGCCAGTGGACAGGTAGCCCAGTTTATGGCACCGGTGATTGATGGCCAAGGCAATAAGCATCAGCAATCGGCTGTTCGCGTGGGGCCATTTTCAGCCTATAGCGAGCAGGGGTATCTCAGCTATAAAGCCGGTGAGCAGGCCTTTGAGTTGTTACCCCGTCAGCCGCAGGTGGTTAAAACGGCACAGGCTTGGAAAAATAGCCAAGAGGCGCTGGCGGTATTTCCTTTAGATCCGACCCGCGGTTCCTTGGTTGAGCAGTTGCAGCAGCAGCCGACCTTGTGGAATAGATTGCAACATGGCGGCTTAGTTGGCTGGGTGATTCTAACTCTGGGCGCCTTTGGCCTGTTGTTGGCGATAGTGCGTTTATTGCAGTTACAAGCAGTGACCCGTAGCGTGCAAAAGCAAATGCAGCAACTGACTCAGCCGCAAGCGAATAACCCTTTAGGCCGAGTACTGGGGGCATTGGGTGAGCAGCCTGCAGAACAAGACTTAGAAACCTTAGAATTAAAGCTTGATGAAGCAGTAATGCGTGAGACGCCACGTTTAGAGCGTGGTCAGGGTTTATTAAAGCTACTTGCAGCCGTTGCACCCTTGCTGGGGCTGTTGGGTACGGTAACCGGGATGATTATTACCTTCCAAGCCATTACCCAAAGTGGTGGCGGTGATTCGCGTTTAATGGCTGACGGTATTTCCCAAGCGCTGGTAACGACTGTAGAGGGCTTAGTAGTAGCGATTCCGCTGTTGTTCTTGCATAGCATTTTGGCTGCACGCAGCAAAGGCTTAGTGCAATTACTAGAGCAGCAGTCGGTTGGCTTGTTAGCGCTGCATTTATCAGGAAAAAAATCCCGTGAGTAATTGGCAAAGCCTTTGGTTTTGGTTAATTGATAGTAGCCATGAGCTATTAGATCTGATGGCGGCGGGCGGCTTTGTAATGTGGGTGCTGGCTGCGTTGTGTGTATTGTTTTGGACACTAGTGCTGGAGCGCTTGTGGTATACCCAACGCATTTTTCCAACCTGGGCTAAAGAGCGCAAACAGGCTTGGCAGCAACTATGTTTAGACGCCGAGCATCAATACTGGCCGCGCTCGGTGCGTAGTGCCTGGTTGGCGCAGGCGCACTTGCAGCTGCTGACCCCCTTAACAGTGACTAAAACCTTGGTAGCGATGTTTCCTTTGCTGGGGCTGCTGGGTACGGTCACGGGCATGGTTGCGGTATTTGATGTGCTGGCAATTAATGGAGCTGGTAATCCGCGAGCAATGGCAGCCGGCGTGTGGCAGGCAACCCTGCCTACCTTAGCTGGCATGGTATTAGCCATTGGTGGGTTATTTAGTTTGGCGCGCTTAGAGCGCAATGCGCGTCGTGCCTTGGCGCAATTAGCCGATCAGTTGCGGGCGGAGTAGTAGGAACAGAATATGAGAAGACGTCGTTACAGTGATCAGGCGGTAGAGGACACCGGCATCGATTTAACCCCGATGCTGGATGTGGTGTTTATCATGCTGATTTTCTTTATCGTGACTAGCACCTTTATTAAAGAGTCTGGAGTTGAGGTCAATCGTCCACAGGCCAACTCAGCAAGTGCCCAAGATAATGCCAATATTTTGATTGCAGTGACTGCAGATGGCCAGGTTTGGTTAGATAAGCAAGCGGTGGATGTACGCAGTGTGCGCAGTCATGTTGAACGCTTACGCCAAGAACACCCAGAAGGCTTAGTGGTAGTGCAAGCCGATCAAGAGGCGCGAACAGGTTTGGTGGTGCAGGTGATGGATCAGGCGCGTTTAGCTGGAGTAACCGATGTTGCTTTAGCTGCCTCAACGGAGTCTCGGTAATTATGCGTTGGACTGTATCGCTGTTGGTGGCAGTGGCTATTGTCTTAGCCAGCTTTGTGCTGATGCTAATTATGATTACTCCGGCCACCCGTGAGCAAAGTCAGCCGCCGGTGCAAATGGCACAGTTTATAGCGATGCCCAGCAGTAGTCCTGAGCCTCCTGCTAAAGTGCGTCCCAATTTGCCTGAGCCACCGCCCCCGCCGACGGAGGTGCCTGAGGTGCTACAGCCTGAGCCGCCTACAGCGTTAAAAGCAGTGGTGGATGTGGAGCCAGTACCTGTGGCCAGCAAGGTACAGATTAAAACCGCACCCACTCCCAGCTTAGAAGGGGTGAAAGCGGAGCCAAAGAAACAGCCCAAACCTAAACCCAAGCCTCAAGTAAAGCCTAAACCAGCAACTGAGGCACCGAAAGCCGCTGCTACGCCATCCTCCAGTAGCACGACTAGTTCAAGTAGTCAGGCGACGGTTGACAGTAAAGCTCAGGCGCCTAGCGCTCCTGCTGCAGAGCAACCGTTAGGTGTTAGTAAGAATGCCCAGCCGACTAATGCGGTAAAAATTAATTATCCGAAGATGGCGCAACGTCGTGGAATCCAAGGCTATGTAAAAGTGGGCTTTGTGATCACTAAAACCGGAGCTACTCGCGATATTAGGATTTTAGAAGCGTCACCTAAGAACATCTTTGATAACGAGGCTAAGCGAGTAGCCGCTTTATGGAAGTTTACCCCAGGTCGCCAGCAAGGGCAGCCGGTCGAGCAGCGGGGAGAAAAAGTCATTGAGTTTAAAATTCAAGGCAGAGGGCGATAAATGGCAATCAAAGCTTGGCTAGCGGCTACTTGTTTAACAGTGATTAGCGCTAGTGCCTGGTCGGCTCAAGTCATTCAGCCAGAGGTGCTGAACGCTTTGCAGCAGGCCCAAGCTCAGCAGCAACAAGGGCAAACCGCAGCGGCTAAGCAGTTGCTTGGGCGTCTGCAGTTAAAAGCTAAGAGCGCCGAGCAAGCGCTGGTTTGGCGTAGCTTGGCCTATCTAAGTTGGAGCGAGCAAGACTATGCCGCCACCTTGGATTACTTGCAAAAAGCCCTGCAAAGCGGTCAGCTAACCGCCGCTCAAGCCAGTGAAGATCGGCAAAATTTTGTCGAGTTAGCGCTGGCCCAAGGCCGTTATCAAGCCGCTTTAGCGCAATTGGCTCTGTTGCCAGTAACTCCTCAGCGCCAATTGCTAGAGATTCAAGCGCTGCAAGCGTTAGGTAAAACCCAGGCGGTTAGGCAGTTAGCGCAGCAGTTAAGTGCAGAAAACCTAGCATTGGATTCGTTTCAGTCCCTATTGGCTGCAGCGCTTAAACAAGAAGATTACACGGTGGCTGCTATTTGGCAGCGGCAATTGTTGCTACAAGCGCCAGAGAATACCGCCCACTGGCGGCAATTAGCAGCGATCCAGCAGCGTGCCGAAGATTGGCTGGGGGCGTTTAGTACCTTGCATGCCGCTTATGTCAAACAGTTGCCACTGACTGCAGAAGATTGGCAGCGCATGGTGGAGCTTGCTCAGGTGAGTGGTCAGCCATGGCAGGCAGCGCACTTATTGCAAGGGCTGTTAGAGCGACAGCAGGTTCCTTCAACCCAAGCCAGTCAAACCCAATTAGCCCACTTGTATTGGCAGGCTAAAGAGCGAGAATTAGCGTTGCGCTTATTTCGTGAACTGGCCGATACTTATCAGCAGGCTGAGGACTGGTTGGCGGTAGCGCAGTTAGCCTTACAAGTTGATCAGCTGGAGTTGGGGCAGCAAGCGCTAGTTAAGGCCAAGCAGCAGGGAGCAGAGGCAGCAGCTATCGCGCAGTTAGAGCGCTGGTTAAAGCCGCAGGTGACTCCTTAGTTGGATTAAACCCACGGTAATAAAAAAACGCCCAATTCTCGTTAAGAATCGGGCGTTTTTTGTGGTTACTTGATTTAGCGCTTAGCCTTGAGAGAGTAGCTGGCGCAGCTCGATAATGGCGGCGTTCGCCCGTGAAATATAGTTGGCCATCACCAGTGAGTGGTTGGCTAAAATACCGTAGCCATCACCGTTTAAGACCATTGGGCTCCACAGTGGCTCTTGGGCATCTTCTAACTCACGAATAATTTGCCGCAAGCTGGTGAGGGCGCTTTTCTTTTCCAGTACATCGCCAAAGTCCACTTCAATCGCTCGCAATAAATGTGCCAGTGCCCAGGCTTGGCCACGGGCTTCGTAGAACACGTTATCAATTTGCATCCACGGGGTTTTGGTTAAGGCCTCGCTACCAAGGTTGGCGGTTTCTATTGAAGAAGGCTGACTTTGCAAGGTTTGCAGGTGCGCCTTACCAATACTTGAAGATAAACGTTGGGATAAAGAACCAAGACGGGTAGCTACATCACCTAGCCAGTTATTGAGGTTATCGGCGCGGGCATAAAACTGTACTTTATCTTTGCTGGGGTCAGCCAAATTTTTCAAGTAACGATCAAGGTATTTAATCCCCATCCGATACTCATCTTCGGTGGCTGGAAAGGCCCAGCTTTTATGATCAAAGTTAAATTTTGGTTCGGCTTTAGCAAGATCTGGGTCTTCCGTGGATTGTGACTGCGAACGAGCAAAATCTTTGCGCAAGGCGCGGGAAATATCCCGTACTTGTACAATCACGCCATATTCCCAAGAAGGAATATTATCTAAAAAAATTGACGGTGGCGTGACGTCATTACTTAGATAACCACCGGGTTTATTAAGCAACACTTGGGTAATTTGCTTGACGGTTTCGACGGTGGTGTAGCCAACCACGACTTCTCGCTGAGCGGCTTCGGCAGCGGCTTGAGTGGTTTGCTTAACTGGAAAGTTATCGGGTTCTTGGCTCCAGTACCAGCCAACAGCAATATTAACGATTAACAGTAAGACCAAGGTGCCAGTGACGGCACGACTAAACCAAATGCCTTTGAGATAACTTCTCACGCCCTCGGCGGAGTTATTAATCTGATCTTTGGTGCGATGTTTCCAGTTGAGCATTGGTCAGCTCCTTAAGTTAACGCAAAGTTGGAAAATGAAGATTAAGTAGAGTAGCGCTTTTAGGGTTAGTTCAGGCCTAGTGTAGGCACAGGGTAGCCGGTTAAGTCCTGATAATGCTGGGCGAAATCACCATACTTGGCGCTAGCTAACCAAGCACGATCCTCAGTATCACGCAGCATATGTTTAAAGTTACGCTGCCGTTGATGGCCTGACAGTGCGCGTCTTTGGGTTTTTAGATCGGCAATATCAATTAAGCCTAAGTGCTGCTCGGGGGTCAGTACAATATTACCGAAGTGGATTGAACGAAAATACACCCCGCTATGATGCAGTTTGGCGACAAACTCAGCCAGTAATACAAATAGATTATCAGGCACCTGTGCTGTGTGCTCGCTCGACTGTAATTGGCGCAGAGTCAGCCCGGGGAGTGGTCGATAATACACCGCATCGCGCTCTATATGGGGCACCTTATAGAGCTGCAAAATATCAGGGCTGGGTACGCCCAGCTGCTTAAGTTTTGTGGCATTAGTGGCAAAACGCTTGGCATAGGGCCAAAGCGCGGCTGAAGTAATCAAGCGTTTGCGCCGAAACAACTTAAGGATATTGCCATCGGTTAAGGCCAGTACCTTTACCCCAAATCCATCTTGCTCAAGAATCCGTGCATCTTGTGTTAATTGTAAGTAGTCAGCTGCTGAAAGAATCTGCATGTAAAGCCCCTAATCTAAGGCTTGGTATAGTAGCAAACTGCCTAGGTAAAACGTAGTCTTGGACAGCGCTTGAGAAAACTTAGCTCCGTTGATTTAGCTCAATGGCTTAAGAGCTTGGCTCGCTAATAATGTTTTTAGATGAAATCACATAAATGTCATCCTATGGTCATGCGCCTGACTTAATGCTGGCGAAATTACTGAAAAAAAAGTACAGTGTGCGCGTTTTAAATGACATAACGATAGAAAAGCAAGCAGCTTATAAAGCTGACTCAAGCTTAATAAGCCCGTGTTAAACCCAGGGAGAAACTGATGGATATTAAACCTCTTGCTCGCATGATTGCTTTATCAGCAGCTGGCGTAGCACTTGTTGCCCCAAGCGTGGCGCAAGCCGACTTTGTAAACGATACTAAAGCTAATCTACAGATGCGCAATCTGTACTTCAATAACGATATTCGTGAAGCTAATAACGGTCAAAGCGAAGAGTGGGGCCAAGGCTTTGTATTAAACGTACAGTCTGGTTTTACTGAAGGTACTGTAGGTTTTGGTTTAGATGCAGTAGCTATGTTGGGCCTGCGTTTAGATGGCGGTGGTAAAGAAACTAATCGTAAAGCAGGAAAAGTTGATCAAACCCGCGTACCTGGCCAACTCTTCCCAACCAAGAGCAATGGTAAAGCCCGCAGCGAATACAGCAAGTTAGGTTTAACTGCAAAAATGCGTGTCTCTGAAACCGAGGCGCGTATCGGTACTTTACAGCCAAAACTGCCGATCTTGATTAATAACGATGGTCGTTTACTGCCGCAAATGTTTGAAGGTGGTCAGATCACTTCTAAAGAGATCGACAACCTGACCTTAACCGGTGGTTTAATTAACCACGCAGTGGGTCGTTCATCCACTAACCGCAGCGGCTTGGCCGTAGCTGGCGGTAGCGCTGAGAGCAATAAGTTCTGGTTCGCTGGTGGTGATTGGCAAGCAATGCCTGACCTAAAAGCGCAGTACTACTTTGCTAAATTAGAAGATTACTACAAGCAAAACTTCCTCGGCTTAAACCATAACTGGGAACTGGGCGAGAAGCGCAGCTTAAACACTGACTTACGTTACTTCCGCACCACCGCAGATGGTAATAATAAAAACGCTGCAGGTCGTGCTGAGGGTTATAGCGTTGGCGGTTATACCAAAAATGGTAATGGTAAAATCGACAACAATACTTGGAGCTTAGCCTTCACCTATAAGATGGATGCCCATGCGTTAATGTTAGGTCATCAGCGGGTATCTACCGGCAGTAACTTTGTACAGCTAAACCAAGGCGGTACAGGTGAAGGGGCTGCTGGTGCATCACTTTATCTGCATACTGACCGCTTAGCCAACAGCTTTACTAAAGCTGGTGAGCGTACTACCTTTGTTGATTACACCTATGACTTTGCTGACTTAGGCATGCCAGGACTGAAAGCTGGTGCGGCTTACCTGCGTGGTAATAATATTCAGGTTAAAGACAAGTCGAGTGCCAAAGAATGGGAGCGTGACTTACGCTTAGATTACACCGTTCAAGAAGGCACCTTTAAGAACGTGACCCTGTCTTACCGTAACGCAACTTTCCGCAGCGGCGCCGACAAAAACGTTGACCAAAACCGCGTGATTGTTAACTACACCTTACCGTTAATGTAAGTTGTAGCAGCGTTAACACTCGCACTAAAAGCCCACCTGCATGGTGGGCTTTTTTCGTTTAAGATACGGGAAAAATTTACTGGGAGTAGTGGTATGCAGCAGAAAATTTATCAGGTCTTACAGCAGCAGTTTCAGCCGACTCAGTTAGAAGTGCTGGATGAAAGCCATATGCACAGCCGAGGAGCTGAGTCGCACTTTAAAGCCATTGTGGTCAGTGAGGCTTTTGCCGGTTTATCGCGGGTACGCCGCCATCAGGCTGTCTATGCGGCGCTCGGCGAATTAATGACGCAATTTCATGCGCTGGCTTTACATCTGTATACCGAGCAAGAGTGGCAAGGCCAAGCGCCAGCCTCGCCGACGTGTAAGGGCGGCAGTTTGCATGATTTAAAATAACCTAAGACTTGGCTGAACTTAAATCACTGGTTTTCTTACTAATCTGTAGTTTATTGAATATGAGATTGAGTCAAACACTATGCATCATCTTCCAAATTTATTGACCTGTTTGCGCATAGTGTTGGTATTGCCGATAGTTTGGGCGTTGCTAGAACGACAATTTTCTTCGGCCTTAGTCTTATTTGCTGTGGCTGGGGTAACGGATGCACTGGATGGCTTTTTAGCTAGGCGCTTTAACTGGCAAAGTCGTTTAGGCGCTTGGTTAGATCCGTTAGCTGATAAGTTATTGTTGGTCAGTAGCTTTATCGTGTTAGCGGTAATTGAGGCCTTGCCGTGGTGGTTGGTGCTGCTGGTGGTGATTCGTGATCTAGTGATTACCTTAGGCGCTGCGCTGTATTATTGGTGGCGACAACAGTTAAGGATGCAGCCATTAGTCTTAGGTAAGCTGTCGACCCTGCTGCAAGTGCTGTGTGGTTTTTTTAGCATCCTGCAGGCTGCACAGTTGCTGCAGTTAACGCAATGGCTAAGCGCTTTGGTTTATCTCACTGGGGCTGTCACGCTGTTTAGTGGGGTGGCCTATGTGGTGCTCTGGAGTCAAAAATTTATTGCAACGAGGGCGGACCGAGCGGGTTAGTCGCAACTACGCCTGGAACAGAGGGGAAGACGATGAGTGTAATTAAAAACTGGCCGTGGTTTGCAGCGCTTGCCCTGCTATTGGCTTTTTTATATGCGGTAATGCCAATTTTAACGCCTTTTTTAGTCAGTCTGTTGATTGCTTATATGGGCGATCCCCTCGTTGATAAGTTAGAGGAAAGAGGCCTGTCGCGTACCTTGGGCGTGATAGTGGTATTTGCGGTCATTGTCTTGATATTAGCCGGTGTGCTGGCGTTTTTAGTGCCACTCATCTCTAAGCAGTTGGTGAAGTTATATGGCATGTTGCCGCAAATGGTGGACTGGGTGCAGCACACAGCAGTGCCTTGGTTGCACACCAAGTTAGGGGTGCCCAGTGATATTTTAGATGGTGATAAGTTAAAGCAAGCCTTTAGTGAGCATCTGGATAAAACTTCAGGTGCTGCTGGCTTTTTACTGGCTAAAGTGACGGCTTCGGGCATGGCGTTGTTTGGCTTTGTGGCGAACTTTGTGCTGATTCCTGTGGTGAGTTTTTACTTACTACGAGACTGGGATATTTTGGTCGACAAAGTGCGTGGACTGTTACCACGACGCGGTGAGGGTGCGGTAGTGAAAATGGCTAAAGAGTGCCATGAAGTGCTGGGGGCTTTTATTCGTGGTCAGTTATTGGTCATGTTGGCGTTAGGTGGGATCTATGCCACCGGTCTGATGCTTTTAGGTTTAGATTTAGGCTTGTTAGTGGGGCTATTGGCTGGCTTGGCCAGTATTGTGCCCTACATGGGGTTTGCCGTGGGGATTACGGCGGCGCTGTTAGCCGGAGTGTTTCAGTTTGGTTTTGAGTTGTATCCCTTATTGGGCATTGTTGGAGTATTTGCCCTAGGGCAGGCGCTTGAGGGAATGGTGCTGACACCTTTATTGGTTGGGGATCGCATTGGTTTGCATCCAGTGGCTGTAATTTTTGCGATCATGGCGGGCGGGCAGTTATTTGGCTTTACTGGTGTGCTATTAGCCTTGCCGGCTGCTGCGGTGATTATGGTGTTGTTGCGCCATGTGCATGAAATGTATAAGGATTCTGATCTTTATACTGAACAATCGGCTGTGGACGAGTATGATGAGCCCGCTCAGGGGTTGTCAGTAACCGCTGAAGGTGAGTATTGCTTGATTAAGCAAGAAACGCAGGATAGTACCCAGGTAGTTAAAACTGCCGAGTGATCCTGATGACAATGCACATAATGATAAGCGATTAGTAACGGCATGAATCCATCACAGCTTTCTTTGGGTATTCGGTTGCGCGATGACGCAACCTTTGCCAACTACTACCCTGGGGCCAATGCAGTGGCGTTGGGTTATGTAGAGCGTATCTCTGAGGCCGATGCCAACTGGGTTGAAAGTTTGGTGTATCTATGGGGGGCACCCGGTGTAGGGCGCAGTCATTTATTGCAGGCGGCTTGCATTAGGGTACAAGAGCGTGGCGCTCGGGCTATCTTCTTACCGCTGGCAGAAGTGGCTAAGTATGGCCCTCAGTTATTGGATAACTTAGAGTATTGTGACCTGGTATGTATTGATGATATTCAAGTGATTGCTGGGCATCCTGCCTGGGAAGAAGGCTTATTTCACTTGTTTAACCGAATTCGCGACTCGGGCAAAAATTTACTGCTTGGAGCGAATGCCGCGCCTCGAGAGTTGCCGGTTAAGTTAGCGGACTTAAAGTCTCGTTTATCGTTAGCGTTAGTCTTTCAATTACATGATCTAAGTGATGAGGATAAATTAAGGGCACTGCAACTGAGGGCGTCACGGCGTGGTTTACAGCTCTCAGAAGAGGCTGGGCGCTACCTACTTACCCGTGGTGAACGTAGCATGAGTCAGTTATTTGCCTATCTTGAATGCTTGGATCAGGCCTCTTTGCAGGCGCAGCGTAAATTAACGATTCCTTTCATTAAAGCAACGCTCAACTGGTAGCGGTTGTCTGCTACACTTCGGCAGTATTTATCAGTGACTGAGTTGTTATGACTAACCCGAAACCTCTTCCTGAGTCGGCGGCTACCGCTGAGGACTCTAGCTTAAAAATTTACTTTCGCTTATTAAAGTACGTGGTGCCCTATATTGGCTGGTTTGCTCTGAGCCTATTGGGGTTTCTATTATTCGCCTTAGCTCAGCCGATGCTGGGTTATATGTTGAAATTCTTTGTTGATGGACTCACCGATCCTAGCGCGGTGTTGTTTCCGCAGGTGCCGTTTCTGGCAGATATTCGTTTACTGCAAGCAGTGCCAGCATTAGTGGTGTTGATTGCAGTATGGCAGGGCATCGGCTCGTTTCTTGGTAACTATTTTTTAGCTAAGGTTTCTTTAGGGTTGGTGCATGACCTTAGGGTACAGCTATTTAATAACTTGCTGACCTTGCCTAACCGCTATTTTGATAACCATAACTCTGGGCATTTGATTTCACGGATTACCTATAACGTGACCATGGTGACTGGCGCCGCGACCGATGCGGTCAAAGTCATAGTGCGCGAAGGGATGACGGTGATTTTCTTATTTGCCACTTTGTTATGGATGAACTGGAAACTCACCCTCGTTATGGTGGCGGTTTTGCCATTAATTGCCACCATGGTGACCTTTACCAGTAAGAAGTTTCGTAAACAAAGTAAGAAAATTCAGTCTGCTATGGGTGATGTGACCCATGTGACCTCTGAAACCATTCAAAACTATCGGGTGGTGCGCAGTTTTGGGGGTGAGCAGTATGAAAAACAACGGTTTTTAGAGGCCAGCGAAAAAAACACCGAGCGCCAGTTAAAGATGGTTAAAACCAATGCGATTTATACGCCGTCGCTACAATTAGTGATTTATAGCGCAATGGCAGTGCTGTTGTTTTTAGTATTGTTTTTGCGTGGCGACTCTTCCGCCGGTGACTTGGTGGCCTATATCACCTTAGCGGGGTTGTTGCCTAAGCCGATTCGCCAGTTGTCTGAGGTGAGTTCAACCGTACAAAAAGGTGTGGCAGGTGCTGAGAGTATCTTTGAGCAGCTTGATGAGCCAGCAGAGCAAGACCAAGGCCAGGTAGTTAAAACCCAGGTGCAGGGCGACTTGGTGGTTGAAAACCTGAGTTTTACCTATCCAGGTACCCAAGAGCCGGTATTAAAAAATATCAGTTTTGTTGCGCCCGCCGGCAAGATGGTGGCTTTAGTTGGGCGGTCAGGTAGTGGTAAGTCAACCTTGGCTAATTTATTGCCGCGCTTTTATAGCCATACGCAAGGACGCATCACGCTTGATGGCACACCGATTGAGGCATTTGATTTGCTAAATTTGCGTCATCATTTAGCGTTAGTGAGTCAGCAGGTCTCCCTATTTAACGATACGGTGGCAAATAATATCGCCTACGGTGAATTGGCGGGTGCTAGCCTTGAGCAAGTGAAAGCTGCGGCCGAGGCTGCCTATGCGGCAGAGTTTATTGAACGCATGCCCGAGCAGTATCAAACGCTGGTAGGGGAAAATGGCGTCTTGCTTTCTGGTGGTCAGCGGCAACGCTTAGCCATTGCCAGGGCATTGCTTAAAAATGCCCCAGTACTGATTTTGGATGAGGCGACGTCGGCTTTAGATACTGAGTCAGAGCGGCATATTCAGGCGGCATTAGATCATGCCGTGCAAGGGCGTACGACGCTGGTGATTGCTCACCGGTTATCTACCATTGAAAAAGCTGATTTGATTTTAGTGATGGATAAAGGCGAGATTGTTGAGCGCGGAACCCATCAAGAGTTGTTGGCGATGAATGGCTATTACACCAAGTTGCACAGCACCCAGTTAGAGTCTGAGCAGCAAGCGGTGCAGGATGCTTAAGTTGGACTTAAGTCAGATTGGCTCAATGTTGAAGTGAGAACTAAGCGTGCGTGAAAAAATGTTGGCAGCCGAGCAAATTACCGCTCTGAAATGGCAAGATAAGCAGTTGTGGTTATTGGATCAGCGAGTCTTACCTCTGAGTCAGTCCTGGTTATCTTATCAGTCGGCAACTGAGGTGGCGCAAGCCATCAGTGATATGGTGGTACGCGGTGCACCAGCGATTGGTATTGCAGCGGCCTATGGTGTGCTGTTATCGGTGCAGCAACAGCGCACTAACCCAGACTGGAAGCTCGCCGTAGCGGCTGATATTCAGCAGCTTGCTGCATCACGGCCTACCGCAGTTAACTTGTTTTGGGCGCTAGAGAAAATGCAAGCCGCTCTGTTGCCAGCAGCTACTGCAGCTGAGGCAGAGTCGTTGTGTTTAACGGCGGCGCTGGGCATTCATCAGGCGGACCGCGAAGCTAATTTGCGTATGGCCGAGCTGGGCTTTCAATTAATCCAACAGGGGTGTGATGCACCGCAGCAATTACTGACCCACTGTAATACCGGAGCGCTGGCAACCGGTGGTTTTGGTACGGCGTTGGGGGTGATTCGCGCGGCTTATCATGCCGGTTTAGTTAGTTTGGTGCATGTGGATGAAACTCGGCCTTGGTTGCAGGGCTCGCGCTTAACTGCTTGGGAGCTGGCGCAGGAGCAACTTCCGGTTAGTCTCAATATTGATGGCGCTGCCGCGCACTTACTGCGTGAAGGTGATATTACTTGGGTTATTGTCGGGGCTGATCGAATCACGGCCGCTGGCGATGTAGCCAATAAGATTGGCACTTACGCCTTGGCAGTATTGGCACGTTATCATGACGTTAAGTTTATGGTGGTAGCACCGAGCTCAACCATTGATATGAGTATTGAAAGCGGAGCCGATATTCCCATTGAGCAACGCGCTGCCGCTGAACTATTGCAGGTTGCTGGGCAGCCTGTGGCAGCAGCAGTGCCAGCGTTTAACCCGGTGTTTGATGTGACACCGGCGAAGCTAATCGATGCGATTGTGACTGAACTTGGCGTAGTAGAGCGGCCAAACTTGGCGAAAATGCAGGCGTTAATGGGTAGAACAGCACTCCATTAATAAAGCGCAAAAAAGCGTTAGAGCGCCTTGCAGCGCCTTGTGGTAGTATTTACAGCTTGATTAAAGCAACGAAATTATAAAGGAACCAAGCTTCCATGGGTGAATTGGCTAGAGAAATCCTTCCGATTAGTATCGAAGATGAAATGCGTCAGTCATACCTTGACTATGCAATGAGTGTGATTGTAGGGCGCGCCTTACCTGACGCACGAGATGGTTTAAAACCGGTGCATCGCCGGGTTCTCTTCGCCATGCGTGAGCTGGGTAACGATTGGAATAAGCCCTATAAGAAGTCTGCCCGGGTGGTCGGTGATGTAATCGGTAAATATCACCCCCATGGCGACACTGCGGTGTATGACACCATTGTGCGTATGGCGCAGCCATTCTCTATGCGTTATATGCTGGTTGATGGACAGGGTAACTTCGGTTCTGTAGATGGTGATAATGCCGCTGCGATGCGTTATACCGAAGTACGCATGGATAAAATTGCCCATGAAATGCTGGCTGACCTAGAAAAGGAAACCGTTGACTGGGTGCCTAACTATGATGGCACTGAGCAAATCCCAGCTGTTTTGCCAACCAAAATCCCTAGTCTGTTAGTCAACGGTTCGTCAGGGATTGCAGTGGGAATGGCAACCAATATTCCGCCCCATAACCTTACCGAAGTAATCAATGGTTGCTTGGCTTTAATTGATAACCCAGAGCTCAGCGTTGATGAGCTGATGCAGTTTATTCCAGGCCCTGATTTCCCAACTGCGGGAATTATTAATGGCCGTGCGGGTATTATTGAAGCTTACCGCACCGGTCGTGGGCGGATTTATATGCGCGCCCGGGCGGAGTTTGAAGATATTGATAAAGCTGGAACTCGCCAGCAGATTGTTATTACTGAGTTACCGTATCAGCTCAATAAAGCGCGTTTAATTGAAAAAATCGCCGAGCTGGTAAAAGAGAAGAAGCTTGAAGGCATCACTGAGCTGCGCGATGAGTCGGATAAAGACGGTATGCGGGTGGTGATTGAATTGCGTCGTGGCGAAGTGCCTGAGGTGATTCTTAATAACCTGTATGCGCAAACCCAGATGCAAAGCGTGTTCGGGATTAACAACGTGGCTCTAGTTGATGGCCGTCCGCGTTTATTAAACCTGAAAGATATGCTTGAGGTGTTTGTGCGTCACCGCCGTGAGGTGGTCACTCGACGTACGGTGTATGAGCTGCGTAAAGCACGCGAGCGAGGACATATCTTAGAAGGTCAAGCGGTTGCGTTATCTAACATTGATCCAGTTATTGAGTTAATTAAAGCATCACCAACCCCAGCCGAAGCCCGTGAGCGATTACTGGCTACAGCTTGGGAGTCTAGCGCGGTTGCGGCGATGGTTGAGCGCGCAGGGGCAGAGTCCTGCCGTCCTGAAGGTTTGGATGAGCAATATGGGATGCGTGATGGGCGCTACTATTTATCGCCAGAGCAGGCGCAAGCCATTCTCGAGTTGCGTTTACACCGCTTAACAGGCCTTGAGCATGAAAAACTGTTAACTGAGTATCAAGAAATTCTTGAGCAAATTGGTGAGCTGATTCATATTCTTACCAGTCCTGAGCGTCTGCTGGAAGTGATCCGCGAAGAACTAGAAAAAGTTAAGGCAGATTTTGGCGATGAGCGACGCACAGAAATTGTTGCCTCACAAGTTGATTTAACCATTGCTGATCTGATCACTGAAGAAGAGCGCGTGGTAACGATTTCCCATGGTGGCTACGCTAAGAGTCAACCATTATCGGCCTATAATGCACAGCGCCGTGGTGGACGCGGTAAGGCGGCTACAGGGGTTAAAGACGAAGATTTTGTTGAGCACCTATTGGTGGCTAACAGTCATGCCACCTTATTGTTGTTCTCTAGCAAAGGGAAAGTGTATTGGAAGCGTACCTTTGAAATTCCAGAAGCGTCACGTACTGCCCGTGGCCGTCCCTTAGTTAACTTACTGCCGCTAGAAGAGGGTGAACGTATCACCGCCATGCTGCAGGTTGATTTAGAGTCGCTGGGGCAAGATGAAGAGCTGCTCGATGAGCAGGACGACAGTATTTTAGAGGGCGAGTTAGTTGCCTTAGATGAGACTGAAGAGTCTGAGACTGAGCAAGAAGAGGCGGAAGAGCCAACGGGTGCTTACGTCTTTATGGCTACAGCTAAAGGAACTGTGAAAAAAACCCCGTTGAGCCAGTTCAGTCGTCCACGTAATTCCGGTCTGATTGCGTTACGTTTAGAAGAGGGCGACACCTTAATTGCTGCAGCCATTACCGATGGCGCGCAAGATGTCATGCTGTTTTCTGATGGGGGCAAAGTGATTCGCTTTAATGAGCGCAAAGTACGCTCTATGGGGCGTACCGCTCGCGGAGTGCGTGGGATGCGCTTACTAGATGAGCAACAGTTAATCTCAATGTTAATCCCTGAGCCAGAGACGCAAATTCTGACGGCTTCTGAACATGGCTACGGTAAACGAACCGTGATTGAAGAGTTCCCAGTACGTGGGCGTGGTGGTCAGGGCGTGATTGCCATGGTGACTAACGAGCGTAATGGTAAGCTGGTTGGCGCCATTCAGGTGCTGGATGGCGAAGAAATTATGCTGATTTCTGATCAGGGGACCTTGGTGCGTACCCGTGTTGATGAGATTTCTTCGCAGTCGCGTAACACCCAAGGCGTCACCTTAATTAAGCTTGGCAATGAAGAGAAGCTGGTAGGTCTTGAGCGTGTGCAAGAGCCGGATGACGTTGAGGATGAGCTAGACAGTGCCGCTGAGTCAGCGGAGTTAATAGATAACCCAGAGATCGCCGATGTTGCGGGTGTTGAGCCTACAGCCGACGACGCAGACAGTGAAGAGTGAGAAGCTAAGTGAGTAGAGCCCATAACTTTTGCGCAGGACCTGCTGCGCTCCCCGAAGCAGTATTGCAGCGCGCCCAAGCGGAAATGCTCGATTGGCAAGGCAAAGGTTTATCGGTGATGGAAATGAGTCACCGCAGTGCCGACTATGTAGCCATTGCTGAGCAGGCGGAGCAAGATCTGCGTGATTTAATGCAGATTCCAGACAACTATAAAGTGTTGTTTATGCAAGGCGGTGCCAGCCAGCAGTTTGCTCAGATTCCTCTGAACTTACTGCCTGAAGGCAAGGTGGCGGATTACATTGATACCGGAATTTGGTCACGCAAAAGTAGCCAAGAAGCGGCTCGTTTTGGGCAAATCAATATCGCTGCCAGCGGTAAAGAGTTGGATTACTTTGGAATTCCAGAACAGAGCCAATGGCAGTTAACGCCAGATGCGGCCTATGTGCACTATGCTTCGAACGAAACCATTGGTGGCGTACAGTTTAATTGGGTACCACAAACCGGTGAAGTGCCGTTAGTGGTGGACATGTCTTCGGATATTCTGTCACGCCAAATCAATGTGGCCGACTTTGGCATGATTTATGCGGGCGCGCAGAAAAATATTGGTCCTAGTGGCTTAGTGGTCGCGATTATCCGCGAAGACCTGCTGGGGCAGGCGCGGGCAATTTGTCCAACCATGCTTAATTACCAAACCGCGGCCGATAACGGTTCAATGTATAACACACCACCAACCTACGCTTGGTACTTAGCAGGCTTGGTTTTTCAGTGGCTCAAAGAGCAAGGCGGTGTGGCGGCAATGGAAGCGCGAAATCGCGAAAAGCAAGCCCTGCTTTACAGTGCTATTGATCAAAGTGAGTTGTATAACAACCCAGTGGCTCTGAATGCGCGCTCGTGGATGAATATTCCGTTTCGTTTAGCCGATGAGCGCTTAGATAAAGCGTTTTTAGTCGGTGCTGAAGCCCGTGGCTTACTAAACCTAAAAGGCCACCGCTCGGTCGGTGGCATGCGTGCCTCGATTTATAACGCAGTGGATATTCACTCGGTGCAAGCCTTAGTGGATTACATGCGTGAATTTGAAAAGGAACAAGCGTAAATGAGTGAGCAAGAGTTACACGCGTTACGCATTCGGATTGATCAGCTGGATGAGAAAATTCTCGAGCTGATCAGTGAGCGTGCGCGTTGTGCCCAAGAAGTGGGTCATATTAAAACCCGTGAGCAGCAAGAAGGCGAAGAAGTTATTTTCTATCGTCCTGAGCGCGAAGCACAAGTGCTCAAGCGTATCATGCAGTTGAACCAAGGGCCGATTGATAATGAAGAAATGGCGCGCTTGTTTCGCGAGATCATGTCAACCTGTCTTGCATTAGAGCAGCCAGTCAAGGTGGCTTATTTGGGACCTGAAGGAACCTTCTCCCAAGCCGCTGCTTTAAAGCACTTTGGCCAAGCGGTAACCAGCAAGCCGATGGCGGCGATTGATGAGATTTTCCGTGAAGTAGCTGCTGGGGCAATGCAGTTTGGTGTGGTTCCGGTAGAAAACTCCACTGAAGGGGCAATTAACCATACCCTCGACAGCTTTTTAGAGCACGATCTGGTTATTTGTGGTGAAGTTGAGCTGCGCATTCACCATCATTTATTGGTGGGTGAAAACACTAAAACTGATCATATTACACGTATTTATTCCCATGCCCAGTCGCTAGCGCAGTGCCGTAAGTGGCTTGATGCTCATTATCCAAATGTAGAGCGTGTCGCTGTAGCCAGTAACGCTGAAGCAGCGAAACGGGTGAAAAGTGAGTGGAACAGTGCCGCAATTGCAGGTGATATGGCAGCGCAGCTGTATGGGTTGAAAATTCTCGATGAGAAAATTGAAGACCGTCCTGATAACTCCACGCGCTTTTTAATCATTGGTAATCAGCATGTACCGGCTACGGGTGACGATAAAACCTCAGTTATTGTCTCTGTGAACAACAAACCTGGCGCGTTGCATGAGCTGTTGATCCCATTTCATGTGCATGGGATTGACTTAACGCGAATTGAAACGCGTCCGTCGCGCAGTGGTAAATGGACCTATGTGTTCTTTATTGATCTGCTTGGGCATCAGTCCGACCCGCTGGTGAAATCAGCGCTGGAAAAAATTGCCCAAGGCAGTGCTGGGGTCAAAGTCTTGGGTTCCTACCCAAAAGCGGTACTTTAATCCTTTGATGAGTTAGATACAGTTTAACGGCCTCAGTAATGAGGTCGTTTTGCTTAAGGGGACAGTCATGAGTTTTGATTTTTTAGCCCAAGCGTTACCTGGTGTGCAACAGTTAGCGCCTTATGTGCCGGGTAAACCCGCTGATGAGCTAGCCCGTGAGCTAGGCTTGCCGCTCGATTCAATTGTTAAGTTAGCCAGTAATGAAAACCCATTAGGCCCGAGTCCAAAAGTGATTGCGGCGATTAGTCAGGCGGTGCCTGAGTTAACGCGTTATCCCGATGGTAATGGGTTTGTTTTAAAGCAAGCGCTGGCACAAAAGTTCGCCGTTGAGCCGGCGCAAGTCACCTTAGGCAATGGCTCCAATGATATTTTGGAGTTGGTGGCTAAAGCCTGGTTGGCTCCTGGTTTAAATGCGGTGTTTAGTCAGCATGCATTTGCTGTCTACCCGATTGCGACGATGGCAGTGGGGGCTGAGTGTCGTGAAATTCCAGCAAATAACTATGGGCATGACTTACCGGCTATTTTGGCTGCGATCGATGCCAATACTCGGGTGGTATTTATTGCGAACCCGAACAATCCAACGGGTACGTGGTTTGATCAACAGGCATTGGCTGATTTTTTAGCCCAGGTGCCTGAGCATGTGATTGTCGTGCTAGATGAGGCCTATATTGAGTATGCCGAGCCTGGTGAGTTGCCCGATGGCATGGGTTTTTTGGCCAATCATGCCAACTTGATCGTATCTCGAACCTTCTCCAAAGCCTATGGTTTAGCAGCGCTCCGTATTGGTTATGCGATTTCTTCGCCGATGATTGCGGATGTGCTGAATCGTATTCGCCAGCCTTTTAACGTCAACAGCTTAGGCTTGGTGGCGGCAGTGGCGGCACTGGAAGATGATGAGTATTTGCAAGAAAGTCGAGCCAGTAATAAGCATGGCTTGCAGCAGCTCAGTACGGCCTTTGATGAGCTTGGATTAAGTTATATTGAATCGCGTGGTAACTTTATTGCGGTGGATTTTGCCCGTGATGCGGCGCCGATCAATCAGGCGTTACTGGAGCAAGGTGTGATTGTGCGCCCGGTGGCCGGATACGCGATGCCGACATTCTTGCGTGTATCTGTGGGTACTGAGCAAGAAAACGCACGCTTTATTGAGGTCTTAGAGCAGGTGCTTGCGGATGCCAAGTAAGGGCAAGCGGCTATTCGATCCAGCGCCAATGCAGCGTTTAGTGGTAGTTGGCCTGGGACTAATTGGCGCGTCCTTTGCTAAGGGAATTAAGCAAACGGGGTATTTCTCCGAGGTGCTAGGGGTTGATCTTAATCAGAACTCCTGCCGCTTGGCTGAACAGTTGGCGATTGTCGATCAAGCGGGCGATAGTCTTGAAGTGTGCCGCACGGCGGATGTGATCGTGTTGGCAGTGCCGATTTTGGCAATGGAGAAAACCCTGCAGCAGTTACATCAGCTGGAGTTACAGCAGGTAATAGTGACTGATGTTGGGAGCAGTAAAACACAGTTACGCCAAGCAGTACTTGAGATTTTTGGTGAGGTGCCGCCTGAGTTTGTGTTTGGTCATCCGATTGCTGGCTCAGAAAAAAGCGGGGTAACCGCAGCCAATGCCGAGCTTTTTGCCCAGCATAAAGTGATTTTAAGCCCTGAACCGAATACTCAAGCGCAGGCCTTAGCCTGCGTTAAACAGCTGTGGGAGCTGTTGGGTGCTGAGGTTGAGTTTATGGACGTGGAATATCACGATCAGGTACTCGCCGCCACCAGTCATCTGCCGCATCTACTAGCCTTTGGCTTAGTGGACTCCTTGGCTAAGCGTAATGAAAATTTAGAAATATTTCGCTATGCTGCTGGCGGTTTTAGAGACTTTACCCGGATTGCAGCCAGTGATCCGGTGATGTGGCATGATATTTTTTTAGCTAATTCAGAGGCTGTATTAGCCCAGTTAGATGCGTTTACCCATGACTTGCAGCAACTGCGTACGGCAGTTGCAGAACATGATGGACATTATCTATTAGGTGTTTTCACTCGTGCCAAAATGGCCAGAGAACATTTCAGTAAAATTTTAGCTCGCAGGGCCTATGTAGACACCATGCAGAATCATGATTTGAAATTTATTGCCAATCCAGGCGGACACGTACAGGGCACGATTCGCGTGCCAGGCGATAAGTCTATTTCGCACCGCTCAATCATGCTCGGCTCCTTGGCCGAAGGCAAAACCGAAATTGAAGGCTTTTTAGAGGGTGAAGATGCCTTAGCCACTATCCAGGCCTTTCGTGATATGGGGGTGGTGATTGAAGGCCCCCAAGAGGGACGAGTAGTGGTGCATGGGGTCGGCTTACATGGTTTGAAGCCGGCGCCAGGCCCTATTTACGTGGGCAACTCAGGCACTACCATGCGCTTGCTGTCAGGGTTGCTGGCGGCGCAGCCGTTTGATAGCACCTTGACCGGTGATGCCTCGTTATCTAAGCGGCCGATGAACCGGATTGCAAAACCGTTGCGGGAAATGGGTGCGGTAATTGAAACCGCTGCAGAGGGGCGACCCCCCTTGACCATTCGTGGCGGACAAAAACTCACGGGTATGCATTATCAGATGCCAATGGCCAGCGCTCAGGTAAAATCTTGTATTTTGCTGGCGGGCTTATATGCTGGGGGTGAAACCTCGGTCGAAGAGCCAGCGCCGACCCGTGACCATACCGAGCGGATGCTGAGCGGTTTTGGTTACCCAGTTGAAGTGCATGGCGCTATTTCTAAGGTTGAAAGTGGCCACAAATTAACCGGAACCAAGATTGAAGTACCGTCGGATATTTCTTCGGCGGCATTCTTTATGGTGGCTGCTTGTATTGCGCCGAATTCAGAAGTGGTGCTAGAGCACGTGGGCATCAACCCAACCCGTACTGGAGTCATTGATATTTTGCGCTTAATGGGCGCTGATCTGAGCCTTGAGCGAGTGCATGAGGTGGGTGGTGAGCTAGTCGCTGACATTCGAGTGCGCTCCAGTCAGCTAAAAGGAATTGAAATTCCTAGCGATCTAGTTCCCCTGGCGATTGATGAGTTTCCTGTTTTATTTATCGCTGCTGCCTGCGCCGAAGGCAAAACAGTATTACGTGATGCCGAAGAATTACGGGTCAAAGAGTCGGATCGAATTCAAGTAATGGCCGATGGTTTAGCTACCCTAGGGGTAAAAACCGAAGTTCTGCCGGATGGTATCGTGATTGAAGGTGGTCAGCCTATGGGTGGTGGCGAAGTCTGGGCCCATGGCGATCACCGAATTGCCATGTCTTTTAGTGTTGCCGCATTACGTGCGAGTCAGCCAATTATTATTCATGATGCGATTCATGTGGCGACCTCGTTTCCTGATTTTTTACAGTTATGTGAAAAAGTCGGTATGCATGTCAGCGAAGAGCACAGCCTATGAACTCAGCAGTCAGCGCGGCACCGGTGATTACCATTGATGGTCCAGGCGGCTCGGGCAAGGGGACTGTGGCTGGGATTTTAGCCAAAAAACTAGGCTGGCACTTGTTGGACTCAGGCGCGTTGTATCGACTACTGGCGCTGGCAGCTAGCCAACAGCAGTTGGCTTTTAGTGCTAATGAGCAGTTGCTTTCCTTGGCGAAAAATCTACCGGTACAGTTTTTGCAGGATCAGGTGCTATTAGCTGGTGAAGATGTCAGCTTAACCATTCGTACCGAGCAGGTCGGTGGTTGGGCTTCTCAGGTGGCAGCGATTCCCGAAGTGCGCACCGCCTTACTGCAGCGCCAGTATGATTTTCGCCAATCGCCAGGCTTGGTGTGTGATGGCCGCGATATGGGCACCGTGGTGTTTCCTAATGCTGAACTCAAGGTGTTTTTAACGGCAAGCGTTGAAGAGCGAGCACAAAGACGTTACTTGCAGTTGAAAGCCAAGGGCGAAGAGGTTAAACTTGCGAGTCTTTTGCAAGAGATTCGTGAGCGCGATGAGCGCGACATGGGTCGTGCAACAGCGCCACTTAAGCCCGCGCCAGATGCGTTAATCCTAGATTCCACGCAGCTGAGTATTGAGCAGGTGGTGCAACGAATTCTTGATCAGGTGGCCGAGCGCCACTTGGTTTAGTAGAGTCCTTATTTGCTTTAAGATAAGGCTCGCCAAGGCAGCTCAAGTAGCCCAGACACTGCACTTTAGCTGACTTTATAATTAACGAACCCACATTGATCTGGAATGTGGCTAGGGCAATTAAGCCCACTATCCATGCAGGAATAAACATGAGCGAAAGCTTTGCAGAACTCTTTGAAGAAAGCCTAAAAGACCTAGATATGCAACCAGGTTCGATCATCAACGGTTTAGTTGTTGATATCGACGGTGATTGGGTAACCGTTCACGCTGGTCTGAAATCTGAAGGTGTAATCCCAGTAGAGCAGTTCTTAAACGAACAAGGCGAACTGACCATTAAAGTGGGTGACGAAGTTCCCGTTGCGCTGGACGCGGTTGAAGATGGCTTTGGTGAAACCAAACTATCCCGCGAGAAAGCGAAGCGTGCTGAGGCATGGCTGGTTCTGGAAGCTGCGTTTAACGCTGAGGAAGTGGTTACTGGTGTTATTAATGGTAAGGTCAAAGGTGGTTTCACTGTTGACGTTAACAGCATCCGTGCCTTCCTACCTGGTTCTTTAGTGGATGTGCGTCCAGTACGCGACACCACTCACCTCGAAGGTAAAGAGCTAGAATTTAAGGTGATCAAATTAGACCAGAAGCGCAACAACGTTGTAGTTTCTCGTCGTAGCGTTCTTGAAGCAGAGAACAGCGCTGAGCGCGAAGCACTGCTTGAAAACCTACAAGAAGGTCAGAAAGTTAAAGGTATCGTTAAGAACCTCACCGACTACGGTGCGTTCGTGGATCTTGGCGGTGTTGACGGCTTACTGCACATCACCGATATGGCGTGGAAGCGCATCAAGCATCCATCAGAAATCGTTAACGTTGGCGACGAAGTAGAAGTACGTGTACTGAAATTCGACCGCGAGCGTAACCGTGTATCTTTAGGCCTGAAGCAATTAGGTGAAGATCCATGGGTAGCAATCACTGCGCGTTACCCAGAAGGTACTCGCGTAATGGCCCGTGTAACTAACCTGACTGACTACGGTTGCTTCGCTGAATTAGAAGAAGGCGTTGAAGGTTTAGTACACGTGTCTGAAATGGACTGGACCAACAAAAACATCCATCCATCTAAAGTAGTTAACGTTGGTGACGAAGTTGAAGTTCAGGTTCTGGACATCGATGAAGATCGTCGTCGTATTTCTCTGGGTATCAAACAGTGCAAAACTAACCCATGGGAAGACTTCTCAAGCCAGTTCAACAAAGGCGATAAAATCTCCGGTACCATCAAGTCAATCACTGACTTCGGTATCTTTATCGGCCTAGAAGGCGGCATCGATGGTCTGGTTCACTTATCAGACATCAGCTGGCACGAAGCTGGCGAAGAAGCGGTTCGCAACTTCAAGAAAGGCGACGAGCTAGAAACCGTAATCCTCTCGGTAGATCCAGAGCGTGAGCGTATTTCTCTCGGTATCAAGCAGTTAGAAGATGATCCATTCTCTAACTACGCGTCAATCAACGACAAAGGCAGCATCGTTAAAGGTGTAGTTAAAGAAGTTGATGCTAAAGGTGCCATCGTTACTTTAGCTGACGAAGTTGAAGCTACTTTAAAAGCCTCTGAAATCAGTCGTGACCGTGTAGAAGATGCACGTAACGTGTTGAAAGAAGGCGACGAAGTTGAAGCAAAAATCATCAATATTGATCGTAAAGCACGCGTAATTAACTTGTCTATCAAGTCTAAAGACGCTGAAGACGAAAAAGATGCGATGAAAGAATTGCGTAAGCAAGACACTGCAGCCGCTGAAGCGGCAGGTCCTACCACTATTGGTGACCTGATCCGTCAGCAAATGGAAAACCAAAACTAAGTTTTAGGTTATTCAGCTGCTACGCAATAAACCTCCTTCGGGAGGTTTATTGTTTTATAAGGTTTCATCCTGATCAGAAATGCTAGTTTGCTTTGGCAGTTCTAATAATAATTAGTCTGAGTTGAGGTTAATATGGCAGATTTTCCAGCATGCCCTGCATGTGCAGAAGAAATTACTTATCCCGATCGTGACCACTATGTGTGTGCTACCTGTGGTCACGAATGGCCGATGGAAGCGGGTCAAGACGATTCAAGCAGCGTTGAAGAGTCTAAGTTTCGTGATGCCCACGGCACCCCTTTGTATGATGGTGATACCGTCACCCTCACTAAAGATTTAAAAGTGAAGGGCACCTCTACCGTATTAAAAGTCGGTACCCGCATCACTAATATTAAGTTAGTAGAGGGCGATCATGACGTTGATTGCCGAGTGAATGGGCAGAAGTTTATGCTGAAATCTTGCTTTATGAAAAAAGCTTAAGGATTCGCCTGTTCTTGTTAGAAGCCAGCTATACTGCTGGCTTTTCTGCGTTTAACGGTGAGTGACTCAGCTTTTAGTTTGCAGTATTTAGGGTTCAATAATAACGGGTACTAGTTTATTGGGCTAAAACTGCGCTTTACGTTAAACTGTGCCATCTTTTTACTTTTTATGAATGCTGCAATGCCTAAAATTTTTCATGAAATTCCTACAACGCGTCCAGTGACACCTTTGCTGGATCAAGTTCAGCAAACGGAAACCTTGCGCCTATTTACCGAGCCGCAACTTGCTCAGTTAGCGGATGAGTTGCGCTTGCATTTATTGTGGCGAGTGGGCGAAACCGGTGGGCACTTCGCGGCAGGTTTAGGAGTGATTGAGCTGACCATTGCTTTGCATCATGTCTATAACACCCCGGAAGATCGCTTAGTGTGGGATGTAGGGCATCAAGGCTACCCGCATAAAATGCTCACCGGACGTTTAGAGCAAATGAGCAGTTTGCGCCAAAAAGATGGAATTGCCGCCTTTCCACGGCGTGAAGAAAGCGAGTACGACACCTTTGGTGTGGGGCATTCCAGTACCTCAATCAGTGCTGCCTTAGGTATGGCGGTGGCCGCAAAATTAAAGGGTGAGCAGCGTAAAACCGTGGCGATTATTGGTGATGGTGCAATGACCGCGGGGATGGCTTTTGAGGCGCTTAATCATGCGCCGGAAGTTAAAGCCGATATGCTAGTGGTGCTAAATGACAATGATATGTCCATCTCAAATAATGTCGGTGGCTTGTCTCAACATCTTACCCGTTTATTAACCAGCCCACCTTTTACCACGGTGCGTGAAGAAGGGAAAAAGCTGCTGTCGATGCTACCAGGCGCGTTAGAGATTGCGCGTAAAACAGAAGAAAAAGCTAAATCGTTGTTAGCACCGGCGGTGATGTTTGAGCAGCTTGGCTGGAACTATATTGGCCCTATCGACGGGCATGATCTTCCGGCACTTGTTGCTGCGTTAAAGTATGTAAAAGATTTAAAGGGACCACAGTTTCTACATGTGGTAACTAAAAAGGGCAAAGGCTTTAGTCCTGCTGAGGCTGACCCTATTACCTATCATGCGATTAGTGGAGCACAGACGGCAGTAGCGCCTAAAACTGTAGCTAAGCCACGTTACTCTAACGTGTTTGGGCAGTGGCTGTGCGATATGGCCGCCGAAGACTCACGTTTGATGGGGATTACTCCGGCGATGAAAGAAGGCTCAGACTTGATTGCCTTTAGTCAGCGTTATCCTGAGCGATATTTTGATGTGGCGATTGCTGAGCAGCATGCTGTTACCTTTGCTGCGGGTATGGCCTGTGAAGGGGCTAAGCCAGTGGTGGCGATTTATTCAACGTTCTTACAACGCGCTTATGATCAATTAATTCATGATGTAGCGCTGCAAAATTTAGATGTGTTGTTTGCCATTGATCGTGCGGGTTTAGTCGGCGAAGACGGTCCGACCCATGCCGGAAGTTTTGATTTATCCTATTTACGCTGTATTCCTAATATGTTGGTTATGACGCCCAGTGATGAAAATGAGCTGCGTTTATTACTAACCACGGGTTATCAATATGCCGGGCCAGCCGCTGTGCGTTACCCAAGGGGCACAGGACCTGGAGCTAAGATTGAAGAAGGCTTAGACAGCGTAGCCATTGGTAAAGGTGTGGTGCGGCGCCAAGGCTCAGGAGTGGCGATTTTAGTCTTTGGTGTACAGCTGGCCGCAGCGCTAGAGGTAGCAGAAAATTTAGATGCCACTGTGGTGGATATGCGTTTTGTTAAACCACTTGATACCGCCTTGACCCTAGAGTTAGCACGCCAGCATAGTTTGCTGGTAACCATTGAAGAGAATGCGATTATGGGAGGAGCGGGCAGTGCGGTTACCGAGTATCTGCATAGCCAAGGTCAGAATGTTGCGGTATTGCAGCTAGGTTTACCGGATTATTACGTAGAGCATGCCTCACCACAACAAATGTTGGCTGAGTGTGGACTCGATGCGCCGGGAATTGCACGGCAAATTGAGGCTTATCAGCAGCTATTAGCGGAAAAAGTTTAAATAAGCAGTTTTTATTGTAAATAGACGGAACAACCGAGTATTTTCTTAATCTGTATCTCAGTTATACTAGGTGTTCCGCCTTTAAGGTGTGTTTTGTTATTGATTGGTTAATTTTTGGAGTTTCAGGTAATGGGGTTAGGGCTACATACATGGTTAATCATTATTGGCGTGATCGCTATGGCCGCTATCCTATTTGATGGCTGGAGACGTATTAGCGGCAATAAGCTTAAGTTTGACCTGACTAAACCACCTGAAGATGATGAGGGTGATAGTACCTCGTCTGAAATATTAAGCGCTCCTCGGGTAGTTAAGCCCAAAACAGAGCCGAAACTTTCAGCGCTAGATGATCTGGCTATGGATGAGCCCACACTCAATGCAAACGAAGATTTCTCAAGGCTGTCTGCCACTCAGTCTGAGCGTATAACACCAACTGAAACCAATGCCGATGATTCAGGATTAACTGCCGATAAAGAGGATGAGCCCAGTTTTTCGGCGACTGAGGCGGAAGCTGCCGCCAGCAAAAAAGCCTTAGAGCCCTCTGAAGTGTTAGTGATTATTGTTTTAGCGCGCTCGCCGCTAGGCTTTAAAGGCCCTGATTTATTACAGAGTATTTTATCTAATGGGCTGCGTTACGGTGATATGGATATTTTCCATCGTTACACCAATATGACAGGTCATGGCGACACTTTATTCTCGATGGCTAACGCTGTTGCTCCTGGTACTTTTGATCTGGAAACCATTAACGACTTTAAAACACCGGCCGTTTCTTTCTTTATGCAGTTGCCAGGCCCAAGTGCGCCAGCTGAAGCGTTTGAGTTGATGCTAGAAGCAGCTACCCATTTAGCTACCAGCTTAGGCGGTGATTTAAAAGATGATCAAGCCAGTGTATTAACCACTCAAACCGTTGAACATTATCGTCAGCGGATTGCCAACTTTGAGTTTAAGCAGCGTCAATTGCGTAATAAACTGCAGCACAGCGCTGATTAAAGCTTTAAGGGTATTGTGTATTAATAAGAGCAGCTTTGGCTGCTCTTTTTGTTTCAAAGCAACAGAAGACAGCTAGTGGTAGCTGTATCACCTGAGTGAGTACTGATTCATGACGACACATCCATTACAGGATCAAGTTGAGCAATTGCGTCAGCAATTAAATGACTATAACTATCAATATTATGTATTGGATCAGCCCAGTGTTCCTGATAGTGAATACGATCGATTATTTAATCAATTAAAGCAGCTAGAGCAAGCACATCCCGAGTTAATCAGCCGTGATTCACCGACCCAGCGTGTGGGTGGTCAGCCATTGGCAGCTTTTACTACAGTGCAGCATGCGCTGCCGATGTTAAGCCTAGGCAATGCATTTTCTGAGCAGGAAATGCAAGACTTTGGTCGCAGAATTGAACAGGCATTGGCGAGCAATGAGCCGTTAAGTTTTTGTTGTGAGCCAAAGTTCGATGGGTTGGCGGTGAGTCTGTTGTATGAGCAGGGTGAGTTAGTGCGTGGCGCAACCCGAGGTGATGGCGCGACAGGTGAAGATATTACCAGTAATGTACGAACGATTCGGAATATTCCTTTACGCTTACAGGGTGAATCAGTGCCCGAGCGCTTAGAGGTGCGTGGCGAAGTTTATATTTCGCTAGCTGCTTTTGCTGAGTTGAATCAGCGCATGTTGGAAACCAATACTAAACCCTTTGCCAATCCACGTAATGCGGCAGCTGGCAGCTTGCGCCAGTTAGATCCGCGCATCACTGCCCAGAGGCCGCTAACTTTTTGTGCCTATGGCGTTGGCTTAGTCAGCCAACCTTTAGCCGATAGCCATAGTCAAACACTTCAGGTATTAAAACAGTTAGGTTTACCAATCAGTCCTGAAATGCAGGTGGTACAAGGTATTGCAGGCTGTAATCAGTATTTTGCCCAGCTCGGCGCTAAGCGCGCTGAGCTAGGCTATGAAATTGATGGGGTGGTATTTAAGGTCGATCGCTTAGCCCTGCAACAGCAATTGGGTTTCAGGGCGCGAGAGCCACGCTGGGCGATCGCCCATAAGTTTCCTGCTCAAGAAGAGCTGACAGAGCTGTTAGATGTAGAGTTTCAGGTCGGACGCACCGGTGCGATTACCCCGGTGGCACGTCTAAAACCAGTGCATGTGGGGGGCGTAACCGTGTCCAATGCAACCTTGCATAATATGGATGAGGTGCAGCGCTTAGGCCTTAAAATTGGTGATACAGTGATTATTCGTCGGGCCGGTGATGTTATTCCACAGGTAACCCAGGTAGTGCTAGAGCGCAGGCCTGCAGCCGCGCGTGAGATCAGCATGCCAAGCGAGTGCCCAGCTTGTGGTGCGGAAGTAGAGCGTAGCCAGTTAGCGCGGCATAGCAAAGGAAAAACCATTCGTAGTGAAGGGGCGACCTGGCGCTGTGTCGGGCGTTTAACTTGTCCAGCTCAACTCAAGCAGGCCTTGTTGCACTTTGTCTCACGCAAAGCCATGGAAATTGATGGGCTGGGAGAAAAGATTATTGATCAGCTGGTCGATCGTGGTTTAGTGAAATCGCCTGCGGATTTATATCTACTGACTGCCGAGCAGCTCTTGACGCTTGAAGGTTTTGCGGAACTATCGACGCAGAATCTACTCAATGCGATTGAGGCCAGTACCCAGCCGAGTCTGGCGCGTTTTATTTATGCGTTAGGTATTCCGAATGTGGGTGAAGAAACGGCTAAGTTACTGGCTCGTTCCTTGGGAGGTTTGACTCGTATTAGTCAAGCGCTGCCTAGTTTGCTTAGCTGGTTGCCGGAAGTGGGCAATGAAGTAGCCCATGAAATTTATAACTTTTTTCAAGACGCGCATAATCTGGCTGTTGTTTCTCAGCTGCAAACAAATGGTGTGAAGTTACCTAAGGCAGAGGCTATTGCGCCAGAGTTAGTCGGAGCGGTGAGTTTTGCTGAATTTATTGAGCGTTTTAACTTACCAGGTATTGCTAAAACTAATGCTCAGCGTTTGGCTAAGGCGTTTACTAGTTTTGCTGCGTTAAAAGCTGCTGATTGGCTGGATTTACGTAGTATTGAGCGCTTTCCCGAACGCTCTGCCCAGGTCTTGCGTGAGTTTTTGGCCGATAGCGAGCAACTCAAGCAGGCTGATCAGCTCGAGCAGCAGTTACTAGCCTTTGGTATGCACTGGAGCGTACAGCCGTCTGTAGAGGCACCCAGTTTACCTTTGCAGGGTGAAACCTGGGTATTAACCGGTACCTTAAGTAGTTTGTCTCGAGCCCAAGGTAAACAGGCTTTGGAGGCTTTAGGGGCTAAGGTGGCGGGATCAGTATCGAGTAAAACCAGTGCTGTGGTGGCGGGTGAAAGTGCGGGATCTAAGCTAACTAAAGCTCAAGAGTTAGGGATTAAGGTGCTGGATGAGGCTGCTTTTATCGAGTTGCTGCAGCGCTTGCAGGGCTAACTATCGTTATGTGAAAAATCCCACTGTGGCTTTAACTACAGTGGGATTTTTTATCATCAGGGATTGGGGTTAAAAGAAGGTAAGCCCCAGCGAAATAATCGCGCCAGTAATAATCAGTAAGATTAAACAAAAGCCCATAATGTCTTTGGCTTTTAATCCAGCAATACCCAGTACTGGCAGAGCCCAGAATGGCTGCAGTAAGTTAGTCCAGGCATCGCCCCAAGCAACCGCCATAGCAACCCGTGGAATATCTGCGCCTAATTCAATTGCTGCGGGCAGCATCACCGGCGCTTGTACCGCCCACTGGCCACCTCCAGAGGGAACAAAAATATTGACGATACCGGCACTGATAAAGGACCAGAATGGCAAAGACGCGGCGCTAGAGAAGGAGACAAACCACTCCGAGAGTGTTTTAGCTAAGCCAGAATCAATCATAATGCCCATGATGCCGGCATAGAAAGGAAACTGAATCACAATTCCAGCACCGCCTTTCACTGCTTCTTGCAGGCTATTGAGTAAGCGCTGTGGGGTACCGTGCAGAATAATGGCCAAAAACAAGAACATAAAGTTAACAATGTTCAGGTTCAGGCTGCCGCTACTGTTAAAGAAATAATCAACTAAGTAGATTAATCCAGGAAAGCCTACGAGTAAGGCTAACGTGCGGCTATTTTCTAAGCGCTCAGCAGGGCGGTTAGGATCATTGCTGATAACTTCTTCAGGCTCTTCTAGTAGCTTAGGGTCAATATAAATACTGTCTTCAGCTTTAGGCATCATTAAACGGTTGGCCAATGGTACTGCAATGAAAATACACAGCACGATCAGTAAGTTAAAGCTGGAGAAAATGGTTTGATCCGTGCCAATCACCCCAATTTGTGCAGCACTGAAGTGATTTTCGGTGGCAATAGTGAGTGGAATCGAGCCGGCTAATCCCGCGTGCCAGACCAAGAATCCCGAATAAGCACTGGCAACCAGTAGGCGGTAATCCACTTTAACTTGGCGAGCTAATTCTTTAGCAAAAATAGCGCCAACCACTAAACCAAAGCCCCAGTTAATCCAGCTGGCAGCCAAGGAAATAAAGGTCACCAATAAAATAGCTCCACCAGCGGTTTTAGCTGTTTTAGCGATTGCCACTAATAGCTTTTTGACCGGTGGTGAGTTAGCCAGCATAAACCCGGTAACCAGTACCAAAAGCATTTGCATGGAGAAAGACAGCAGGTTCCAAAAACCGTTACCCCAATAACGGACAATCTGGATGGGTGAACTTTGCTCAATAAATAGCGCACAAACGGCAGCCACAATAGTGAGTAGTAGCACAAAGATATAAGGATCAGGCAGGTAGCGTTCTACCAGCTTGACCGCAGGTTTAGATAAGAGTCGTAACATGGTTTTTAGCCTTATTATAGGTCGCCATAAACTGCTATGGCGTTGGCCACGTTATACGCTAGTTAGGAAAAAACTGGCAATTCGACTAATGACTTTACTCGCTATAAATCAATACGTTAGGGAGTATCTTTACCTTAAGGTAAAGCAGTGATTGGCGCTTGTTGCAAGCTAAAGGTTAAAGGACTTTGTTGCGGATCGCAGCGCAGATACCACAGGGCTTTATCCCAATCGCCCAGCACAATTCGGGTGGCCGGTTGTTGATTGTTTAGGATGACTGCGTGCTTGGCTGGGCGATGGGTATGCCCATGAATTAATGTGTGAACACCATATTTTTGCATAAAAGGTGCCACCGCTTCGGGGGTGACATCGGTGATGCTGGCCGCTTTCATTGAAGTGCGTGACTGACTTTGATTACGTAGTCCGCGAGCGAGCTTATGGCGAAGGGTTAGCGGCAAATGACGTAGAATAAAAAGTGCTAGGGGGTTGCGCAGGATACGGCGCATCTTTAAATATTCCACATCTTCGGTGCACAAAAGATCGCCATGGCTGAGTAAAATAGGCGTTTGTTGAATCTGAATAACGCTAGGATCAGGCAGTAAAGTACAGCCTGCGAGCTGGCAAAATTGCTGGCCGATTAAAAAGTCGCGGTTGCCATGCATTAAAAAAACTTGGCAGCCATGTTGGCTCAGTTGCTTCAGGGCGTGGGCAACCTGTTGCTGAAATTCGCTCATGGCATCATCGCCAATCCAAACCTCAAAAAAGTCGCCTAAAATATACAGCTGCTGAGCGTGGCGGGCGTGTTGCTGGAGAAAGTTGAAAAACGCCCGGCTAATATCCGGGCGTTGTTCTTGCAGATGCAGATCAGAGATGAATAAAATCACTCAACAATCTCAGCTTTTTCAATGATTACATCATCGCGTGGCACATCTTGGTGGCCAGCACGGGTGGTGGTCTCAACCGCTTTAATTTGATTGACCACGTCCATGCCCTCAACCACCTCACCAAAAACAGCATACCCCCAGCCTTGGGTGGTTGGTGCGGTGTGGTCAAGGAAGGTGTTGTCGCTGACGTTAATAAAAAACTGCGCTGAAGCTGAGTGAGGGTCCATGGTGCGTGCCATGGCAAGCGTCCCAGTTTTGTTGGAGAGGCCGTTATTGGCTTCGTTTTTAATGGGGGCACGGGTGTTTTTTTGCACCATCCCAGCTTCAAAGCCACCGCCTTGAATCATAAAGTTATTGATAACACGGTGAAAAATTGTATTGTCGTAATGACCTTCTTTGACGTATTGGCTAAAGTTGGCGCAGGTTTCAGGCGCTTGGTCAGCAAAGAGTTTAATCGTGATAACGCCGTGATTGGTGTGTAATTTAATCATGTAAATAAAATCCAAAATGTCAAAAGATACATAGAACTGTCAGCAAGCTGACCTGTTCAGGTATGATAAGCCCTTTATTTCGTTCAGCCTACCTTGGCTGCCAAATTCGATATTGCTAGGAATCCCATGAGTAAGCCAGATTCTACTGTAACGGTTGCCGCTAACTTTCTTCGTACCATTATTCGTGATGATCTTGAGTCAGGAAAGCATCAAAGCATTGTGACGCGTTTTCCACCCGAACCTAATGGTTATTTGCATATCGGTCATGCTAAGTCTATCTGTTTAAACTTTGGCATGGCAGAAGAGTTTGGCGGCGTGTGTCACTTACGTTTTGACGATACTAACCCAGCTAAAGAAGATCTTGAATACGTCGAGTCAATTAAAGACGATGTTCGTTGGTTAGGTTTTCAGTGGGATGGCGAGGTGCGTTATGCCTCTGATTACTTTGATCAGTTGCACGAGTGGGCCGTATATTTAATTGAACAAGGTAAAGCGTACGTTTGCGATCTCTCACCTGAGCAGGCACGTGAATACCGTGGCAGCCTAACTGAGCCGGGTAAAAACAGCCCATTTCGTGAGCGTTCAGTAGCAGAAAACTTAGATTTATTTGCCCGGATGAAAGCCGGTGAGTTTGCAGACGGTGCGCGCGCATTGCGCGCTAAAATTGATATGGCATCGCCTAACATGAACCTGCGCGATCCAATCCTTTACCGGATTCGTCATGCCCATCACCATCAAACCGGTGATAAGTGGTGCATTTATCCAAGTTATGACTTTACCCATGGCCAATCTGATGCCATTGAGTTGATCACCCACTCAATGTGTACTTTAGAGTTTGAAGATCACCGTCCATTGTATGAGTGGTTCTTAGAGCAGTTACCGGTTCCGGCGCATCCGCGTCAGTATGAGTTTGCCCGTTTAAACCTGAACTACACCATTACCAGTAAGCGTAAGTTAAAACTGTTAGTGGATGAAGGTCATGTGAATGGTTGGAATGATCCACGGATGTCCACCATTAGCGGCTTCCGTCGTCGTGGCTATACCCCAGCGTCGATTCGCAATTTCTGCGATATGATCGGGGTTAACCGTGCTGGTGGTATTGTCGATATGGGGATGCTGGAGTTCTGTATTCGTGAGGACCTTGATGCCAATGCCAGTCGTGCAATGTGTGTGCTGAATCCAATTAAGGTGGTCATTACTAACTACCCAGAAGGTCAGGTTGAGCAGCTAGAATTACCGCGCCACCCGAAGCAAGATATGGGAACCCGTACCTTGCCGTTCTCTCGCGAGCTGTATATTGACGCCAGTGATTACGAAGAAGAGCCACCAAAAGGCTTTAAGCGTTTAGTCCCAGGCGGTGAAGTGCGCTTGCGTGGCAGTTACGTGATTCGCGCAGATGAAGCGATCCGCGATGCGGATGGCAACATTATTGAACTGCGCTGCAGCTATGATGAAAACACCCTAGGCAAAAACCCTGAAGGCCGTAAGGTAAAGGGAGTCATTCACTGGGTGCCGGCGGCAGAAAGTGTTGAGTGTGAAGTGCGCTTATATGATCGCTTATTTAAAACAGCTAACCCTGATAAAAACGAAGATGGTAGCGATGCCGAGTCGTTCTTAGACAATATCAATCCTAACTCGTTAACGGTATTAACCGGTTGCCGCGCCGAGCCTTCATTGGCGAGCGCAGAAGTAGGGCAAGGCTTTCAGTTTGAGCGTGAAGGTTACTTTTGTTTAGATAGCGAAGACAGCAGTGCTGATCACTTGGTATTTAACCGGACCGTAACTTTGCGTGATTCATGGGGGCAGTAATGGGTTTAGCGATTTACAATACGCTGACAAAACAAAAAGAGTTATTTAAACCCTTAGTGGGTAATCAAGTGCGCATGTATGTGTGCGGTATGACCGTATATGACTACTGTCATATTGGGCATGCGAGAGTCATGGTGGCTTTCGATGTGGTCACCCGTTGGTTACGTCACCGCGGCTATGAAGTTAATTATGTGCGTAATATCACTGATATTGACGACAAAATTATTCAGCGTGCGGTAGAAAATGGTGAGCCTTTTACCGCCTTAACCGAGCGTATGATTGCCGCGATGCATGAAGACGAAGCACGCTTAAATGTCCTGCGTCCTGATCAGGAGCCGCGAGCAACAGGGCATATCGATGGCATGTTTCAAATGATTCAAACCCTAATTGATAAAGGTTATGCCTACGCGCCTGGCAACGGTGATGTGTATTATCGGGTTCATAAGTTCACCGAGTATGGCAAGCTGTCGCGCCGTAAACTGGATGACTTACAAAGTGGTGCGCGGGTTGAAGTGGATGAAGCCAAAGAAAGTCCACTGGACTTTGTGCTCTGGAAGGCCGCTAAGCCCGGTGAACCTAGTTGGACTTCGCCTTGGGGAGAGGGACGCCCAGGCTGGCATATTGAGTGCTCGGTGATGTCTACTTGCTGCCTTGGCGATAGCTTTGATATTCATGGCGGTGGGCCAGATTTAGTTTTCCCTCACCATGAAAATGAAATTGCCCAAAGTGAAGCAGCAACCGGCAAACAATATGCCGCAACGTGGATGCATGCCGGCGCGGTACGGGTGGATGGTGAGAAAATGTCAAAGTCTTTAGGCAACTTTTTCACTATCCGTGAAGTACTGGCTAAGTATCACCCTGAAGTAGTTCGCTATTTATTGGTGGCCAGCCACTATCGCAGTCCAATCAACTATTCAGAAGATAGCCTGCGTGAGGCGCGCTCAGCGTTAGAACGCTTTTATAATGCCCTAAAAGGCTTGCCTGAAGTGCCAGCGAGCGGTGGTGAAAGTTTTGTTGAGCGCTTTAATCAGGCAATGGATGATGACTTTAATTCGCCTGAAGCCTGTGCGGTTCTGTTTGATATGGCTCGGGAAGTCAATCGTTTGCGTAGCACTGATCTATCAGCAGCGGCAGCATTAGCTGCATGTATGCGTGAATTAGCAGGCGTTTTGGGTGTCTTGCAAATGGAGCCTGAAGCCTATTTGAAAGCTGGCGCTGCTAATAAGGTGGATGCTGCTGCCGTAGAAGCGCTGATTGAGCAGAGAATTGCCGCACGTGAAGCTAAGGACTGGGCTGAGTCTGACCGGATTCGTGACCAGCTGACCGCCATGGGCGTTGTGCTGGAAGATGGAAAGGGCGGTACTGGTTGGCGCTTAGCTGAGTAACTCAGAGGGTCTGCAGTCAGCGTTAGGCTGCAGACCGATTTAATTATTAATGGAGACGCACCATGCGTAATAGATTCGGCCGTGTAAGTTTGAGCTTGGCCGCTGCTGCTTTACTCAGCAGTACGCAAGTCTTAGCAGAAGAAGAGTGGGATGAGGACCAAGATCTACCTTGGGAGGCCGCAGAAAAAGCAGCTGATCCTTGGGAAAGCTTCAACCGCAAGGTATTTGTCTTTAATGACACCTTAGACCGTTGGGCGCTACGACCTTTGGCTGCTGGGTATCGTAAAATTACGCCGGATCCCGTAGAGGACGGTATCCACAATATGTTTCAGAATGTGGGTGAATTTCGTAATCTAGCTAACAACCTGGTGCAGGGTAAAATGCACGAGGCCGGTGTCGATACGGCGCGTTTTCTGTTTAACACCACCTTTGGCTTACTGGGTTTTTTTGATGTGGCAACCAAAATGGGGTTGCAGCGTAACCAAGAAGACTTCGGGCAAACCTTAGGTAAGTGGGGGGTCAGCAGTGGTCCTTATCTGGTGTTGCCATTTTTTGGCCCCAGCACAGTGCGCGATGCGCTTGGTAAATTGCCAGATAGTTATAACAGCCCTTATCGCTACATTAATGATGTTCCGGTACGCAATAGCAGCTTTGCATTAGATGTGGTAGATACCCGTGCCAAGTTGATTCCATTAGAGCGCTATATGACTGGCGATCGTTATCGCTTTATTCGTAACGCTTATTTGCAAAACCGCGAATATCGAGTGAATGACGGCGATGTAGTGGATGATTTTTAGTAATCATTGGCGCTGTTGCTGCTAAGCGTTTTGCAGTCATCAAGATTTATTTGAGTTAATTATAGTTTTTGGAGTAATAGTGCATGCGAACGTTTCGCTTGACGATTGCCTGTCCTGACCGTGTAGGTATTGTGGCCAAGGTGAGTAATTTTTTAGCCACCTATAATGGTTGGATTCATCAAGCCAGTCACCACTCAGATGAGCAAAGCGGCTGGTTTTTTATGCGCCATGAAATTCGCGCAGAGTCTTTGCCATTTGATTTAGATGGCTTTAAACAAGCCTTTGCACCGATTGCCAATGAATTTTCTATGCAGTGGAATGTGACTGATTCGGCAGTGAAAAAGCGTGTGGTATTGATGGCAAGCCGTGACTCCCATTGCTTAGCTGATCTGTTACACCGCTGGGCGCGTAATGAGCTGGACTGCGATATTCCTTGCGTGATTGCCAACCATGATGACTTACGTAGCATGGTGGAATGGCATGGTATCCCGTTTTTCCATGTTCCGGTGAATCCTAAAGATAAGCAGCCAGCATTTGATGAAGTGAGTCGGTTAATTGATGAGCATCAGGCAGATTGCGTGGTGCTGGCGCGCTATATGCAAATTCTCCCGCCAGACTTATGTGAAAAATATGCTGGCCAAGTGATTAATATTCACCATAGTTTCTTGCCCTCCTTTATTGGCGCTAAACCCTATCATCAGGCTGCAGTGCGCGGAGTGAAGTTAATTGGTGCAACCTGTCACTATGTCACCCAAGATTTAGACGCGGGCCCAATTATTGAGCAAGATGTGGCGCGAGTCAGTCACCGCGATACCATTGTTGATATGGTACGCCAAGGTAAAGATGTAGAAAAAATGGTGCTGGCGCGTGGTTTACGCTATCACTTGGAAGATCGAGTTATTATTCACGATAATAAAACAGTGGTATTTGATTAATACAGTACCTTAGAAGCCGCGTTGATCGCGGCTTTTTACTGCAAGCAGGAGCACCTATTTATGCCGACTGAAGACATCCTATTATTAGGCGCAGATCAGCACAATCAGCCGCTGGGTCATTTATTACGTTTAGCTAATCGGCATGGCATTATTGCTGGGGCGACTGGAACCGGTAAAACCGTTACTTTGCAACGCTTAGCCGAGGCTTTTAGTGAGGCAGGGGTGGCTGTATTTGCGGCTGATGTAAAAGGTGACCTCTGCGGTATTGCGGCGCAAGGTGAGCCTAAAGGTAAAATTGCCGAGCGCATTGCTTCTATGCCTTGGCTAGAGCACACGCCTAAAGCCTATCCTGTGAGTCTGTGGGATATCTACGGTGAAAGCGGTCACCCAATGCGCACTACGCTCAGTGATATGGGGCCGTTATTATTGGGTAACTTATTAGAGTTAACCGATAGCCAGCAAGCCGTGCTATACACCGTGTTTAAGATTGCTGATCGTGATGGTTTATTGCTGCTGGATGTGAAAGACCTTAAAGCGCTAATGAACTATTTGCTCGATACGCCAGAAGCGTTAGGTGAAGATAAAGCGCTATTTACGCGTCAGTCTGCCAATGCGTTACTGCGTAAGGTAGCGATTTTAGAGCAACAGGGGATCGAACACTTTTTTGGTGAGCCAGGCCTTGAGTTAGAAGACTTACTACGGCCCGATCCAGATGGGCGAGGACGTATCCATTTATTAGATGCCGCACGCTTAATTCATGACGCGCCTAAGGTGTACGCCACTTTTTTACTTTGGTTACTGGCTGAATTGTTTGAGCAGCTACCTGAGCGAGGTGATGCAGACAAACCGCTATTAGCGCTATTTTTTGATGAGGCGCATTTGCTGTTTAAGGGCACCCCAAAAGCCTTGCGTGATCGGTTAGAGCAAGTGGTGCGCTTAATTCGCTCGAAGGGCGTAGGCGTGTATTTTGTTACTCAGTCGCCAGCAGATTTGCCTGATGAAATTTTAGCTCAGCTGGGTATGCGTGTGCAGCATGGATTACGGGCTTTTACCGCTAAGGAGCAAAAGGCATTGCGGGCAGTGGCCGATGGTTTTCGCCCCAACCCTGAAATTGATAGCTTAACGATGCTAACTGAGCTGGGGATTGGTGAGGCCTTGTTTGGTAGTTTAGAGCCGAAAGGGATGCCAACTAGGGTGCAGTCGTTAGCCGTGGCACCGCCGCAATCACGGGTTGGACCGCTAACCGAGCAGGAGCGCAGTGAGGTGATGCGCCGTTCGCCTTTATCTGGACGCTATGATAAGCCTTTTGATCGTGAGTCGGCCTACGAGATTTTAAGTGCCCGAGCTGAACAAGCCGCTGCTGATCAAGCCGCGCAACCACCGGTTAATTCCAAGGCAACGAAGTCTGGCAGCCTGGCTGAAGTGGCGGGCGGTGCGGTGACTGACTTTGCCGGTAAGGTGATGCAAACCACTATTCGTCAAGCGGTTAACCGCATCAGTAATCAAATTGTGCGAGGTATTTTAGGTTCTTTAACCGGCGGCAAGAAACGTCGTTAACACGTAAAGAGCAGATAACTTAAGCGCAGCAAAAGGCCCCATAAGCCGAGCAAATGGGGCCTTTATTTTAGAGCGCTAGACGTCGCCGATACAGCGGCAAGTGCTCATCACAAGCCGCTTGATAGCTGGGCTGATGAGCGTTTAGCTGGGTTAAAGCAAGCGTTTGATCCGCGGCTTGAACCGTAAAGCTATTAAAGCCGCAGCGCTGTAAATAAAACAGCTGATCGACAGCGACATCGCCAATGGCGCGAATTTCACCATTAAACTGATAACGCTCACGGAGCAAGCGCGCATTGGTAAAGTGCCGACCATCGGTAAAGCTGGCAAAGTTCAAAGCAATTAGTGGCTGTCGCAGCAGTGCAGGCTTTAACTCTTCAATTAGCTGTTCAATGAGCTCATGACTTTCTAGGTACAATCCAAGGTTAGCATTACCTGCAAGGGCTTGGTGAACGACAGACCACAGCGCACTGGGCACCAGTAGGTTTTTCCCTGCCAACTGAGCGAGGTATTCGGCAGTCAGTTCAGTTTCAGCGCTGAGTAGTAACCAGTCGTTCGCTATTACCTGATGCTGCGGGTTAATCAGCACTTGCATAGACACGCTCCTTAAATGGGCTAAGGCCAATCCGTTGGTAGGTATCAATAAACAGCTCTTCTTCGGTGCGCTGCTCAAGGTAGACGTCAATCAGTTTGTTAATTACGTCGGGCATATCTTCTTGGGCAAAGGAAGGGCCGAGGATTTTGCCTAGTTTGGCATGTCGTCCACTTTCGCCACCAATAGAGACTTGATAAAACTCAGCGCCTTTTTTATCTACGCCTAAAATACCAATATTGCCTACGTGGTGGTGGCCACAGGCATTCATGCAGCCAGAAATATTGAGATCAAGATCACCAATATCAAATAGATAATCAAGATCAGCAAAACGCTGTTGAATTGCCTCGGCAATTGGAATTGATTTGGCATTGGCTAGGGCGCAGAAGTCACCACCTGGGCAGCAAATAATATCGGTCAACAAACCAATATTAGGCGTAGCAAAACCTAGACTTTTTAATGCTTGCCACAATGCAAACAGCTGGCGCTGCTCGACGTCAGCCAGCACCATATTTTGTTCATGGGTATTGCGTACCTCAGAAAAACTATAGCGATCAGCTAACTCAGCAACCGCATCCAGCTGATCAGCAGTAATATCGCCAGGTGCAATACCGGTTTTTTTCAGCGATAAGGTTACAGCCACGTAACCTGGCTTTTTGTGTGCAGTCACATTACGTGAGTACCACCGCTGAAAACCTGGGTGCTCAGTAAATTGCTGCGCCAGTAGCTCAGCTTCGTCATTAAGGGGCAGATAGGCCGGATCAACAAAATGTGCCGAAACCCGCGCTACTTCTTGTTCATTGAGGGTAATGGGCCCATCTTTTAAGTGCTGCCATTCTGCGGCCACTTTTTCGGCAAATCCTTCAGGGGTTAAGGCTTTAACTAAAATTTTGATACGTGCTTTATATTTATTATCACGGCGACCAAAGCGGTTATAGACCCGCAATACTGCTTCTAAGTAGCTTAAGAGATGCGGCCAGGGTAAAAACTCATTAATTACACTACCAATAATTGGCGTTCGACCAAGTCCACCCCCTACTAAAATTTTAAAGCCGAGTTCACCTTGGGCATTTTTAAGGGCTTCAATGCCAATATCATGTACTTCAATGGCAGCCCGGTCTTGGGCGCAGCCATTAACGGCAATTTTGAATTTACGTGGTAAGCGTAAAAACTCAGGATGGAAGGTGGACCATTGACGAATAATCTCGCACCACGGCCGTGGATCCACCACTTCATCGCGGGCTACTCCTGCAAACTGATCGGTAGTGGTGTTGCGAATACAGTTGCCACTGGTCTGAATAGCGTGCATTTGCACACTGGCCAGTTGCGCTAAAATATCGGGCACATCTTTAATTTCTGGCCAGTTGAGCTGCACGTTGGTGCGGGTAGTGATATGGGCATAGCCTTTATCGTAACGGCGACTAATTGTGGCCAACATGCGTAGCTGAGCGCTAGACATTAAGCCGTAGGGCACAGCAATTCGTAGCATCGGGGCGTAACGCTGCACATACAGCCCATTTTGTAAGCGTAGCGGCAGGTATTCTTCCTCGCTTAAGGTACCGGCAAGATAACGCTCGGTTTGCTCACGAAATTGCGCCACCCGTTGCTCAACCAGTTGTTGATCATACTGATCATATTTATACATAGTGCTTGTATTCTCACAGGCTAAAGAGTGTGTTGCTTAGCATATCCATTGAAGCGAATCATGGTGCTTTGACTAATTAGGTACAGCAGGCTAGCAGTGGCTGTTAAGAGTCTGAAGTAATAAATTAAGCTATAACTAGATGCTTTGGTTATACAGGAGGGTAAGTGGCAGGAGCGCACAGTTGAGAAAACGAGGGCGCGATCTGGCTGATATTCCGCTATGATGAATGCCTTCTACCCCAGTTTTGGGGCTACTCTTTTTGGCGGGCGGTTTATGAAATACTTAGCAATCCTCACCTTTATTGCTTCATTATTAGTGCTCCAAGGCTGCGATTCTGAGCAGGCAACGCCTCCCGCTACAACTAAATCTAACGACTTACTGGAACCACGGCAGCCGCTGACCGCTGAAGCCCGTGCCCATTTAATAGCGGAGTACCAACAGCAGCCATTGACCGTACAAAATGTAGAAGAAACCCAGTTTCAGGGGAGTAATGCGCTGCAAGTAAGTTTTAGCGCGCCCTTGGCAGACACTGTGGATCTGGCTCAGTACTTAGTGTTAGCCGACAGTGAACAAGGGCGTTTAGAAAGTAGCTGGGTATTAGCCGAGTCGCTTACCGAAGCTTACTTTCTTGATTTGCCACCAGCGACTAAATTACAGCTACAAATCAAAGCAGGGTTACCCGGTTTAGGAGGGCAAATTTTAAATAAAGAGTATCAACAGCAATTAACCAGTAATGATTTACAGGCGGTCGTTGGGTTTGCCAGTAAAGGCAGTTTACTGCCGGAAGCTATGGCAGAAGGTTTACCCATTATCAGTCTGAATGTGGATCAGGTTGAAGTGGATTTTTTTCGGGTCAAAGCCGATAAGTTATTGCCGTTTATTAGTCAGTGGTCGGACAATAATCGCCTTGAGCTATGGCAAGCAGAATCCTTATTAAAAATGGCCGAGTTAGTGTATAGCGGCCGTTTTGCCTTAGAAACAACGACCAATACACGTGAGCAAAGCTTACTGCCGTTAGCGGGCATCAAACCGTTGTCTGAAGCTGGCTTGTATTTTGCAGTGCTGCGCCCAGCCGGTGATTACAGCTACAGTCTGCCAGCCACAGTGTTCTCGATAAGCAACATAGGCTTATCGGTGCATCAGTCGGCGCAGTATTTAGATATCTTTAGTCAAAACCTAACCCAAGGTGCTGGGATGTCTAAAGTTGAGGTGCGGGTACTGGATCAGGCCGGTAAAACCCTTGAGCAAGGACTGACCGATAGCCAAGGTATTTTACGATTAAATGCTGCGCCCAAAGCAGCGGCGGTCATCGCTACCTATCAACAACAAACCAGTATCGTGCGTTTAGATCGTGCTGCTTTAGATTTATCAGCCTTTGATCTTAGTGGGGCTGAAGCGGGCGCTATGCAGCTGTATTTATTTGCTGCACGCGATCTATATCGCCCTGGTGAGCAGGTCACGGTGAATTTATTATTGCGTGATAGTGATGGTCAATTGCTCGGTGAACAGCCAATTAAGCTACGGGTTAAGCGCCCCGATGGCTTAGTCACCGCCGATAAAACTTACATCGTTAGCAAGGGTTTTTTACAGGAAACTATTGCCTTAAGTCAGGGGACACCTGTCGGCCGCTGGGCTTTAGAGGCCGAATTAGGTAATGGCCAAGTAAGCCACTATGAGTTTAGTGTAGAGGATTTTTTACCCGAGCGGATGGCTTTGGATTTAACGCCTGATCGACCAGTACTGACTGGGGAGACGGACTTAGTGATCACAGTTAAAGGGCGCTATTTATATGGTGCTCCTGCGGATGGTAATAGTGTCGAGGCGCAGGCTCGCGTGGTGCCATTAAGACAGCCATTTGCCGAGCTTAAAGGCTTTGAGTTTGGCCTAGTTGATGCTAAGCCCAGTGATAATTTTACCCTAAATAGTGTGCGCTTAGATGCACAAGGCCAAGGCCGGTTGAGCCTAAATGCCCAGTGGCAAAACTTAGACTCTCCAGCACAATTACAAACGCAAGTCAGTCTTTTAGAAAGCTCGGGGCGTGCTCTTACGCGGACTTTACAGCAGCCCATTTTTCCAACCGAGCAGTTGATTGGTATTCATAGCTTGCAAGGCAACGAGTTAGAAGAAAACGCTGAAGCCGAGTTTGAACTGCTGCTCACTGATCGTGAAGGACAGGCGCTCAATAGCGGCGAGTTAACTGTAAAGCTATATCAGGAGCGCCGCGATTATTATTGGAGTTACTCAGAAAGCCAGGGCTGGAGTAGTAAATATCACGCCCAAGATATTTTGCAGGAGCGCCAGCAAATCAAGCTAACTGATGCTCAGCCAGTGGCGATTAAGCTGCCGGTCAAGTGGGGCAGTTATCGTTTAGAGGTGGCCCTTGAGGGCAGCTCAGTGAGCAGCAGTCAGCGGTTTTGGGCCGGCTATCGTTGGCAGGGAGACAGTCAGGGCTTAAAGCCCGATCAGGTGGCGCTCAGCTTAGATCAACCAGCCTATCAAGTAGGCGATGTGGCTAAGATTAGCGTACAGTCGCCCCATGCAGGCCAAGGCTATTTATTGTTGGAATCGCAGCAAGGTGTGCTCTGGCAACAACCGATTAGCTTAACCACTGAGACTCGGGTAATTGAGTTACCGATTGCAGAGCAGTGGAAGCAGCATGATTTATATATCAGCGCCTTAGTGGTGCGACCAGGCGCAAAAAAAGCTGATGCAACGCCAAAACGAGCGATCGGCTTAATGCATTTACCTTTAGCCCGTGCTGATCGGCAGCTACAGGTGCAGCTCGCTCATGCAGAACAGGTGCGTCCATTACAAAACCTGACCACTAAGGTGCAGGTGCTACAGGCTGATGGTCAGCCAGCACGGCAGGCCAAGGTATTGTTAAGCGCGGTAGATAGTGGCGTGTTATCTATTACTGACTTTAATACTCCGGATCCATTTGCTGGATTTTATGGGCGGAAAAAATACGCCATTGACCAGTACGATGTATACCATCAGTTGATTGATGCCAGCCAAGGTAAGTTAGCTAAATTAAAGTTTGGCGGTGATGCGGCAGAGGATCAGGCAGGTGCAATGCGGGCCTTAGCCAAACCGGTGATTGTCTCGCTACAAAGTGAGGTGGTGCAATTAGATGAGCAAGGGCAAGCGACTATTACCTTAGCCATGCCAGACTTTAATGGTGAGCTGCGTTTAATGGCGCAAGCTTGGCAAGAAGATCAGTTTGGTGCAACTGACAGCTTAACTAAAGTGGTCGCTCCCGTAGTAGCAGAGTTAGCGATGCCGCGTTTTATCGGCAGTGGTGATCAGGTGCAAGCGATGTTGGAGCTAACTAACTTAAGTGCTGAGACACAGCAAGTGCAGCTGCAGTTAAGCGCTACTGGGCTGCTGCAACTAACGGCTGTAGAGGTTCAGCAACTGACCTTAAAGCCTCAGCAACGGCAGGTAATACCTGTTGCGCTAACAGGGCATTATGGCTTTGGCGAGGGGGCAGTAAACTTAACCCTGTCTGGTATTGAGTTGGCCGATGAAGATTACTCGCAGTTAACTAAACACTGGCCGATAACTGTGCGCCCGAATAGTAAGGAACAAAAACGAATCTATGGGCAGCTGTTACAGCCAGATGAAACCTGGACCCTGGCAGAAAATGCTCATCAAGGGTTATTGCTACAGGGTGCAACGCTAGGCTTAAGCGCTGCATTAGAGCCGCCGCTACAAATTAATCAGCAGATTAAGCAACTGGCTGAGTATCCCTATGATTGCGCTGAGCAAACCGTGAGCCGGGCATTGCCCTTATTGTATCTATCGCGGGCTGATCTTGAGCAAGCATTAACTGTGACTCAAGCGGATGCTTATCAAGCCCAGTTGCAGTATGGGGTTGAGCGTTTATTGTCGTTACAAGACTATAATGGCGGCTTTTCGATGTGGAGCCGCAGTGGCGCTGAACAGCCGTGGTTAACTGTCTACGCCACCGAGTTTTTGCAGTTGGCGAAAAACAAAGGGGCTTTAGTGCCTAGCGCTGCCTTAACTAAAGCTGAGCAGCGTTTAGCTAGGTATATTCAAGAAAGTTATTTAATCGATAGTGAGGCGACCGAAAACTTAAGTCACTATCGCTTTGCGGTGCAGGCCTATGCCGGTTATGTGTTAGCGCAACAGGGCAAGGTTAATTTAGGTCAGCTACGAGAGTTATTTGAGCGTCGAACTGAGGCGGTTGCGCCAGTACCTTTGCTGCAGTTGTCGCGGGCGCTTAGCTTGATGGGTGATCAGGATCGAGCGCTTGAAGCATTATCGTTGGGTCTGCAGTTGCAGCGTCCGGCGCGGCAATGGCTTGGTGATTACGGTACTGAGCTAAGTGATTTAGCCACTATGCTGCCATTATTGGTGGAGGCCAAGGCTTCTTCTGCAGCGATTGGGCAGCGCCTGCAACAGCTTTCAGCGCAGCTCATGCGTCAGTCATGGCTCTCAACCCAAGAGCGCGCTGCCATTATTAAAGCAGCGGCCAGTTTAAACCTATTGCCATCCGCTCGGGATCAGGCCGCAGGTTTTGAGTTAAGCGTTACCCAAGCGGGGCAGAGCCACAGCTTGCCTGCCCAGCGTAGTCTGGAACAGGTTTTTGCCTATACGGAGGGCTTTAGTGTCACCAATAGGAGTGAGCAAGCAGTTTATTTACAGCTAGCGCTGTCTGGTTACCCAAAAAGTGTTGAGCAAGCCATTCAGAGTCAAAGCTTGAGCATTGAGCGCCAATATTTTGATCAGGCGGGCCAGCCTTTGGATTTAACTCAGGTGGAAAGTGGGCAGTTGCTGGTAGTGCACTTAGCGGTGCGCAGTAGCCAGTCGATTCCTGATCTGTTGGTGGAAGACTTGCTGCCCGCTGGGCTGGAGATTGAAAACCAAAACCTTGATCGAGTAAGTGCGTCGCTTGATTCGGTAACAGGCGAGTTAAAAACGTGGCTAAATGCCATGGAGTCTAGTTATCTTGAGTATCAAGCCGCTTTAGATGATCGCTATGTGGCATCTTTTAATTTGTCGGCGGATAGCACTCAGCATCTACTGTATTTAGCTCGAGCTGTCTCCCCCGGGGCTTATCGCTTGGCGGCGCCGCGGGCGGAGTCTATGTATCGGCCAGAACTACAAGCACAAGGAGCTACGCCAAAGTGGCTAACAATCGTGCCACGGCGTCCTTAAGTCCTTAGGTAAAAGTCCGTAGGAAAAAACAGTGACCCCTTACGGCGCAATAGGCCGTCAGGGGTACTAAGCTAGGCTTTTACCCAAGGATTTTGCCGCATTTCATAGCCAATGGTGGTGTCAGGTCCATGACCAGCAACCACTACGGCTTCTTCGTCTAGGGTGTATAAGCGCTGGCGAATGGAACGCTGAATAGCCTTAGCATCACCACCCCATAAATCGGTACGGCCAATCCCGCCTTTAAATAAAGTGTCACCGGCAATCAAGAGCTTGTCTTGCGCAAACCAAAAGCTCATAGAGCCTGGCGTATGACCAGGGGTGTGTAACGCAACACAACCGCAGCTGAGCTCTTCATCGTCACTGATCCATAAATCCGGTGCGGGCACGGGCTGGTAGGGAACCCCAAATAGATTGCACTGCATCTCTAGGTTATCCCATAAAAACTTATCGTCTTTATGCAGGTGTAAAGTGGCGCCGGTTTTTTCTTTGAGTAAGCCAGAAGCTAGAAAATGGTCTAGGTGAGCGTGGGTGTGAATAATGCTGACTAGGGTTAAGTTAAGCGCTTGAAGGCGCTGTAAAATAAATTCGTGATCACCGCCTGGATCAACCACCAAGGCTTTTTTACTGATGGGATCACCAATAATCGTGCAGTTACACTGTAAAGGCCCAACGGGAAAAGTTTCACGAATCAGGGGTGGGGAAGGTGTTACCGTAGGGGTAGGCATAAAAGCTCCTTGGTCGATAGCGCTGAGTGACTTTCAATAACATTGCCGTCACTCAGCTTGGTATCAGCCATATAGCTGCTTAGCGTTGCTCTAAGTGCTCACAGGCTTCGAGCGTGTTTTCTAAGAGACAGGCGCGAGTCATGGGGCCAACGCCGCCGGGTACAGGAGTAATCCAGCTGGCTTTTTGGGCGGCCACCTCAAACTCGACATCACCGATCAAGCGGCCATCTGCAGTGCGGTTAATGCCCACATCAATCACGATGGCGCCGTCTTTAATCCACTCGCCTTTAACTAGGCCAGGCTTACCCACGGCCACCACCACTAAATCTGCACGGCGTACATGCTCTTCTAAGTTATTGGTGAAACGGTGAGTGATAGTGGTAGTACAGCCCGCAAGTAACAGTTCTAGGGCCATCGGACGACCGACAATATTGGAGGCGCCAACGATGACTGCGTTAAGTCCATGCAAATCAATTTGAGTGTGCTCCAGTAAGGTAATAATACCTTTAGGGGTGCACGGGCGTAGTAATGGCATGCGCTGGGCTAGGCGGCCAATATTAAACGGGTGAAAGCCATCCACGTCTTTTTCAGGACGAATGCGCTCTAGTAGCACTGAAGAGTCTAGGTGGGCCGGTAATGGCAGTTGCACCAAAATACCATCGACCTCAGAATCATTATTGAGCTGTTCAATCAGATTGAGTAATTCTTCTTGGCTGGTGCTTTCTGGTAAGTCATAGGCCTTAGAAACAAAGCCGACTTGCTCGCAGTCTTTACGCTTATGGGCAACATAAACTTCAGAGGCCGGATCGCTACCGACTAAGATAACAGCTAAGCCTGGCGCACGGAGGCCTTGTTCTAGGCGTTGAGCCACTTGTTCAGAGATGGTTTGACGAATGCTTGCGGCAATCTGTTTGCCGTCTAAAATGTGTGCAGTCATAGGGGAAGTAATAGCCATTACAGTGAAAAATGAGGCTATTCTCGCATGGACGCTACTGATAGCAAAGTCATGGGGCTAAACATTTATCCCTTGTGCATTAAATAAGCAAAAAAGCCCGCTAACAGATTATTTTTAAAATAATTTTAAAAAAACAGTTGACGGATATTAAAAGCGTGCTAATATACGCCCCGCTTACCCAGACAGCCTGGAGCTGGAAACAGCGCGGTACAGTAAAGATGCTAAGCATTCTGTACTGAAAGCCATACGATTAAGTAAGGCGCCCGTAGCTCAGCTGGATAGAGCACCCGCCTTCTAAGCGGGTGGTCGCAGGTTCGAGCCCTGCCGGGCGTGCCAACTTAAGTTAGGCATCTAGGTAAGTAGCGGTAAAGTAATATGGTGGGCGTAGCTCAGTTGGTAGAGCTCAGGATTGTGATTCCTGCTGTCGTGGGTTCGATTCCCATCGTCCACCCCATATTTTTGTTATCTGCGCCAAGCGGGTAACCTGCAAGTTTTGCGGACGTGGTGAAATTGGTAGACACACCAGATTTAGGTTCTGGCGCCGCGAGGTGTGAGAGTTCGAGTCTCTCCGTCCGCACCATTTAAAGGTCTATAGCAGACCTAGCAAGTATTAAAGCCCCTGCAAAGGGGCTTTTTTATTGGCTTTCAGGTATCTAGTAGTATCATTCAGTCCTTACCCAGCCACGTTTTATATGTACATAAAAGTGTATACATGAACGCATGCTTTAGGATTGTGTACATGGCGCTTACCGATACCGCAGTTAGGCAGGCTAAGCCTAAACAAAAATCTTACTTTTTAGCTGACCAAACTGCCTTAAATAGTTAGCTGATTTACCTAGCCAGTGCAATTACCCTTGCACCAAACGTAAGCGTTGGGCTGTTTGTTGGGTGCTGGCGTGAGAGGGTGTGGTTAACCAGTCTTCTTCGGCGAAGGCATCGGCTAAAAAATCAATAAAAGCCCGAACTGCAGGTAGCATGCCGCGACGCGAGGTGAAAGCAGCTTGAATAACTCCATCAGTTAATTGCCATTGAGGCAAAATTTCGATTAGTTGCCCAGCTGCGATTGCCTCATGGGCAATCAGCATAGGGAGTTGTACTAGGCCAACCCCAGAAATAGCCGCGTTGCGTAAGGCAACTAAATCATCAGTAACGAAGCGTGGTGTGTGGTTGATTACATATTTTTCTGTGTTGGCTTGCTGTAGATCCCAGCAATGTTGCTTGCCTGGTCTTTCCCAGTCCAGTGAAGGCAGATTCACAAGCGCTTGAGGGGTATTTGGGCGGCCATGTTGCTTAATGAATTCAGGCGATGCGAGTAGGCGTTGTGGGCTGCGTGATAAATGGCGAATGACCAAATCGCTATCGGCAAAGGGCGGAAAGCGTACCCGAATCGCTAGGTCATAGCCCTCTTTAATTAGGTCAGTGCGGCGGCCACTAGGAGTAAGCTCAATATTGACGTCGGGATAGAGCGTCATAAACTCAGTAACTTTGCTGGCGATTAGGAAATCAATTAATGGCTGCGGGCAAGATAAGCGAATGCTGCCTTTGGGGCGAGCAAGGGAGCGTTCGACTAACGATTGAGCAGCTTCGGCATGCTCAAGAATGGCTTTGCAGTGCAGGTAATAGGCTTCACCAAGCTGAGTGGCTTTAATGCTACGGGTGTTACGCTGAATTAGGCGTGCGCCTAGTTGCTCTTCTAGAGCGGTAAGGCGGCGACTCAAACGCGACTTGGGGATACCAATGGCGCGGCTTGCAGCAGAGAATCCATTATGCTCAATGACTTTTGCAAAGTAATACAGGTCATTTAGATCGTGCATTTTGCTTCCTATAACATGCTAGCCAATCAATAGAGTGGCTAGCATGGACAATGAAGGATAGAAGTAAAGGTGATCAGTCATCAGGCTAAGAGAGCTTTAAGCCCACCACGCCAGAAATAATTAGCGCAATACTCAGTAAGCGCCAAATAGTGCTGCTTTCATTAAGAAACAGAATGCCTACGATGACAGTGCCGACAGCGCCAATACCCACCCAGACGCCATAAGCAGTACCCATGGGGAGTGTTTTCATGGCTAAGCTAAGTAGCCAGAAACTAATACCCATAGTTACTAAGGTGAAGATGGAGGGCCAAAGTAGGGTGAAACCTTGGGTGTGCTTTAAGCCAAATACCCAAATAATTTCAAAAAGACCAGCAAAAGTTAAGAGAACCCATGCCATAGGATACGCTCCAGACGAATTAGGGCCGTCCCTAACTGAGAAAGAGCGGTGAGGTCGTCCTCACTTCTAGAAGAGGGTGCTAGTAAAGCACAGTTTTTAATTAAGTGCATCTTTAAGCCTAATACGGCATTTCAGCCGTAAGCGAGTGCAAAGCCATCTTGCCTTTAAAAGGTATAGGTGTACTCGGCGTTTGGGTCGTAGGGGGCTTCCGGAAAATCAGCAGGTTTGGCCGTATGTGGTAGTGCGCCACTATCGCCTAAGGTTTGTGCCTGAGGCGCTTTAACTGTATTTGTAAAGTGGATCGGCTCTGTTGGGGTGGCAGTATTTGATTGAGGGCGATGGCGGGCATTGAGCCAGCTTTCTCCTGCGCAGGCGGCAAGTACTATCAGCGGTAGGACGAGTACAATTTTATTTATCATTATGTGGTTCCTCCATGAGGCAGAGCTATTTAGCATCGGGTTTGATGGCTAGGCGCTAAGAGGTTTACTTTTGGGTAAAAGAGTAAACTTTTTGCACTGTATCGACTCTGGCAGAAAAATAAAACAAATGTTTTTATCCATAGCGTAAATTGTTCTTATGTTGCGCTTATTTAGTTATAAAGAGGCACTAGGTAAGTACTGAATGGTCTTACCTAGTGCTGCTGTACCGCTTACACTTGACTGGATTTTTGCTTGGATGCGACGGGATTACCATTATAAAAGCTGGCATTTATACAGCGCTGAATTAATGGTTGAGTCTGAATAGCACCATGCTTTTGTTCAAACTCGGCTTGAAGTTGGGCTAGAAGTTGACGGTTAGATTCGTTGTTAGCGATAGCTGTCTTCAGTAGTGTCATCGGCGTGTACCATACAAGAAGGTCTAGGGGTTACTGCCGTCTTACCGAGGTAGTTAAGGCAGTGCCAGATACAACCAAGGGGGTAAAGCCTGCTCCAAATAGTTTGAAATAGACGCTTATTAGAGGCTTTTCTGGGAAAATGTTCTCTTATTAAGCGTTTTTTATGCAAACTAGCTCAGCAGCTTATGCTGAGGTGGATGTGAGCAACTATTAGTTTCCTTAATTCAGATGACAAACTGATGACAGTGTAGGTTATGGCGTTAGCTAAATAAGATACAGCTGTCTAATCAGTGCGGTGGTGAGAACGCCTAGACTAATCGCGACTAAGGGCTTTTTAATTAACAGCATACTGACGGCAGTGATCGCTAAAGCCGCTTGACTGGCAAGATCACCAGTAATGGCCATGGGGGCAAGCAGTGCAATCAGTACCGAGCCGGACATCGCTTCAATAAACCGACGCACACCTAAACGAATAGGAATAAAGGCCATCACATAAACCCCACCCCAGCGAGTGATTAAGGTCACGATGGCCATCAGGACAATAAGATAAAAGGTTCCCCACTCAGTGGTCGCAATACTCATGGGCGAGCCTCTGCAAGTAACACCCCAGCTGCACCGCCAGCGAGAGCGCCGACTACGACATGGGTGTTTTCTGGCAGAAAATAATAGGCACCCAATGAGGTGCAGCCTGCCACTAGCCAAATAATTAGCATACGTAGGTTCTTTTCACCGCCAATGACCATGCTTAGTAAAAAACAGCCCATCACCATATCCAAGCCTAATACCTTGGGGTCGGTGATGACGTTGCCAAAATAAATTCCCAGCCAAGTGCCTAGGCTCCAAAAGAGCCAGAGCGCGATACCACCGCCTAGTAATAGGCCAAAACCTGTTCGTCCCTGATTAAAGGCTTGTAAGGCAAAGGCCCAGTTAGCATCTGAAACCAGCAGCATAGAGCCGTAACGTTGGCGCGGGGGCAGGTTTTTAAGCCAAGGGTATAGGGTGGCGCCCATCAACAAGTGCCGTGCATTAATGGCAAAGACAGTGACAAGCACAGGGATTATCGAGACCTGTGCGCCCCATAGTTCAAGTGCGGCAAATTGCGAAGCGCCCGCAAAGACGAAAGCACTCATCAGCAAAATATTGTTATTACTTAGCCCCATTTGAGTAGCAGCTAAACCAAAGGCTGTGCCAAATGCAGCGACAAATAGCGAAATAGGCAGTAATTGCTGAAAGCCTAACCAGGTTGAGCGGGCAGTTAGCGTGTGTTGGGGTGACTCAGGTGACAACATGGTAAACCTAGCTTTTTTTATTGTAATTAAGGGTAGGAGCGGATTATGCAGCAAAACCCTACTAGAGCACTAGGCTAATAAGTTCGTTCTAAGCGTAGAACACAGCGTATTGCTCTGAGGGGCTATTGCAGGGCACAGGCTAACTTTAGGATGAGTCAGAGTAATAAAGGAGAACTACGTAATGAAAACAATTCTTGAGCTGTTAAATGCCCACCCAAAGCATTGGGTGGGCAATGGTTTTCCTGTACGAACGTTGTTTTCTTATCAGCTGCAAGAACAGCGTATTAGTCCTTTTTTATTACTGGATCATGCTGCACCGACCATTTTTAAGCCCACCACAGCACGTCGAGGTGTAGGCCTGCACCCACACCGAGGATTTGAGACGGTGACTTTGGTTTATCAGGGGGAAGTAGCTCATCACGACTCCTTGGGACAAGGCGGCACTATTGGGCCGGGTGATGTGCAGTGGATGACCGCAGGCGCTGGAATTTTGCATGAAGAGTATCACTCCGAGCAGTTTGCTAAAGCCGGTGGTAAATTACACATGGTCCAGTTGTGGGTGAATTTACCCGCCCGTGCCAAATTTACTACCGCACGTTATCAAGCGATTACCGCCAAACAAATACCGCAGCTCGAATTACCCGATCAAGTAGGTCGCTTACGGGTTATTGCAGGTGAGTATGCAGGCCAGCAAGGACCTGCCAAAACCCATAGTCCATTACAGCTATTGGATATGTCACTAGAGCCTCAGGCCGAGTTTGAGTTAGGGCTAGTCGTTAACTGGCCGGCAATGTTGGTCGTGCTACAGGGCACGCTACTGGTTAATCAGCAAAGTGTGGTGCGCGAAGGGCAAACCGTACTGCTCAGTGCACAAGGTGACAGTGTTCAACTAGAGACGAATAACCACACCCATTTGCTAGTGCTCAGTGGCGAACCTTTACAGGAGCCTATTGTGGGCTACGGCCCCTTTGTGATGAATACCGAGCAGCAAATAGAGCAAGCCTTAACCGACCTGCAGCATCATCGATTGATGTAAAGCGTAGGTTTAATTTAATCATTCCAAGAGGTAAATAACATGAGTACTCCTGCAAACTTTAACGGCCAAGCGCCAGTGATCCAGGCCGATGATGCGTTGATGTTATTGATTGATCATCAAAGTGGCTTATTTCAAACTGTAGGTGATATGTCGGTGCCTGAATTACGGGCAAGAGCCAGTGCGTTAGCGAGCATTGCTAGCTTGGCGAAAATTCCGCTGATCACTACCGCCTCTGTGCCTCAAGGCCCGAATGGACCTTTGATTCCAGAAATCCATCAAAATGCTCCCCACGCTCAATATATTGGCCGCAAAGGTGAAATTAATGCTTGGGATAATGCCGAGTTTGTTCAAGCGGTAAAGGCTACCGGCCGTAAAACCTTGATTATTGCCGGCACCATTACCAGTGTGTGTATGGCGTTTCCAGCGATTAGCGCGGTGGCCGAAGGTTATAAAGTATTTGTGGTGATTGATGCTTCAGGTACCTATAGCAAGATGGCGCAAGAAATCACCTTGGCCCGCATGTTACAAGCAGGTGTTGTGCCGATTGACACGGCGGCGGTAGCTTCTGAGCTACAGAAAACATGGAATAGAGCTGATGCACTGGCTTGGGCGGAAACTTACACCCATATTTTTCCAGCCTATCAGTTGTTGATGGAAAGCTATGCTAAAGCGCAGCAGGTCGTCACTGAGCACGAGGTGCTGGATTCAAGTTTAAGTTAATAGCAGCCACAGCCGTGCTGCCTAGCTTTGCTGGACAGCACGGCTGTGGAATTCGTTATAACCCTAAGAATTTAAAAGGGGCGTGAGGTTTAAACTGTTGAGAAACCTCGCCACTGAGCACTCGCGCTTGATTAGCCTCTAACTTCAGTTGCTTGGTTTGGCCAGTTACTGATGAAAAATCAACCTTTTTTAAGTCCACCCAAAAAATGCTCGGACTCAGTGCTGACTCAAAGAAATACAGCTGGTTTTTATGATCAGCAAGCGTTCTCCAGCGCGTAGAAGAAATGTTGGGTTGATCTGGGGTGCTTATGCCGTAGGGTACAGACGCGTTTCTGATCACCCCGAACATACTGGCTATGGACTCTTCAGGGGATGCCGCTTGGGGGATACGATTCACATAATAAGAAGCACGTACGAAACGATCAGCAGCACGGTTGGTGCCAGGTAGCATGGTTTCCCCACCTATTTGTTGCCAGTATTCGTTGAGTGCAAGTTGATGCTCGAATGTTGGCGAATTAGTCATTACTTGGTAGGTGCGGTTATGGTGAATGACTTGTTTACCATCAATGTATTCAATAATCGCGCTATCGCCCGAAGCATCAGAGAGTGATAGGTGTAAAGTAGCTAAACGCTGTTCTCCTGGCACCTCGGCAGTGACGATAGTGTAGGGTTCTTGCTTTAATGCAGTCACCGCCTCCTCTACAGTGGCAAAGTTATCGAGTACATATTGCGCCCAGGCAGCTAACGTGAGCCCTGGCTTACTTTTTTCAGTAAAAGCTGGGTATGTTGACTCAACCAGCCATAGCACATTGGCCATTAAGCCTTTTTCATTCAAGCCATCGGTGGTCGCAATATCATAGCCTGAAGAAATGACGCTACCATATTTAGAGATCCATTTGATGGAGTTTGGGCCGACCTCTCCTGTACGCTCTATACCACGTGGAAATATCCATAAATTAGTTTCTATATCTTTTTTCCAGTCCATTGAGCGTGCTGTAATAATGCGATTACCTTCACCTAGGTAAACCACACGCGTACAGGCATCGGCAATAGCTGAAAAAGCTAAAGTGCCTATTAATGTCGGCACCATAACCGCTTTTTTGAGTTTTCTATTAAGCAAACTACGCATAGTTAATTTTCCTTATCTATAGATTAGAAACGCATTGTCATTCCAACTACTGGGCCAGATTGGCGTATGTCGTACTTGAAACGATGTCCTGTAAAGTCGGTGGAGGTATAGCGTTGGCTTAATGAACGATAGCCCACTCGAATAATGGTTGGATGATCGAGCAGATAGACCCGATAACCCAAATAGGCTTCATGGTTATGCGTCTTTTTGTTGTCAGTATCTAGGCCGCCGACTTGGCTAAGTAACGAAAGATTCCATTTATTAGTAAGGTCAGCAGTGAGTCGCAGACCGACAAATGGATCAGTCCATTCTGCTTTTTTTGATAGTTTTAGGCCAAAGGGTTTGGATTGGACTTCAGCTGTTAACTTTGTCCAGCGAGCACCAATTGTTGGATCGATAGAAATACGTCTTGGCTCATCAAATAAATGGTTTCCGCCCAATTCGTAGTTAAATGCGCGATAAAAAGCACCCAATGCCACTGTGGTTTGATCAATTTTATAGCTGATTTTTTGTCCCATGACACGGTCATTGCTATCGGTGTCAACGTTAATGGCGTCTATATAAAAGCCATAATGAGAGTTAGTGAGTTCAAGGTTGCCCATGAAAATAGAGTCGACATCATTGACCAGCTCTGAGAAAGGAATATCAACAGCAGGCTTTTTGCCTGCTAAGGCGAGATCGCCTTTTAATGAAGCTCCCCAAATAAAAGGACTGACCAACACTTTCCAGTGTTCAGCTGCGTAGCTAGTAACTGAGCTGGTGAGTAAACAGCTACTGAGTATGAGTTTTTTCAGCATAGATTATCCTAGAAGCAAGGAGAGAAATGATCAGTGGCTGGCAGTTAACATAACCTAATCACTTGGAAGGCTAACCAACTGGGAGTAAATTACTAGGATTAAATTTGATTAGGTTAGACTTTAATTATGACGCCTGCTGTCACGCTGCTGAAAAAAAATCGGATTGCCTTTAATTTACATAGTTATCAGCATGATCCCACAGTGAACTCTTACGGTTTAGAGGCTGCTGAAAAGCTCCAAGTGGAAGTTGCTAGGGTATTTAAAACGCTGCTAGTTAAAGTCGATAAAGAGGAGTTATTGGTGGCAGTGCTACCAGTTGCGCATCAACTGAGTTTAAAAGCCATTGCTCAGGTGGCGGGGGTAAAAAAGGCGCAATTGGCGGATCCCAAAGAAGCTGAGCGAGTGACGGGCTATTTAGTCGGCGGAATTAGCCCGATTGGGCAAAAAAAGGCGTTGCGCACTTTTATTGATCAGTCTGCTACCACATTGTCTAGCCTATTTATTAGTGGCGGCAGACGTGGGTTAGATCTCGAGTTAGCCGCAGCAGATTTGCAGCAGATAACTCGAGCTCAGTTTTTTCCATTGATTGACCCCGGAGCGCGACAAGCCCCGTCGTTCAGGGCGGGGAAGGATAGCGCGGACGGCGTAGCCGTCCTTAGTTCTTAGTTCTTAGTTCTTAGTTCTTAGTTCTTAGTTCTTAGTTCTTAGTTCTTAGTTCTTAGTTCTTAGTGTGGAGTCTGCTGCTGTTCAATGTACTGGCGCACGATGGAAATCGGCGCGCCACCACAGGATGATGCGAAGTAGGGCGGCGACCAAAGAACGCCTTTGAGGCTGTTCACGAGGTTGGAAACAGCCACCTTGGGCGGATACTCCACCAGCAGTGGACGTGATCGTCCTCGCCGTCCATTTCGATCAGTTGCGCCTCGAAGTCGGCGCAGGTCTTGGCAAAGATGGTGCGCAGCCGACAGAGGGCGTCGCCATCGAACACTCCGCGGCGGTATTTCACCACAAAGACCAAATGGACGTGTATCTTAAAAGCACAGTGCCGTCATTATCGAGTGTCGTTGTCATTGCTTATGGACCAAGAGTATAATTGAGTATGCGACGACTTCAAGCCTACAAATACGAATTGCGGCCAGACGGCCAGCAAGAGCGACAAATGCGCCGCTTCGCTGGCTCTTGTCGGTTCGTGTTCAACCAGGCGCTGGCGTTGCAGAAGGAACGCTACGAGCAGGGCGAGAAGAAGCTCGGCTATGCGGGCTTGTGCAAGTTGCTTACCGAGTGGCGCAACAGCTCAGAGACGGCTTGGCTGGCCGATGCGCCCGTTCACCCGTTACAGCAGACGCTCAAGGACTTGGAGCGGGCCTATAGCAACTTCTTCGCCAAGCGGGCCGACTTCCCGCGCTTCAAGAAGAAAGGCCAGTCGGATAGTTTCCGTTATCCCGACCCGAAGCAAGTCAAGCTTGATCAGGCGAACAGCCGCGTATTCCTGCCCAAACTGGGCTGGCTACGCTACCGCAACAGCCGCGAGGTGCTGGGCGCGGTGAAGAACATCACCGTCAGCCAGTCTTGCGGCAAGTGGTTCGTGTCGATTCAGACCGAGAGAGAGGTTGAGCAACCGCTACCGCAAGGCGGCGCGGTCGGCATCGACATGGGTATCACCCGCTTCGCCACGCTCTCGGACGGCACGTGCTATGCGCCGCTCAACAGCTTCAAACGGCATGAAACTGCTTTGCGCCGTGCGCAGCAGTCGATGAGCCGCAAGACCAAATTCAGTAACAACTGGAAGAAGGCGAAGGCCCGCGTCCAGCGTATCCATTCCCGCATCGGCAACGCCCGCCGCGACTACTTGCACAACGCCACGACCACGATCAGCCAAAACCACGCGATGGTGTGTATCGAGGATTTGCAGGTACGGAACATGTCCAAGTCGGCGGCGGGTACCACCGAAAAGCCGGGTAAGAAGGTTCGGGCCAAGTCCGGCTTAAATAAGTCCATCCTCGATCAAGGCTGGTTCGAGTTCCGCCGCCAACTGGATTACAAGCTGGCCTGGAGTGGCGGCTATCTGATTGTCGTGCCGCCACAGAACACCAGCCGCACCTGTCCGGCTTGCGGGTATGTGTCGGCGGAGAACCGCACCAGTCAGGCAAAGTTCGCCTGCGTGGAATGCGGCTTCGAGGAAAACGCCGATCTGGTCGGCGCGATCAATATCTTAAGGGCGGGACACGCCCGGTTCGCCTGTGAAGTGAGCGATGCGGTAAGGTCGCCAGCAGCAGGAACCCACCGAAGCGACTCAGAGGCGGCTCAATGCCGCACCTGAGCGCCGTAGGAATCTCCGGCCTTCAGGCCGGGGAGGATGTCAATAAATGCCCGACTAGTCTTGTTTGGGTTTGTTGTTAAAGGGATTAAATAAGCCAAACATGTTTTGTGTATTCAAATAGAGGCTTTTGGACTGTTCTAAGTACTGCGACATCAGTTGTTGCATCGCAGGCATTTGCCCTTGCATAAACTGCATCCACGCTTCGCCTGACTGATTGCCAGCCTTTTGTTGAATTTCGAGCAAGGTGGCCATATTCGATTCAAGAAAACCGGCAAACATTGTTTGCATAGGGCCGTAGGCGCAAATAATACTTTTAAGCATATCGCTAGATAAAATCGGCTCGCCGGCATTTTCTGCCTCTTGAATAATTTGCAGTAAAATGGTGCGAGTAATGTCATCGCCCGAGGGCACTTCAACCACTTGAAAAGGCACCTGACTAAGCACCAGCTCACGAATATCGGCCAGCGTAATATGGCTGCTGGTATGGGTGTCATAGAGCCGGCGATTACTGTACTTCTTAATAAGACGGGGTGTTTCTGGGGTATCAGATGACATAGTCAAACAGTCTCAACAGGGTTTAAGCAGGGGCAGTAGTCTAGCAGATTACTGCCTAGCTTTCAGAAGAAACAGGGGGAAGCGGCGCTGAACATTGCGCCGCAGAACAGATTTAGGCAAGACTGCCGCTGTATGCTTGGTAGGCAGCGTAAACCGCCAGTAAGGCAAAGCACAAGGCCGCAATGCGTCGGATCCAGTCAAGCGGTAGTTTATCGGCGGCAAAGTTACCGGCTAATACGACCGGTACGTTAGCAATCATCATCCCTAAGGTGGTACCAATCACCACCATTGTAAAGTGTGAGTATTGCGCTGCCAGCATCACCGTAGCCACTTGGGTTTTATCGCCCATTTCAGCAATAAAAAAGGCGATCAGAGTGGCAACAAAGGGACCGTACTTTTTGCTAGTTGAGTCTTCATCATCCATTTTGTCTGGAATTAAAGTCCAGAGTGCAACCGCCGCAAAGCTAGCCGCTAAAATCCAAGCTAAGGTGGTTGGGCTAAATAGACTTGCGACTTGATTACCAACGGCCGCAGCTAAGAAGTGATTAGCCACGGTGGCCACCAAGATTCCTAAAATAATAGGAATAGGCTTGCGATAGCGTGCAGCTAAGATCAAGGCTAAGAGTTGTGTTTTATCGCCAATTTCAGCGAGGGTGACAATTCCGGTTGGAACAAGGAGAGATTCCCACATAATTAAATACCTCAGGGGCGGGAATTTGCGAACCATGACATACACACCTTCCCGCCCCGGGTAGGGTATATGTCATGGGTCTTGTCAAACCATTATGATGGTCGCTTAGGCCATGGTCTGTTGACCAAGTATGTTGACGCTAAGCACTAGCTACCTATAGCAACTAGCAGACTACTCCCCCAAGACGCTGCGGACTTTAGCCGCTTTGTTTAGTAAAAGCAAATCTATCCAGCTTAAGTCGTTTATTTGCCTTGTGGTTTGGGAGTAAAACTAAAGCTATCCGCCCTAGAATCGCGCCAAAAGCGCTGAAATACGGCATGTTCAGGCAGGTAGTTAGGACGTAACAGATCGCCGGGATTGAGGTACGGATATTGCGCCCCAAGTGAGCGTACAGTCACCGGATCCACTCGCTGAATAATATGCTCAGGAGTGAGCTGATTGGGATGTTGTAAACCAGCAGCAGCGATGACTTCTTGTAACGCGCGTAGTGTGTTGCGCTGAAAGTTTGCTACGCGCTGGGCTTTGTCGGTGACAGCCAGTGCGCGCCAGCGCTTAGGGTCTTGGGTGGCAATACCTGTGGGGCAGCGGTCGGTATGGCAAGACTGCGACTGAATACAGCCTAGCGCAAACATAAAACCACGGGCGGAGTTACACCAGTCGGCACCTAGGGCGATAGCTTTGGCTATATCAAAGGCGGTGATGATTTTACCTGCTGCACCGATTTTGACTTTATCGCGTAAATTTAGACCCACTAAGGTGTTGTGCACCAACATCAAGCCTTCGCGCATTGGGGTGCCTAAGTGATCAGCAAACTCTAAAGGCGCTGCACCAGTACCGCCTTCTGCACCATCAACTACAATAAAGTCTGGAGTAATGCCCGTGCTGAGCATAGCTTTGGCAATGGCAAACCATTCCCAGGGATGGCCAATGACTAGCTTAAAACCAGTCGGTTTACCACCTGACAGTTCACGCAGTTCGGCAATAAACTCAAGCAGTTGCTCTGGGGTAGAGAAAGCCGAGTGGCGTGCAGGAGAAATACAATCAATGCCCTCTGGCACACCTCGAGTAAGGGCAATTTCGCTATTCACTTTCGAACCAGGTAAAACGCCACCATGGCCTGGCTTAGCGCCTTGGGAGAGTTTGAGCTCAATCATTTTGACTTGGGCCAAGGTGGCCTTTTCAACAAAGGCTTCAGGATTAAAATTGCCTTGGGCATCGCGTGCACCAAAATAGCCAGACCCTAGTTCCCAGACCACATCGCCGGCATGTTCTTGGTGATAGCGTGAAAGCGAACCCTCACCGGTATCATGATAAAAATTGCCCAGTTTCGCGCCTTGGTTTAGTGCGCGAATGGCATTGGGTGAGAGCGAACCAAAACTCATGGCTGAAATATTAAAGACACTGGCCGAGTAGGGAAACTTGCAATGAGGGCCACCAATGCTGACGCGAAAATCGGCACTATCGATCAGACTGGGTTGTAACGAGTGATTAATCCATTCGTATTGCTCGGCATAAACATTTTTCTCTGTGCCAAAGGCGCGAGTTTCTAAGGCTTGTTTGGCGCGCTGATAGACCAGTGAGCGTTGCTCAAAGGAAAAGGGCACCTCCTCATCATCGTCCTCCACAATGTATTGCCGCAACATAGGGCGTAAATATTCAAATAAATAACGAATATGGGCAGTGATAGGGTAGTTACGACGCAAGGCAGAGCGAGTTTGGGTCAGATCGCTAATGCCCAATATGCTCAGTGCAGCTAAGCTAAGACTAGCCAGCAGCCACCAGAGACTGTAGGGCCATAAACTGATACTGGCGAATAGCAAGAGTAGGGTAATAACGAAAGGAGCATAACGAAGATAAGGCATGGGTAACCTCCATGGTTTGCCTGATCAAATGCAGTAGAGTGCCTGTACCAGATGCCTAAGCCTAGCCTTAGTTCCTAAGCTAGGGGCAAATCCCTTAGAAAAAATGGGCTTAATTTAAGCTAAATCAGGCTATTGCTACAAAAAAGTTGCTTAAACAGGTAATCTTGCGCGTTTGTTTATAGGGTTCGGTGTGGAGAGCTGAGCGTTATAAAGTTAATCATTAGGGGATGAGTATGAGCATTTCAACGCCGACATTGGTGACCTTCACCATCTATATCAGTGCGATGATTTTAATTGGTTTTATTGCCTGGCGCGCAACGAAAAACTTTTCAGACTACATTTTAGGCGGCCGCAGCCTAGGCAGTGTAGTTACCGCCTTGTCGGCAGGTGCTTCAGATATGAGTGGCTGGTTATTAATGGGCTTACCCGGAGCGGTTTATTTGTCGGGCTTATCCGAGAGCTGGATTGCTATTGGTCTAGTCACGGGCGCTTATTTAAACTGGTTATTTGTTGCGGGACGATTACGGGTACACACCGAACACAGTAATAACGCCTTAACCCTGCCGGATTACTTTACCCACCGCTTTGAAGATCACAGCCGTTTACTACGGATTATTTCCGCCTTAGTTATTTTGCTGTTTTTTACTATTTATTGCGCCTCAGGGGTAGTGGCGGGTGCGCGATTATTTGAAAGCACCTTTGGTCTGGATTACAGCACAGCGTTATGGGTAGGGGCAGCGGCGACTGTACTTTATGTGTTTATTGGTGGTTTTTTAGCGGTGAGCTGGACGGATACCGTGCAGGCGACGTTAATGATTTTTGCGCTCTTAATTACCCCGATTTTTGTCATTTTAGCCTTGGGTGATTTGGATACTGCCTTTGCCACTATTGAAGCGGTTAATCCAAAAAGCTTTGATATGTTTGATGGCGTGTCCTTTATTGCGCTGATTTCGCTGTTTGGCTGGGGGTTAGGTTACTTTGGCCAGCCGCATATTTTAGTGCGATTTATGGCGGCTGAATCAGTTAAGAGTATCCCTGCAGCCCGTCGCATCAGTATTACCTGGATGATTTTAACCTTAGGCGGTGCAGTTGCAGTGGGCTTCTTTGGTATCGCTTACTTTGAAAATCACCCAGAGCAAGCCGGTGCCGTTACCGGTAATAGTGAGCGGGTATTTATGGAGTTAGCCAAAATCTTGTTTAACCCTTGGGTTGCAGGTGTCATTTTAGCTGGTGTGTTAGCGGCAGTAATGAGTACCCTTAGTTGCCAGCTTTTGGTGTGTTCCAGTGCTTTAACCGAAGACTTCTATAAAGCATTTTTACGTAAGAATGCTTCACAAGCTGAGCTGGTTTGGGTGGGGCGTTTAATGGTGTTAGCCATTGCCCTGATTGCGGTAGCTATTGCTGCTAACCCGCAGAGTAAGGTGTTAGGTTTGGTGTCCTATGCTTGGGCTGGCTTTGGTGCTGCCTTTGGTCCAGTGGTGCTGTTGTCGGTAACCTGGAAGCGCATGACCCGTAATGGCGCACTCGCTGGCATGCTAGTTGGAGCAATTACAGTGGTGGTGTGGAAGGAGTTAATCGACTCTAACCTGTATGAAATTATTCCAGGCTTTGCCTTAGCAATTATTGCCATTTTGTTAGTGAGCTTGCGTGATAAGGCTCCTAGCCAAACGATTCAGCAGCGCTTTGAGCAAGCCGAGCAAGAGTTTAAGCAGGTTTAACTGAGTGAGGTTAAATTGCCCCAGCACTGACTGGGGCAATGTCGTTAACCACCGGTTTTTTTCGCAGTAAACCCGCGCTTATTCAGCTCGTTGAGTAATAGCTCGACTTGATCGCCTTGCATTTCAATCACCTGCTCATCTTTTACCGCACCCCCCACGCCACAGCGCTTCTTTAGCTCGGCACAAAGTTTCTTCAGCGCAACTTTATCTAAATGCAATCCGCTAATGGTGGTCACTGTTTTGCCGCCTCGGCCTTTGGTTTCGCGGCGAACCTGTGCCGTTCCATCGCCACTAAAAGTGGGGGCGCTTTTGCAGCGGCAAGCCGCTGGCGCTTGCTGACAGGTTGGGCACAGTGCTTGGGGGTCGGTGGAGAAAACTAAACGGCTACTGGCTGATGATTTCATAGCATCCTCAAATCGGTTAAATATGGCGTTAAGTCTAATATAAAAAGCTTTAAAAAAGTGACTGCAAATTGTCCTACAATTATCCGAGTGTCGCATAATTAGAATAATTCTCATCTCTAACTGAGAAAATAATGCGGGTGGGGGTATCAAGGCTGCGACATTTTGCCTCAGATAGCTGTCATAGTGACAAGGTTTTTTCTAAGTGCAAAAAATTGCCCTTAAGAAAAGTCTTTTGACAGCCAATTATAATGAGGTGCTGATGAACCAGTGGTTAGGCTTACCCGCTTATCCATGCAGTCATCAGCCAACGCCTTGCACATGAGGTAAGAAAGAATGGATTTTACTCCAGGTTTAAGTCGACGTGCGTTACTGTCGTGGATTGGTAAAACCGCCGGCGCGGCAGCTATGTATCAAGCAATGACAACGCTCGGTTTTGCCAGCGAATCAAGCTTTGATGGTGAAAATTATGAAATCAGCGGTGCGCCTAAAGGGGCATCGGTCCTAGTTTTAGGTGCTGGAGTGGCAGGAATGACTGCTGCTTACGAGCTACGTAAAGCAGGTTATAAAGTTAAAATTTTAGAATACAACGCTAAAGCTGGTGGTCGCTGCTGGACCCTGCGTGGGGGTGATAAATTCACCGAGCTAGGTGGCGCAACCCAAGAGTGTAAGTTTGATAAAGGTCTGTATCTAAACCCCGGTCCGTGGCGTATCCCGTATCACCACTACGCGGTACTGCATTACTGCAAAAAGTTCGATGTGAAGTTAGAAGTGTTTAACCAGATTAACCACAATGCTTACTTCCATGACACCAAAGCCTTTGGCGGCAAACCTAAGCGTTACCGTGAAGTGCAGGGTGACTTCCAAGGGCACATTGCCGAGTTGCTAGCTAAGTGTGTTAACCAAAAAGCCTTAGATGATGCGTTAACCAAAGAAGACTCTGAGCGTTTGCTCACCGCAATGCGCCAATGGGGTTCGCTCAATGGCCAAGACAAATATGTGAAGTCATTAGAAGCCAGTCTAATGCGCGGTTATGAGGTTATGCCAGGAGGCGGCCTGATGCCAGAAGAGCAGTACTCAGAACCTATGGCGGGTGTTGAGTTGCTGAACTCTAGTCTTTGGCAGCACCTTAATACCGGCCATGCCTTTGAATACCAAAGCACGATTTTCCAGCCTGTTGGCGGCATGGATATGATTGCTAAGGCCTTTGAAAAAGAAGTCGGCAGCTTAATTCGTTACAGCAGTAAGGTCACTAAAATCCAACAGGATGATAAAGGCGTGACGGTTAGTTATGTCGATAGCCAAAACCCAGGCGATACCTTAACTGAAACTGCTGACTGGTGTGTCTGTACCATTCCGCTATCGATTCTTGGGCAAATTCCAGCCAACTTCAGCAACAAGATGAAGAATGCGATTCGCGCGGTACCCTATGATGCGTCACTAAAAGTGGGACTACAATTTAAGCGCCGTTTCTGGGAAGAAGATGACCAGATTTATGGTGGCGTAAGTTACACCAATATGCCAATTGAGCTGATTAGCTACCCGAGCACTGACTATTTTGCGAAAAAAGGTGTGTTGCTAGGTGCCTACATGTGGGGTGCCAATGCCTATGAATTTACCGCAATGCAGCCTGAAATGCGGATTCAGAAAGTCTTAGAGTACGGCTCTAAAATTCACCCACAGTATAAAGATGAGTTTGAAAACGGAATTGCTGTTGGTTGGCACCGAGTGCCTTGGACTAACGGTTGCTATGGTCTATGGACGCCTGAGTCGCGTAAAGAGCATTATCAAAATCTCTGTGAAATTGATGGCCGAATTGTTCTTGCAGGTGAGCATGCGTCGCATATTCCTGCTTGGTTAGAAGGGGCGATTTTATCATCACTCGATGCGATCAAACGTCTGCATACCCATGCCGTTTCCACGCAAAATAAATCAGCTTAATTGGGAGCCTTCAGAATGAAAAAGTTTGTTAGTTTAGCGCTCACCTTTAGCTTGAGTTCAGTTTTTTCGATGGCTGCAATGGCAGGTACCCCAACAGTTTCAGAAAGTGGAAACTTTGAGCAAAGAAGTGGTGAGGATATTTTTAATAGTATCTGTCAGGGTTGTCACATGGAGCAAGGTAAGGGAGCTAACACTGGGGCTGGTTTTTATCCGGCACTAGCGGGTAACCCTTCATTAACGGCACCGGCCTACCCAATTTTTGTCTTATTAAACGGTTTAGGTGGCATGCCAAGCTTTAAGGAATACTTAAGCGATGAGCAGATCCTAGAAGTAGTGAACTATATTCGTAGTGATAAGCTAGGTAATAGTTTTCCAACCCAAGCCACAATGGATGATGTAAAAGCCTTAAGTGGCCGCTAGGTCCATACTACGTGATTAATTAAAGGAAACGATAATGAAAAAACAGATAGCTAGCGTTGCCTTGGCAACAATTATGGGAGCTTCCATGGTGCATGCCGCTGAAGGTGAGGTGATTCGTCACAAGTTGCCTGACTCAGATTTTCCAATTTCGTTAGCGGTAGAAGTACCAGCTAATAAAACCTTAGTCCATTTAAGTGGGCAAGTGCCTACGTTGATTAATGCGAAAGCCGATGCAGCCTCTTTAGCAGCCTATGGTTCGATGGAAGAACAAACAGTCTCGGTGCTTAAGGCGATTGAGAACAACCTCAAAAGCTTAAACTTGAGTATGAGTGATGTGTACCGGATGCAGGTGTTTTTAGTCGCTGAGGAAGGCAAGGTGGATTTTTCTGGCTTTATGAAAGGTTACACTCAGTTCTTTGGCACTGAAGCTCAGCCTAAGTTACCGGTGCGTTCAGCAGTAGAAGTGGCAGCTTTAGCCAATCCAGGTTGGCTGATTGAGATTGAGGTCTCGGCGGTGCGTCCGTAACTTAACGGTTACTAACTTGCCATTAAAAACTGGAGTCAGCATCTGTTGTTGGCTCCAGTTTTTTTCGGTCAAATAAAAACCCGGCGCTAGGCCGGGTTTTAGATGGCTTAAGCTGCTAGGCCCAATGGCTAACTGCCCACCAACCTAAGGTACCCATGACAATGGTGTAGGGTAATGCCATCCACACCATGCGCCCATAAGAGAGGCGAATCAGCGGTGAGATGGCACTGGTAAGTAAGAATAAAAACGCCGCTTGCCCATTCGGTGTAGCTACGCTGGGCAAGTTGGTTCCGGTATTAATCGCAATCGCCAGTAGGTCAAAGTGCTCGCGAGTCATGCTTCCCGCATCGAAGGCCTTTTTAACCTCACCAATATAAATGGTGGCAACGAATACGTTATCACTGATTGCTGACAGTAAACCGTTGGCAATATACAGCATGCTGGGTTGCTGTTCGGTTGGCATAGTGAGTACCCAGTCAATTAACGGAGCGAACAAGGCTTGTTCTTGAATAACAGCCACTACTGCAAAAAAAACTACTAATAAAGCAGTAAAGGGCATGGCATCTTGGAATGCACGGCCAATTTGATGCTCATCAGTCACCCCAGTAAGAGAAGTGACTAACACGATGACCAGCAGACCAATTAAACCGACTTCAGCAACGTGAAAGGCTAAGCCTAGCATTAAAATAACTGCGGCAATACCTTGCACCCAAAGCGCTGCAATTTGACTGGCACTACGGCGTTCGGCCTGGGTGCGCTCAAAATCAGCTAGCACCTTGCGTACTGGGGCAGGCAATTGCGCGCCATAGCCAAACCAGTGGGTTTTTTCGAGTAGAACGCAGGTGGCAATACCGGCAAAAAATACAGGAATCGATACCGGCATCATATGCTGAAAGAACTCGGCGAAGTTCCAGCCCATCTCTTTACCGATGAGTAGGTTTTGCGGCTCACCAACAATAGTTGATACCCCACCTAGCGCGGTACCAACAGCACCGTGCATCAGTAAACTGCGTAAAAATGCGCGAAACTCTTCAAGATGCTCGCGGTGTAGTTCAATTACTTCAGTGTCTGAGCCGTAGTTGCTGTCATCTTGTGGGTTCTTTCCTGAGGCCACCTTGTGATACACCGCATAGAAACCTACGGCGACGCTGATAATGACCGCGGTGACAGTCAAGGCATCAAGAAAGGCCGACAGTACGGCCGATAAGGCACAGAATAAAACACTTAAAGTGGTTTTAGACTTAACTCCTAAAAGTAGCTTAGAGAAGGCCACCAAGAGTAAATCTTGCAGAAAGTAAATGCCTGCCACCATGAACATCAATAACAATAAGACAGGAAAGTTATGTACCAGCTCTTCATACAGGGCGTCGGGTGAGGCCAGCTGTAAAATAACTGCTTCTACTACCAATAAGCCTCCGGGCTGCAAGGGGTAACACTTGAGCGCCATGGCTAAGGTGAAGATAAACTCTGCCACTAATAACCAACCAGCGGCTACTGGGCCAAAGCTGACCAGTACAATCGGGTTGATAATAATGAAAAACAGGATGGTTTGTTTATACCAGTTTGGTGACTGGCCTAAGAAATTACGCCCAAAAGCGGCAGCAAATGACGCAGACATGTGTGGACCTCCCAAAAAGTTAACGCACTTTCTCTTTTGTAACAGAAAATATCAAGTGCTATAGCGAGTTTTATTGAGCGGAGCCAAGGTTTACTGTCTAGAGTAGGTCGCCTTTAAACTATGCATCGACTTTTTACTTGGGGTTGTTATAGTTACACACTTGTATTAATGGTTGCACGCACTCATAAAATTAGAAAAAACAATAGGTTAAAAATGGACAGTTATCAGTTTTTTAAACTTTCGCTCGCGCATAAAGTGGCACATGTTCAATTAAATCGCCCAGAAAAACTGAATGCGATGAATCAGGCATTTTGGACGGAAATTAAGCAAATTTTTGCCTGGATAGCTGAAACTCCAGAAGTGCGTGCTGTGGTGATATCTGGAGAGGGTAAGCATTTTTCCGCCGGTATTGATTTGCAAATGTTTGCAGGCTTTGCTGCTAAATTTGCAAAAGATGCGGGGCGCAATGCGCGCTTATTGCGTGCCACCATTCAAGACTTGCAAAGCTCGTTAAGTGCAGTTGAAAATTGCAGTAAACCGGTGCTAGCTGCAATCCACGGTTATTGCATTGGTGGTGCGGTGGATTTAATTGCCGCTTGTGATATGCGTTATTGCGCAGCGGATGCAGTATTTTCAATTAAAGAAGTCGACATCGGAATGGCGGCAGATGTGGGAACCTTGCAGCGTCTACCGCATATTATTGGTGATGGTGTCATGCGTGAACTGGCCTATACTGCCCGTGATTTTGATGCCACGGAAGCCAAGCAAATTGGCTTAGTGAATCAGGTGTACCCAGATCACGCCACACTGCTTGAACAAGTGCTGGCGCTGGCAGCGACCATTGCTAGCAAGTCGCCGATTGCCATTGAAGGCACCAAAGAAATGATTCGCTATGCCCGTGATCACTCGGTAGCCGATGGTTTAAATTATATTGCGACCTGGAATGCAGCCATGTTGCAAGCCGATGATTTAAAGCAAGCAATGGCAGCGCAAATGATGAAACAACAGCCTGAGTTTAAAGACTGATTACGTGCTTGAATAACGCATGAGTTTCGAAAATATTTGTTCCAGATGTAGGTTGCAGCTCATATTATCAAAATCACGTAAGACCTCGTGCTTTTAGTGGGAGGATGGCTTTTGCAACCTTGGTGGAATTTTGTCTACTGCTCTTAATGTATTGTCTGAGCACTGTAAGCAAAAGCCAGGTAAGGATGGGGTTCAAAAACACAGTGTCCACCTATTTTAAGACCACTCAAGCCTTTTCGAGTGGCGGTAGCTTGCACGAATCGAGGCCAAAAGGTATCGCAGGTTTGCGAATAAGAGAATGGATGTGCAGTGAGGGTGGTGCCGCTCACGACTGCGATGTTAATGCGGGGCGAAACACTCTCGCGGTCAGGCATGGCTATCTAGAAGTCCAAACCCTTTAGGGGGGATAGGATGTCAACTATATGAGTATAATTAATTTACCTTGGGTGAATGGGTTCCCCTCAATAGAGCAGTTAGATAAGCGTGTCCTAATTCACTTTAGGATGCGATTTTTATCTTTTGGGGAAGGTCTTTTGCATTCGTATGCTGAGACTCAATGGCTGCAAGCATTGGCGTTGCCTTTTCAGCCTCTAGGTTGGTTGAAGGGTGAGGCGATCTACTTGCTGCAACTTAAGCAGTGGCCGATCTCTGGTGAGTTAGAAAAGCGGCAGGCGGACTGGGTCAGTGTGCGAGATTATATTGATCTGTATCCGCCTGATTTTTATCAGATGCTATCTTATGCAAGCCAGATTGGTACTTGGCTGAATGATCATCAGTATTGTGGACGCTGTGCAGAGCCTATGCGGCAGATGCCAGAGCAACGCTTGATGCAGTGTCCTGTCTGTCAGTTGCAGCAATATCCGCGGATTTCTCCCAGCATGATTGTGTTGGTGACTAAGGGTGATCAACTGCTGTTGGCTCAGGGGCAACGTTTTAAAAGTGCCATGTACAGTGTGCTGGCAGGCTTTGCTGAACCGGCGGAAACAATCGAGCACTGCGTGGCGCGTGAAGTGTATGAAGAAGTGCAATTAGAGATTGCTAATATACGTTATGTAACGAGTCAGAACTGGCCATTTCCGCATTCGCTGATGCTTGGATTTATTGCCGATTATGTTGCTGGCGACATTGTCATTCAGCAAGATGAGTTGCGCAGCGCCGAGTGGTTTAGCTTAGATCAGCTGCCAATACTCCCCGATAAAGGTACTATCAGTCGTTATCTGATTGATAGTTACCTTGAGGAGCGCCAAGGTCAGGGCTCAGCTAACCCAGTGTTGCCACGCTAAGCGCGCAGTAAGGGCTAATACGACTAAAATAAACACTGGGCGGATTAATTTGTTGCCGCCGCGAATCGCCGCTTTGGCGCCTAAAATCGCGCCCCCCATCATCGCTAATCCCATGCTAATGCCTAATACCCAGGCTACCTGACCGGCTAAAATAAAAATCGTCAGCGCGGTAATGTTACTAATAAAGTTCATGCTGCGCGCAACGCCGCTGGCACGTAATAAATCAATCGGATAGAGCATTAAGGTGCTCACGGTCCAGAATGCGCCGGTGCCAGGTCCTGCTACGCCATCATAAAAGCCTAGAGTAAAGCCTTGCGGAGCTTGGCGGCCTTTTTTAATTTCAATCTCATCATTATCCATAATGGGCGGAGTGGGATTAAACAATAAATACAAACCACAGCTAAAGACAATGATCGGCAGCATTTGATTGAGCCAGCTGGCAGGCATGTATTGAGCGATGACTGCGCCAGTAATTGCACCAATAAAGGTAAAGAGTAGGCCGGTGCGCCATTTGGCCGGCTTAAAGAGTTTGCGACGGTAAAAGGTCAGGGCTGCCGTAGCAGAGCCAAAGGTGGCACTGAGCTTATTGGTACCTAATACCAAGTGTGGGGGTAGGCCTGCCATTAGTAAGGCTGGAATGGTGAGGAGTCCGCCGCCGCCAGCAATGGCATCAATAAAGCCGGCAATAAAAGCGACCGCAGCTAAAGCGAGGATAATGCTAGGATCAATGGCGAGTTCAAGTGGAAACATCAAAAGGCCTGCGTACGTGAGCGTGATAAGCACAGTGTCGAGTTAAAAAAAAAGCCAGCTTGGTAAGCTGGCTTTTTTATTGGCGTCCCCTAGGGGGTTCGAACCCCTGTTACCGCCGTGAAAGGGCGGTGTCCTAGGCCTCTAGACGAAGGGGACATAACCTTCGTTGATAAGCAGTGCTTATCAGAGAATTGGTGGAGCTAAACGGGATCGAACCGTTGACCTCTTGCATGCCATGCAAGCGCTCTCCCAGCTGAGCTATAGCCCCAACAGCTGGTACTAACTTTTTAATAAAAAAGCTAGAAAAATGTGGCGTCCCCTAGGGGGTTCGAACCCCTGTTACCGCCGTGAAAGGGCGGTGTCCTAGGCCTCTAGACGAAGGGGACGCAAAACCCTTCTTAATCTTTCGATTATAAAATTCTTAACTAAACGCTAAGAATTTGGTGGAGCTAAACGGGATCGAACCGTTGACCTCTTGCATGCCATGCAAGCGCTCTCCCAGCTGAGCTATAGCCCCATTTAAGGACGGAGCGAATAATAGAGATTTGCCGCTTAGCTGTCAAGCCTTTAGCTGATTTATTTTATAGGTTGCCGGCTTTAGAGCTGCAAACTGCCATACAGCTGCTGATACAGCCCTGGTTGTTGGAGTAATTGCTGATGGGTTCCTTGCTGCACAATTTGCCCGTCAGCTAACACCAATACCCGATCGGCTTGCAGTACGGCGCTTAAACGGTGGGCAATAATTAACGTGGTTTTGCCTTGTAAAAACTGACTTAGTTGTTGGTGCAGTGCCTGTTCAGTAAGTGTATCTACCGCAGAGGTAGCCTCATCTAAAATGATCATTTGCGGATTGCTCATAATCATTCGGGCGATGGCAAGACGCTGTTTTTGGCCGCCAGATAACTTAATTCCAGAGCGGCCAATTAACGTATCCAGTTGTTCGGGCATCTGCTCTACGGTGTCGGCCAATTGTGCAATGCGAAGTGCTTGCCAGCAGTCGCTGTCAGTGGCTTGACGACCCAGTAGCAAGTTATCGCGCACGCTACTATTAAACAGGGCTGGTTGCTGCATTACCATTGCAATGTGTTGGCGAATGGCCGAATAACCAAGGGCGGCAATGGGTTGCTGGTTGAGTGTAATGCGTCCACTGTCTGGTTGATAAAGGCCTAACAGTAATTGGGCAATAGTGCTTTTACCACCGCCACTGGCTCCGACTAAGGCCACGGTTTCACCAGGATTAATGCTAAAGCTAAGGTTATTGAGAAGTGGTTGATTGGCGTATTGGAAACTGACTTGCTCAAAGCGAATAAGTGGCTGCTGCCAATTGATTATTGATAGCGGCAGAGTTGGTGTTTGTGGCTCGTCGGTTTTAGCTAATAACTGGTTAACCCGTGCAAGCGCGCCATCGGCAGCGTAGTAGGCATATTGCAAGTTAAGTAGCTGTTCAACGGGGCCAATAATGAACCACAGATAGCTAAAAACGGCGAGCATTTGGCCGATTGATAGGTCAGAGAATAGCACCGTCAGCATGGCTGCAGCGCGAAAAATGTCGATGCCGAACTGAAATAATAAGCCGCTCAGGCGTGAGGCAAGATTGGTACGCCATTGCGAGGCGGTGGTGCGGTCACGAATAGTGCGAGCTTTGTCGGTCAGTCCTTGAAAAAAGTAAGCTTGGCGATTGCTCGCCCGTAGTTCATGAATGGCGTCTAGTGACTCGCTTAAAGCCTGGGTAAAGATAGCGGTGCTGTCATTTTCTAAGCGTTTTAGGTGGCGGACTTTTTTCCCCAATTTAATGGTGAGAAACACCACGAATGGGTTAAACACTAAAATCAGTAATGCTAGCTGCCAGTGCATCCAAAATAAGATTGAGGCAGTGCCGGCCAAGGTCAGTACTGAAACTAGCAGGCGACTCAGGGTTTCCCCAATAAACTGATCCAAGGTGTTCATATCAGTCACTAGGTGGGTAGTGACTGTACCTGAGCCTAGGGTTTCATATTCGGCCATCGAAATTCGCTGCAGGCGTTGCAGTAAGCGCTGACGAATCGCAAAAATAATATTTTGTGCCAGTTGAGCAAACAGCCTAGCTTGTCCCGCGTTAAACAGTAAGGCAGCTAAGCGCAGTAGTAAGGTAGTCAGCAGGATGCAAGCAATATAGCCGATGGGCTGCTGCCAAGCGCTGGGTAGTACGCTTTGCATCAGATTGACGGCCTGTGCTGGTTGATCGAGCAATACCTCGTCGACCAGAAGTGGTAAGAGTAACGGAATAGGCACCGCGCAGAGTGCGGAAAAAATCGCTAGTAGGTTCGCTAACACAAGAAACTTTTTTTGTTTCCAGGCTAAGTCTTTAATATAACGCCACTGCAGTTTATCTTGTGCGAAATTAGGCATGGGCCATTAACCAAGCGCGTAATTGAGGAGCGAGCTGCTCTGCAGGTTGGTAGCCATTGGTCAATAGCAATAATTGCTGTTGATGGCTAATAAACACACTAGGAAAGCCGCTAGAAGGCAGCTGTCTGACCCAAGCAAATTGTTGTTCGGTTTGCTGCTTTAGGCAATCGCTGCTCAATAATTCAGTAAACTCAGCGCTTGGGTAGTCGCAGCGCTGTGCTAGCTGAATGAGTACTGGCTCAGTTAGTGTTTGAGCTTGGCAGTAAAAGGCAGTTTGTAAGGTCTTAAGGTACGACCAGCGTTGAGCTGTGTTGTTGGCTTGATCTAGCTGTTGCGCAGCAAGTAGAGCACGGCAAGCCGGTTCGGTATCGTAGATAAAGTCCGGCCCCAATCCTTGGGCAAAGTTAAATGGTTGCTTGGTGGTAGCAGCGACTGTTTGCCAGTGTTGCAGAATATAACGCCGTTTGTCTGGGCTTAAAGGTTGATGCTCTTGGCGCAGGCCGCCAACTCGAATCTCAGTGTCAACGCCGTAGTCAGCGGCTAACTCAACCAACTGTGCGATCACCGGGGCAAACCCCCAGCACCAAGAACACATAGGGTCCATCACATAGAGGAGGCGGGTGGTTGCGTTGGCAGTTGGCATCATTAGTCGGGCTTATATCTCTTTTGGGGGATTAATGCTCTTTATTGAGCAGGTCAGCCAGTCCGGCAAAGGCTTTAAAGGTTTGTTGTGGAGCTTTTTGTCCGGCCGCTTCTTCACGTTGGTAATGCAAATCAACTTGACGCTGATGCTCATTGTCGTGGCAGTACAGGCAAAGTAGCTCCCAGTTTGAGCCGTCCTCAGGGTTGTTGTCATGATTATGGTCACGATGATGGACGGTGAGTTCGCTTAAGCGCTTGCCACTAAACTCACGGCCACAGCGTCCGCAAAAATGCGGGTACATGCGCAGGGCTTTTTCTCGGTAGCCTCGTTCACGCTCGGCGCGGGTTTGGCGGACAATTTGCTCTACTTTACTCATGGCGCTTCCTTACAGCCTAAACTCATGGCCGAGGTAAACTTCTTTAACGCGCTGATTCGACAGCACTTTCTCCGCATCTCCGGCTTCAATAATGGTGCCTTCACTGACGATATACGCCAGCTCACAAATATCCAAGGTTTCACGTACGTTGTGATCGGTGATCAGTACGCCAATGCCTTTGCTTTTGAGGTGCTTAATAATTTGTTTGATATCACCCACCGAAATTGGGTCAACCCCAGCAAAGGGTTCATCCAATAAAATAAACTTAGGATTGGTGGCTAGGGCGCGGGCAATTTCAACCCGGCGACGCTCGCCGCCAGATAAACTCATGCCGAGACTGTCACGGATATGGGTGATATTAAACTCTTGCAATAGTTCTTCTAGGGCCGCTAAGCGCTGTTGTTGATTAAGCTCTTTACGGGTTTCTAGAATGGCCAGAATATTGTCGGTTACGGTTAGCTTGCGAAAAATTGAAGCCTCTTGAGGCAGGTAGCCAAGGCCCGCTTTAGCTCGGCCGTGCATGGGTGCAAAGCTAAGGTCTTGATCGTCAATCATGACTTGGCCCTTATCGGCTTTAACTAAGCCGACAATCATATAGAAGCAGGTGGTTTTTCCTGCGCCATTGGGGCCAAGTAAGCCAACAATTTGTCCGCTTTCAATGCTGAGGCTAACGTCTTTAACCACTTGGCGGCCTTTGTAACTTTTAGCCAAGTGCTGGGCTTTAAGTATGCTCATGGGCGTTATTTCTTCTTCGGTTGAATCACCATATCAATCCGCGGACGTGGTGTGGTGATCTTAGAGTCGGTAGCGCGGCCAGCATTTACGATTTGGCGTTGAGTGTCGTAGACAATTTTCTCACCCTCAAAGGTGTTGCCGTCTTGGGTTACTTTAGCCTGATCGGTAAGAACGATACGGTCTTTTGCTACAAAGTATTGAATAGTTAAGCCATAGGCCTTAACGAGACCTTTGTTTTGCTCTGGTTTTTGCTCGTAGTACGCTGGGCGGCCAACTGAGGTAAAGGTTTCAATCTCGCCATCTGGCGTTTGGGTAATGGTAACGGTATTGCCTTTAACCACCATGCTGCCTTGGGTGATGATGACATTGCCGCGATACACAGCAACTCCTTGTTTATCATCGAGCTCTGCGCTGTCGGCTTGGATACGGATTGGTTGCTCACGATCTGAAGGTAAAGCCACAGCAGCACTACTGGCGCAGGCAAGGGATAGAGCGAGAAAAATGGATGAAGGGCTAGCGAACTTCATGTTGGCCTCGTACGTTTGAGTGTAAGTGCATCACACTGTCTTTAAAATAAATTTTCATACCGGTAGCGTGAGTGATGCCGTTAGCTGCTTCAATTTCTACTGGTTGTTGAGTTTGTGCAATTTCATCGTCTGGAAAATAAGTCAGACGCGTGGTTTGTAATATAGTAGGACGCTGTTTAGCATCCGTGCGGGCAACCCGCACATTATCAATAAGCTCAATTTCCTTGCCTTCGGCAGCCACTTCACCTTTGTCGCCAGTGATATGCCAAGGATACTCAGTGCCGCGCACTAACAATAAATCAGGCTGAGTCAGTAAGGTTTGATCATTGTGTTGAATGTGATCAAGTTGCTCTGAGCGCAGTTCATAGCGAACCGATCCATCTTCTTGAAACTGTAAGGTGTGTGAGTTTGTTACAAAAAAATCGATAGTCTGTATAGCTGCTACTGCGATAGGACGATCTACCGTTGCTTCAGGGCGGCGTTCAAAGTTCCAGTAACCCACAGCCAGAAAGACAGCAATTATAAGTACTGCGAGCAAGAAAGTCCGTAAGTAATTGGGCAGAGTTAGTTTCACAAACAGTTACCTTTTAAGCTGTCGAGTTAGGCTGGCGAGTTTATAAATAGCGCTGCAGTACAGCATCTAAGGTGCCTTGGCCATGCATCAGTGCATCACAAAACTCACGGGCAGCACCAAAACCGCCGTTAGTATGGGTGGTGAAATAAGCATGCTGTTTAACGAAAAAGTGCGCGTTATTTACCGCAGCGCCAATGCCTACTCGGCGAATAACTGCTAAGTCTGGCAGATCATCTCCTAGATAAGCTACCTGAGCGTAACTTAAATCAAGATCAGCCAGCAGTTCGTTAAGGGCGGTTATTTTATCTTCACGGGCTTGATAAAGGTAGTTAATCCCTAGGTTTTTTACCCGATGCTCCACTGCTTTCGAGGCGCGGCCTGTAATAATCGCCAATTCGACTCCTGACTGCTGTAACAGTTTCATTCCTTGGCCATCGAGCGTGCTGAAGGCTTTGGCTTCACTGCCATCGGCCATAAAATAAAGCTGGCCATCACTGAGCACGCCATCTACGTCAAACACGGCTAGTTTAATTTGTTGTGCACGTTCGGCAAAATCTTGTGGTAGGTGACTAAACATTAAATAACTCCCGCGCGTAATAGATCATGCATATTTAGTGCGCCAATGGCTAATCCCTGTTGATCAATCACTGGCAGTGAGCTGATTTTATGGTCTTCCATAATTTTTAAGGCTTCGGCCGCCAACATCTCAGGATGTGCTGATTTAGGGTGGGTAGTCATGAGCTGATCAATGGTGGCAGTGCGCACATCAATGCCTTTGTCTAGGGCGCGGCGCAAGTCGCCATCGGTAAACACGCCAGCTAAATGGCCTTGGTTATCAAGAATCAGGGTCATACCTAAGCCTTTTTGGGTCATTTCTAACAGCGCATGACGCAGTTCAACGCCTTTGGCCACGCAAGGCAGCTCTTCACCGCTGTGCATCACATGCTCGACTTTAAGCAATAAACGGCGCCCTAAAGCGCCGCCTGGATGTGAAAAAGCAAACTGCTCAGGGGTAAAGCCTTTGGCTTCTAGTAGGGCAATCGCCAAGGCATCGCCTAATACCAAAGCCACAGTGGTGGAAGAGGTAGGGGCAAGATTCAGGGGGCAAGCTTCTTGTTCTACGCTGGCATCTAAATTTACCGCAGCGGCTTGAGCGAGAGGGGATTCGCTATTGCCGGTCATGCTGATTAAGGTAATCCCGAGGCGCTTAATCAGTGGCAGTAAGGTGACAATTTCATGGGTCGAGCCTGAGTTAGATAGGGCTAACACCACGTCATTAGCAGTAATCATGCCCATATCGCCGTGACTGGCCTCTGCTGGGTGGACAAAAAATGCAGGCGTACCGGTGCTGGCTAAGGTGGCAGCAATTTTGCGCCCGATATGTCCAGACTTGCCCATCCCCACCACAACTACACGCCCACTGCAATTAAGAATAAGCTGGCAGGCTTCGGCGAAGCGCTGATCAATCCGTTGTTTAAGGTGATTAATAGCCTCCACTTCTAAGGCGATGGCTTGGGTGGCGGATTGAATCAAAGAAGAGGCGGTCGACATTACTGGCTCTCTATTTTTAATGAAGAAAATAAAACCGATTATACGCAAAATTGTCACTGAACTCATAACTGTTCAGCTACTGTCTTGGGAAGTTAGGCTGGGCAATGGTATATTGAGCCGTTTTTATTTATGGGTGATTCGTTAATTTGGGTTGCCTCAAACACTGTTTAAGCAGTAGGAGATTGGATGTCGTTATCGACTGAATATGCCGTAGAGCTAAAAAATCTCAGCTTTAAACGCGGCGATCGCTATATCTTCAAAGGTATCGATTTGAGTATTCCGCGCGGTAAGGTTACCGGCATCATGGGACCGTCAGGCTGTGGTAAAACTACGCTGATGCGCTTAATCGCTGCACAATTAAAGCCTGCCGCGGGTGAGGTGTGGGTTAATGGTAAAAACCTGCCAACCTTATCGCGTGCAGATTTATTTGATATGCGTAAAGAGTTTGGGGTGCTGTTTCAAAGTGGGGCGCTGTTTACTGATCTGAACGTCTTTGAAAACGTGGCCTTTCCGTTACGCGTGCACACCACACTGTCTGAAGAGTTGATTCATGATGTGGTACTAATGAAGTTGCAAGCGGTTGGTTTACGAGGTGCGGTGGACTTAATGCCTGATGAGCTATCAGGTGGAATGAAGCGGCGAGTAGCATTAGCTCGAGCGATTGCACTGGATCCAGATATTTTAATTTATGATGAACCCTTTGTTGGTCAGGATCCAATTGCTAAAGGGGTGTTGGTGCGATTAATTCGCTTACTGAATGATGCCTTAGGCATTACCAGTATTTTAGTCTCCCATGACCTAGCTGAAACTGCCAGTATTTCGGATTATCTCTATTTAGTAGGAGATACCCAAGTGTTGGCTCAGGGAACCCCAGCAGAGCTAATGCAATCAGAGGACCCTAAGGTTAAACAATTTATGCAGGGAATACCGGATGGGCCAGTGCCATTTCACTTTAATGCGCCTGACTTGCGTAGTGCATTCTTAGGGAGCAAATAATCCATGGCGGCAAAATCTTGGCTTGATCGTATTGCGTTATTTGGGCGCTCTGGACTCGATGTGGTTCAAGCGTTAGGGCGTTCTACGGTATTTTTAATGCGCGCCTTACTAGGGCGTAAGGGCGCTGGCAGCAGTTGGCGCTTGCTAGTGAAACAACTGTATTCGGTAGGGGTTTTATCCTTAGCCATTATCGTGGTTTCGGGCTTATTTATTGGCATGGTGTTAGCGTTACAAGGCTATAGCATCTTGGTCGATTTCGGTTCAGAGCAGGCGGTCGGGCAAATGGTGTCGCTCACCTTGCTGCGCGAATTAGGCCCGGTTGTCACGGCTTTACTGTTTGCAGGGCGTGCAGGTTCGGCGTTAACCGCAGAAATTGGCAATATGAAATCCACCGAGCAGTTATCTAGTTTAGAAATGATCGGGGTCGATCCGCTAAAGTACATCATTGCGCCACGTCTATGGGCTGGGTTTATTTCCATGCCTTTGCTGTCTGCGATTTTTACCGTGGTTGGTATCTGGGGTGGTGCCATGGTGGCAGTGGATTGGCTGGGGGTTTATGACGGCTCCTATTGGGGCAATATGCAAAACAGCGTTGAGTTTCAAAAAGATGTATTAAATGGGGTGATTAAAAGTGTGGTTTTTGCTTTTTTAGTCACCTGGATTGCGGTATTCCAAGGCTATGACTGCGAGCCCACCTCGGAGGGGATTAGCCGTGCAACCACACGAACCGTGGTGTACGCCTCGCTGGCGGTACTGGGTTTTGATTTTATTTTGACTGCATTAATGTTTGGAGATTTCTAATGCGCAGCCGTACGCTTGAAATTACAGTAGGTTTATTTTTATTGGCTGGTGTGCTGGCGCTGGTGTTGTTGGCGTTGCGGGTCAGTGGTTTATCCTTTCATGGTCATACCGACACTTACCGAGTGTATGCTTATTTTGATAACACCTCGGGGTTAACTACTCGAGCTAAGGTCACTATGGCTGGAGTCACAGTGGGAAAAGTAGCTGCGATTGAGCTAGATCATGAGGGCTTTAGTAGTAAAGTCAGCTTGGATCTTGATAGCAAGGTCAACAACTTGCCGCTAGATACAACCGCCTCGATTTTGACCGCAGGATTGCTCGGTGAAAAGTACATTAGCCTCAGTGTCGGTGGTGAAGATGAGGTCTTAGAAGATCAGTCAGTGATCACTGATACCCAGTCTTCATTGGTGCTAGAAGAACTAATCGGTAAATTTTTATTAAACTCAGTTAATTCATCGGATAAAGAGTGAGTAAGACAATGATAACGATGATGCGTCGTGGCTTTTTAGCCTTGCTACTTAGCTTGCCGTTGTTGGCCATTGCTGCCGCCCCATTAAGCCCGCAGCAAGTAGTACAAGAAACTACCTCTAAATTGCTACAGGATTTGAAAGCGAATAAAGAGCACTACAGAAATAGTCCGCAAGCTTTTTATCAGGCAATGGATAATATTTTAGGACCAGTAGTGGATGCTGATGGGATTTCACGCAGTGTAATGACGGTGCGCTATTCACGTCAGGCCAGTCCTGCACAGATGGCTAAATTTCAGGAAAACTTTAAGCAGGGTTTAATGCAGTTCTATGGCAATGCCTTGCTTGAATACGACAACCAAGACATCAAAGTATTGCCAATGGGAGTGCAGCGTGACCCTAAGCGTGCTGAAGTAAAAATGGAAGTAACCGATAATAAAGGCGTGGTTTATCCGCTGTCTTACACCATGGTAATTAAAAATAATCAGTGGATGATGCGCAACGTAATTATTAATGGAATTAACGTGGGTAAGTTGTTCCGTGATCAATTTGCTGAAGCGATGCAAAAAAACGGTGGCAACCTTGATAAGGTGATTGATGATTGGGTTGAAATCATTGGTAAAACCCGTGAAGAGCACAAATAACTATGGCAGCGGCAGAAATTAATTTGCAAAATCAGCAGCTTAGCTTGCGAGGTGTGCTAGATTATCGCACGGCGCCAGCGCTGCTGCGCCAAGGTAAAGCACTGATTGCCTCGGCAGAAGGTGCTACCCTTGAAATCAACTGCACCGAGGTTAGTAAGTCCAGTAGTGTGGGATTGGCCTTGGTGTTGGCATTTATGCGTGAAGGGCTACGCGGCAATAAACAGTTGTCGATTGTCGGCTTACCCAAAGACATGCAACAAATTGCCGAAGTGTGTCAGTTATCGCCATTATTGGCTGCAACAACTAAGTGATCTGTAGAGGAACGCATGTACTCACAAGAAGTTAAACAAGCCATTGAACAGCAGCTCGACAACGTAGAGGTTGTGCTAGATGGTTCAGGCTGTGATTTTTGCTTAAATATTATTAGTGATGAATTGGCGGCATTAAGTCCGGTTAAACGTCAGCAAGCGGTATATGCGGTAATTAATCCATGGATTGCGGATGGCCGAGTTCACGCGGTCAGCATGAAATTTTTTAGTAAAGACGCTTGGGCATCCCGAGCCTAAGGCATAGATGAGACCCTGATGGACAAATTACTGATTACAGGCGGTGGTCGCCTTGATGGTGAAATTCGTATTTCTGGCGCAAAAAATGCGGCCTTACCGATTCTAGCGGCAACGCTGTTGGCTGATGAGCCAGTCACCATTGGCAATCTGCCGCATCTACATGACATCACCACCATGATCGAGCTGTTTGGTCGCATGGGTATTGAGCCTGTGATTGATGAAAAGCTCAGTGTGGAAATTGATCCGCGCAGCATCACTACGTTGGTGGCGCCTTACGAGCTGGTTAAAACCATGCGTGCTTCGATTTTGGTGTTAGGTCCGATGGTGGCTCATTTCGGTCAGGCTGAAGTGGCACTACCTGGTGGTTGCGCGATTGGTTCGCGCCCAGTAGATTTGCACATCCGGGGGCTGGAGGCGTTAGGTGCTGAGATTGTTGTAGAGGACGGCTATATCAAAGCTAAGGCGCCCAAAGAGGGCTTGCGTGGTGGTAACTTCTTCTTTGATATTGTCAGCGTGACCGGAACCGAAAATATCATGATGGCAGCCACCTTGGCTAAAGGGCGCACGGTGCTGGAAAATGCTGCCCGTGAACCAGAAATTGTCGATCTAGCCAACTGCTTAAACGCCATGGGTGCTAAAGTAAGTGGCGCAGGTACCGATACCATTGTGATTGAAGGGGTAGAGCGTTTACATAGTGCTACCTATCAGGTCATGCCAGACCGTATCGAGACCGGAACCTTTCTAGTGGCAGCAGCTGCAACCGGTGGCCGGGTTAAGTTAAAAGATACTGATCCGACGATCCTAGAGGCCGTCTTGGTCAAGCTACAAGAAGCTGGCGCAAAAATTACCACTGGTGATGACTGGATTGAGCTGGATATGGAAGGTAAGCGGCCAAAGGCTGTGAACCTACGTACCGCACCTTATCCTGCATTTCCAACCGATATGCAGGCGCAGTTTATTGCGATGAATGCGGTTGCTGAAGGCACCGGCACGGTGATTGAAACCATCTTTGAAAACCGCTTTATGCATGTATTAGAAATGCAACGCATGGGCGCTAAAATTCAAATTGAAGGCAATACTGCCATCTCACAAGGTGTTGAGCGTTTAAAAGCAGCGCCAGTAATGGCCACTGACTTACGCGCCTCGGCCAGTTTAGTGATTGCCGCATTAATGGCAGATGGTGAAACTTTAATTGATCGTATTTACCACATTGACCGTGGTTATGAGTGCATTGAAGAAAAAATGCAGTTGTTAGGTGCAAAAATCCGTCGAGTACCGGGCTAGTAGAACATGTTAACTATTGCATTATCCAAAGGGCGTATCTTAGATGACACCTTGCCATTGCTTGAACAAGCCGGCATCGTGCCCACTGAAAACCCTGAAAAAAGTCGTAAATTAATCATTCCTACCACCCGTGATGATGTGCGTTTACTAATCGTACGCGCCACTGATGTGCCGACCTATGTTGAGCAGGGTGCAGCAGACTTAGGCGTAGCCGGTAAAGACGTATTGCTGGAGTATGGTGGCCAAGGCCTATACGAGCCGTTGGACTTACAAATTGCGAAGTGTAAGTTGATGACAGCTGGCGTCACGGGGGCACCTGAGCCACGTGGTAGACTGCGAGTGGCGACTAAGTTCGTCAATGTAGCAAAGCGCTATTACGCCGAACAAGGGCGTCAAGTTGAAGTCATTAAGCTGTATGGCTCTATGGAGTTAGCGCCGTTAGTGGGGCTAGCCGATAAAATCATTGACGTTGTGGATACCGGTAACACGCTGCGTGCCAACGGTTTAGAGCCGCAAGAGCTGATTGCTCATATTAGCTCACGCTTGATTGTCAACCGCGCCTCAATGAAGATCAAACACGCTGAAATTCAGGCTCTGCTTAAGGTGCTTGAACAAGCGGTTAATCAGCGACACTGCAACTAACTGATCCAGTGCGTACCTCGTTGTGTACGCACTGCCTTACTGCGTCATAGCCGAAATCACTCGGGTGCCCGCGCAGAAGGTTAGTGCTTGTGTGGCGCCTGAGTGTTAGTCCATAACCTGAGGCCAGCTATGACCGATACCGCATTTATTCGTCGCTTGAATGCCAGCGACACCGACTTTTCTCAGCAGCTTGAGCAGCTTTTGAGCTGGGAAAGTGTTTCTGATGATTCTGTTAACCAGCGCGTGCTGGATATTATTGCTGCCGTACGCCAACAGGGCGATGCCGCACTGGTAGAGTTTACTCGCCAGTTTGATGGCTTAGAGGTGGCCGAGATGAGCGATTTGATTCTGCCCCGCGAGCGTCTAGAGGCAGCCCTCGATAAAATCACTCCAGAGCAACGTCAAGCGTTAGAGGCTGCGGCGGAACGTGTACGCAGTTACCATGAGCATCAGCAGCAAGACTCATGGCAATACACTGAAGCCAATGGCACGGTGCTGGGGCAAAAGGTTACTCCATTAGATCGTGCGGGTCTCTATGTGCCTGGTGGTAAAGCCTCTTATCCGTCCTCGGTATTAATGAATGCGATTCCGGCGAAAGTTGCTGGAGTGCCTGAAGTGGTTATGGTGGTACCCACACCCCGTGGTGAGATTAACGAGTTAGTCCTTGCGGCTGCTGCCGTGGCAGGCGTGGATCGAGTATTTACCATTGGCGGCGCCCAAGCGGTAGCTGCACTGGCTTACGGTACTGAGAGCGTGCCTGCGGTTGATAAAATTGTTGGGCCAGGAAATATTTATGTTGCCACCGCCAAACGCCACGTATTTGGCAAGGTGGGCATTGATATGATTGCCGGGCCTTCAGAGATTTTAGTGATATGTGATGGCCAAACCGATCCTGATTGGATTGCGATGGACTTATTTTCCCAAGCTGAACACGATGAGGATGCTCAGGCTATTTTAGTTTCGCCGGATGCTGACTTTATCGAACAAGTAGCCCAAAGCATGGCGCGTTTGCTGCCAACACTAGAGCGTGAAGAAATTGCACGGACTTCAGTGCGTGAGCGTGGCGCCTTGATTGTGGTTGAAGATATGCAACAAGCGATCGAGGTGGCTAACCAAATTGCCCCAGAGCACCTTGAGTTATCGGTTGCTGACCCCGAAAGCTTATTGCCACAGATTCGCCACGCTGGCGCGATCTTTATGGGGCGTTACACTGCTGAAGCGCTAGGGGATTATTGTGCTGGCCCTAACCACGTATTACCCACCTCAGGCACTGCGCGTTTCTCTTCGCCTTTAGGGGTTTATGATTTCCAGAAACGCTCATCAATTATTAATTGCTCGCCACAAGGGGCGTCGGAATTAGGCAAAATTGCCTCGGTTTTGGCCCGTGGCGAATCCCTTACCGCCCACGCACGGTCTGCCGAGTACCGCATTCAACCAGATCAGGAGCAATAACATGAGCCAGTTTTGGAGTCCTTTTGTTAACAATCTGGTGCCTTATGTGCCAGGTGAACAACCCAAGGTTACTCAGTTAGTTAAGCTAAATACTAATGAAAACCCTTATGGGCCCTCACCTAAAGCGCTGGCAGCGATGCAGGCAGAAATCGGTGATAATCTGCGTTTATACCCTGATCCTAATTGTGATCAGTTAAAGCAGGCGATTGCTGAGTATTACCAAGTGCCAGTGAGTCAGGTGTTTGTGGGTAATGGCTCAGATGAAGTGCTGGCCCATGCCTTTAATGCTTTTTTTCGGCAGGGTAAGCCGCTGCTGTTTCCCGATATTAGTTATAGTTTTTATCCTGTGTATTGTGGGCTGTATGGCATTGAGCCAAAGCCTGTGGCACTGGACGAAGAGTTTCAGATTAATCCTGAAGATTATCGCCAGGACAATGGCGGCATTATTTTCCCCAACCCCAATGCGCCAACCGGTTGCTTATTGCCTTTGACGGCAGTGGAGCAAATTTTGCAGGCCAACCCGCAATCAGTGGTGTTAGTCGATGAAGCTTATATTGACTTTGGCGGTGAAAGTGCGGTGAGCTTGGTGGCGCAGTACCCCAACTTGCTGGTCTGCCAAACCTTGTCTAAATCGCGCTCTTTGGCCGGATTACGGGTCGGTTTAGCCATTGGTCAGCCTGAGCTAATTGAGGGCTTAGAGCGCATTAAAAATAGCTTTAACTCCTATCCATTGGATCGTGCTGCGATTGCTGGAGCGGCAGCGGCGTTTGCAGATGTTGAGTACTTTCAGCAAACCTGTAACAAAGTAATCGAGAGCCGCGAGCAAGTGACTGAGGCCTTGTTAGGGCTTGGCTTTGAAGTTTTACCCTCGGCGGCTAACTTTGTATTTGCCCGCCATAGCAGCCAAGATGCTGCAGCCTTGGCCCAAGGCTTGCGTGAGCAAAATATCATTGTGCGCTACTTTAATCAGCCACGGATTGATCAGTTCTTACGCATCAGTATTGGCACGGATACTGAAAATGCGGCCTTGATTAAAGGTTTGCAGCAGCTGTTAAGCTAAGTCAGATGCTGGCTTAAACTAGTTGAATCTCGCCCGCTGCTTTTAAGTGGCGGGCGGATACTGTTTCAAGCTAGCGCTTAGGACTCTGGGTGATCGCGTAAAAAGACCAGCTTGCTGACAGTGGAGCGCTCAGCGACAAAGTAATAGCCTTCGCTATCAAACTGCTTAAGTTGCTCGACCTCGGTGAGCTGTTGTTGAATCACGTAACGAGCCATCAAGCCGCGGGCTTTTTTGGCGTAAAAACTAATAATTTTATACTCGCCATTTTTTTGATCACGAAACTCTACGTCAATTACACGTCCTTGTAATTGCTTAGGCTTAATCGCACTAAAGTATTCGTTCGAGGCAAGATTGAGCAAGATATCGCTGGACTGTTCAGCCATGGCTTGATTAAGCCATTGGGTAATACGCTCGCCCCAAAACTCATAGAGGTTTTTACCGCGAGCATTTTCGAGTCGAGTCCCCATTTCGAGGCGATACGGCTGCATTAAATCTAATGGCTTGAGTAGGCCATACAAGCCAGACAGAATCCGCAAATGTTGCTGGGCAAAGTTAAAATCTGTTTGGCTAAAGGAATCAGCATCTAATCCACTATAAACATCCCCTTTAAAGGCCAAAATAGCTTGTTTGGCATTTTCCGGAGTAAACTTTGGCTGCCAGTCACTGAAGCGTGCGGCATTTAAGCCAGCTAACTTGTCAGAAATTTTCATAAGCTGGGCAATAGCTTGCGGCGACAGCTGCTTTAATTGCTTAATCAATAGCTCGGCATGCTCTAAATGCTCAGGTAAGGTATAGCTCTGAGTGCTCGGGGCGGTGCTGTAGTCTAAGGTTTTTGCCGGCGAAATCACCATTAACATTGCGCTAAACTCCAAAATCAATTTGCACTTAGTGTACCTAATCAAAAGGCTGGCGGCTAAAGAGTGTCGATGCAATTTTCTATCCAAGGTAACAGGCATGCAGCCTAAAACGTGGCTAAAGCTAATGGGCAGCCTGGTGCTGAGTGGGCTGTTGGGTCTAATAGCTTTAAATGCTGCTTTTCCACTGCCGATGCTGGATAAACAGCAGGCGCAGGTAGTGGTTTCCAAAGAGGGAGTACCACTTTGGCGCTTTGCCGATGCCGAGGGAGTATGGCGCTATCCTGTGCAGCTGACCGAGATTTCACCGCGTTACCTAGAGGCGCTGTTGAATTATGAGGATCGCTGGTTTTATCAGCACCCAGGCATTAACCCTTTGGCTTTGCTGCGTGCGGCGTGGCTGAATCTGCGGTATGGGCGAGTCGTTTCAGGCGGCAGCACCTTGTCGATGCAGGTGGCGCGGTTAATTGATCCCCATTCACGCACAGTGGCGGGCAAGTTGAAGCAAATTGGGCGTACTTTACAGCTGGAGTGGTATTACTCAAAAGAGCAGATTTTGACGCTGTACCTGAATCAAGCGCCTTTTGGCGGAACTTTAGAAGGAGTGGCTGCTGCCAGTTGGGCGTATTTAGGCAAAGGGCCGCAGCAGCTGACCTATGCTGAGGCTGCTTTACTGGCCGTTTTACCCCAGGCGCCTAGTCGTTTACGCCCCGATCGACATCCGCAGCGGGCAGAGCAGGCTCGTAATAAGCTGTTACAGCGCTTACAGCAGCAACGTATTTGGCCAGAGCGGGTAGTGCAGGAGGCCGCCGCAGAACCCCTGTATATCGCCCCGCGCGAATCGCCACAGTTGGCGCCGTTATTGGCGCGGCGTTTAAGCCAACGCCACAAGCAGCCGATTATTCGCAGCACCATTAATATTGAGTTGCAACAACGTTTAGAAGCCTTATTAGCAGGTTGGAAGCACCGTTTGCCGCAAAAGACTTCAGCGGCAATCTTAGTAGTGGACCATCAAACTTTAGAAGTAGTGGCCTACTTAGGTTCGCTTGATTTTAATGATGCTGAGCGATTTGCCCATGTTGATATGGTGCAAGCCATACGTTCACCAGGCTCTACTGTAAAACCTTTTTTATATGGATTGGCGTTGGATCAGGGGCTGATTCATTCTGCGTCCTTATTGCAAGATATTCCGCGCACCGGCATGGCCTATCAGCCACAAAACTTTAACCAAGCGTTTACTGGGGCAGTAACCGCTGAGCAAGCCTTGCAAGCATCGCTAAATGTTCCAGTGGTGCAATTGCTGAGTCATTATGGGGCGAAACATTTTACCAGTCGTTTACGTTCAGCCGGTTGGCAGCTGCTATTTCCTAGTGGCAGTGAACCTAATCTCAGTTTAATCTTAGGCGGTACTGGGACTAACTTAGAGTCACTGGTGGCTGCTTATACCAGCTTGGCGCGCAAGGGGCGACTAGGGCGTTTACGTTATTTGCCAGAGCAGCCATTGCAAGAGCGACCCTTATTATCTGAGGGCGCGGCTTGGATTATCCGCACGTTGTTACAGCGCTATACCGCACATGAGCCGTTGAGCTTAGGCAAGCTAGCGTGGAAAACCGGGACTAGTTATGGTTTTCGTGATGCGTGGTCGCTGGGGATTAATCAGCAATATGTGGTGGGCGTTTGGTTAGGTCGTCCCGATGGCACGCCGGTGCCAAATCAGCTAGGTGTGTCTTCAGCTATGCCACTGCTACGCCAAGTAGACCAGTTACTGCAGCATCATGTTACGGTCAGCGCGGCAAAGGCGTCAGTGCCGCCAGCAAGCGTGAGTCGGCAGCGAATTTGTTGGCCCAGTGGTTTGCGCGAGCAAGATGAGCAGCCGGAAATGTGTCGGGTGCGCCATTTGGCATGGCTATTAGACAATACCGCGCCACCGAGTCTTGATCTGCCGGCTCAAGAAATGCTCTGGCTCAATGAGCAAGGTTTACGGGTGCCTGCTAACAAACTCGCTGCAGCGCCAATAGCAGAATGCCAAGCGGTGCGGGTAGTTAATTACATAGGCTGGCCTGCGGCGCTTGAGCCATGGTTAGATCCGGCTGAAACTCGCCAGCAACGCCTGCCAAGCTTTGATCCTCGTTGTGTTAAGCAGCACAGCAGTGCGGTTGCAACTGGAGCGGCAGATTTACAGATTAACGGGCTAGAGCAGCATGAGCGCGTTTATTTATTGGCAGGGCAGTCCCAGTTAACCTTACGCCTAGAGTTACTAGGCGCAGTCGATAGCGCCTACTGGTACCTGGATGGCCAGTATTTGGGGCAAACCTTGGCCAATGCGCCGCAAGAGTTACACTTTACCCAGCCGGGACGGCATCAGTTACGGGTTATGGATAGTCAGGGAAAAACTGTACAGCTAGCGTTTAGGGTGTTAAGGCAGGCAGATGAAAACTAAATACTTTATCTATTCAGTTCAGGGATTGTACTTAGCCCTTGAGTTACAAGATCAACAGGTCAGTTATGCGGCACTGGCGCAAACGTCAGAGACAGCGCAGCAATTATTAGCCGAGCACTTAGCTTGTTCTCCTACTGCAGTGCTTGAGCGCTTAATCACTGAGCCAGACGCTGACTTGCAGGCACTGATTAAACGCTGGCAACAACAGCAACTAACGGTGGCTGATTTTATTTGGCAGGGCAGTGCTTTTCAGCAGCAGGTCTGGCAAGCCCTACTTAGCATCCCACCTGGTGAAACCCGTAGTTATCAGCAGCTGGCTGTGCAGTTGCAACGGCCACGGGCTTACCGTGCGGTAGCCAATGCCTGCGGCGCTAATTCGATCGCTTGGTTAGTACCTTGTCATCGGGTGGTGCGCAGTGATGGCAGTCTATCGGGATATCGCTGGGGCATAGCACTCAAGCAGCAGCTACTGGCTAAAGAAGCAGCTGCGCGAGCCAAGTAAGCAGGCCTTAAACTGGATTGTCGCAATCAATAAACACATGCTCGAGATCAAATTCTTGACTCATCCACTGCCCAAGCGCCTGTACGCCATAACGCTCGGTGGCGTGGTGGCCGGCGGCGAAGAAGGTGATGTTATTCTCCCGGGCAAAGTGCACGGTGGGCTCAGAGACTTCGCCTGTGATGTAGGCGTCGCAGCCCTGGGCTAAAGCTTTTTCAATATAACTTTGCGCCGAGCCGGTACACCAGCCAATTCGCTGGATTGGGCGTTGGGTATCAATCACCAGTGGCTCACGCTGTAATTGCTCTGAGATGCGGGCGCTAAGTTCTGCAGTGCTCAGCGCCTGGGGAAAATGACCAACTAAGCCAACACTGTTGGGGTTGTCTGGCTCTAATCCGGCGTCAATTGTTATCCCTAGGCGTTGAGCCAGTTGCACGTTATTGCCTACTTCCGGGTGAATATCTAAGGGCAGGTGATAGCCGACTAAGTTAATGTCGTGGATGAGTAAGGCTTTAAGCCGGCGTTGCTTCATACCTAGTACCCGCGGATCTTCGCCTTTCCAGAAATAGCCGTGGTGCACTAAGAGTAAATCAGCGTGCTCGGCGATGGCGCGCTCAATTAATTCCTGCGAGGCCGTTACTCCTGAGACGACTTTTTTAATCTGTGCGCGGCCTTCGACTTGTAAGCCATTAGGGCAGTAGTCGGAAATGCGGGCGCTGTTGAGAAACTCGTCGGTGCGTTTAAGTAAAGAATCGCGTGAAATAGCCATAGGCTCTCCATAAATAGACATAAGTAACAAGAAGTTTTAACACTAGGAACTTTTGTGATTGACTCTATAATGCGTGGGTTTTCTCTATTAGCAGAATCTTAGCAGGTATTTGCAATGCATAAGGCAATCAGTCCCTATGGTTGGCCAGTGGCGGTGGGGTTGTTGGGCGCGCTGTTACTAATCGAACTCTTTCCCGAGTGGGTTGGCTTACCGACCTCGCGGGTGACTGTTAAGCAGGTGGCCGCACAGTCAGTGCAGAGTAATGCCTTTTCATTTGCCGATGCGGTGGAAATTGCCTCACCTGCGGTGGTGAATTTATTTAGTAGCGATCATAACAGTGAGGCGCAGGCGATAGAGCTGCAAGTGCCAGATGAAGAGCTCAAGCACTTGCATGGCCAAGAAGTGCCTATGCCTCCTACTAAGCAACCAAAATCCAGTTTAGGTTCTGCGGTATTGATTAGCGAAAATGGCATTATGCTGACTAATAACCATGTGGTGGCAAACAAGCAAGGTATTATTGTGGCGTTAAAAGATGGCCGAACCTTGCAGGCCAAGATTATTGGCAGTGATCCGGAAACTGATTTGGCGGTGATCAAAGTAGAGGCCACAGGGCTGCCAGCTATTGTTTTTGGAGACTCAGAAAAGCTGCGTACCGGCGATGGGGTATTGGCCATTGGTAACCCTTATGGTGTGGGACAAACCGTCACCTATGGGATTGTCAGTGGTACGGGGCGTCATCATTTAGGGCTGAACACCTATGAAGACTTTATTCAAACCGATGCCGCGATTAACCCGGGTAACTCGGGTGGTGCTTTAGTGGATATGCAAGGGCACTTAGTGGGGATTAATACCGCTATTTTCTCTCGGGGCAGTGGTTCACAGGGGATCGGCTTTGCGATTCCAGCCAAACTGGCTTTAGAGGTGATGGAGTCGATTATTCAGCATGGACGTATGGTGCGTGGCTGGATGGGCTTAGAGGTGAAAAATATTCCGCTAGAAACTCAGCATGAGCGCCAGTTAAAACAAGGCGAAGGGGTGATTGTGAGTCGAGTCTATGACAACAGCCCTGCAGCTAAAGGCGGTTTAGAGCAAGGCGATATCATTTTAAATATTGAAGGGGTGGCCGCCAATGATGGCCGCACTGCTATGAATCAGGTGGCGCGAATGCGTCCTGGGCAGCACGTGGCGATGGAGGTGTTAAAGCAGGGCACGATCCAGCAGCTACAGATTGAGATTGGGGTGCGCCCTCCCGTTAAGCCACGCTTAGTGCAAGACTAAGTGCTTGAAGCTAAGCGTGGAGCTAAGTGCTTGGAGTGGGCGGCGTGGTGAGCTGCTTAAAGGCATCAATTGCGCGGACTCGGCTGTGGCTTAAGTCGACAATGAGTTTCGGGTAGTTCAGAGCCGCTAACTGCTGCGGCTCTTGCTTTGGTAGATAACAGGCTTTGCTGCTTAATCCTGTTAATTCAGGCAACCAGTGTTGGATAAAACGCGCCTCAGGATCAAAGCGCTCGGCTTGGGTCACGGGATTAAATACACGAAAATAAGGCGCTGCATCGGTACCAGTTGAAGCGCACCACTGCCACCCCCCATTATTGGCTGCTAACTCACCATCGATTAAGTGCTGCATAAACCATGCTTCACCTAAACGCCAATCAATGAGTAGGTTTTTGCTTAAAAAAGAGGCGCTAATCATTCGCAGGCGATTATGCATCCAGCCAGTAGCCAGTAATTGGCGCATCGCTGCATCGACGATTGGCATTCCCGTTTGGCCTTGGCACCAGGCGGCAAAGTCTGCAGGCGCATGCCGCCATTGTACCTGTTGAGTTTGGGCTTGAAAGGGTTGCTGTTTGGAAAGCTTGGGGTAAGCCGCCATTAGGTGTAAATAAAACTCCCGCCAGAGCAGTTCATTGAGCCAAGTACTAAGGCCCGGCTGACCGCTTAGCAGTTCACCTTGATTGAGTTGCAGGGCTGCATTAAAGCAGCGGCGAATCGAGATAACTCCAGCCGCGAGGTAGGGCGAGAGGCTACTAGTACCGCTGAGAGCAGGGAAGTCTCGCTGTTGTTGGTAAGCTAACACTGCACTGGCCAAAAAATCCTCCAGCCGCTGGGTTGCTTCAGCTTCACCGGCTGGCCAGAGTTGACTAAAGTGTGCTGCGGCAACGGGGATTCCTGCATGTTGAAAGGCTTGTGCAATATTGCTCGAGGCAATGGCCAGTTTTGGTTGAATTGGCGCTAATGAATAATACGGCTGGGCTTGATACTCCAAGCGCTTGGCACAGGCCTTTTTAAATGCGGTAAACACTTTATAGGGTTGCTGCGACTGGTTATGAATGCTGCCAGGCGCCAGCAGAGTAAAATCTTGATAACTATGACAGGCAATGCCAGCCTGCTGGAAAGTGCTGTGGACTTGAGCATCGCGCTGATTTTCGTTAACTCCAAACTGCTGATTAAAGTGCAGTTGGCTGACTTTGCACTGTTTGGCTAGCTGCAATAGGGCTTGGGGGACAGTCTGCCAGTCATCGCAGGTAAGGGTCACCAAGGGAATATTGCGTAGTGCCAGCTGCTGCTGGAGCGCCAGCAGATTACGTAGCCAGAAGTCCAGTTTGCAGGGCGCTTCGTGATGGGTGCGCCATTGCTTGGGTGAGATGATAAAGACACCCACCACCGGGCCTTGGGCAGTGGCTTTAGCTAAGGCATGATTATCTTCGGTACGTAAATCTTGGCGAAACCACATCAGTTGCTGCATCGCAGAAAACCTTGCTTGGGATGAGTTGTGAGTAGGCGTGGTGAGTAATGGAGTCAGTAGGCTAAGCCCCAGCGCTTAATCACTGGGGTCATCGGGATGATTCCATGGCGCTTGTAAGTAGCGCGAGCGATTAAAGGTTTCTAACCATTCTGGCTTAAACACCACAAAGGCACTGATCACCATGCCATTGATAAAGGCCTCAGGAAAGGCAACTAAAAATACCATGCCAAAGTACTCACTTAGCCACGGGGGAAACTGGTAAATGCCCTCAAACCACAGCAGCAAGCTGCCGGCTAAAGTGCAGCAGATAGCGGTGAGGGCGGCGGGGAAAAAGCCGCTGCCAAAAATATAGACAAATAGATTATCGGGTTGCCGCCGCTCAATGGCGCGGGCGCAAAGCTCAGCGATGAGGATCGGTAACGCCACCAGCAATAAACCATTGGCACCTACGGCCAGTAAGGCTTGCTTGCCTAAGATGACTAAGGTGAGCTGCGCGGCTAAGCCCGCTAGCACCGCCAACGGCCAGCCGAGCAGCAAGGTCACTGCGGTCATGCCGATAAAGTGAAAAGAAACCCCTGATGGAAAATCGCGCCGCACCAACCACAATAAACACAGGGTAAATACCGTGCCAAATAGCAGGTGTTGTTTGCGCGAGTCACTGATTAGCTCAACCCATAAGGTGCGCCACGCGGCGCTGCCTAACAGCACTGCATAGAGTAACCAGCAGGCAATTAAGGTTGAGTGGCTCAGTAGCAGCTCAGAAATCACAACAGGTTCTCGAAAGTTTGGCTTATTGCTGCTTAGGCAGTGCCAGACGTGGATCGGTGTAGGTAATCTCAGTTTTGCCATGCGGTGCAGGCTTACCATCCGGGCCCATATTAACGAACACCATGCGGTCAATGGTTAAAATCTCTTTTTGAGTAATCTTATTGCGCACAATGCAGCTTAAGGTGATTGAGGTGCGGCCAAAGGCGGTGGCTTGAATGCCCAGCTCGATAATATCGCTTTGTTTAGCCGAGCTGACAAAGTTGATCTCAGAAATGAGTTTGGTCACAACATGGGAGTTATCCAGCTGCACAATCGCATAGATTGCGGCTTCTTCGTCAATCCAGCGTAATAAGCTGCCACCAAATAAGGTGCCGTTAGGGTTTAAATCTTCTGGCTTGACCCATTTGCGAGTATAAAAATTCATAACCATTCCTAGCAAAATCCAGCATAACAGGGTTGAAACAGGTCATTAGTTTAGCACTGCTAGGGGCCGTCTGCTGTTAATTATTGGTTGGCTTAGTGCTTAAAGCGGTTGGCCTTATGGTGGTCCATGGCAGATTCTGTATAATCCTTGGCAGCACGCCGCTGGCTGTTTGCTTGACGCGCTATTTTACTCAAACCATTAATGAGGAATTATTTGTGGAAATTGCTTGCTTAGACCTTGAAGGGGTTTTGGTTCCAGAAATCTGGATTGCGTTTGCGGAAAAAACAGGAATTGAAGAATTACGCGCAACGACCCGCGATATTCCTGACTATGATGTTTTGATGAAACAGCGTTTACGCATTTTAGATGAGCATGGTCTGAAGTTGGATGATATCCAGCAAGTGATTGCCACTTTAAAGCCACTCGAAGGAGCGGTAGAGTTTGTGAACTGGCTGCGTGAGCGCTTCCAGGTAATTATTTTATCCGACACCTTTTATGAGTTTTCTCAGCCATTAATGCGCCAGCTAGGCTTTCCCACCTTGCTTTGCCATAAGCTGATTACCGATGAAACAGGGCGCGTAGTGGATTACCAGTTACGCCAAAAAGACCCGAAACGTCAGTCGGTGGTGGCCTTAAAAAGCCTCTATTATCGCGTGATCGCTGCGGGTGACTCATACAATGACACCACCATGCTGTCCGAAGCGCATGCAGGTATTTTATTCCATGCCCCTGAGAATGTGATTGCTGAGTTTCCGCAGTTCCCCGCGGTACATACCTTTGATGATCTGAAGCAAGCCTTTATCAAGGTTTCAGCTCGTGAGCTAACGCTGTAATCGTTTGCTGTTACTGAGTGAATAAAAAAGCGCCTAAGGCTAATAACCTTAGGCGCTTTTTGGTTTACAGCGTGAAGCGGGCTTAGTCTTGCCAGCGGCGCAGAACCAATGAGGCGTTGGTGCCACCAAAACCAAAGCTGTTGCTCATCACGGTATTCACAGTGGTGTTTTCTTTGGTTTCCAGCAAAATAGGCAGGCCTTCAACAGCAGGATCTAGCTGCTCAATATTGGCCGAGCCAGCTAAGAAATTGCCTTCCATCATTAGCATGCTGTAGATCGCTTCATGCACTCCAGCGGCGCCTAAGGAGTGGCCAGATAAGCTCTTAGTGGAGCTGATAGCAGGAATTTGCTCGCCAAATACTTCTTTAATGGCATTGATTTCAGCCACATCACCTACTGGGGTAGAGGTGCCGTGGGTGTTTAGGTAATCAATCGGTCCATCAACCGTCGCCAGCGCTTGGCGCATACACTGCATGGCGCCTACGCCGTTGGGGGCGACCATGTCATAACCATCGGAAGAAGCGCCATAGCCAATAATTTCGGCGTAAATTTTCGCGCCGCGGGCCAGGGCGTGTTCTAGCTCTTCCACTACCACCATGCCGCCACCGCCCGCAATAACAAAACCATCACGGTTAGCATCATAAGCGCGGGACGCTTTTTCTGGGGTGTCGTTATACTGGGTAGATAAAGCGCCCATGGCGTCAAACAAGCAGCTTTGTGACCAGTGTTCTTCTTCACCGCCGCCTGCAAAGACGATGTCTTGCTTGCCTAGCTGGATTTGCTCCCACGCGTGACCAATACAGTGGGCACTGGTGGCACAGGCCGAAGCAATTGAGTAGTTTACCCCTTTAATTTTAAAGGGCGTGGCTAAACAGGCAGAGACGGTGCTGCTCATGGTGCGTGGCACCCGGTATGGGCCAATTCGTTTAACTCCACGCTCGCGCAGAATATCAATGGCTTCCATCTGGTTAAGAGTGGAGGCACCACCGGAACCGGCTACTAGGCCCACCCGCGGATTAGAAATTTGTTCTTCCGATAAGCCACTGTCTGCTACCGCTTGCTGCATAGCTAGGTAAGCATAGGCTGCAGCGTTACCCATAAAACGGAAGACTTTGCGATCAATTAACGCTTCAAGATCCAGGTCAATCGAGCCAGATACCTGGCTACGTAAGCCTTTTTCAGCATAATCAGGATTAAAACGAATACCTGATTGGCCTTCACGTAAGTGAGTAGAGACTGTTTGCTTATCATTACCTAAGCAAGAAACGATTCCGATCCCAGTAATAACGGCACGACGCATAAATGGCATCCTTAGAAGTTATCGGTAGAGGTAAATAAACCAACGCGTAAACCGTCGGCACTGTAAATTTCACGGCCATCAACGCTCACTGAGCCATCAGCAATGGCTAGAATAAGTGAGCTATTAATGGTGCGTTTGATATCGATTTTATAGGTAAGCTTTTTTGCCGTTGGCAGTACTTGGCCGAAAAACTTGACCTCTTTCGAGCCTAACGCTCGGCCACGGCCAGGATTACCTAACCAGCCTAAAAAGAAGCCAACTAATTGCCACATGGCATCGAGTCCAAGGCAACCTGGCATGACTGGATCACCTTTAAAGTGGCAATCAAAAAACCACAGGTCAGGGGTAATATCCAGTTCGGCAATGATTTCTCCTTTACCGTATTTACCGCCAGTTTCACTGATATGCACGATACGATCCATCATCAGCATGTTGGGTGCGGGCAATTGCGCATTACCTGCTCCGAAGAGCTCTCCACGGCTGCACTGCAGCAATTCTTCGTAGGTAAAGGCGTTTTGTTTTGTCATGCGGGTTCCTCAAGTGCCTATGGCTGTATGGCAAATCAAATGTTTAGCGGTAGAGTATAATGCTTCTGCGGCAAAAGTTTTTCAGCTAGTCGCTGAGTGACTCGCCCTTTAGCAGCGGCTATTGTTCATGCCCGATGCAAAATACTCAATTAGATAAAGGGTGAGACCTAAGCAGCGACTCAAAAGTCACAGCTGATTGTAAGACAATCTAAAATAATATGCAGTGTGTTATATGAGAAAAAGACCTAGGTGTGAGCGCTGTGCCCGTCCTGTTGCCTATTGCTTGTGCGCACAGATCCCGCAACTCGCTAGCCAAACCAAGGTGTTAATTTTGCAGCATCACAGCGAGCAGTCCCATGCTTTAAATACCGCGCGCCTAGCGTATTTAGGGCTATGTAATGCAGAGTTGTGGGTCGGTGAGCACTTTGAAACGCTGGCTACTTACTTAGCGCAACAGGCGCTGCATTATCGTCCCGTACTGCTCTATCCCAATGATTCAGCCCAGGTGCTGCTGCCTTATGTTGTCGAGCACCCGCTCCAGCAACAGGCTGAAACAATTAGTAATGAAGTGCCTGGAGCAGCCGCTGAAAAACCTTATTTGTTGGTGGTGCCCGATGGCACCTGGAAAAAAGCCCGTAAATTGATCTATCTCAATTCTAGCTTAGCGCAGTTGCCAACCGTTACCTTAGCCTCACCACCGGCTTCTGAGTATCGCTTGCGGGCAGCCAAAGAAGCCAATGCTTTATCAACCATTGAAGCCATTACTGTTGCGTTAAATACACTGGAGCAACCGCAGCGGTTTGATGCCTTGTTGCGACCCTTTAACTGCTTAATTGAGCAGCAAATTAGCGCTATGGGTGAGCAACGTTATCAGCAAAACTATCTGCAAGCTAAGAACAGCTCGCGCTAAATCAGTTAAACTAACCAGCGATTTATCTTATCTAGGCTAGCTATGAACCCTTCATTTATTCATCTTCGTTTGCACAGTGAATTTTCTTTAGTCGATGGTTTAGTGCGGATTAAACCCTTGATGGACGCCCTGACGCAGATGAATATGCCAGCGGTGGCGATCACCGATCAGAGCAACATGTGCTCGCTGGTGAAGTTTTATCGTAGTGCAATGGGTAAGGGGATTAAGCCCATTATTGGTGCCGATATTTGGTTGGCGGCTGAGGAGCGTGATCAATCTGCAACGCGGTTAACGCTGCTGGCCATGAATAATCAGGGCTATCGTAACCTGACCGAAATTGTTTCTTTAGGCTATACCCAAGGCCAGCATCTAGGCCAGATGCTGGTGCAAAAAGAGTGGGTAGTGGCTAATAGTGAAGGATTAATTGCGTTATGCGGAGCTAAAGAAGGTGAAATTGGGCGCGCCCTATTGCAGCGCAACAGTGATAAAGCTAAACAGTTGGCGAGTTTTTGGCAGAGCACTTTTCCTGAGCGTTTTTATCTTGAGTTACAACGCACCCAACGCCCTGGTGATGAAGAACATGTGCAACAGGCAATTCAGTTAGCAGCGGCGCTTGAGCTGCCGGTGGTGGCAACTAATGATGTTCGTTTTTTAGTCCAAGAAGACTACGAGGCCCATGAAACACGGGTATGTATCGGAGAAGGGCGGATTTTAGATGACCCTAGACGGCCACGTAACTACTCTGATCAGCAATATTTAAAAACACCTGAGCAAATGGCTCAGCTATTTCAGGATATCCCTGAAGCGCTGGCCAATACCGTAGAAATTGCTAAGCGCTGTAACGTTGAAGTGCGCTTAGGTCAGCACTTTTTGCCCGACTTTCCGGTGCCAGAAGGCATGACCATTGATGATTACTTACGCCATGTGTCCTTTGAGGGATTAGAAGAGCGGCTCTCTGTGAGCTTGCCAACAGACACTGAGGATTATGCAGCGAAACGGCAAGTTTATGTTGATCGGCTAACCTTCGAGCTGGATATTATTATTCAGATGGGCTTTCCCGGTTATTTTTTAATCGTCATGGACTTTATTAAGTGGGCGAAAAATAACGGCGTGCCGGTAGGCCCTGGCCGGGGTTCGGGGGCGGGAAGCTTAGTGGCTTACGTGCTGCATATTACTGACCTTGATCCATTGCAGTATGACCTGCTGTTTGAGCGTTTCTTAAACCCCGAGCGGGTGTCGATGCCCGACTTTGACGTCGACTTCTGCATGGATGGTCGTGACCGGGTGATTGAGTACGTGGCCAATGCTTACGGCCGTGATGCTGTTAGCCAGATTATTACCTTTGGCACCATGGCCGCCAAAGCGGTGGTGCGCGATGTGGCGCGCGTGCAAGGTAAGCCGTATTCACTGGGCGATCGGTTATCCAAAATGATCCCCTTTGAAGTGGGGATGACTTTAAATAAAGCCTTTGAGATGGAAGAGTCGCTGCGTGATTTTGTGACCCATGATGAAGAGGCTAAAGAAATCTGGGAAATGGCGCTCAAGCTTGAAGGGGTAACCCGAGGCACCGGTAAACACGCCGGTGGGGTGGTGATTGCGCCTACGGTGTTAACCGACTTTTCTCCGGTAGCCTGTGATGAAGATGGCAGCGGCCTAGTTACTCAGTTTGATAAAGATGACGTAGAAGCTGCAGGGCTAGTGAAGTTTGACTTCTTGGGACTGCGAACCCTCACCATTATCAAGTGGGCGCTAGAAACCATTAACCGTGACCGTGCCGCCTTGGGTGAAGAACCCTTGGTGATTGATTTTATTCCTCTAGACGATAAACCCACCTATCAGTTATTGCAGCGAGCTGAAACCACCGCGGTGTTCCAGTTGGAATCACGGGGGATGAAAGAGCTGATTAAAAAGCTCAAGCCCGACTGTTTAGAAGACTTAATTGCGTTGGTGGCGTTGTTCCGTCCTGGTCCTTTGCAGTCGGGCATGGTCGATGACTTTATTAACCGTAAGCACGGCCGCGCCGAATTAGCCTATCCGCACCCTGATTATCAGTATGCCGGGCTTGAGCCGGTGCTGGAGCCGACCTACGGGATTATTTTGTATCAAGAGCAAGTGATGCAAATTGCCCAGGTGATGGCTGGTTATAGCCTCGGTGAGGCGGACATGTTGCGGCGGGCGATGGGTAAGAAAAAGCCCGAAGAAATGGCCAAGCAGCGCGGCGGTTTTATTGAAGGGTGTGCACGTAACAATATTGATGCTGATTTGGCCGGTAATATCTTTGATCTGGTGGAAAAGTTTGCCGGTTATGGTTTTAACAAGTCGCACTCGGCGGCTTATGGGCTGGTGTCTTATCAAACAGCGTGGCTGAAAACCCATTACCCACCGCAGTTTATGGCAGCAGTCTTGTCGGCCGATATGCATAACACCGATAAGGTGGTGACGCTGATTGAAGAGTGTCGCAGTATGCAGCTGAATCTGTTGCCCCCTGATGTCAATAGCTCAGATTATAAGTTTACCGTCGATGAGCAACAGCAAGTGGTCTATGGCTTAGGGGCGATTAAGGGGGTGGGTGAAGGTCCGGTTGAGGCAATTATTGAAGGGCGTGGAGCGACAGACTTTAAAGACCTGTTTGATTTTTGTGCGCGGATTGATTTAAAGCGGGTTAATAAACGCACCCTCGATGCCTTGGTTCGTTCTGGCGCCTTTGATCGATTAGGGCCGTTATTTGATGAGAACTTTGAGCGCTATAAACCGCAAATTGATGCTAATCGGGCGATTTTATTGCAGTCCATGGACGAGGCGATTCAGGCCGCTGAGCAAACCGTACGCGATCGAGACAGTGGTCATATGGATTTATTTGGCGGTGTGTTTGCCGAGCCTGAGGTGAATCCTTATCAAAAATACTTACAGGCACGCCCCCTAAGCATGAAAGAGCGCCTCAAAGGTGAAAAAGACACTTTAGGGGTTTATCTCACCGGCCATCCAATTGATGAGTACGAAGTTGAGGTGCGGCGTTTTGCCAAGCAAAAAATCAGTGATTTGAATCCTTCGCGCGAGCCGCAAACCATTGCTGGATTGATTGTGAATTTACGGGTGATGCGCAATAAGCGGGGCGATAAAATGGGCTTTATCACCCTTGATGATCGCTCCGGGCGAATCGAGGCTTCCTTATTTGCCGATGCCTTTAGTCAGGCAGAAACCTTATTGCAAACCGATGCGTTAGTGGTGGTTAAGGGGGTGGTTAGTCACGATGATTTTTCTGGTGGATTACGCTTTCGGGTTAATGAAGTGTATAGCTTAGAGCAAGCCCGAACTAATTTAGCCAGCAGTTTACAGTTGCGCTTAGATTATCGGCTGCCACCCAAGCAGTTACAGCAAATTCAGCAGCACTTACAACAGCACAGAGGCGCTTGCTTAGTCACAATTGACTATAGTACGCCGGGGGCAAAGGCGTTACTGTCGTTAGCAGACGCGTGGCAAGTTGCGCCGAACGATACGCTGATTCAGTCGCTACGTGACTTACTTGGTGAGGATAACGTCTTTTTAGATTATCGCTGACATTCGTTGCGCAATCTTTTACAGTAAAACCTTTTAATTAGTCAGCTTCCGACCCATGGGTCGTAGCAGCAAGATGGATAACTAGATGAACCCAAATTTTCTAGATTTTGAACAGCCGATTGCCGATCTACAGGCTAAGATCGAAGAGCTTCGCCTCGTGGGCAATGACAATGAGCTAAATATTGGTGAGGAGATCTCTCGCCTAGAAGAGAAAAGTAAATCACTGACCAAAAATATTTTCTCCGATCTAAGCAGCTGGCAGATTGCGCGTTTAGCGCGTCATCCGCAGCGTCCTTATACCTTGGATTATATTGAGCATATTTTTACCGAGTTTGAAGAGCTGCATGGCGATCGTCACTTTGCTGATGACGCGGCCATTGTCGGTGGCTTAGCACGGTTAGAGGGCATTCCGGTGATGGTCATTGGCCATCAAAAAGGCCGTGAAGTTCGCGAGAAAGTGCGCCGCAACTTTGGTATGCCGCGTCCTGAAGGCTACCGTAAGGCTTGCCGTTTAATGGAAATGGCTGAGCGCTTTAAGTTACCGATCATTACCTTTATTGATACGCCAGGCGCTTACCCAGGAATTGATGCTGAAGAGCGTGGCCAAAGTGAAGCCATTGCTTGGAACCTGCGGGTGATGTCGCGCCTAAAAACGCCGATTATCTCTACCGTAATCGGTGAGGGTGGATCAGGTGGTGCGTTGGCGATTGGGGTGTGTGATCGTTTGAATATGCTGGAGTATTCAACCTACTCGGTGATTTCACCCGAAGGTTGCGCATCGATCTTATGGAAAACGGCTGATAAAGCAGCTGATGCGGCTGAAGCGATGGGCGTCACTGCCGAGCGTTTAAAAGGCTTAGGGATTGTCGATAAGGTGATTGATGAACCACTGGGTGGTGCGCACCGTGATTACCAGCAAATGGCGAGTGATGTTAAACAGCAGTTATTAGCGCAGTTACGTGAGCTACAAGGTCTCGAAACAGAGGCTTTGTTAGCCCAACGCTACGAGCGCTTAATGAGCTACGGCATCGCCTAGTTGCTGCTTGTATGTCGTTAGTCAGCTTGGTGCGCCAGCAGCTTGAGCCTTGGCTAACGGCTAAGCGCTGGGTCATCGCTTTTTCTGGCGGGGTCGACTCAGTGGCCTTACTGAGTGCGGTGGCGGCGATACGCCAGCAACAGCCTACGCCACCGCTGGTGGCGCTGCATATTCATCATGGGTTGCAGGCAACAGCGGAGGCTTGGCCGGTGTTTTGCCAGCAGCTGGCCACAGCGTTAGGCGTTGAGTTTAGCTGGCGCCAAGTGCAAGTTGATCAGCGTCTAGCGAGTATTGAGCAAGCGGCCCGTGACGCACGCTACCGTGGCTTTAGTGAGTTTATTCAGCCAGGTGAGTTATTACTAACCGGGCATCATCTCGATGATCAAGCGGAAACGGTTTTATTTCGCGCCTTACGCGGATCAGGAGTTCTAGGGCTAGCGGCCATGCCAGTGCAGCGGCCCTTAGCAGCGGGCCAGTTAGTGCGGCCGTTATTGCAAGTGAGCAAACAGCAGCTGGAGCATTATGTACGTGCTAAAGGCTTGTCTTGGGTGGAAGATCCTAGCAATCTAAGTGATAGCTATGATCGAAACTTTATTCGCAATCAGGTTGTGCCGCTGTTAACTCAGCGCTGGCCTCAGGCTACCCAGAGTTTGGCACGGGTGGCGCAACACAGTGCTGAAGCCCAGCAGTTATTAGATGAGCTGGCAGCACAAGATCTGCAGCAAGCGCAGTTAGCGCCAGTATTTAGCTGGTTATCCCTTCCAAGTTTAGACTTAACCATTATTCAGCAATTATCCACGGCGCGGCAAAAAAATCTGCTGCGCTATTGGTTGCGTGATTTCAGTTTGATGCCTGATGCCGCGCACTGGCAAGGTTGGTTTGACTTACGTGATGCGCAGCCAGATAAAAATCCGTTGTGGCGTTTAGCCGGTGGGCAAGTGCAGCGTTATCAGCAACGCTTGTATTGGTTGTCCAATGCGTGGTTGCAGGCAGCGCCGTTTCGATCTTTTGATCTAGGTCAGCAGACTGAATGGACGACCTCTCAAGGATTAGTACAGCTGACAGGAGTTACCCCGTTAGCGCGGCCGCAGTTCAGGATTAGCACGCGTCAAGGCGGGGAGCGTTTGCAGTTAGCAGGGCGTGGTCAGCGTGATTTAAAGCGCTTGTTGCAAGAAGTGCAGTTACCTAGTTTTTTACGTGATAGGATTCCACTGCTTTGGCATCAGCAGCAGTTAGTGGCGGTGGCCAATTTTCCGCAGTTAACCGCTGTCGGTTTTGAACCCCTTGAGTTTTGCTGGCAACCTTGGCCAGTGTTTTAGTTAGAGAGTAACCATGGCAGCAATTGTCACGCCATTTTGGCAGCGTAAAACCATGCAAGAGATGACCACAGAAGAGTGGGAGTCTTTGTGTGATGGGTGTGGGCTTTGTTGCTTGCAAAAGCTTGAAGATGAAGAAGATGGCGATATTTATTACACCAATATTGCCTGTAAATTATTAGATCTAGACAGCTGTCAGTGTACCAATTACGCCGAGCGTAAAACCTTTGTTCCCGACTGTATTCAACTGACACCGGCCCAGGTGGATGACTTTAAATGGTTGCCAAAAACCTGTGCCTATCGACTAGTGGCTGAGGGCAAAGATTTGCCAGTCTGGCATCATCTGGTGTGTGAAAACACTGATGCGGTGCATGTTGAGCGCATTTCTTACAGTGGTCGCATGGTCAGTGAGTTAAGCGTGGCCGAAGATGATTGGGAACAGCATTTAATTTTTAAAAGTAGTTAATTTAGGATACTTACCATGTTAAAAAAAATAACCGTTTTAGCGTCCGCTGCTTTATTTTCAGCCCAGTTATTGGCGGCTGATTTTCCTAAGGTGATGCTAACCACCAGTGCCGGTGAGATTGAGCTTGAGTTAAATGATGAAAAAGCACCGATCAGTGTGGCGAACTTTTTAACCTATGTGGATGAAGGCAAATACAACGAGACGATTTTTCATCGCGTGATTCCTAATTTTATGATTCAAGGCGGTGGTTTTGACGCCAATATGCAGCAACAAGCGACCCATGCGCCGATTAAAAATGAAGCGGATAATGGTTTAAAAAATGAGCGCGGCAGCATTGCCATGGCTCGCACTCAGGTAGTGGACTCAGCTACTTCGCAGTTTTTTATTAACCACGCCAATAATGATTTTTTAAATAACGGTGCCCGTGATTTTGGTTATGCGGTGTTTGGTAAAGTGACCAAGGGAATGGATGTGGTAGATAAAATCGCCCAGGTTCCGACCCGTAGCTTTGGTATGAACCGCGATGTGCCAGTTGAGCCGGTGATCATTTTAAAAGCCGAGCGGGTAGCTAAGTAAACCCTAGGCTTGGGGCTGTTTGTTGGTTTGATTGATCACAACAGCCCAACTAACTCCGATAAGATTCAAGCTAAGTGATGGTTGCGAATGCGCTATAGAAAACTGTAAAGGACTTGATAAGCTGCATCAGAAGAGTAATCATTCAAAAATTGCTCGTCGGAACAATTATTTTCAATACACTACGCTGTTAGCTGGGTTTAAGGCTCACCTAGCTCAGGCTGGTTATACACTGTTAAACAAGGGGGAGAGGGGTATGCATCCGGTGCTTCAAAAAACTCTGGGCGGGTTGTCTCGTGAATACTATGTACGGCAGTTTCTGTTTGGTCTTATCTTTCCAGTTATTATTTTTCTTCCTCGTGGAGTAGAAAACTGGTCTCTGGCTTTATTACCCTTAGCGCTGATATCAATTGTAAATACGTTTCTATACCCCTATGCTCGATTCGTCTATGAGAGCGTTGTGAGTTTTATTTTTGGAAACAATGTGTTTGTGATGCCTGCTGTTATCTTATTATTCATCAAGTTGATGACAATGCTGCTCTGCTGGTCATTAGCGATCTTCATTGCCCCGCTTGGCCTTGCGTATCTTTATTACCATCACTCTAAAGCGGGCTCACAATAATAAGTGCTTACTCTCAGACTGCTGACAAACCCCTCGTTCCCATCGAGGGGTTTGTTTTTTATACTGGGCACACATCTGCTGCAGGAGTTGTACAGTGTTACGTGATCGCCCCCCAGTCCGAACTCGAATTTGTCTGTATTGACGAGCTGGTTCCTTCAGACCATTTACTACGCAAAGTAGATCGTCATATCGATTTCTCGTTTATTCATGATCTGGTCAAAGACTTGTACTGCGCGAACAACGGTCGCCCAGCGCTGGATCCAACCCTACTGTTTAAACTGCTGCTTATAGGCTATTTATTCGGTATTCGTAGTGAACGTCAGTTGATCCGTGAGGTTCATGTCAATGTAGCCTACCGCTGGTTTCTCGGTTTAAACCTGACCGACAAAGTCCCTGATACCAGCACCCTTAGTCAGAACCGTCGCCGCTTTAATGACTCGGATATCTACCAGCAATTTTTTGATGAAATCGTCTTGCAGGCGATGCAGCGTAAGTTGGTATCCGGCACGGTACTGTATACCGATTCAACCCACCTGAAAGCCAATGCTAATAAGGGGAAATGGGTCAAAGCACACGCCGTTTCAGAGCGGCAAGCCTATATGGATAAGTTGGATCAGACGATCGATGAGGATCGCCTAGCCCACGGAAAAAGCCCTTGCCGCCGCCATCGAGCGAACCTCAGGTGCGGACAATCAAACAAAGTAAGACCGATCCTGAAAGCGGCTTTATGACTCGGGATAACAAACCCAAAGGCTTCTTCTATCTTGACCATCGTACGGTGGATACCAAAGCCAATACCATTACCGATGTGCATGTCACGGCGGGTAACGTCCACGACGCAGTACCCTATTTGGCTAGATTGGAGCGGCAGACACAGCGTTTTGGCTTTAACGTCCAGTATGTTGGTCTGGATGCAGGCTATCACACCACAGCCATCAGCAAGGGGCTGGAAGATAAGGGGGTAAAAGCTGTGTTTGGCTATCGGCGACCAATCCATCGCCAAGGGTACTTGCGTAAACGTAAGTTCATCTATATCGCCGAAACAGACCAGTATGTGTGCCCACAAGGACAGGCTTTGATTTACAGTACAACCAACTGGGAAGGGTATCGCCACTATGTATCTGATCCGGCTGTGTGCCGACAATGCCCGCTGCTTTAGAGAACGGCAGGATGCCAATCGGCTGACGCCTTGGGGTAAGGCCATCTATCAGAGGCGCAAAGAAACAGTAGAGCGATGCCAAAGAACTGCATCAATACCGCTATGCGCGGTTGTAATCCCCCCTCAAAACCACGGAGGCTATTTGTAGAAAATTCCATTAATATGAACTCAAGGAGTTTTCTATGCGTAAATCAAAATTCACTGAGAGCCAGATTATGGCAATTCTCAAACAAAATGAGGCTGGAGTTCCAGTCCCTGAGCTATGCCGTGAGCATGGTATTAGCTCAGCTTCGTTCTACAAGTGGCGCTCAAAATATGGTGGCATGGACACTTCGCTCATGAAGCGCATGAAAGAGCTTGAAGAAGAGAACCGTCGGCTCAAAAAAATGTATGCGGAAGAGCGCCTTAAAGCTGAGATTCGATTGGAAGCTCTTGAGGGGAAGCTCTAAAGCCATCCCTGCGCAAGGAGATGGCGAGAGAGGCGATAATCAAACATGCCATCAGCATTCGCCTTGCTTGCAGCTGTCTAGGTATTAGCGAGAGCTGTTTTTACTATCAAAGCAAGCTTAATGCTGAGAACGAGCAGATTGCTGATTGGCTGCTTCGATTAACCGACAATAAAAAGCGCTGGGGATTTGGCCTATGCTTCTTGTACCTGCGTAATGTCAAAGGTTTTAAATGGAACCATAAGCGCGTTTACCGCATTTACTGTGAGCTGGAGCTGAACTTGCGTATCAAACCCAGAAAACGCATCAAGCGAAATAAGCCTGACGCGCTGTGCGTTCCAACGACTATTAACGATGTCTGGTCAATGGATTTTATGTCAGACAGTTTAGCCAGTGGCCGCAGCATCAGAACCTTTAATGTCATCGATGATTTTAATCGCGAATGCTTGGCTATAGATGTTGATTTATCTTTGCCTAGCGCACGAGTTATTCGATCGTTAGAGCAAGTCATTGAGTGGCGCGGTAAGCCAAACGCAATACGTTGTGACAATGGCCCTGAGTACATCTCTGAAACAATAAAGGACTGGGCTAAAGAGCAGCAAATTACCATGCAGTATATTCAACCAGGCAAACCGACACAGAATGCTTATGTTGAGCGTTTTAACCGAACAGTGCGTCATGAATGGTTAGATTTAAACATCTTTGACAGCATTGAACAGGCTCAAGAACTTGCTACACAATGGCTTTGGACTTATAACAACGAACGCCCTCACACTGCTATCGGAGGAGTACCGCCACGGCAATTATTACAGGCAGCTTAAATTCTAAAAATGAGCACTGTGGAAAATGGGGGGATTACAGTTCGTTGTAGGTAGCTGTCCCAGCTCCATAAATGGTACGAGGATCACCCACGCCCACCGCATTGCATCAACGATACAGATGCCTATTTAACAGGTTATCGATACCAGCAGTGAAGGGCAGCTGATCATTAAGTGCATAGTGTGTACCAACCCTCACTAATGCGTAAGGCGACAGTCTGATAAAGTCAGGTCTTATTGTTTATACCGTAGAGCCATATAGGCAAAGTTAGCGCTTACGTAGCTCCACATGCCCAAGGTCCTTAATAGTTTTCCAGCTACCTCCCCAGACAAGACCTACTTCTTGTGCTGTTTTTCCATAAAGCTGGTAGCCGCGCATAGCCCATGGATCTTTTTCTGAGATAACTAATTTACCATTACGATAAAAGGCACTGTCAGCAGCTAGGCCGTACTGGTGATAGCTCTGACCTGCCCGAGCATTCGTTATATGCCCACCTTGGTTAGCTAAGTAATTTTGTCGTTCTGGACTACGATAACCTTCAATCATAACCATGTGGTAGCCATATTTTTCTTGCATAATTTTAAACACAGTAAGTAATCTTTGGCGAAATTCAGGATTAAGATCATCCCAATTACGGTTAGCCAAATTTAGTGCTAGGTTTGGTTTCACAAGTTCCACTTCTGCGGTAATGAACACATCAGGTGGTAATGGTGGTGGGGGGGCTAGTTGTTCACCTTTTATAAGTGAGGCAATTAAATTAGCTGTATCGGTATCTAAGTTAATAGTGGCTCTATACTCCTCAAGAGTAATGTTGTTTCTAGTAAATAGAATAAGGATAGAAGGTGAAGCTAAAATTATACTAAGAACAGCTATAGTGCTTAGGTTTGCTTTGATATAGTTACTTTTACTGTTTGACAACCCATTAGGTTGAAGCAGTTTTTTTTTATTTGACTGAACAGCTGGAAAGAAAATCTTGTTTTTAATACGTATCCACACTGAATATACTTTGAAAAATATGGTATCCCTTTTTTCAGGAAAAAAGAGATACCATAATAGAGCTAATGTAAAGCATATTTGGATAATCCAAATCAGGAGTAAAGCCATTGCTAGAGGTGTTCCTCAATCTTGTGGGGCTGGAATATAGTACAATACTTTTATGAACTTTATTTTTTTAATAGTACTTTGGCGTGTGGAGTATTAGGGTGTGAATAAAGACTTGTCAAAAACCCCTAGTTTATTGATAGACTCTGAAAAAAATAAGCAAAGTCTTATCGATGAGGTTGCAGTAAAAGATAGCTTCGACGATGTGGCTGTTGAGCGTCATCGCCCTATTCGGCTGATTTTTTTTGGGGCGTTTTTTCTTATTCTTTTCTTTTTATTGAGTAAATTACTTGTCTGGAATAAGGGGGAAGTTTCTGGCGGAGCAGAGGAGATTGCTTTATTTTCGAGCTCTCATTTACCTGAATCTGAGCGGAGCACTGCAAGTATAGCCTCTACTCTTTTGCAGGGGCCGGAAAGAAAGATTACTAAGAGCATGAATACGGAGCTTGTGTTAGTCGAGTTGATACCTAAAAGAGAGACGGAGTTGTTTCAGAAGCCAGTTAAGAGAGATTCTTATTCTCAGGTTGAGCAGGTAGAAACTACGCAAGAATTGCTTACAGAAGAAAGCTTGTTAGCGGAGCTTTTAGAGTTTGTTAGGCAGAAGGAACCTGAGATCAGGCCTAGTGAAAATGTACTTAAAGCAAAAAAATATGAGCATATCAGGGATTTGGCTGAATGCCCAGCTGCAAATACTAAAGCGGGCATGTTGTGTAGGCGGCAACTATGCTTAGTTATGGCCGATGAGATAGCTGAATGTGCGAAAGCATCTGAGGGTAGCTAAGTTGCTTTAACTTCAATATTTTAAATGAGGTGCAACATCTTTACGGGAGTGTTATATGAACTCTAGCAATTTTGCTGGGCGTTTGTATTATATTTTCATAAGCGGCTAATTGTTGCTCGGTGATGTTTCGCATGGTTAAACTTAGAAAAAAATAGCTTATAAAGCAAATGACTCCTAGTAAGATGGTGGCTGCCCAGATCGGTAAATTTCGTCTTAATTTGTGGCTAACTGTATCGGGTCTTTGCCAGTGAGGGGCAAAAGCTGAGCGATTGCCCTTTAAATAGATAAGTTCGTCACCTAGGCGAGCTTTTAGATAATGTAGTTTTTCTGTTCCTTCAATAAAATATTTACCTTTAAAGCCTAGTAGTAAACAAAAATGGTAGACTTCCAGTGCGGGTAATCGCGAAGCGCCTTGTGCGCGCAACTCTTCTAAATGAGTAAAGAAATTCTCCCCAGCTAGGTGGTCGCCAAATGATATAAGTTGTAATGGATTGCAGCCCCATTCCTCTTTAAAACTGCAATCGGAATGAAGAATGGTTTCATCTACAGTGGCGCAGAAAGCATATTTTGTTGCATGTATATCTTGATATTCAAAGCCTTGCTTAAGGGCCTTTTTTTCAAACTCCTGAAGAAAACTCTGTACAGCCTCTAAGAAAGGCTGCATTGTTTTCGGCGTTTGGCCTTGCTTGATTAAAAGCAGCATGTAAAACCCATCGAACATTAAGTCAGTTAAGTTATGCTTGATAGTTTCAGTAGCGTTCTGGGTGGTGGCATAGAGCATATTCATGGGGTGATCGCCATTAGTTCAATTTCTAGATTAGGGATGCCTTTCGGCGCATAAATAGTAATAGCATTCGCCTGAAGCAGGCGCTCATATAGTGTGCCGGAGGTTTCAAGTAAAAAATAAGTGCTTTTGGGTTTAACAGGAATTGCAGCTGGAATTTGTGTGGCGTGTGTTAAACGAATGCCAGGCAAGGCAGAGAGCACAATGTTTTCAACATCCTCAGGTGAGCCAATTTTAAGGAGTTGCGGAATTTTTTCTATGAGTTCGGTTGCAGAAAGGTCTGCTTGAATCGCTAGGTATACAGCGATGCCTTTACTTAATAATTGTGCTTCGAGGTTTCCAGTATAATAAGAAGGCTTATTTTCTTTTAAACTAATGACCATATAATTCTCAGAAAAAACTGTATTAATTTGAGAGTTAATAATCTTAAAGAGTTTATCAAAGCTTATGTTTGGCTGTTCGTGTTGATAAGTAGGCAAGTCTTGTAGTGTGTAAGTGGTGCTGAAAGACAGTAGCGCTCCCGCGATGCGTGATAATTCAATATGTAGTTGCTCTGGCGTAGCGCTAGGATGGCGGTAAAAGTGGTTGAGAGTTGCAAAGGCAGCATTAATAGAGTGTAACAACCAAAAAGAAGCCATATCTCCTGAACGAAATTCAACGATACTTTCATTGGGCCTGCTGAACAAAGCATACAGTATATCTGCTCGAGCTTGAAGAGCGTCTAATAAAGCTCTTAACTGTGAAAGTAGATGCTCAGAAGCGCTCAAGTTTATAAGGGGGGGGATAAAAGTGTTTTCAAATTCGAAATTTCCGGTGCTTGTTCGCTTTAAGCGTGCTAATGGTACCGTTACGTAAGCATCCAGAGGTTGTTCGCTAGTGACTAGGCGTACCGCCTTATAAAGAAATGCAACATCTGCATTGGCTGCCTCTGAAAAGGTGTCGCTAATTGATAAGTTATTTACGACATAACGAGAAGATAGGTCAGCTGGATCATTAGTACAGTTTCGACCGTGATCTTTAAGTAATGGTAGCGCAAGATAGATTGTTGTTTTTTGGGTGCCGCTAGGTAGTTTGTCTAAAGATAAGGGACTTGGTAATTCGTCTTTATATGGTGCGCTGTAGAGTTCGCCATCAGGGAATACAACAGAAAGCTCAACGGCTCTTAAGCTTCCAGAGTTTAAACTGTTTAAATCAAAGCGAGCAGAGCGTAATCCCCATAGGAAGGGCTGTATAATGCGACTAACCTCATGCAGCCTCGTTTCGTGATAGGCGTCTTGTTGTTGGAAATGTTGTGGGCACAGAAAAAGTCCTTCTCCCCAAAATGGTTTTGAATGCTGATTCACTTAAGTGTTGCCTCGTAATAAATAAAGTTTATCGTGATTGATCTAATTGCTGTTGTAAAGACGGCAGGCCGTTATCTGCGCATTTGTCCATAGAAATTAGGTGTGCAGGCGCAGAAAGAGTATTAATAAGTAGGCCAGAGTTTGAGCTAAGTGAGCAAGCATGCACTCCCAGTTGGATGCCCGACTTGATTGAAGAGCGAATATTGTAAGTAAAGCGCCAGCGTTGAGGAGAGGGGTGCCTGAAAAGAGCTACGAAACTTATGTAGTGTGCCTCAGTAGGTAATAGTACTGTTGCCTCGTAGAACTGTCCTGGCATTAGGATGGCTTCTCGTTGCATTATGAGGGTGTCTTCTAGCGCATGCTCTATAGTTTCATTATTTAGAAATGCTTCGAAAGGAAGTGATTCAAACGCTTCGGGAGAAGTCAGCAAATATGTTTTGAGCACCAGTGGTAAAGATTCTTTTTCCTTGCCGGCATTTAAGTTCTTAGCGGTGAAAATTTGTAAATTAAACCTATTAGATTTTTTTAGAGGTGACTTTCCAATTCCGATTTTTTCTAGGGCTCGCGAGAAGAGCTTAGCCTCGTTTTCGGTGGTGGGGAGTTCAGTTGTAGAGAGAGTTACTGCTGAGTTTGGTGCTGGTTTGATGGAGCATGCGGTTGAGAGGAGTGTCAAAGTTGCTAGTTTTAGTATTAGTGATAGGGTTCTCATAATATAAACGTCCTTGTTGTTCTGGGAGAGGTTGTGTTATATGTCGGTGTTTCACGTGATTATACTAGCTCACTTTATATTTGTTGCAGCATAATTCATCGGTAGTTTGGATGAGTTAGCGATCTAAATCAAGGCAGTGGCTAGGTAAGCGGCTGAGGTTCGCAAGCAATGAAGCATTTATATCTTTCTTATACCTTGTAAAGTTTTTATATTTAGTAGATGTTGTTAAGTCTATGCATTATGCTGGATGACATTGCTTTGCTTTATCATTATTGAGACTTTCAGTATCATCGACTGGCTATTTAATGAGGGATGAGTATTGTTATGGTTCAAAAAAACGTAGGGCGGTTATGCGCTTTGTTTGTGTGTACCCTATTAGGGATCTCTGGCTGCGCTAGTAAATCAGGCTGGAAGGAAAGCTATGAAAGTGCAATGAGCAATGCTCAAGCTAAAGAGGACATTAAAGACTTCCAAGAAGCTAAAGAAAGCTATCTTAAAGCTACAGAAGTCAATCCTATTAGGGCTGAGCCTTGGGTGCGTCTGGCGGGTATAGAGTTTTCCCGCGGGAATTATGGGCAAGCTATCGTGATGGCTAGTGAGGCGTTAGAAAGAGAACCTAGTGATACTGACAGTAAACAGGAAGTAGAAGCAATTCTTGTTGCGTCTGGTTTGCGTGTCACTATAAGCGGGCTTGAGCGTTTGCATGATGGTAGTGGTTTGCAAGGAACCACTAAGGATGATGCAAAAGTGTTGGCTGAAAAAATTCGAGCGATCTTAGGTGAAGATGTTGTTACTCTTGAAGTGAAAGCTTTGCCAACTAAAAAGAGCCGCATTCCTAGACGATCTGCAGTCAGCTCTAAAAAAGCGGCCGTACAGCGTAAAATTGAGCCATCACAAAAACAGGCTGAAGGTGCAGCCAACTATTCGAATCCATTTGAGTTCTTGCCTCAAAACTAACTTACATAACAAGGAAGAAATACATAGGAGATTTAAAATGGCGAAAAAGGAAAGCACTCAGAAGCGCTTGCAAAAGGTACGGCCGCCTAGGGTGCAAATCACTTACGATGTTGAAGTGGGTGATGCAATAGAGCAAAAAGAACTCCCTTTTGTTGTAGGGGTGCTGGGAGATTTTAGTGGCAATCCCGAGCAACCATTGCCGCGATTGCGAGATAGAAAGTTTGTCAATATTGATCCTGATGACTTCAATGAAGTAATGAAGGGCATGACCCCGCGTGCTGCGTACAAGGTTAAAAACACCTTAACAGGCGAGGGAGAGATAAAGGTAGAGCTAAGCTTTGAGTCAATCGAAGACTTTTCCCCTGAAGCTGTTGTGCAACAAGTTGAGCCGTTGCGTAAATTACAAGAAGCAAGAAGTAAATTGGCAGATTTACGTAATAAAATGGCAGGTAGTGAAAAGCTAGAAGATATCTTAAATGAAGTGTTGGTTAATACCGAGAAGCTTCAGCAGTTGACTGCAGAGGTTGAGCAGCAAAATGGAGAAGAGGAATGAGCACGCAAACGACTGAAACGAATGCTGTCTTAGAACCCGCTCAAGAAAGTGGTCTGCTTGATGAAATTGTTGAAAATAGTCGTGTAGCTAAAAGTGATGCGGAGCGTGAGCGTGCAAAAGATATCATTTCTGTTCTTGCACGTGAGGTGCTAGAAGGTTCGGTGGCAGTATCCGACAATTTAAGCCGCACACTTGACGCAAGGATTGCAGAGTTAGATCGACTGATTTCTAGCCAACTTAATGAAGTGATGCACGCACCTGAATTCCAAAAGTTAGAGTCAAGCTGGAGAGGTTTGAAATATCTTGTTGATCAAACCTCAACAGGAACTATGCTTAAAATCAAAGTGCTGAATGCAACAAAACAAGAGTTAAATAAAGATTTTCGTTCAGCACTTGAATTTGATCAAAGCTCTGTATTTAAAAAAATCTATGAAGAAGAATTCGGCACCTTTGGTGGGGCACCATTTGGTGCTCTATTAGGTGATTATGATATTGGTCGCCAGCCAGAAGACATGTACTTTATTGAACAAATGTCTCATGTTGCTGCTGCGGCTCATGCTCCCTTTATTAGTGCTGCAGATCCAAGCTTTTTAGGTCTAGAGACTTTTACAGATCTGGGTAAGCCACGTGATTTAGCTAAAGTGTTCGATACTGTTGAGTATGCTAAGTGGAAGTCGTTTCGTGACACTGAAGATAGTCGCTACGTAGCCTTAACATTACCCCGTTTTTTGGGGCGTTTACCTTACGATCCAGTGGATGGCTTGGCTACAGAAGGCTTTAATTTCGTTGAGGATGTGGATGGTACTGATCACTCTAAATATCTTTGGTGTAACACCGCATATGCTTTTGGGGCTCGTTTAACCAACGCTTTTGCTGATTTTGGATGGTGCGCAGCTATACGTGGTGTGGAGGGTGGTGGTTTGGTTGAGGGGCTACCAGCGCACACTTTCCGTACTGATGATGGCGAGGTTGCTCTTAAATGCCCAACCGAAGTTGCTATTACGGATCGCCGAGAAAAGGAATTAAGCGACTTAGGTTTTATTCCTTTGGTGCACTGTAAAGATACGGATTATGCTGCTTTTTTTGGTGCCCAGTCAGTACAAAAGCCCCGCCAATATAATACAGACTCTGCTAATGCGAACGCTGAACTATCAGCACAGTTACAGTATATTTTCGCTGTATCGCGTGTGGCTCATTATTTAAAGGCAATGATGCGAGATAAGATAGGCAGTTTTGCTTCTGCATCTAATGTTGAGGCTTTCTTAAATAACTGGATTGCTCAATATGTTTTGCTTGACGATAACGCGACACAAGAAGCTAAAGCACAATTCCCATTGCGTGAAGCTGAAATTCAAGTAACAGAAGTGCCAGGACGCCCTGGGGTTTATCGTGCAGTTGCGTTCCTGCAGCCACATTACCAGCTCAATGAGCTTTCTGTCTCACTGCGCTTGGTTGCGGATTTGCCAGCGTCTGCTAAAGGATAATATCCGAAAGCATTGGCAAATGTGCTGTCAATTATGACTAGCACTTATGGGGGTGACGTAGGTTACCACTGACTAAAATATCTTTCTTTATAAGGAATGATAATGAAAGACATATATGTAAAATTTGATGGCCCAAACATTAAAGGTGAGTCTAATGATAAAGATCATGCTGGCTGGATAGAGGTAAACTCTTGGTCGCATGCTATTTCTCAACCTAAATCTGCTACATCAAGCTCTGCTGGTGGTCATACTGCAGAACGTTGTGAGCATGAGGATATGGTATTTGAGAAGGAGTTAGATTTAGTTAGCCCACAGCTATATCAAGCATGCTCAAGTGGTCAAACCTTTAAAGAGATCACTATCGATTTTATGCGTGCAGACGGTGACGGTGCACGTGTGAAGTATCTCGAAGTGAAGCTAAAAAACGCTATTATCTCTAGTGTTGCGCCTGCAGTTGAGGGTGAAGGGCTTCCCGTTGAAAAATTCGGCTTAAAGTATGCTGCTATTCAATGGAAATACACGCAGCAGAAGAGCGAGGGTGGTTCTGGTGGTACAGCACAAGGTGCTTGGAGCTTGACCAAGAACGACAAAACGTTCACAGCCTAAGTTCTATTATAAGGTGCTGACGCTGTCAGCGCCTTATTTTAGTATTCAAAAAAGCAATCTAAAACGGACAGGACAGTATGCGAGGTGTAGAGCCGAGTTTGTTAGATAAATTGTTTGATGATGATATCAAACATGTTAAAAAAGATATTTTTAAGCGTTTATCTATAGAAGAATTCAAAGAGTCTGTTGCTAGGGATATTGAAAGCTTATTGAATAATCGCTGTGTGCACGATGAAAGAATACTCGAAAACTATCCTGAGTGTCAGAGGTCTTTAATAACTTATGGTATACACGATTTTTCTAATTTAAGTCTTGCGAGTTCTTTCGATCGAGATTATATGTGCCGCTCTTTAGAGCAGGCGCTTGCACGTCATGAGAGAAGATTGAAAGAGGTGCGCGTTGATTTACAACAAGATTTGCAGTCTGCCGGTGCATTACGTTTCTCCATCAACGCACTATTACTCATGCATCCGTCGCACGAGCCAATCAGTTTTGACGCAGTGCTTCAGCCAACGACGCTGCAATATTCCATCAGTAGAGGACGTCGGGCCACGGCTAGCAACTGAGACTGGGTTGCGCCTAAGTTAAATTGTTACTGCCGTTTTTTTGATTTTATTGATTGAGTGTGCCTCATGGAAGATTTACTCCCTTATTATGAACGCGAGTTAGCTTTTTTGCGTCATTATTCGCGCGATTTTGCTAAGCGCTATCCTAAAATAGCAGGGCGCCTTTTAATGGCACCAGGTACTAGTGAAGACCCGCATGTAGAGCATCTAATAGAAGCATTTGCATTAATGGGGGCTCGTATTTCCAAGAAAATCGAAGACAGTTATCCTGAGCTAACAGAATCTTTGTTAGATGTTTTATACCCGCATTATCTACGCCCTTTTCCTGCTTGTTCGATAGCCCATTTTGATTTGGGTAACACAGCAGCTAAGCTAACTTCTATAGTGCAAGTGCCTAGAGGTACTGAAGTACTGAGTCGTCCAGTCAATGGTGTTCAGTGCCGCTTTCGTACCGCTTACGATGTACAACTCTCGCCATTATTGATCTCGGCTGTGAAGTTTTTACCGATTGCTAAAGTACCAACAGCTATTTCTTTGTCTGCTCAAGCTGGGGCGCAAATAAGTGTACGTTTTTCTCTCCAAGGACAAACTGCTTCTCTGACTGCGTTGGGGCAAGAGACCATACGCTTATTTATAGATGGGGAGCCTTCGCTGTGCGCTGTTCTCCGTGATGCCTTAATGCTTAATGTTCAACAAGTATTCGTAGAGCCTGAGATAGGTAAAGACTCGTGGTTAGCCTTATCTGATAACCCATTAACTCTTGTTGGAATGTCTGAAAATGAATCATTAATAGATTTTCCGGCACGTTCACAGCCAGCTTTTAGATTGTTAACTGAATACTTTGCATTCCCAGAAAAGTTTGGTTTTTTTGATCTGGATCTCAGTAGCTTTAAAGACCGAGTGGGGCGGGAGTTTAGCCTTCATTTTATACTAAAAGATATAGCGCCAGATTCTGTTGAAGCACGGTTGATGGATGTGCTTACCAAAGATAATTTTAAACAATCTTGTAGCCCAGTGGTAAACCTTTTTTCTCAGGCTTCAGATCCTATCCATGTAAGTCAAACGAAAAGCAGTTATCCGATTGTGGCAGACTCTCGTAGAGCTTGGGCTTACGAGATTCACTCTATTGATCATGTATCTTGTATTCGTAAAACCCAAAAAGGTGATGAAGTAATTGAGTACCCACCGTTCTATTCATTGCAGCATGGTGAAGCTCCAGATGCTAATGAAAGCTATTGGGTAGCAAGGCGCAACCATGAAGTCGCACACAAGAATCCTGGATATGAAATGGAGTTATCCATGGTGGATATTGCGTTTGACCCTACCACCCCCTCTATAGAAATACTCAGTTGCGATGTAACTTGTACAAACCGTGACTTGCCTTCTCAGCTAGCTTATGGAATACAGGGAGGTGACTTAGTTATGGAAGGTGGCTCATTGGCTCGCTCTATTAGTTTATTACGCAAGCCAACTCGCTCATGGCGCTTTGATAGTGAGGGAGGGAATCAATGGCGTTTAATTTCACATATCTCTCTTAACCAAATATCTTTATTAAAAGGTGGCGTTAGCGCTTTGCGTGAAATGTTACGTCTTTATGATTTACCCCGTTCCACTACTTCAGCAAGTCAAATTGATGGCATAGTAGGATTAGAACATAGTCCAGCTACAACTTGGCTCTCAGGAAAACCATTTGGCAGCATCGTTCGTGGTGTTGAGATTCGTCTAACTATTGATGAAAGCCACTTTATCGGTAGTGGAATCTATGTGTTTACTAAGGTGTTAGAGCAGTTTTTTGCTTTATATGGCCAAGCTAATAGCTTCACACAGCTAGTATTAATTTCAAGCAATACTGAAGAGGAGCTTGTGCGATGTCCAGTGCGCAGCGGCGAATCGATCCTAGTGTAGCAAGCCGCTTGCTGAAGGAGCCATACCGTTTTCATTTTTTTCAAGCGGTGCGCGTGCTAGAGCATTTGCTTGCACATAACGGCGTGAGAAAGCAAGACATACTTTCAAAGCGATTGCGTTTTAATAACACGCTAAGCATGAGCTTTCCCGCTAGTGAAATAGAGAAGCTCGCAGCTTTTAGTAGCACAGAAGCTGTTGCCAACGATCCGAGTGAGGTGAGTACGGTAGAAATAACGCCAGCTTTTATGGGCATGCTCGGGGTGCAAGGGGTTTTGCCAGCTGGCTATACGGAAAAGCTGAGTAGCAGAGAGCTATACCAAAGAGATCCTACCGCTAGGGCTTTTCTAGATATTTTTACGAATCGCGCAGTGGCTTTATTTTATGAGGCTTGGAAAAAATATCGATTAGACATCCAATATGAGATGAATGATGAAAAACCTAGCTTGCAGTTACTGCTGGCACTGGTTGGGTTAGCATCAAAAAACTCATTACAAGGGTTAAGTACAACTAAAGGCAACGTATTTGAGCAATCACTTGCATATTATGCGGGAGTTTTCACAGAAAAACCGGTAGCAGCCAGTACTATTGAGCGAGTTTTGCAGGAGCATTTTGCTGTGCCTGTCAGAGTAGAGCAGTTTGTAGGGGCTTGGTATGACATTCCGGAAGCGCAGCGATCTAAATTGGGTGCTGCTAATGTGCAGTTGGGTAAGAGTGCATTGCTGGGGGCGCAAGTGTGGCAACGTGACTTGCGATTGCGTTTATGGATTGGCCCTATAGCCTCTTCACAGTTCAACCAATTTTTACCAGGTGCTGAGGCAGCAGAAGCCCTAAAAAAGTGGGTTACATTACTAACCGGGCTTACTCTTGAGTACCACATTCAATTAGTTTTGAAAAAAGAAAGCATACGACAGATTAGCTTGTCAGGCGAGCTTGGTACTCGCTTGGGATACGATAGCTACTTATGCTCAGAGCCAAGCAAAAAAGATCGCAAGGGCGCTAACTATTTCATTAATACGATTACTTAATAACGAGAAGGACTCACTGGATGAGTATCAATTTGAAAACCTTAATCAGTAAGCTCAACGATACTTGCCGCCGTGCCACCGAGCGTGCCGCTAACTTGTGTATGGCGCAGGGGCATTATGAGGTGGATTTAGAGCACTTATTTTTAGCGCTGTTAGAAGAGCCACAAAACGATATTGCTGTGATAGCGCGCTATAGCCGTGTGAGCCTAGAGCCCTTGGAGCAAGACCTGAACCGTGAGCTGAAAAGTTTTCGTACGGGCAATAGCCGCACCCCTGTGTTTTCTTCTCGTTTACCGGTGCTATTTAAGCAAGCGTGGTTGATTGCTTCTTTGGATAGGCAAACCACACGCATTCGTTCTGGCCACTTATTATTAGCGTTATTAACCTTGAATGATCTCGCGCAAATCGCGCGTCGTGTTTCTCCCGTGTTTGATAACTTTAATTTGCCAGAGCTCAAGCATAACTTCGCCAAAGCCACGGAGGGCTCAGCGGAAGCGAGCGAGGGCGTAGCTTTGGTTGATGACCAAGAGGCCGCTTCTAGCGAGGCCGATGCACCAGCCAAGGGCTTAAGCAAAACTCCGGCACTGGATCAGTTCACCACCAACCTAACGGAGCGTGCTCGCGAAGGTAAGATTGATCCTGTGATTGGCCGCGACCAAGAAATACGCCAGTTGATTGATATTTTAATGCGCCGCCGCCAAAACAACCCCATCCTTACAGGGGAGGCGGGTGTAGGTAAAACCGCAGTGGTAGAAGGGCTGGCACGCAAAATTGTGGCTGATGATGTGCCGCCTCCGCTGTTAGGCGTAGCGCTGCATACGCTAGATATGGGGTTATTGCAGGCTGGTGCTAGCGTTAAGGGGGAGTTTGAAAACCGCTTAAAAAACGTGATTGAAGAAGTAAAAAAATCCTCGGTGCCTATCATTTTATTTATTGATGAAGCCCACACCATCATTGGTGCCGGTGGCCAAGCGGGGCAAGGGGATGCGGCAAACCTGCTCAAACCTGCGTTGGCACGCGGTGAATTGCGCACTATTGCTGCCACCACCTGGGGCGAGTATAAAAAATACTTTGAAAAAGATGCCGCTTTAGCCCGCCGCTTTCAGGTTATTAAAGTAGAAGAACCTAGCGAAGAGCTGGCAGCTGCCATGTTGCGTGGCATGGTGCCGTTAATGGAAGCCCACTTTAATGTGCGCATTTTAGATGAAGCCATTACCGCCGCTTGTCGCTTGTCGCACCGTTATGTAGCGGGCCGCCAATTGCCTGATAAAGGGGTGAGCGTGCTTGATACTGCTTGCGCACGCGTTGCCTTGGCACAAACCTCAACCCCCGCTGTGATAGATGATGCCAACAAACAGCTTGAGCGCTTAGCTGCTGAAATAGGTGCACTCAAGCGTGAAGAAAAAGCCGGCAGTAACCACCAAGCGCGTTTGCAAGCGCTTGAGGCAGAACAGCAAGAGATTAGCGTCCAGCTTAGCGCTTATCAAGCGCAGTGGGAGCAAGAACAAGAGCTTGTGAATCGCATTAAGTCATTGCGACAAGCTATTGATAATGATGATAAAACAGATGAAGAAAAGGGAGGGGATGATCCACGCAAAGCATTGCAAGCCGCGCTTGAAGAGCTAAGCGTGCTGCAGGGGGAAACAGCCCTGATCCCTATTCAAGTGGATGCCAATGTGATTGCCGAGATTATCGCTTCGTGGACGGGTATCCCTTTAGGCAAGATGGTGAAAGATGAAATTAACACCGTGCGCCAATTAAAACCCACCTTGGCAGAGCGGGTGATCGGCCAAGATCATGCGCTTGAAGCCGTGGCACAACGCGTGCGTACAGCCAGAGCCAACCTTGAAGATCCGAACAAGCCCAAAGGGGTGTTTTTGTTTGTAGGCCCTTCTGGCGTGGGTAAAACAGAAACCGCTTTAGCCCTAGCGGATGCCTTATACGGCGGTGAGCGTAAACTGATTACCATCAACATGAGTGAATACCAAGAAGCTCATACGGTATCTAGCCTTAAAGGGGCACCTCCTGGTTATGTGGGATACGGCGAGGGCGGCGTACTGACCGAGGCCGTGCGTCGCAGCCCGTATTCCGTGGTGTTGTTGGATGAAGTGGAAAAAGCTCACCCCGATGTGCTCGAAGTATTTTTCCAAGTGTTTGATAAAGGCGTAATGGAAGACGGCGAAGGCCGTGAGATCGATTTCCGCAACACCTTGATTATTCTTACCAGTAACGTGGGCTCCTCACAGGTGATGCAAGCGTGCTTAAACAAAGCACCAGAAGAGTTACCCACCCCGGATGAACTGCACCAACTGTTAATGCCTGCTTTGCATCAAACCTTTAAAGCGGCGTTTTTAGGGCGTTTAGCACCTGTGCCTTTTTACCCTATTAGCGATGACGTGCTTGAGCAAATCATACGATTGAAATTGGATCGTATTGGGCAACGTATTGCTGCTAACCACCAAGCCAGTTTTAGCTATTCAAATGCGTTGGTAGAGGCAGTGCTAGCCCGTTGTATTGAGGTGGATTCGGGCGCGCGCAACGTAGACAACATCTTAAACGGTACCTTGTTACCTGAAGTGGCCGACACGGTATTGGCGCGCATGGCAGAGGGCGAGCCCATCGCACAGATTAAAGTGGGAGCCACCAAAAAAGGCGCATTTACTTACAACATTAAGTAGCAATACGGAACAGAGGACAACACATGGAACTGTTACAGCAACTACGGGCTTTACTCAGTACTGGCCAGCAGCAAAACCGATTGCTAACGGTCAGTGTCCCCAACGGTGCGCCCCTAGTGGTAGAACGCTTTAGCGGTGTGGAATCGGTGGATGCAGGCGGCTTTCGTTTTCAAGTGGATTGCCTTTCCCCTGATGCCCAATTGCCCTTGGCGCCCTTGCTTGGCAGTCCTGTGTTGATTGAACTACAGTGTGATGATTCTCGCCGCAACTTGCGGCCCTTTCACGGGCATATTACCGCGTGTGAACAAGCGGGCAGCAATGGCGGCGTGGCGCGCTATCGGCTGCAAGTGGAGCCGTGGCTAGCCTTGCTGCACCACCGCACCGATAGCTATGTGTTTCACAACCTCACCGTGGAAGAGATTGTGGAACGTGTTTTTGAACACTATGCCCAGGGTGTGGTGGTACCAGCTCGGCGCTGGGCGCTCAGCGGCACTTACCTTAACCGTAGTGTCACTAGCCAATACCAAGAAACAGATTTCGCCTTTATAACCCGCCTGTTGGCAGAAGAAGGTATTTTTTATTGGTTTGAACACGAAGGCGATAAGCAATCGCCCACCTTGGGCAAGCACACGCTGGTATTGAGTGATAGCAATGCCAATTTTGAGGTGGGTAAAGCCAAAACCTTGCGCTTCCACCGCGCCGATGCCACCGAGGCAGAAGACACTATCCAGCAGTGGCAGCCCCAACGCCGCTGGCAAGGAGGAGAGCTGAAGCGCGCGAGTTGGGATTACCGCACCTTATCGAACCGCCAAGTTGTGGCGCAAGCAACTGGCCAATCTGCTCCGGCGGTGGATGATGATATATCAGGCCCTTATGCCTATGCTACGCACGCCCAAGGTGAGCAACGTATTCAGCAGCACTTAGATGCCAAAGAGGTGCCAGCATTTACTGTGACAGGTATAGGCACGGTGCGCCGTTTAGCGCCGGGTATGAGCTTTAGCCTCAGTGGCCATGCCACCCAAGCCGCCACGGCACAGGTGTGTTTGTCGGTGCGGCACGAGGCGCGCAACAATTTTGATGCCACCATGCGCCAACAGCTCGATACCTTGCTTGGCCGATTGTGGGAAAGCCACCCCACAACAGAAGACCCCCCACCGTTTTATCAAAACCATTTTACTGTGTTAGATGCCAAGCACAGCTATCGCCCGCGCACGCCTGAAGGTTATGGCTTACGCCACCAGCCAACGCCCACTGTAATGGGCGGGCAAAGCGCTATTGTGGTGGGGGCCGAAGGCCCTGTGTACACCGACCGCGACCACCGCGTGATGGTGCAGCAACATTGGCAGCGCGGCAGCCTCAGTGCCAGCCGCTTAGCGCATCCGCACCGGCGCGATAACGCCACGGCCGAAGCTGTGCCCGGCACCTGGGCGCGGGTTGCCACGCCGGTGGCGGGCAGCAACTGGGGCAGCGTATTTACCCCACGGGTGGGGCAAGAGGTGTGGTTAGCCTATTTAGAAGGGGATATTGACCGCCCCGTGGTGGTGGCGAGCTTATATAACGGCCAAGGCCAAGAGGATGCGCCCCACAACCAAGTAACCCAAGGCGGCAGTGGTGCCACAGGCAATGCGCCCATGTGGTTTAGTGGTAACGAGCATAGCGGCGTGTTCAGTGGCCTTAAAACTCAAGATCTTAGCACCAGTGCCGAGGGCACGGGCGGCTATCGCCAATTACGCTTTGATGATAGCCCTCAACAAAGTGGTATTACACTTTCTACCACCGATTACGACACCGCCCTGTACTTAGGCCATATAAAGCATGCGCCCGATAACGCCCGCGAAGCGGATAAAGGCTATGGTGCAGCCCTAACCACCGCTGCCCAAGGCGCGGTACGCGCTGGCAAAGGCTTACTGCTGAGCAGTGCCGCCGGCCAAGATGCCATGGATGCCCAAAACGCCGTCGCCATGCACGAACACGCTCAAGCGCTCGCTACCCAACTCGCTGATGTGGCCGCCAAGCAAGGCGCCAACCTTAAAGGCGAGCCCGCTGCCGAAGACCTTCCCGCCATTCACGCCCACACCCCATTGATGGAAGCCTTAAGCGCCACCGAAGAAGGCACCGACCTTGGCCAAGGGGGCACAGGCACCGCCACCGCTTGGAGCGATCCGCACCTTGTTGTTCACGGGCAAGCAGGCCTTGTGGCCACGACCCCCCAAAGCGCTATTTACAGTACCGCCGATACCCTGAGCCTTACCGCGGGTGAGCACCTTAACGTTGCCGTGCAAGGGCAGTTTAGCGCTGTGGCCACCCAAGGCATTGCCCTTTACACCCAGGGCGAAAAGCAAGGCAAAAGCAGCATTGATGCCACGGGCATCAAGCTTCATGCCGCCACTGGCCGTGTAAGCATAGAAGCCCAAAGCGATAGCGCCACCTTGGCCGCTCAAGAACACGTCACCTTAAGCAGCCAAGCCAGCGTCAACTTAGGCGGCAGCGATGAGCTGCTGCTTAATGCGGGCAATGCCTACATTAAACTCAGCGGCGGCAATATCGAAATTGGTGGCCCTGGGGCGGCAGAGTTTAAAGCGGCGATAAAGCAGTTGGAAGGGCCGGGTGGGGGCAGTGTGCCCACAGCAGCCATGGCAACAGGGCAGGCGACAGGGGGGATAGAACGAGCTTGTCAATATGCCTTGAATAGTGCTGATAGCGCAGGAGACGGCATTGTGCCGCTAGGGTAAATAGGATGCTCATGTTTGATCATCATCTTTTGCAGCAGCATAACTACGGCCTGATTAATCCCTTACAGGTAGAAGCATCGCTGTGGCAAGACGTGCCTCACATGCCGTTGGTGCCAAGAGAATTGGCCGAACAGGCCGACCAAATGCCTTTGCTAGTAGCCTTCGATGCTATGGAAGCAGAGGCTCGCATCAGCTTGCTAGATTATATAATTGCTCAGCAACGTTCTAGCAAACGCCCTTATTTTTCAGCCTTGATTGATAGTATTTTGCCGCTTGCTACCTTGCAGCATCGGCTCACTGAACGTTTAATTCTGTTCGGGCCACAAGGTAAAGCGTTTTTTCGCTATTACGACCCGCGTGTTTTTCGTCATTTGCATTGGGTATTGCGCCCTATTCAGTTGGACTATCTGTTGAAAGGTATCACGCAGTGGAGTTGGTGTGATGCGAAAGGACAATGGCAGAGTTTAGCAGGCCCTGAAAAATGCCCAATGAATATATTGCGCCTTACCCCTGAGCAATGGCTGCATCTAGGAGGCTTAGGCTTACTGAATCAGTGTTTAGCAGGGCTAAACATGATGCCTACTTTTGATGAAAATAATACACAACAGGTGATACAAGCTAATGAATGGCTACACGCCGCAAAAGCCCAATTGAGCGATCCAGAAGATAGTTGCTTGTACGTGGAGCAACGTTTTCGTTACGGCGAATTGTTGCATCAACACCCCGCCATGCAAGAGCGTTTACAACAAGCACAGGCGGGGCAAAGCTACATACAGCTTTGCCAGCCCTTAGACGAAAGCACACTCCAACAATACGTGACGGACATGCACCAACAACGACAGAGGATGATGTCATGATGGAATCCAGCCAAGCCACGTGCCCTTATTGCACGAAAGAAGGTTTATCTATTTTGCCCATGCGTGCGGCAGTGGCTCGTACTGATAAAGGCAGTGCTTTAGACTTGCCAGCTGCCTTACAACAAAGCGAATTGTTAAAAGATGACAAAGGCAACGCTATTACTTTGCCAGCGAACTCAGCTAAATACTCAGGCCGCTTATTGCGGGCGGGTTTTTTGTATGTATTTAATGAAGTGCGCGGTGAATGGAAAGGCTACGCGGTATCAGAGATGGGCTACTTGTATGAGTTTATGAAGGTGTCAGGACGTGATTTAAATGATCCTGCCAAAGATTCGCGCGACATCGTCCCGCCTCCTGAAGTGCCCGAGTTTAGCTGCGATTTAACAGACGATGAGTTTAAGGCGCGGTGTGTGACTATTCCTTACGCTAAAGATGCTGGCAAGGTGTGGCTTGGGTTTTCAGATACCGCATGGACGTGGGATGTGCTGCAAGCGCATCGTAAGCAAACGGTGCGTGATCAACACATGCAAATGGTGGATGTACAAGCGTGGGTTGCTGGCAACACGCAACAGGCGGATACCTTGCCGTTTAACCAATTAACACAGGCCATTAATGAGTTTGTTGAAATACCATCGGCACCTAGGCCAAAGCTAGTGCAAACTGTTACCGAGTCGGTGTCGGTCCTACAATCGCCTAGCGAGGAACCTGGGCCTACAGGGGAAAATGTCATTGTACTCCCCACGATTACCGTTACGGCTTATGCGGAGCATCCTTCGTTCAGTTACTCTCCTCATGAGTACTTTGGTACAAGCGGCATGACAGAGCGTTTTGCAGCATGGGGCGAGCAAGAAACAGAAAAGGGTGTGCCACCGATGATTGCGATGGTGGCAGATCCGGTGGGCATCACCATGGAAGTGAATCACTTGGTATTAAGACGCGGCGCGGAGTGGACAGATCATTCTTCACGTCAACATAAGTTAGAGTCCGCCTCACAACTGGAATCTGTTCGCATGGCGATCATGAATGGCGCAGTTAAAGAAGAAGGCGAAAAGCGGTATGGCGCCGAGCTGCGAAAAGCGACCATGTTGTCCATAATTTCGCCCACGGCGACACGGCATCTAGGAATTCACCCCACTACGTGGAGTGAGCAGCAGGTGGAAGCGCTAAAAGAGGTGCCCATGGAAGAGCAGATTAAAATCGCTAGCGAACGCTGGAGCAAATACAGCAAGGCGTATGATGCAGACGGCATGACGCGCTTTTTAGAAAACTATCAAGAACAGTTGGCGGCCCACGAAAGCCGTGTGCTGCAGCCATTGGATTCGGCGTATTTGTTATGGCTACAATCGCCACAGTTATTAGCAGCTTTTATGCATAATTACGACACTAAAATGCCGGATAATGGGCGTGATTACTTGTTAACGATTAACGCTATTATTAGCGATAGTACTGGACGCAGTAGCGTACGAAAATACCTTAAACAAAAGTTAGGAGAGGATCCCAGTGATCCAACCAATATCTTTTTACGCGCTATGGCGTTTAATCAAGAACAGTTGATTAATGATGTAAAAACCTTATGCGAACAATCTTCTAGTAACCCACGAGATCCGATTAATCCTCTTGGGTTGGCTGTTTATAAAAAAGTAGAAGATCACTTTGCAGCGTTTGGTATGTCGAAATGGTTAGAATTGAGTGGACAGCTTTCAAGTTTGTTTTTTGCATTGGGCGGCCCGCTTGCTGAACGCGCCACCGCTTTTATTGATAGAGGGTTGGTGTGGGGTGCGGCAGCGTTACCCGATAGGTTCGCGATTAGTTTTATGCGCGCTAACTTAGCTGCCACGTTGCCAGGCCAGCAATTAGCAGCAGTGGAGTTTACAGGTTCAAGGCAAGCCGTGGCCCGTACGTTGGCAACGGCGATAGCCGATATGTCGGGTGGGCGTGGCAGTTTATATCGCTCAGGTGGACGCCAAGTTTATGATCAACAGGCTGAGAAAGTGGTGAGCGGTAAAGCCCTTATCGTGGTAGATGAGGCAGAGTTCAAGCGTTTACAAATGATGAGCGGACGAACGCCCAGTGCTCAGCGAGCAGCCACGATTGCAACGCATGTGCAAGTGCATGATTTTGAGCGGTTGTATGCGGCTTCAGTACGACGTTTTAGCTCGCTTGAAGTGAAAGGCGGAGTGATTGGTGCTTTGTTTGCTGCGGCTTCTGTGAGTACGGCTTATGGGGAACTCGCCAAAGCTGAGGCAGAAGCCAATAAGAAAGTAGGTTCAGCCAGTGCTGCTAAGAAAGTAAAAATAGCCTATTGGCAGGTGCGCAGTGGCATGGCTGCGTTAGTGGGTGGACTAGCAGAAACGGCAGCGGCGATGGCACGGCATTTTTCGTGGGGCATTAAGCCGATCCCACTGTTAGGTAACGTAACTTTTTTTAAAAGCTATAGCCAAGCGCTTTCTACGGTTGGGCGCCTCTTAGGTGGTGTTGGCGGCATTATCGCAGGGGTGTTGACCGTTATTGAAGGGCAAGAGGAAATGCAGACGAATAAAGCTGTAGGAACATGGCTAACTATTGGTGGTATTGGAATTTTTGCAGGTGGTGCTGCCTTAGTGTGGTCTGTGCTGCTGGGAGGAGCCGCTTGGCTTGGACCAGCAGGAATTATCGTAGGAATTTTAGCAGCATTAGCGGTTATCGCCATACAGTTGTTTAAAGACGACGACATCGAGAAGTGGCTTAAGCGAGCTCTTTATTTTGGTCAAGAGGGAGTGGAGTCGTTTAGTGACTTTACAGAGCAAACCGAGGCACTAACAGCACTGATGGAGGCGTAATATCATGGCAGGAATCAGTTGGAATGCTCGCGTTAAGGCAGATCGCACCATAACCGATGATGAAAAGCTCGACTTGTTGCCAAAGCAGCGCAACGATTATGTTGAAGCCACGGATAGAGGTTCATTATTGCAGTTTAATTCCACCTACACCGAGTATGTCGATCCCGTTTTTTTTGCTAGAGGATCGATTAGTTCATTGGCCGGCATACTGGGTGCGCTAGCTGGGTTAGGGACACTTATCACATTTAGTTATTGGCTCGCTATTAATGGCACAGATTGGGCTGTTCAATCTGCGAATATAGTTGGAGTGATTTTGGGGTTGGGCATGTTTTTGATATTTGGCGGAATGGGGGTTAGGCACGATCTTTTTAGCTACACCGCTTATCCCGTCCGCTTCAACCGCAAAAACCGTAAGATTTATGTATTTCGTCCACCTAAAGAAGGCGGGGTGCAGGTTTTTTGTTGGGACGAAGTGAACTTTTATATTAATAGAGTAAAAAATCACCCTCATCGTCATTTAATTGGCCATGTAATGGATGGTGATTTCATTAAGTTTAGTTTTGTGGTGGGTATGGCCCATGTTGAAGATGAAGTTATTAAAGAACTTTGGGAGTTTGTTTATCGCTATATGGAAGAAGGGCCTAAAAGCGTTAAGCCGCCCTTTATAGCTATGACGATAACTCCCTCAATAGTTAACCACTACCGTATGAGTTATACGCGAGCTGCGATTACTAATTATTTCTTTGTTGTATTATTTTTCCCAATCATTGGGCCTTTAATTGCACTTCGTTGGATCATCTTTAAAACTTGTAAGTCCCCTGTATGGCCTGAATGGGTAGAGGTTGAATGTGTTGTTGCAGCAAACGATCCTCATCATTTGCCTGAGCCAAAGTACATTGGTGATGGTTTTGAAGAACATCCCGAGTTTTTACAGAAGGTAGTGGAAAAGGATCGGCGTGAACGCGCTAACAAGCGAGGTCGTTGACGACTTTAGCGGTTTATTACCCTTTCAAGTGCCCGAGTTTAGCTGCGATTTAACAGACGATGAGTTTAAGGCGCGGTGTGTGACTATTCCTTACGCTAAAGATGCTGGCAAGGTGTGGCTTGGGTTTTCAGATACCGCATGGACGTGGGATGTGCTGCAAGCGCATCGTAAGCAAACGGTGCGTGATCAACACATGCAAATGGTGGATGTACAAGCGTGGGTTGCTGGCAACACGCAACAGGCGGATACCTTGCCGTTTAACCAATTAACACAGGCCATTAATGAGTTTGTTGAAATACCATCGGCACCTAGGCCAAAGCTAGTGCAAACTGTTACCGAGTCGGTGTCGGTCCTACAATCGCCTAGCGAGGAACCTGGGCCTACAGGGGAAAATGTCATTGTACTCCCCACGATTACCGTTACGGCTTATGCGGAGCATCCTTCGTTCAGTTACTCTCCTCATGAGTACTTTGGTACAAGCGGCATGACAGAGCGTTTTGCAGCATGGGGCGAGCAAGAAACAGAAAAGGGTGTGCCACCGATGATTGCGATGGTGGCAGATCCGGTGGGCATCACCATGGAAGTGAATCACTTGGTATTAAGACGCGGCGCGGAGTGGACAGATCATTCTTCACGTCAACATAAGTTAGAGTCCGCCTCACAACTGGAATCTGTTCGCATGGCGATCATGAATGGCGCAGTTAAAGAAGAAGGCGAAAAGCGGTATGGCGCCGAGCTGCGAAAAGCGACCATGTTGTCCATAATTTCGCCCACGGCGACACGGCATCTAGGAATTCACCCCACTACGTGGAGTGAGCAGCAGGTGGAAGCGCTAAAAGAGGTGCCCATGGAAGAGCAGATTAAAATCGCTAGCGAACGCTGGAGCAAATACAGCAAGGCGTATGATGCAGACGGCATGACGCGCTTTTTAGAAAACTATCAAGAACAGTTGGCGGCCCACGAAAGCCGTGTGCTGCAGCCATTGGATTCGGCGTATTTGTTATGGCTACAATCGCCACAGTTATTAGCAGCTTTTATGCATAATTACGACACTAAAATGCCGGATAATGGGCGTGATTACTTGTTAACGATTAACGCTATTATTAGCGATAGTACTGGACGCAGTAGCGTACGAAAATACCTTAAACAAAAGTTAGGAGAGGATCCCAGTGATCCAACCAATATCTTTTTACGCGCTATGGCGTTTAATCAAGAACAGTTGATTAATGATGTAAAAACCTTATGCGAACAATCTTCTAGTAACCCACGAGATCCGATTAATCCTCTTGGGTTGGCTGTTTATAAAAAAGTAGAAGATCACTTTGCAGCGTTTGGTATGTCGAAATGGTTAGAATTGAGTGGACAGCTTTCAAGTTTGTTTTTTGCATTGGGCGGCCCGCTTGCTGAACGCGCCACCGCTTTTATTGATAGAGGGTTGGTGTGGGGTGCGGCAGCGTTACCCGATAGGTTCGCGATTAGTTTTATGCGCGCTAACTTAGCTGCCACGTTGCCAGGCCAGCAATTAGCAGCAGTGGAGTTTACAGGTTCAAGGCAAGCCGTGGCCCGTACGTTGGCAACGGCGATAGCCGATATGTCGGGTGGGCGTGGCAGTTTATATCGCTCAGGTGGACGCCAAGTTTATGATCAACAGGCTGAGAAAGTGGTGAGCGGTAAAGCCCTTATCGTGGTAGATGAGGCAGAGTTCAAGCGTTTACAAATGATGAGCGGACGAACGCCCAGTGCTCAGCGAGCAGCCACGATTGCAACGCATGTGCAAGTGCATGATTTTGAGCGGTTGTATGCGGCTTCAGTACGACGTTTTAGCTCGCTTGAAGTGAAAGGCGGAGTGATTGGTGCTTTGTTTGCTGCGGCTTCTGTGAGTACGGCTTATGGGGAACTCGCCAAAGCTGAGGCAGAAGCCAATAAGAAAGTAGGTTCAGCCAGTGCTGCTAAGAAAGTAAAAATAGCCTATTGGCAGGTGCGCAGTGGCATGGCTGCGTTAGTGGGTGGACTAGCAGAAACGGCAGCGGCGATGGCACGGCATTTTTCGTGGGGCATTAAGCCGATCCCACTGTTAGGTAACGTAACTTTTTTTAAAAGCTATAGCCAAGCGCTTTCTACGGTTGGGCGCCTCTTAGGTGGTGTTGGCGGCATTATCGCAGGGGTGTTGACCGTTATTGAAGGGCAAGAGGAAATGCAGACGAATAAAGCTGTAGGAACATGGCTAACTATTGGTGGTATTGGAATTTTTGCAGGTGGTGCTGCCTTAGTGTGGTCTGTGCTGCTGGGAGGAGCCGCTTGGCTTGGACCAGCAGGAATTATCGTAGGAATTTTAGCAGCATTAGCGGTTATCGCCATACAGTTGTTTAAAGACGACGACATCGAGAAGTGGCTTAAGCGAGCTCTTTATTTTGGTCAAGAGGGAGTGGAGTCGTTTAGTGACTTTACAGAGCAAACCGAGGCACTAACAGCACTGATGGAGGCGTAATATCATGGCAGGAATCAGTTGGAATGCTCGCGTTAAGGCAGATCGCACCATAACCGATGATGAAAAGCTCGACTTGTTGCCAAAGCAGCGCAACGATTATGTTGAAGCCACGGATAGAGGTTCATTATTGCAGTTTAATTCCACCTACACCGAGTATGTCGATCCCGTTTTTTTTGCTAGAGGATCGATTAGTTCATTGGCCGGCATACTGGGTGCGCTAGCTGGGTTAGGGACACTTATCACATTTAGTTATTGGCTCGCTATTAATGGCACAGATTGGGCTGTTCAATCTGCGAATATAGTTGGAGTGATTTTGGGGTTGGGCATGTTTTTGATATTTGGCGGAATGGGGGTTAGGCACGATCTTTTTAGCTACACCGCTTATCCCGTCCGCTTCAACCGCAAAAACCGTAAGATTTATGTATTTCGTCCACCTAAAGAAGGCGGGGTGCAGGTTTTTTGTTGGGACGAAGTGAACTTTTATATTAATAGAGTAAAAAATCACCCTCATCGTCATTTAATTGGCCATGTAATGGATGGTGATTTCATTAAGTTTAGTTTTGTGGTGGGTATGGCCCATGTTGAAGATGAAGTTATTAAAGAACTTTGGGAGTTTGTTTATCGCTATATGGAAGAAGGGCCTAAAAGCGTTAAGCCGCCCTTTATAGCTATGACGATAACTCCCTCAATAGTTAACCACTACCGTATGAGTTATACGCGAGCTGCGATTACTAATTATTTCTTTGTTGTATTATTTTTCCCAATCATTGGGCCTTTAATTGCACTTCGTTGGATCATCTTTAAAACTTGTAAGTCCCCTGTATGGCCTGAATGGGTAGAGGTTGAATGTGTTGTTGCAGCAAACGATCCTCATCATTTGCCTGAGCCAAAGTACATTGGTGATGGTTTTGAAGAACATCCCGAGTTTTTACAGAAGGTAGTGGAAAAGGATCGGCGTGAACGCGCTAACAAGCGAGGTCGTTGACGACTTTAGCGGTTTATTACCCTTTCAAGTGCCCGAGTTTAGCTGCGATTTAACAGACGATGAGTTTAAGGCGCGGTGTGTGACTATTCCTTACGCTAAAGATGCTGGCAAGGTGTGGCTTGGGTTTTCAGATACCGCATGGACGTGGGATGTGCTGCAAGCGCATCGTAAGCAAACGGTGCGTGATCAACACATGCAAATGGTGGATGTACAAGCGTGGGTTGCTGGCAACACGCAACAGGCGGATACCTTGCCGTTTAACCAATTAACACAGGCCATTAATGAGTTTGTTGAAATACCATCGGCACCTAGGCCAAAGCTAGTGCAAACTGTTACCGAGTCGGTGTCGGTCCTACAATCGCCTAGCGAGGAACCTGGGCCTACAGGGGAAAATGTCATTGTACTCCCCACGATTACCGTTACGGCTTATGCGGAGCATCCTTCGTTCAGTTACTCTCCTCATGAGTACTTTGGTACAAGCGGCATGACAGAGCGTTTTGCAGCCTGGGGCGAGCAAGAAACAGAAAAAGGTGTGCCACCGATGCAAGCTACCAGTGTGGTCAGAAGATATCGAAGCGAAATGCCGCATTGCGCCCGAAGACCCTTTGGTAAAAGATTGGCACAATGCTTTACAGCCCACACTTAAAGAATGGATTTTATACATTGTTCCTAACCTAATAAGCAGTGCGGCAATGATTGCTTTTGTTGCTTGGCTGTTGCAGGAATTGTGGTGAATGAGATAACTTTTAATTTTTGGTTTCCACCGAAAAATAAATTTTTCTTATTTTTTATGTTTATAATGCATGCAGCATCAAAGGACAGGTATTAAATAAAAATGCTTTTTTTAAAAAAACTCTTTGCCTTCTTGACAGATAAACAATCAATTCAAATGCCAGTAGATATTTCAGATCTGCTCTCTTCAGATGTAAATACAAGGCAAGATAAAAAGCTTCAATCAATACTGAACAATATTGATGAATGCTCATCGAGTGATTTCAACCTGTTTATTAAAGCTCTTTTAGAAAAAATGAGTTATGACATAACAGACATCGACGGCAAAAATGATAACGGTGTAGATCTCATTGGCCATGTGGGAAAAGTTAAAAGTCTTGCTGTGCAATGCAAGGCTTGGAATCCTAAAAGAAACACGGAAAGAGTAGATGTGCGTGAAGTTAGAGCCTTTAAAGGAGTGGTGGCGGACGGGTATCAAAAAGGTTTCTTTGTGACGACACATTATTTTAGCGAGCCGGCATTAGAGCTGGAAGACGAATCATTGATATTGATTGACCGCAGAAAGCTTTTTCATCTTGTGGCACGTTATTATCCGCAACTGCTTGCTGAATCGCTTTATTTTGAAACATTAAGCAGTCTGCCTGCATGCAGCCATTGCCAAATAGGAAAAACAATAAAACTCTATTCAAAGAACAAACGATATTATTATTGGTGTGAATCTTGCTCTGAAATCGAAATGGTTTAGCTGGTTCGTTACCATGGCGGGCGCAACTGGGGCAGCGTATTTACCCCACGGGTGGGCCAAGAGGATGTGCCCCACAACCAAGTGACCCAAGGCGGCAGTGGTGCCACGGGCAATGCGCCTATGTGGTTTAGTGGTAACGAGCATAGCGGCGTGTTCAGTGGCCTTAAAACTCAAGATCTTAGCACCAGTGCCGAGGGCACGGGCGGTTATCGCCAATTGCGCTTTGATGATAGCCCCCAGCAAAGTGGTATTACACTTTCTACCACCGATTACGACACCGCCCTGTACTTAGGCCATATAAAGCATGCGCCCGATAACGCCCGCGAAGCGGATAAAGGCTATGGCGTGGCCTTAACCACTGCTGCCCAAGGCGCGGTACGCGCCGGCAAAGGCTTACTGCTGAGCAGTGCTGCCGGCCAAGATGCCATGGATGCCCAAAACGCCGTCGCCCTGCACGAACACGCTCAAGCGCTCGCTACCCAACTGGCTGATGTGGCCACTAAGCAAGGCGCTAACCTTGAAGGCGAGCCCGCAGCTGAAGAGCTGCCCGCCGTTGAAGCCCACACCCCATTGATGGAAGCCTTAAGCGCCACCGAAGAAGGCACCGACCTTGGCCAAGGGGGGATTACACTCTTTAAATTCTTGATATAAGCTTGGGTATTCTTTTTTTACTTCAGGCCTTTCTAGCGCTTTGCGCACAATCTCATACCACTGTGCATGAAGTACTACGAGTTCTTCATGGTATTCATAGGACAAAAACTTACGCTTCAGCCACGCTTTGCGAAGTTCTTTGTCGGGGGGCGTTGGTTGGCGTAATCTCTCATTGCTATATTTCAGGGAGCTATGCCCAACTATTCCTGTGTATCCGATTGATTATGCGCCCATTGCCAGAACGTATCGCCGTAACGGCTGCCTTCAAAAACAGGGAATGTTTCGCCTTCTTTAAAATAATAACGTTGTATGGTTTGAGGTTCGGCAAGGGAGTACCACCAGCCTGATCGAGGGCAGGATTGGCCGCCTGCGACACTTTTAGGCACCTCTTTTGGCACGTCTTCCCAATGTGCAGGCCAATCGATGGGGCCTGTAATTTCTTCATCTAATATACTATCGTCATCACCTGTAAAGCGACTTACCCATAAATTATCCACTGTTTGGCGAATGTTGGTGCACATGCGGAGCATTTCATTCCAAGGTTGTAAAATTTCCTGCTCCCACTCATCTTTATTTAACCAGTTCCAACAATAATTATGGTACATAAGTTCACGATAATCTGGGATGGAACGTGCGACCCCAGCGCTACGTCCTGGCTCCCATTTGTTGGGATCAAGCTGGCCTGGCTTGCTAATTTTTTCAAAATTAGGAATAGCTATAGTCCATAAGTAATCATAATCTTCTGGAAATTCTTCTTTAGCATTGGAGGCTTTCAAGAGTTCGTACAGCCGTTTAAGCCACTGTGAATGAAGTGTTACCAATTCTTCATGATATTCAAAAGATAAAAACTTACGCTTCAGCCAGGCTTTGCGAAGTTCTTTGTCGGGGGCGTTGGCGTAATCTCTCATTGCTATATTTCAGGGAGCTATGCCCAACTATTCTTGTGTATCCGATTGATTATGCGCCCATTGCCAAAATGTATCGCCGTAACGGCTGCCTTCAAAAACAGGGAATGTTTCGCCTTCTTTAAAATAATAGCGCTGTATGGTTTGAGGTTCGGCAAGGGAGAACCACCAGCCTGATCGAGGGCAGGATTGGCCGCCTGCGACACTTTTAGGTACCTCTCTTGGGGCGTCTTCCCAGTGTGCAGGCCAATCGATGGGGCCTGTATAGCGTTCATTTAATATAGCGTCGTCATTGCCTTTTCTTGGGTTAAACCACAAATTATCCACTGTTTGGCGAATGTTGGTGCACATGCGGAGCATTTCATTCCAAGGTTGTAAAATTTCCTGCTCCCACTCATGTTTATCTAACCAGTTCCAACAATAATTATGGTACATAAGCTCACGATAATCTGGGATGGAACGTGCGACCCCAGCGCTACGTCCTGGCTCCCATTTGTTGGGATCAAGCTGGCCTGGCTTGCTAATTTTTTCAAAATTAGGGATAGCTATAGTCCATAAGTAATCATAATCTTCTGGAAATTCTTCTTTAGCATTGGAGGCTTTCAAGAGTTCGTACAGCCGTTTAAGCCACTGTGAATGAAGTGTTACCAATTCTTCATGATATTCAAAAGATAAAAACTTACGCTTCAGCCAGGCTTTGCGAAGTTTTTTGTCGGGGGCGTTGGCGTAATCCTTCATAGGCTTTGTGCTCCTTGTGCTGGTGGAATAGCTTTATCCGCAGGCAATACCTCAAAAGCGGGGCCTGATTGCGGCACGATATTATTGAGCTCTTCGTTGTAATCTGTGAAGTTGGTAGGTTTTCTTTCGGTCATAAAACCGTGTTTACGGAGTATTTGTAGCTCTTCATAATCGAAGAGCTGTTGTGGTTTTCCGCCAGGTAATACCCAAGAGTCTAATTTTTTTGTTCCATCAGAAAGTGTTATTTCATATGGCTGTGACGCTGCTGGTCCTTCCCAAAAGCGTAATACTTCTTCTTGTTGAGGGTTGAGCACCACGCCTTTGGGGGCTCGTTGTTGGCGGAGTTCTAGCAGTTCTTTCCATACCACATGGCCTTTCGCTGGAATCAGCATTTCGTAATATTCGCCGTTTTGGTTCCAAGCATCTTTTACGGCGGAGTTGGTGCGTAAATCTTGTCCATCCACAGGCAGTTCGCGGTTAAAAAAGGTGCCGTTATCTTGCTTTGAGTTACCTTTTTGCACCACACGAACAAACTTTGTATCACTGCCCGATTGTATCGTATTGGCCTCTAAGCGAGAAAACGTAGCGTAATTACTACCAAAGGTTAAATCCGGCCAGCCTTGGTGAACTCTGCCAGCGTAGAGCTCTTCCCAGTCATCGATTCGAACAGGCGGATTATCCAACACATCGCCATCTTTATAAGGTTTCGCACCTACCGGTCGGGCGGAAGCATCGGTAATGCCATATTCTCGTTTGCCGCCTTTTAGAGGAAGGGCATGGCGAACAGTATGGCGTTCTTGGGTGCGCCGAGTGTTGCCTGGCTCAGGGTTTCCCTGTGAGGTTAATACACCTTTTTCGCTTTGGGTTTGAGAAGCAGATAAGGAGGGCGCTTCTACTCCTGTATTAAGGGAGTGGGTGCTTTGTGTGGCGGCTTTGACATTGCCGCTTAGCAAGGCCCCCAAACGTTGGTCTAACTCTTTTAGTGCACTAGGCACCATAGTGCCTGCGCTTTGTCGTAATTCTTCTAAATGATGTAGCCAAGTTTTTGCATGGGCAAGCGCTTTATTGATTTTATCTCCGCCCAGCCATGGTGGGAGTTTGTCCAGCTGTAAACTGTTGATGCGAGCAATAAAATCATTAATCAGTTGCGTGAGTTTGTTGAACTGTTCATTGAGCCCTCGCATTAACGCTTGTTCGTACTGAGCAAACTTTACTTCACTGAGTGCTTTTACGGTTGAGCCATAGCCATGGGCACGCAAGAAATCGGTGATGTTTTTGAGCCCAGCGCCTCCTTTTTTAACGAGTAAGAGGGCTAGTGCACGTAAAAAGCCGCCTAACTCAGCACCGACTAGTGCACCCACACCCGCCACAGCTGCTCCAGCGACCGTAATAATCAGTGGTAGCAACATGGCGATTAATAAAATCCACTCTTCAACATCTTCTCGCCGTTCTGGCGAGCTGGAAAGCCGATAGATAATAGCGATGAGATCGCGGAGGGTAACAATAGAGCCCACACCCGGCACAAACCCTATTATGGCATCTGTGGTGATCTCGCTTAATGAGCGATTATCTGCCCATTCGCCAATAATGACATTGCGCAACCAGCCAAAGCCATCGGTGGTGCCTTCCCATACTTTATCGAGTATTGACATGGTTATGCCTGCATCCATTCTGTTAAGTCGTCATCCGTTTTAATGGGCATTTTAAACGCTGTGTAAGGGCGCTCATCTTCATCAATGGTAAGTTCTATTGTCCCGTTAGGGATGCCTGAAAGGAAGACGTATCCTTGCTCGTCTAATTGGCCCTCATGGACGCTTCCATCTGGGAGTCTTGCTGTGAATGCGGCGTTTTTAACAGGCTCACCATCATGATAAAGGTACCTAAAGTGAAACTCGCCATGAGTAGGTTCACTCAGTGTTGGCGTAGTTGTAGATGTTGGCAGTAACGAAGAAGCACTAACGGCGGTAGCCAGCCCCTTCGGTAACGCCTTTGCCTTAGCAGTCTGGCTATCACCAGCCGTCCAGTTATGGGTAGCGGTGTTGACGGTAAAAGTGCCCTTGGCAGAGAGGATGAGGTTGGCGCCATCCAGTGTGATGGTAGCGCCGCCAGCGCTGAGCACAATTTTTTGTTGTGCGTTTACTTCAATACGGCTGCCAGACGAAGTGATGGTGGCGTCTTTATCTGCTTGTAGCGCTAATGCACCTTCGTGGGCTTGTAGGCTAACACTGCCGTGGTTGGCCATTATTTTGGCGCCGCCGTCGGTGGCATACAGGCTAGCACCATCGCCCGTGGCCACAGCCATGCTGCCTTGGGCGGCTAAGTGAACATCGCCTTGGCTGGCAAACAATTGATGTTCGCCCGCATAGTGGGCGCTGCTGTTGGGGGTGCTAAGGCTAATGGCGGCGGGGCTATCAAGTACAAGGTGGGGTTCACTAAAACGCGCCACAGGCTGGCCATCGGGCTGTTCGGCGGCTTGGCCGTTCACGTCTTCTTCATAGCGCCCTTGTTCTTCAGCATCAAGGCTGGGTAGGGCGTTGCTCAGGCCTTCAAGGGCTTTTAAGTTTAGGCCACCGCCATCACCAGCGGCGGTGCCAAAATTATCCACTTGCTCTTGAGTGGCGCGCAATTGTGCCACGGCATCTTGATTGTCCATTTGAGTGATTTGCCCGTGAGGGCGCGGCGTGGTGGAGAGTAACAAACCTTCACTGGCACGTAAGGTAGCCCAGCCACTGCTGGTGAAGGTGGCACCTTCGCCCAGAAAGCGGCCACGGTAATTGTTTGCCTGCTCAATCACATAGCCTAAGTTCAGTTGGCTGTTGGCTTGTGTGTGCTGCAAGCTGTGGCGTAATTGTTGGGGGGCATCGTCAAGCACCCAGGTGCCGGCGGGTTGGCCATCGAGGGTGTGAGTGTGAATGCCCGAAAGGGCACCAGGGTGGTTGGCATTACTGTCTTCGCCCGCATTAAAAGGCGGCAGGGCATTGCCATGGTACAGCTGGCCGATAATCACAGGCTGGTCAATATCGCCCTGGGCGAACTCCACTAATACTTCGCTGCCTATGCGGGATATAAAGATATCAATTAAGCGTAGTAGTGGTTTTTCAATATGCTCCACGACGTATTAAATTTAAATTTAAGATAAAACGAGAATAGATCATAATATATTTTTCCCCACTTAGTTTTTCTTTTTTCTTGTATTTTATATATTCTTTTTAATAGCTCTTTTCGATCATATATATATATATATATGATTATTGGCTCCGCACATATTGTATTATAGTTGCAGGCGGGTGCTACATATTTAAAGAAGGTTTCTTCTACAAAATCTATTGAGTAATTTTTAGCAATGGAGGCTATTTTTACAAAGTCCGCGCCTGTTCCTAAAAATAGACCGGATAGTTCCATGCAAAGGTCTTCGTCTATTAGAATATTTCCCATTTGGTAAATTCCTCTAGCTCTTCATCAAGAGTGTCTGTTAATGCATGGTTAGCAAGCCACCAACTCTCCCAACATTAATTTGGTTGATCACAAGGGAAGTGGTGCAACGTTACATTTTCAGTTGGGTATAAAGGCTCATTTAGCTCTCTACCTAGGACATTGTGATAAAGGGATTAGGGTTGTCGCTTTAAGGAATTTCGCGCTTATATAAAGAATAACCAGATACCTTCCAGTCTGTACCTGTTACATCGTCATAATAGCCGCCTTGGGCCGATGAGTTTTTATCAGTGCGCCATGTTTTACCGCCATCTTTACTCAGGGCCGTCCAGTCTTTCGGTAAAATGCTTGCGTAATCAGGTCCTTGTACTAGCAGATGTTTATTTACTGGAGTTTGGTAAATAGCGTAGCCGAGCATGCCCTTAGGGAAAGAATGTATTGCATTAAGTTCTTCGCCATCCCACTGATAAAGTGTACTGATTTGGTTTCTTTCTTCATATTTTGGGCCAGCGTGGGTAAATACATAAACTTTTCCATTTGCATCGGCAAATATGTCATCCACTTTATTACCAGGTACGCTGAAAATAAGTTCAGAGGTCTCCTCACCCCATTTTAAGCGCCATATTTCACTGCTTAACCCTGTGCCAATGATGGGAACAAAAGCTAGATAAAGCGCATTATCTTTACCTAAAGCAACTAAGTCGAAACGCTTTCTTGGTTGTTGTAAGTCTTTTACTTGTACAGGCACTTGGATCTCATGCCAATATTTGCCGCCGTTTTTTGTACGCCAAATGCGAGGCCCCCAACCGATCAGGTAGCCTTCTTGCTCGTTAATAAAACGCATCGAACTAATATTTTGCTGCTCAGGCCACGTTAGTTGCTCCCAACTATGGCCATAGTCAGTGGAGCGCCAGAGTTTGGTTATTTGTGGAACTTGGTTATCTGGAAAATCTTCAGGTTCTAGGTGATAATCAAGCCAACCCGTGCTTAAGTAGATGGTTTTCCAATCAGGTGAAAGCCACCAAGCTCTGCTTTGAGCATACTCATGAAATGTTTGTGTGCTATTGCTTATACTGCCGGCATGAAAAGTAACGTTCATGCGGTTTAATATTTCACTGGAACTCTTCATCCAAGGTTCTGTAGTTTCTAAAGGCTGATCCCAATTAGCAAGCTCTTCAGCAGTTTGTTTTTTAAAGGTTATCTTAGGCTTAGCTAACCTCATCGACACCATTTTTTCGCCACGGATGCGAAAATCTCCGGGGCCATAGCTCTGGGTATCGTTACCTTTCATGAACTCTGAAGATACTTGGGTCCAACGCATGTCTATACCTGTTATTTTGTTAAATAAAAAATAGCTACTGAAAATAAGTAAAACGAGCAAAAAAAATCGCTTGCCACTCACAATAATGCCTCTTTTATTGGCCAAACTTTAGTGCCTCAAGCTGTTTGAGCGCTCTTTCTAAAGCATCTGTTATAGCTTCCACAGCATCAGAAGCGGCTTGTTTGCTTTGTTCATAACCTTGTTGAGCCCAGTCTTTACTAACCTCTAGCGCACTACTGCCAGCTTGCGACCACGTATCACCGTCTGCCCACTCTTCAATGTTGGGTTGGGTACCTATCCACCAAAGGTCTTTTAAGGATAAATCGGCGAGGCCAGCATCAAGGTAAGCGGGCACGTGGGTATCAAAGGCAAATTTCTTGAACATGTCATGAGAAAGCTCAAGGGTGTGTTTGGGAACACTGATATCGACGTCTTGGTTTGGGTAGCGCCTGCAAGGGATGTGAATATCATTTCCTTGCATATTTTGATCAAGGCCTAACTCCATATTTATTTGGAGCAACTCCCGTCCTGCTTTTAGCCAATTAATCCCTTTTGTAGATAATTTAGGTTCCAGATATTTTCCATAGCGTGAGCAATAATAATAGCCATAGCTTACGTAGTATGGGGGTGGGGTGTGGCCGCAACCAATATGGCGCATCATGAAATTAGCATGGCGAGACCAATCAGAGTCTGAGGCTTCAGCTAATAGCAATTCATCACGCTTACTTAATAATGCCGTGTTCGTTTCTTTTTCCGTTCCACTCCAAGGGTTCCACTGTAAAGCCCATTGTTTTATGTCGCTCCATAGTGCGCTAGGGAAGCTACGGGTAGCTACTCCAGTTTTTTCAACAAATTCCTCATGGAGTGGTTTGTAGTAGTATTGGCAACGACCAATAATGCTTTTGCTTGCAGTCGGTACTTTGGGGTCGCATACAGTAACTTTAACTTGAGTGGTTTTGTTTTCTGTTAGAGGGGCTAGTGTAGCTGTTGCACTGCCTTATAATGGATGACCTATATTAGTCATTCTTTTCTTCTCCTAACATTATGACACTTAGCTCTTCAGGTTTAATGCTTCCTAATGGCTGAATAATAAGGCCGGACTGAGAGGTTATTCCTGATTCCTCTGTGTTGTTGGTATTGTTTTTAAGCACATAATTTACACCTGACACAGGAATGCCAGTATCGCCCCAAGTGGCTACAAACTGTTGATTATAAGTTGGGCTTAGTAGGCTTGGGCCTGAAAGAGCTATTGGAGTGAGTGTCGCCAGCCCCTTCGGTAACGCCTTTGCCTTAGCAGTCTGGCTATCACCAGCCGTCCAGTTATGGGTAGCGGTGTTGACGGTAAAAGTGCCCTTGGCAGAGAGGGTGAGGTTGGCGCCATCCAGAGTGATGGTAGCGCCGCCAGCGCTGAGCACAATTTTTTGTTGTGCATTTACTTCGATGCTACTGCCAGACGAAGTGATGGTGGCGTCTTTATCGGCCAGGATGGCTAGGGCATTGTCGTTGGCTTGTAGGCTAACACTACCGTGGTTGGCTATTATTTTTGCGCCACCGTCGGTGGCATATAGGCTAGCACCGTCGCCTGTGGCCAGAGCCAAGCTGCCTTGGGCGGCTAGGTGAGCATCGCCTTGGCTGGCAAACAATTGATGTTCGCCCGCATAGTGGGCGCTGCTGTTGGGGGTGCTAAGGCTAATGGCGGCGGGGCTATCAAGTACAAGGTGGGGCTCGCTAAAACGCGCCACAGGCTGGCCATCGGGCTGTTCGGCGGCTTGGCCGTTCACGTCTTCTTCATAGCGCCCTTGCTCTTCAGCATCGAGGTTGGGTAGGGCCTTGCTCAGGCCTTCAAGGGCGGCGAGGTTTAGGCCGCCGCCATCACCAGCGGCGGTGCCAAAATTATCCACTTGCTCTTGAGTGGCGCGCAATTGTGCCACGGCATCTTGATTGTCCATTTGAGTGATTTGCCCGTGAGGACGCGGCGTGGTGGAGAGCAACAAACCTTCACTGGCACGTAAGGTAGCCCAGCCCCTGCTGGTGAAGGTGGCACCTTCGCCCAGAAAGCGGCCACGGTAATTGTTTGGCTGCTCAATCACATAGCCTAAGTTCAGTTGGCTGTTGGCCTGTGTGTGCTGCAAGCTGTGGCGCAATTGTTGGGGGGCATCGTCAAACACCCAGGTGCCGGCGGGTTGGCCATCGAGGGTTTGAGTGTGAATGCCCGAAAGGGCACCTGGGTGGTTAGCGCTGCTGTCTTCGCCCGCATTAAAAGGCGGTAGGGCATTGCCATGGTAAAGCTGGCCAATAATCACAGGCTGGTCAATATCGCCTTGGGCGAACTCCACTAACACCTCGCTGCCTATGCGGGGCACAAAGCTGCTGCCACTGTGGGCGCCGGCTGCTGTTTCTGCCACCCGCACCCAAGTGCCACTGGTGTGATCTTGCGGGGCGTGGCCTTGGCCTTCATCGCCGGTATCGGTGTAGCCGCCGGCAAGGGGTGCCGCACCGCGTTGCCAGTAAAACTGAATGCGAACCTGATGATCGCGTGTACTGGTTAAAGGCTCATCGGGTACACCTACCACTTGGGCAGTGCAGCAGATGGGCGCTTGCGGCTTGGGTAATACTGTGGGGGCGATAGGTGTGCCCGTGGGTACCGCAATAAAGCGTTGGCGATAATTGCCTTGTTCCAAGAGCGAGGCCTTAGTTGAATGAGCGCTGCCGCTGGTGAGGTTGTTCGTGGCTACATGTTGAATACTAAGAGGAATAAAGGTATGCCCATTTAAACTTGGGTGTTGAGTGATTTCATACCTTTGTGCCACCTGCAGGGTGCGCACAGCTCCTTGCCCTTTGTAATGGTGGGTAAGTAAGCGTGTAGCCTGTAAGTGTGCGGTAGCCTGATACTCGGCTTGTGCTTGTAGCGTGGTGGGTAAACTAGCATGAAGCAAACTATCTAAAGGCGGGAGGCTAGGCATGCCCGTAGGCCAAGTTGTGCTGGCTTCGCCCGTGATGGCTTGCACTTGCTCGGCATCCCAATGTTGTATGGTGGTTTGTTGGTTTGCTAACGCCAAACATTCATTAAAGGTGGTAAGGCTATCCGTTTTTTCAGTGGCATCTATGCGGTGGTAGCGTAGGGCAAAAGGAGTGCCTAAGGGTAACTCTAGGCTAGCTTCAGCATCAATGATAACCACAGTGTGGCCAGCGGTGGCGTCGTCAAGTTGTTGCGTTTGTTGGTGCTCAATGTACCAAGATAGGCCATTTTCGCTGAGTAGACGGCGTAAGAACTCAAAATCAGTTTCTTGATACTGCGTATAAATGGCTTTGGTCAGCAGGGGGCTGCGCACATCGGCACGCCAGTGCAGGTTTGGGTAGTTAGCAAACAATTGACCCGCAATATCTAAGGCAGATTGCTCTTGAAAGATAAGCGTGTTTTGGCGCAGATGCATTAAGCCTAATGCTGATTGAAGTGTTAATTGATAGCGCGTTAAGCTGCCATCACTGTCTGCTAGGTTAGCTGTGGTAATAACACCATGCCAGTAGCGCCTCTGACCGGTGGCCGTGGCAATACCCACCCGCGCAGGTTGCCCCGGTAGACGAGATAAGTCTATGTTGGCTGAAGTGCTAAGACACTCAAGGATAAAATGGTAATCTTGGTTGATACCTTCGCTGCCCTCGAAGCTTGCCAATAATAACGGGCTGCTTGCTTCGATATCGAGCGTTAAAAAGCGAGATTTTTGTGATGGTGTGCCAAAAGCTTCAGCTAACTCGTTGAGTGAGGGGAGGGAAGATGATGAGAGATGCTTTAGCTGATCCATTGGCGTCGTCATAATAAGAATCCTTTTCTTGCAGTTCGTTAATTTATATTGCGCTGATAAGGGGGTTGTTTTTATTTCTCAGGATCTAAAATAATAAAGTCAATACGGCGGTTGCGCGCTTGCCCCTCTTTAGTGGCGTTACTTGCAATAGGGTTGTCTGGCCCCATACCACTAACGGATAAAGTTTCAGCTGGTACACCGCGTTTAACCAGATATGCTTTTGCCGCTATGGCTCGATTCAAGCTCAATAAAATATTATTGTTACGATTTCCGATATTATCAGTATTACCTACAATTTGGATAAGCGGTGTGTTGATTTTCTTAATAGTGCTTGAAATTTCATCGAGTAGTTTTTCACTGCTGGCGGTTAGCACATCTTTACCGCTTTCAAACTCAATAGTCTGATTCTCTAAAATTGCATTAAGCTGCTCTTGTTTTGAGTTAACTACTTCAAGGGAGCCTGTAATATTATAGTTTTTATTAAATGTATTTGCGAGACGGTTAAGAATTTGTTGTCGGGCTAATTCACTATTGACTAGGCCTTTTAGTTCTACTGTATTGCCTGTTACGCTAATTTCACCTTTACTAATCTTTTTAATATCGGGTTGGATCATATTAGTAATAAACTTATCCCAGTTGGCTGGTGTGGTCACGCTGCTTACTTCTAGGCTATCCACTACAAGATCAGCACCATATAGCTCACGTAATCTACTTAAAATTTCTGTTTTAGTGGCGTTATCTGCTACAGTACCAGAGACAACTACTTTGTCATTGCTATTGGCAGCTTTAACAGCGTTATAGGGAAAAATAGTAAGTGATAACAATAAAGCATTCCATAGCAAACGCATGGCTAAGCTCCAAGAAAGGTTGTATGAAAGGTATCTCTAGCAGTACTTAGGGATAACTCCCGATGTTCTGTGTAGGTTGCTAGTTTCGTTAGGCTAGGGTTAGAGTCGATATGATCATCTACCCACTCAGGATTGTAGAGCGGTACAAAATTACTTTCGAGGTGCTGTGGATTAAACATAGCTTGAAGGTGATTGCTTTCTAGACCGCTAAATCCAATGGCAAGCATAGCTGGTCCTGTTTGGCGTTGAAGAAGTAGAACGCGAAAATCTGCGCGCTTAAGAAAGCCAGCTATCAGATCCATCCATAGCCCAGCAACTTGGTATTGTGCATTGATGGTGTCGGGTAGAGGTAGAAGAATACCTTTTCCCACGCCTGTAGACCCAGCATTCATAATGGGCTGCAATAAAATACCAAGTGCTAAAAAGATGCGCCTGACATTCGTAGTGCGCTGTGGAGTTTCTAGCAGTGCTTGGAGCGAGCCTAAGGTGTGCCCTTCCAGAAACCGTTGCAGCTCAGCATCTTGGACTTTCAGGTTAAGGTTGATTTTTGGTCGATCCGTAAGGAGTTGTTGAAGTAGAGAGTCTACATTTTTTGCCGCAAGAAGGGCTTGGCTAGCAGCATTTAACTTGTTCCATAAAGGGGACAGCACAAACGGTGAGCGTGCTATAAATGCTAAAGGCTCTGATACTTGTAGCGCAGTGGCTGTAATAAATGGAAAGCGCCGTCCTGAGGCGTCTTGGCTTGGCAGTAAATGCCCACTGATAACAACTTTGTTACGCGACCCCATAAGGGCGAAGTTAATAGAGTGACTTAAGTCATACAGCTGCTTCCAAGCAATATTATGAGCTAGCGCTTCTGATGTTTCTCCAACCCATTGATCAAGTCTAGCAATAAGTTGATGATTGTTAGAGGATGATTTAATAAAATCTGCTTGACTCCGGAGTTTACCAAAGTAACTAATGTTTAGTGAAGTGATTTGCATTAATTGGTTTCCTGCTGGTTTGGCGCAGTCTTAACAACTTGTTGTGGTAGTTGGCCACTAAGTCCTCTGCGAGCTGAACCGTCCCCATTCATTTGGGGACTACTTATAATGCGTAGTTGAACATTGACGGAAGTATTATTATGCTTCCAAGCCAAGTTGTATATTCCGTGCTTATTAATATTGCCTTCTGCGGATTGAAAGAGCTTAGCAAGTGCTCCTGCGCCAGTAAACTCTTCCAAAACTATATCGGTTCCACTGTTGGTTGTCGCACTCACTTTTGCTGTCTGATTAGGTTCTGTATTGCTCCAAGTAAAGGAGTACCATTGCGCAGGTGTATTACGATAGTGAAGTTTCTGGCCATTAATTTCTATGGTGTAACTATTTATATGGTCAGTTGCAGGGCTTGGACGGATTTGAAAAATAGTTTTATTTGAGCCATTGGTAACTTCATCTATCGGTTCAATCCAACGTCCGAAATCAGATAAAATACTTGGTGTTAAGGTAATGCCTATATCAGCCCACTGTTTGGGGGTAATGATATCGCCACGTTGATTAATCAGTTCACCTAGGTCTTCTTTTATAAACTCTGCAATCGCTCCTGTAGGACCAAAGAAACGAGAGATTTCCTGTGGAGTTGCTTGCATATTAGCATTACTATCAAAAGGAAACTTACCTGCTAGTAAACGGTTAAAAGGATCATATACTTTAACTTTCCAAGAGGTATTTATATCTTGCTCTGCGACCGGAACTAATGCGGCGAATGTTTGTGTGAGAGGCCTAAGTAGTATGGGTCTCAGCATATTGCGCTGCGCTGAGTCAAGGCGATTAATCAGTTCTCTATCTACAAGTTGCAGTCCTTGAGATAAAACCGAGCTTTCACTGTTTAATGTTTGCCCCATGAGTTCTTTTGCACCTGGGCCCGGTGTATCCTGACTATGAATTTGGTTAAGTATATTGCGTAGTTCGGCTAGCATTACCATATAGCTATCAAATAAAGCTGGGTTACTATCTTTTGCTAACATTAAATGTGTAAGGCCAGTGAAATGCTTCCCTATTGCACCTACAGTGGAATTGGATAGTTCAAAGTCTGCTACCGAGTCATTAAGGGTTTGAGGTGCACGTTGAGAAAATAAGCCTTTGAACCAAGCAACAATACCATTGCCTGAATCGCTGATACCTTGCGTTAAAGGGGAAGGGTTATCCCAAGAAACTTGGGCATATACGACATTAAAAAGCTGTTTAATGGGAGAGTTTTTTGAGTCGCTTAGTTCGTCAATGCCTGCAACTGCCGCTTTGAAGTTTTCGAATTGTTTAACGTCAATACCTCGAATAAAATTTTGCCAGTGTGTTACGTAATCTGCTTTGTACAGCTCAACAAGTTGTTTCTGGATTTGTTCAGGACTCCCCATAAGTGTGAGATCTGTATCCTGCTCGGTTTCTAGTACCCAGTCAGTGATACTTAACTCGTTGTTAGAGGCACTACGAATAGCGTTTTTAATATAACCGTTCCAAGCTTCGTAAGTATAAGCAGCAGGGATGGCGTAGCTTCCTGTGAGTAGTGATTGGTTGTCTTCTGTATTTAGTATTGAAACAACGGTCATTGGAGCGTAACGGTTTGCTGCTCTGGCAGTGATTTGAGCGTACACTTTACGTATAGCAGATATACCGCTGATGACTTGCTGTAATGAAGTCCGTGCATCTGCCACTAAAGCATTTTGAGTACGAATGGTTGGCCATGTAGGCTCATTATATTCACTGGTATAGAAAGTAATCAGTTTTTGTGTAGTGGTAATCAGTTCTTCACGGCTCATTAAGCCACGATTTGCCACGAGCCAACTGCGCCAAAAACGTGTTAACTGAGCAGCTAAGAGTACGGGCTCAACATGTTGGGGGTTTTTTAGCATCAGATAGGCTTTCAAGGCATTATAAGCTTGCTCTGTATCAGTAGGCGAAGGCTCCACATATTCACTATTACTACTACGGTTGATGTTATTTTTATTTGGCTCAACGGCAGTTAACTCGTCATGGTGTTCTACAACTTTCTCTAAGTACGCTTCAAGATTTTGAGTAACGGGGGACAACATAATTTGCTGCATACCGTTAAAGTATTCATGGCGTAGTTTCTTTTCAATATTTTTACCTTGATATAAGCCAAGACCCAGCATCATGGGATGGTCATTACGGTATTTTTTTAGTTGCTGCAGGCGGTCTTGCAAAATAAGCAAGGCTTGTAACCGAGAGGCTAGATCTACTTGCTCGTGCTGGATTGCAATAGCACTTTTTAGATCAGCCTCTACATTTGCAACAAGTTGGCGATTATTAGTATACGACCAAGTCCAGCCAGCCATAATTAAGCTGAGAGCTAAGGCCGTGCCTACGAGTGCAATAAAGCGAGTTTGTCGGCGTTGTTTGCTAGAATATTGCCTCACTAATTGTTTGTCGGCAAAAATAACTTTGCGGAATAAATCAAGCAAAAAGTAGCTTCGACTGTTTGGTTCGATTTCTGTGGTTATTGTTTGGTTGTCGGTTGTAAGATGAAAGTTTTCGCTGATTTGTGCTGAGGCTTTTTGTACCATGGCAGGTTCTTGTAGTGCGCTGGTAAAATAAAAGCCTCTAAATACAGGTTTGAACTGAAAAGGATTGTCTTCAAATAATGTAGAAATAAAAGTGCGTAGAGCACCACGTACTTCTTGAAATTCTAAGGGCAGGGTTAGCGCAGCTGGAGAGACTTGCTTTTCACGCTGTAAAGCAATTTGCGATAAACTCATCTCTTTTAAGCCATTTGCTAGCTCATCAAAGTAGCGATCGAATTCAGCAATAATATTCTCATTGCCATCAGGGTGGAAAGGTAAAGTAGCTCCCCATACTTGGCTGCATTCGTTTTCATCTAAACTGTTGAAAAAATCATTAAACCCCGCAATTAAATCCATTTTAGTAAAAATTACATAAATGGGGGGAATGACTTCTAAGTATTCTGTAAGATCTTGGACTCGATTGCGTAGTTTTTTTGCTAAATCAATGATGAATTCAGGGCGGTTTTCTGTTAGGTCAGCAATGCTTGCGGCAACGATAATGCCATTGATAGGTGCACGCGGGCGGTGTTTACGAAGTAAATCTAGAAAGCCTAGCCATTCGCCCCTGTTTTCACTTTGTACAGAATACCTACCTGCAGTGTCGAGAAGGATACCTTCAGAAGTGAAATACCAATCACAATTACGAGTACCGCCGATCCCTTGGATAATAGTGCCATGCTCATCTGCAAAGGGAAAAGTAAGACCAGAGTTGGCAATTGCTGTACTTTTACCAGCAGCTGGATTTCCTATAATCATGTACCAGGGTAATTCGTAGAGAGCCTCTCTTCCTTTGGTTTTACCTAAGCGGGAGCTTTTAATTGACTTAATAGCATCGCGCATACGGTCACGGATTGCGCTGATATCTGCGGTATCAGCTTTTGTCGCATTAAGAGCATCGTCAAAGTCATCAGACATTTTTTGCGCATGTCGCTTGCGAGTAAGTTTTTGAGTAAACATAGCTAAGAGAGCCGCAAACAGAAAAGCACCGATCCAAAAACTAAGTAACTTTAACGTGTTGCTGCTAAGTAAAAATAAGGCAGCTACAATCAGGATAGCGATAATGGCTAGCATCTTGGGATCAGTAAGCAGTTGACGCAGGCGTTGTTTCATTAGAGCAGATTCCTTTATGCAGTGAGTGCAGGTGTGTTTTTTTGTATGGGCGGTAAAGGCGTTACTTTCATAACATGGCGCAGCAAAGCATCATGGTGACAAAATACTAATGCAGCCAAGCCCTCATTTTCACATTCGTGTTGGGCAACAGCTAAAGCAGCTAGTGGCAAAACAGTGTTGGCTGCTCCGTTAGCAGTACCTAAGCTATATAAGCTGTCTAAAGGGTCTTGCTCAGGCAGAAAAGTAGAGGCAAAATTTAATGCTTCCCCAGTGCGGCTAGGTCGGAGATCAGTATCTGAAATTAGCTTCCAGTCTTGCTCTTCAGTAGAAGCGATAGCTTTATTAGCAAGATTAACTAGTATGTCTGCTTGAAGTCGTTGAGGCAGGCTTACGTCTTTGCTGCGCTTACCGGAAAATAACCCACCCAATACAGTGGATTGTGTGGGAACCTTATAAAATTTAGGGACGACTAGCAATCCTGCTGCGCCTTCTCCTGGTACAAGGCCTTCTGGAGTGTTTGGACGATAAAGCATGTGCTTGCTATCCCACGCACTTATAGTTTCCTCATCAACGGATGAGTCGCTCACTAATAGCAAGCGAGGAAGCAGTAATGTTTCTTTGTGATAGGCAAGATTAAGCTCATCTACTTCCAGCAAAGTATTACTTTTGACAGAAATCGCGCGTGATCGTAGTTGTATTTCAGGAAAGCCCCAGCTATGGGAGGAGAGTTGCTGTGCGAGCCAAAGTTCAGCAGCAGCACAATGCGAGGTATCCCAGTGATGGGGTAACAACCAATCAATTTGCAGCAGAGGTGTTTGTATTGCAGTGGCGTCAGTAACTGGCTGTAAACGAAGCTTGTCCAGATGCTTGTCAAGTAAACGTATAACGAGTTTTTCAGTAATAAGTAAATTGCGTTTATAAGAATCGGGCCAAGATTTGGCTTCCGAGGGTAAACTTTCTTCAATGTTCTGAATATCGATATTTTTAATGTCTGCAATAAAAGCAGGGCTGTGCTGATTATCTTGTAAAGACTCATGAGGGGTGGGTCGCTTATTTTCCTTGCAAGCGGCTATTAGCTCATCTGCACTTTCACCCTGCGGTAATATAAAGTCCAGAGCAACAAAGGGAAGCGTCCAAGAGAGAGCTGGATCTTCTTCGGGCTCACTGGGAGAGGAAGTGAGAGGGGGCTCACTTTTAGAAATTAGGCGCTCTTTGACAAACCTAGCAGTTTTGTTCACCGCAATATAAGTGAATAATAAGAGTAAGGGTAAGCCAATGAGATAAAGTAAAATGTCTAATGTAGTAGGCACTCGGTTGATAATTAGCCAGCGAGAAATTACTGCTAGCCAAACGAGAATTACCATTAAAATAATGAGACCTATCTCTTTTAATATTTTTCGTAGCTCCATTTTCATCCAAAATATTACTTGATTAAAACATAACGATTATTATATGCCATAGTCTTATGGTTTTAGGTTATATTTTATAAACTGATTATGATTGTAAGCTGTAATTTGTACATTGTTTATTAACCAGAGAGTTGAGTTTTACAGTTATCCAGCAGTGCTTGTGGCTTGTCTGGCTATGAGAGTAGCTCCGCAAGCTGTTTTGTCATTTGCCCTAGCTATTGGTTTTCCTTGCGATAAAGTGGTCGGATCTCCAGATATTATTGGGTAAACACCTTTACAGCGGGGGCAAGAAACATTGTCGCCCACACAGGCCGCAGGCTTGCCATTCACAGTTACTGTAGACGATGCACTGATGACTGCACCGCCATGACTAGTTTTATCACCAAGAACAATTATAGGTTGGCTCATATACGTACCCTCTGAGGTGTTATTTCATGAGAAGCGTTTGCCTAATATGTTTCTTCATCTCTGGAGAATCCGAGCAGCTCCTCGAGGCGATTTAATGCGCCGCTTTCTTCTTTTAGTACGGCTTGGAGCCAAGAATGCAGAGGCATATTTCCCCATTCTACTGCACGTTCAGCCAGATATATTACAGGGCTATGAGGTTCTGTTTGTTTGAAGTAATCTGCAACACGTTGTAGTTGTAGTAGAGCTTCGTTACGTGAGTTAATGGCGCCGCTATTGATTATTATTTGTGGTGTATTTGGCTCGAGATCTTCAGAGGGGACCTCGGTTTGTTCTGATGTTTCGTGTGTTGTTTCTTGGGGGGCTATTTGAGCACCCGCTGCATTGATAAGCCTATTGGCATTAGCGGCGACCTTTTCGAAGGTTTCTCTTGCTGTGCTAAAGCTAGGGCCGTCATCTCCCAGCTTTTCGTCAATAATGCTTTCTAATTGGCTTAGAGCGTTTTTTGCTATAGGTAAGCTTTCAGCTATTTTTTGGTAAAACACAATAGGCGTAGCGGTTCTGGCGCGCTCAATATCTGCCATGGTCGGACCAGTGCTATTGTCGTTAGAGCGAATGGCGGCATCAATATCAAGCGCGGTGAAATTCCTCTCAGGAATTTGGGTCAGTGGTATGGTATACATCCACTCTTTAGATTGTGACAACATCCAGCTAAGGTTGCCAACACGAAGCTCTGTGTCTCCATCTTCAATTTCAGGGTGCAAACTATCCCAGAAGTGTTCGCAAAGACCTGCTATGAGCTGGTATCCAGTGGCTAACCCCTGAAAGCCATAGAGATGCGTGGCAGCTTCAGCAAGCCAAGCCGCAAGTCGTAAATCTTTACTTTTTTCTGTTAATAGAGCGGTACATTGCTTTAGGACGAGTGGCCAGTCGGCTTGTTTAATTTCTGTAACCCACTCGCCTTGATCTAAAGAGGCATCATCACTGCGCCGAGCCTCCTGAATTTGATCAAACTCAAGTGAGAAGGAGATATCTTCACCTGCTGGCGAGGTATCCGAAATTGGTTGCAGTAATGCATTGACATCAATCATATTACAATCCGTTGTTAAATATAGGCTAAGCAAAAAATTGAGCTAATTTAGCGGGTAAAGACATTAACATATTAATTTAGCTTTGTGGCCTTGAAATTGCTTCATGACCTTAAAAGTGTGAAATTGGGCAAATATAGATATTGAGTGGGGTAGGTGGTTTGATATTTTTGCTAATGTTTTTATCTTGAAAATTGATTATGGTAGTTAAAATTCCCGTTTGGAGAGCGTTGCGTTATAGCCTCCAGGAGTTAATTTAATACTTATCAAGGAGATGATTGAGATGGATCTAAGGTCGTTTTTCTCGGGCGTAGCCCTATCGGATCGCCGACGGTTGTACCGTTTGCAAGGCGCGGCATCTTTTGAACACCTGCATGTGGAGCGCTGGTGTGGCAGCGCCGCTCTCTCATCTTGTTACGAATACCATATTGATACCCTTGCGGCCGATGCCGCCTTGCCTTTAGATGCCTTTCTTGGGAAACCCGTTTCGCTACTCACAACATTGGCTGATGGTGCTACGTGTTCGCGCTCTGGATTAGTGCGCGAAGCGGCGTGTTTGGGCAGCGATGGCAGTATGACCCGCTACCGTTTGACGTTGGTGCCATGGTTGTGGGTGTTAGGTGAAGGACGCCGTAGTCGCGTTTTTCAAGAAAAAACGGTGCTCGATATTGTGGAAGACGTGCTGGCTGACTATAGCGATTATGCTGCCTGGGAAGCCACGCCTGAGGTTGCCACATGGCTAGAAGGCGTACGCCCTCGCAGCTATGCCGTGCAATACCGTGAAAGTGATTTGCAGTTTATTGAGCGGTTGCTGGCCGAAGAAGGATTAGGGTACTGTTTTATTGAAGATACTGATGCCCCCGCTGGCCATAAGCTGCGTATTTTTGCCGATAGCGCACAATTGCCCGAAGAGGCAGGCTCGGCTGCCACGGGGCAGGGGATCCGTTACCAGCGTGCCGCTGCGGTGGAAGAGAGTGATGGCATTCAACAGCTGGCACCCCACGCGGTGTTAACGGCTTCTCACGTTACGTTATTAACCCAAGATTACAAAGCCAACGCCGCCACAGGTGCCTCCTTGCCGGTGAACAGCCCCCACACCACTGGTGAGCATTATGTGCTAGCCGGGGCTTATGCGTTTAGTGATAGCCGCGAAGGGGCGCATTATGCCACGGTGGCAGCACAAACCTTAGAGGCGCAACAAGCCACATGGCAAGGCCTTAGCACTTGGCGCGGTGCCCGTGAAGGGCAGCGCTTTCGGGTGGCGAACACGTCATGGCGCAACGCTAAACAAGCTCTACCCAATGCCTTTTTGTGGACGACCTTGCACGAGGCAGGGGTTAATAACCTGCCAGAGAGCTTAGCTACTTCTGTACCCGCTTTACCCCTAGCCGATGATGCCTTATGGCAGCAAGCCAAGCGCACAGGCTATGCCCAACAATTTAGCGCCCTGGATGCGGCCATCCCGTTTCGCCCAGCACGGCAAGATCAACACGGCAATTGGTTGCACCCTAAAGCTACCGTTTCTGGGGCGCAAACGGCCCTCGTGGTGGGCCCCCATGGTGAAACCGAGCCAAGTGAAGCAGGTGCGGTGCACACGGATAAGCTAGGGCGCATTAAAGTGCGCTTTCATTGGATGGAGGCGGGGGCGTCTTGCTGGCTGCGCGTGGTGCAGCGCTATGCGGGTGCCGGGTTTGGTGCTCAGTTTTTGCCGCGCATTGGTCAAGAGGTATTGGTTAACTTTTTAGATAACGATATAGATCGCCCCATTGTGATGGGCGCCTTATATAACGGCCAAGGCGAAGGTGGTATTGCGCCCACACCAGGCGCGGTGGAAGCAGCCAGTGTAGGCGAGCTGTTTTCCCAAGCGGCGGATTTTCAGCCCAGCGCCCAGGGTAACTTGGTGGGCGGCAACAGCCCCGCTTGGCACGGGCAAAGCCCCGAGGCGGAGGGGCATCATAATGCTGCCGCCTTATCGGGCATTAAAACCGAAGGGCTAGATGGCCAAGGCCACAACCAGCTGGTGTTTGATGATACCGATAGCCAAGGGCGTGTGCAGCTAGCCAGCAGCCACGCCAGCAGCCAGTTAAACATGGGCCACCTAATCCACCAAGCAGATAACTACCGCGGTAGCTTTCGTGGCACTGGCTTTGAGCTACGCACCGATGCGTATGGCGCCGTGCGTGGTGAAGCGGGCGTATTGTTAAGCACTTATGCGCAGCCCAGTGATGAGCCTGTGGGCGATGCCACAGGGGCGAGCGCTTTACTCAAACACCATGAGCAACTGGCTAACAGCCTGAGCCAAGCCAGCCAGCAGCACCAAGGGGTTGGGCTAGCGGGGGCAGAAGGCAGCCAAGCCAAGGTACAAAGCCGCTTAGATAACCAGGCGGCCCCTTTATCTGCCTTGGCACAGCATCAAGCGGGCCGCGTGACTGGCTCCGATTACACCCAACAAGCAAGCACCACCGAACGCGAGAGCGTGCCCCACAGCACCGCACCCTTAGTCACCTTAAGCGCTCGCGGCTCCCTCGTGGCCACTGCCGGTGGGCCCATGGCCTTCGCCGTTGGTGAAACCTTAAACTTGGGCAGTGGTGAGCACACTAGCCTCGCAGCAGGCGAGCATCTGCGCCTGCACAGCGGCCAAGCCTTGGGCATTACCGCCGGCACTCAAGGCGCAACAGGTGTGGGTATTCACGTGGGAGCAGCGAAAGGTCCTGTACAAATTGAAGCTCAGCACGGCGCTTTAACCTTTGCCAGCGATGATGACCTTCAAGTTATCAGCAACACCCAATTGAACCTCGCCGCGGCCGATAGCATCAAACTCGCTACCGCGGGCGGTGCCTATATCGAAATCAAAGACGGCAACATCACCTTCGGTTGCCCAGGCCAACTCACCGTAGAGGCGAGTGCTCACCAGTTGGGGCCGGCGGCGGGGTTGAGCACCAAGCTCCCCATTTTCCCTGACTCTATTTGCGTGGAATGCTTGATGAAGCGTGCCGCTAACCGTGGCGGCCTTGTGAGTAAAAACCCTTAAGGATGAGCTATGTCGCTTGCTGTGTTACCAAACTGGTTGCAAGACGAACCAGAACAAGCACCCACCGAAGCAACGTTTTATTGCTATGCCATCGTTGATGCGGCCCAAGATCAACGCTTACCTCAAGCGTTATCGGCCCAACACAGTGCCTGCCTGTTGGGCACGGATGTCACCATTCAACAAGCATCGCCGCATTTGGTGGCGTTGGGTGAACAATCCCAGTTGAATACAGGAACGTTGCGCCGTTTAGCGCAACAGTGGGCGGGCTCGTCTTGCGTGATCTTACTGCGAAGCCAACTCGATTTTGATGCCTTGTTGCAATATTTAATAGACCATGTGGAAGTAAAGGCTAATAAGAGTACCACCATGCTGCTGGCTTGGTGGGATCCTGCAATATTAGCGCCGCTGCTTGGCGAGCCAGCAGATAGGAGTAATTATGTTGGAGGCCCCATTTTTACTGACCAACAGCGCCATTCCTTTTTAGCCCCGATAGAAAACATTGCTTGGTGGAACCGCGCGGGTGAGTTGCAACAAAGCAACCTAAGCCACTTAGAAGAAAGTGCTCCAGCCGATGAGCACAAAAAAGCCCTTCCTCTTTTGCCTTTGCAGTTTGAGCCCTGGCAGGTGCGTATGATGGTGAAAGCCACTTTGCCTGATCAAGTGCTATATGAGATAGGCTTAAACCAGCCTAATTTGTTACGAGGGCGTGATACATATAAGAGCTACCGCTTGGCTTGTGAATTATTGGATGCAGCAGAAGGATATGGAGTTAAAGCAAAACAGGAGCAGGTAAGCTTTGTTGGCGCAGGCTTTATGTTAGGTGAAAGATTTTACGATGTGCCTTTTGTACACGAGCGGCTGGTACAGGCCAAAAAAAATGGTGAATCTTTCGGTAATGTCCTGAGAAGCTTAAATTCAGAGGATATAAAAATTATCATAGATGCTGATAAATGAATTTAAGAAATAAAAATAATCCAATGTATTTATATTTAATGTAGGAACAGAATGGTATGCGTAAAAAAACACTGGGAGTGTTACTTATGTTTTTCTTATCAGGCTTTTTAGGCGGTTGCGCCTCGCGCTCTGCAACGCTGAATGTGACGGTAATTAATTATACGGATTTTTCTGTGTTTGACCTACAAATAGGAAAAAGCTTTGTACAAGGACACTATAGAAAAAAATCGGGGGGCGGTAGCGTTGTTGGTGGGGTTAAGGTGCCTGTAGGAAAAACAACAGTTAGCTGGTTTTATGATACTTTCCGAGGCGATCCAAGAGCTCGTACAGAATATTTTAAACGCGACGTAGAAGTAGTGGTTCCTAAACCCTCAAAAGGCGATCGATTTTTAGGTGTTCATATTTATCCAGGCGATATCGTGGAATTTTCTTTGAGTAATGGCATTCCTGGTAAGAAGAAGCCGGGGGAGCCTTATGATGATCTTTGGTACAAAAGAAATGATCCTTTTTATCGTAGTTGGGATTAATGTTTTTAAATTAAAGTAATAACGGCATGGATATTTGCTATGGATAATTTATTTCAAACCCACAAAGATGCTCTGGATGGCATGCTAGCAGCGTTTGATGAAGTGTAACGTCAATATATTTAATGTAGGAACAGAATGGTATGCGTAAAAAAACACTAGGGGTGTTACTTATGTTTTTCTTATCAGGCTTTTTAGGCGGTTGTGCCTCGCGCTCTGCAACACTGAATGTGACGGTGCTTAATTATACGGATATTAATGTTTATGATATTGCTATTGGAGATAGTTATGTTCAAGGACATTACTGGAAAAAGTCGGGTGGTGGAAGTGTTGTGGGCGGTGTTCGAGTTCCTATTGGTAAAACAATATTTCATTGGACATATAGCACACATCCTGACGATACGCGGCCGGAATCTTATTTTATGCGCGAAGTAGAAGTAGTGGTTCCTAAACCCTCCAAAGGCGATCGATTTTTAGGTGTTCATATTTATCCAGGCGATATCGTGGAGTTTTCTTTGAGTAATGGCATTCCTGGTAAGAAAAAGCCGGGGGAGCCTTATGATGATCTTTGGTACAAAAGGAATGATCCTTTTTATCGTAGTTGGGATTAATGTCCTTAAATTAAAGTAATAACGGCATGGATATTTGCTATGGATAATTTATTTCAAACCCACAAAGATGCTCTGGATGGCATGCTAGCAGCGTTTGATGATATTCCTAATGAAGAGCTTAGTTTTGAGCAAGATTGCCACGAGCGAGTCAAAATAGCTCTTTTTTTCGATGGAACGGGAAACAACCGTGACGCTGATGCGCCCACAGAGTCGTGGAGTAATGTGGCTCGTTTATATGAGGCAGCACGAGATGAGCCTGAAAAAGGGTTATACCGTTATTATATTTCAGGTGTAGGTACCAAGCTCAATCGAGAAGAGCCTTGGTGGCACCTTAATAAGCACCCGCGTGATTCTGCTGCATTAGGAGGGGGTACGGGGTGGGGCGCAGACTCACGTTTGAAGAGCGGCGATATAGATACAAACGACGCTCTGACAAGGGCGCTTAAAGTTTCTGCTGAATTAGCGAGCGATGAAGTGCAAGCTATTTTGGAAGCTAATGAAAAAGAAGGTTTTGCTAAGCTGAATGAGGCACTAAGCAAACACCGCTTAATACGCTCTATTGATATTTCTGTGTTTGGATTTTCTCGTGGTGCGGCGTTAGCAAGAGCTTTTGTTAATCGTTTACTCAAAGCTTGCGAAAAAGAGGGTGGTGAACTTACGTACGAAGGTTACCCTATTCGTTTTCGGTTTTTAGGGATTTTTGACACAGTAGCTTCGTTTGGAAGGCCGGCTAAAAATGACTTTAAAAAAATAGAAATGCTGTTGCCGCAAGAGTTAGAAAAATGCGTGCATTATGTGGCCGCCCATGAACTGCGTTATTCCTTCCCGGTCGATTTGATTCGCCAAGAGGGTGCTTATCCACGTGAAGATTGGATAGAAACGGTGTTTCCTGGTGTGCACTCTGATGTGGGCGGTGGTTATAGGCCTGGTGCGCAAGGTAAAAGTGATGAGCTAGCACGTATTCCTTTGCTGAATATGTATGTGAAATCATTAGCTAGTGGAGCAAGGTTTCGTGATTGGAGTGAGATTTCAGAAGATAAACCACTTCGTGATAAATTTGGACTTTCAAGAGGAGTACAGTCTACCTATAAAGCCTATATGGAAGCAGTGGGACAACAGGCCAAAACAGGCACCATTGAAGAGCAAATAAAAGCGCATATGGAGCATTGGTATGCCTATATGGGAGCGCTTGAAAGTGGCGAGGCTGAATTAGAACTCGATCGCCAAGAACAAGCACACGAGACAAGAATAGAGCAATTAAATAATGCTATAACCGATCTTAAGAGAAAAAGAAAACGCCAAAATCCTTATAAAGACGAAATTAATGAGCTTACTGAACAGCGTACCCAAGCTCGTGAAGACTTACGCGCCTTACGTGCTAGCAGAAAACAAATCGATAAAGGGCGAAGTACCATCAGCAAAGAAGCACGCCGCCTAAAAAGAAAACAAGATGCCAATAAACCGCTAACGCTAGGTTTTGTTGCAGGGCGCTATTTCTTCCGTTCTACCGCAGAACCTTGGATGTTAAATGCTTATTTACAGGGCAGTGTCGAGCCAGATGTTGCTCGTTTTTTGGATACCTTAGTGCATGATTCCAAAGCAGGCTTTTTGGGCGGTAAAGAGCCGTATGCATATTTTCGTCGTCGTGGCCTGTGGGAATCAGAACGCTAATGAAAAGGAGACAAAATCGGTGATAAGTCAATTAGGGTTTTATCTCTCTTTATTTTTCCTTCTTATCATGATGGGTTTTGATTTATCTAAAGGCCTGTTTTATACGCTAGCGACGATATGGCTTGGGTGCTTACTGGTTGGTATCTTTGGGCCAGTATTTGCAAAGCTACTGTCAATGGAGCCTAGACCAAGCCTATGGTTCACAGCAGGCGCAGGCGTTGAGCTAGTTATTGCCCTTTTTCTCGTGCTGCGCGCGTATGGTAAAGGTTTTTATTAGGGGTTTGGGCTGCCAATGAATACGGCGGCCAAGTCCTCAGTGTTCATGTGTTGGGTACTAGTAGAATACGGCTGATAGCATCAAACCAATTGGGGCCGGCGGCGGGGTTGAGGGGGGATTACAGAGCGATTATTTCGTAGCTTAAAAACAGAGTGGGTACCAATGTTTGGGTATAACAGTTTTATGGCTGCTCAAAAAGATATCAGTGGTTACCTGATGAAATATTATAATCAGCAACGACCACATATATTTAATCGTGGCTTGACTCCGCTAGCAGCGGAAGAAATTCTTAACAAAGTGTCTGGAATTATTTGACCACTACAAGCAGCCGCGCACTTGGGGCATGGTTCGGGTGCTTTGGTGAAACGACACTCGATGACTGCGTACTCTGTGCAAAGGTGCTGCCCAGTGGCAACGAGGCCGAGGTTATTCAGTTGGCAAAAGCTGGAAAGATCAGGGCTGGAAAAGGTAAGATCATTCACGTCGGGGCTTGGTTTTTGTTGGTGTAGGAGCTTACATTTTCCAAGTTCCCCGACACCTTTTCCAGTCGGTCAGATTTTTTCTACACCCTCAAATGCGAAGAGCCACTAAAGGTGTTGTTGTTCATATAGACTACGCAAGAGTTTCAATGCAAGAGCCAAAATTAGATATTTAGCTTAATTCACTCTTAAGCGGTTTGACTTGAAACTCTGGGTGACAGCGGATAACCGCGTAGATAGGCAGGGTAAATGGTTGAATTTGCTAATTCAGAAAACAGCGATTGATTAACAACTTAGGCTAATTAATCAGGCTGGCGGTGAAATACCGCGCTAGCCTGATTGCAGCTATTACTAAGCAATTAGCGCTCTAAATATTGCAGCTTGTCTTTCACCCCATCCCACTCTTCAGCATCTGGCAGTGGGTCTTTCTTTTCGGTGATGTTGGGCCAGATTTCGGCAAGGTCAGCGTTTAGCTCTAAGTATTCTTGCTGATCTTCTGGCAGCTCATCTTCGGCAAAAATCGCTTCGGCAGGGCACTCTGGTTCACACAGGGCGCAGTCGATGCACTCGTCGGGGTGAATCACTAAAAAGTTAGGGCCTTCGTAGAAGCAGTCAACTGGGCAAACTTCAACGCAATCAGTGTATTTACATTTAACACAGTTATCGGTTACCACGAATGTCATGTTAATTCTCTCCTCAAGGGTGCTGCTTGGGTAATGACAGCAAATAAGCGCTCTTTATGGCGTTACATTCTAAAAGTAAAAACGAGGGCGATTCTAGCAGTTTACCGAGGTAAAAGTTAGATTTGCCGCTTCCATTCATATAACAAATTCAAAGCCTCAATAGGGGTTAATTGATCTAAGTTAGCTTTTGATAAGTCCTTAACCAAAGGATGGGGTTGCTTGGCGGCAAATAAATCAGCCTGCAGAGGTGTTTCAGGCACTGCTTGAGCGGTGCTTGGAGGCGGTGCAGTTTTAGCTGCAGTTGATTGCTGCTCGGCAGTTTCTAGGCGTGATAAATGCTGCTTAGCCCGTTGAATCACATGCTCTGGAACCCCGGCTAACTGGGCGACTGATAAGCCATAGCTTTGGCTGGCAGGGCCAGGTTTAACGTGGTGTAAAAAGACGATTTTGTCTTGATGCTCGGTAGCGGTTAAATGCACGTTACTGACTTGGCTAAAGCTTTCGGGCAGTGCAGTCAGTTCAAAGTAGTGGGTGGCAAACAGTGTCCAGGCATTTAAATCAGCCAGCTCTTCTGCTGCCGACCAAGCCAGTGATAAACCATCAAAAGTACTGGTGCCACGGCCCACTTCATCCATCAGCACTAAGCTATTGGCGGTGGCGTTATGCAAAATATTGGCTGTTTCACTCATTTCCACCATAAAGGTTGAGCGCCCACCGGCTAAGTCATCACTGGAGCCAATGCGGGTAAAAATACGGTCCAATAATGACAGCTCGCACGCTGCAGCAGGAACAAAACTACCAATATGCGCCAGCAGAGCAATTAACGCGGTTTGCCGCATATAGGTCGATTTACCCCCCATATTCGGCCCGGTGATAATCAGCATGCGACGTTGTTCGGTTAAGTCCAGATCATTGGCAACAAAGGGTGTAGTTAATACTTGCTCCACCACCGGATGACGACCTTGTTCAATTTTTAAGCAAGGGGTCTGGCTAAAGCGCGGACGACTTAAATCAAGGGTCATGGCGCGCTCGGCAAAGTTAGTCAGTACATCCAGCTCGGCGAGGGCGCTAGCAGTGGTTTGTAGGTCGGCTAAAAACTCAATCAGGTGCTCAATTAGCTCATCATAAAGTTGCTTTTCCCGAGCTAGTGCGCGGCTTTTGGCGGACAGCGCTTTATCTTCAAAGGTTTTAAGTTCTGGAGTAATAAAGCGCTCGGCATTTTTTAGGGTTTGCCGACGAATATACTCAGCTGGGGCGCTTTCTGCTTGCTTACTTGGAATTTCAATAAAGTAGCCATGCACCCGGTTATAACCAACTTTTAAATTAGCTAGCCCGGTACGGGCTTTTTCCCGCGCTTCAAGATCCATTAAAAACTGGCCCGCGTTTTCACTTAGTGACAACAGCTCATCCAGTTCGCTGTCGTAGCCAGTTTTTAGCACGCCCCCTTCACGAATGACGGCCGGAGGATTATCAATAATCGCCCGTTGCAAAGTATCTGCCAGCTCAGGGTAGAGGCTGACTTCAGTGGCTAGTTGTTGCAGATGAGGCGCAGGACTTTGGGCGAGCTGGGCACTGAGTTGCTGCTGTAATTTAGGCAAGGCAGCTAGGGCATCGCGTAAACGGGCTAAATCACGGGGTCTGGCGCTACGTAAGCCAATTCGGGCTAAAATGCGTTCAATATCACCAATTTCTTTGAGTAAAGGCTGTAATTGCTCGTAATGGTAGTGATCCAAACAACTTTGGATGGCTGCTTGACGGGCTAATAAGGTCTGCTCAATGCGTAACGGGCGATGCAGCCATCGGGTCAATAAACGACTGCCCATACTGGTTTGGCAGCGATCCATGACCGATTGCAGAGTATTATCGCGTCCGCCAGCTAAGTTAAGGTCTAGCTCAAGGTTACGCCGAGTTGCTGCATCCATAATCACCGTATCAGTTAAGCGCTCGTGAATCAGACGACGAATATGCGGCAGCGCGGTGCGCTGGGTTTCTTTGGCGTAGGCTAATAAACACCCGGCCGCGCCAATCGCTAGCGGTAATTGATCGCAGCCAAAGCCTTTTAAGTCTTGGGTAGAAAATTGCTGACACAGCGCTTTATGGGCGCTATCAAAATCAAATTCCCAGCTGGGGTAGCGCTGGCAGTTACGGCGGCGTTCAAGGGGCGAGTCGCTTGGCCACTGATCTGGGATTAATAACTCCGCCGGTTTAAGCCGTTCAAGCTCAGCCAGCAGGCTTTCCCAGCCCTGTAGCTGCTGCACACTAAAACGGCCACTGGTGATATCCAGCACGGCTAAGCCAAAGCCTTTTTCATCGCCTTGAACGGCGGCCAGATAGTTATCTTTGTGCTCATCGAGCAGGGCTTCATCGGTGACGGTGCCCGGCGTTAAAATGCGCACCACTTGGCGCTCTACAGGCCCTTTGCTGGTGGCAGGATCACCCACTTGCTCGCAAATAACCACCGATTCGCCAAGTTTGACCAAGCGTGCTAAATAACCTTCCGCCGCATGGAAGGGAATTCCGGCCATGGGTACACTTTTGCCGGCTGACTGGCCACGTGAAGTGAGGGTGATATCTAGCAGATGCGCGGCTTTTTTGGCGTCATCATAAAATAACTCGTAAAAATCCCCCATGCGATAGAACATAATTTGCTCTGGGTGCTGGCTTTTTAAGCGCAAGTACTGCTGCATCATCGGGGTATGGTTAGCAAGTTGGGTCATAAGTCTCTTAACGCTTGGCGTCGGTTAGCGACGTCTAAGCTCGTCAATTTCTCGCGCTAGATGCGCTAGCTAAGAAAAGCCGAGCTTTAAAATTGCGGGGACGATATTCTAGCAGCAATTTAAATCATTTTAGAAAACTGCCCGCACTAATCAGCCAGTAGCTGCTAGGTCGGTTGTGGGTGAGCAGATGATGAGGCGTCAATGATCGTTCCAGCAAAACGTGGGTTTTGGCAATTACTCTTAACCTTGCAAGGCTCGGTATTACCAAGGGTGCTGCCGCAAATCTTGTTAGTGGCACTGCTCAGTGGTGTTGCTTGGCTGATGTATGACTACTTGCCCAATTACTTTACCAGTTACAGTGCCTCGGCCTTTGGTTTGCTGGGATTATTGCTGTCGTTACTGCTTGGATTTCGTAACAACGCCAGTTACGCCCGTTGGTGGGAAGGGCGTCAGCAGTTAGGTGCATTAATTATGCATGCTCGCTCATTGGGGCGACTGGCAGCCAGTCATCTTACTCAAGCGGAAAGCCAGGCCACGCAGCAGCAGATTTTTTTATTGCTGCGGGCGTTTAATCGGTGTTTGATTTATGGGTTGCGCGATAAGCCCATAGCCGTTGAATTAGCTGCCATTTTAGGCACCGAGCAGGCGCAGCGCGTGGCGAAAAAATCGAATCCCGCCGACTATTTATTGTTGCTGCTCAGTCAGCAGGTGGCCTATGCACGGCGCAAGGCTTGGTTAAGTGAAATTATGGCCGCAGAGTTTGAGGCGTTAATTTCTGAACTGGCCAATGTGCAAGCCGCTTGCGAGCGCTTAAAAACCACCCCCATACCCTTTGCTTATATGTTACTGGCACATCGCACAGCCTATTTGTTCTGTTTTTTATTGCCCTTTGCGCTGATCGCCACCACCGGTCTAACCACACCGATTATTAGCTGTGTGGTGGCTTATGCGTTTTTTGGCTTAGATGCACTCAGTGCTGAGTTAGAAGAGCCCTTTGGCGAGCAGCCCAATCAGTTGCCGCTATTTGCCATTGAGCGCACCTTAGACATTAACTTGCTGGAAGCTCAGGAGCTGCCAGCTCCACCGCCGTTAACAGCGGTGAAGTATTGGCTCAATTAAGGGCTGATATTTTGTTGAGGAGCGCTTAGTTGCTTAGGCTCAGCCAGATAGGCGCGTGGTCCGAGGGCTTTTCCATGGCGCGCAGTTCATAGTCGATACCGGCGTCTTGTAAGCGATCAGCTAACGCCGGCGAGTGCATAATTAAGTCAATGCGTAACCCGCGTTTCGGGGTGTCCTCAAAGCCGCGACTACGGTAATCAAACCAGCTGAACTGATCATTTACTTGTGGATGCAGCTGGCGAAAGCTATCGCCTAAGCCCCAGTTTTTTAACCGCTCCAGCCACTCACGCTCTTCAGGTAAGAAACTGGTTTTCCCCGTGCGCAACCAACGCTTAGCATTTTGCTCGCCAATCCCAATGTCTTCACTGGCCGGCGAAATATTAAAGTCGCCCATGACAATCACAGGATCCTGCGGGGTGAATTGGCTTTCTAGCAGCTGCTGTAAGTCTTCATAATATTTACGTTTGGCGGGAAATTTTGTTTCGTGGGCGCGGTTTTCTCCTTGGGGGAAGTAGCCGTTCATCACGGTAATCGGAGTGCCTTGAGCATCTTCATAAACACCCCAGATAAAGCGCCGTTGGGCATCTTCGGCATCATCTGGAAAACCTTTATGAATCACTAGCGGTGCTTTTTTAGAGGCTAGGGCGACGCCGTAATGGCCCTTTTGGCCGTGGAAATGTACGTGGTAACCAAGCTCGTCAAATAAGTGACTGGGAAATTGCTCGTCAGCGACTTTGGTTTCTTGAAAACCAATCACATCGGGTTGATGTTTTTCCACTAAAGCGCTGAGTTGATGGGGGCGGGCGCGTAGGCCATTGATGTTAAATGAAACAAGTTTCATAGAAATAGGTCTAGCTCTGTTAATGAATTTAAAGTGAGTCCTGTTAAAGTATAGCCTTTTGTAAAATTCAAATGCTGCGTCTGTAGGTAAACAAGCGGGCTAGCGTTAATTAGGCCCATAGTACAGATGGGGATAAAACTGAGTTGCTATACTAGACGCATCCTAAACAGAGAGAGCTAGCGTGCTAAAAAAACTATCAGGATGGCTACTGCTGGCTTCGACCAGCATGGCATTTGCTGAGGCAAAACTTGAGGTGAGCGTGGAGCCCGCCAGTAAAGCCTTAAAAGAGAATATCGAAGCCTATATTGGGGATTTAGAGGACCGTGATGCCGAGGCGTTGCGCCGTTATGAGCGCGCAGTAAAAGCCCAGGTTGAGCAAGCCAGCCAAGCCTTAGGTTATTATCACGCCGAGATCAGCACCGAAGTGCTTGAAGGCGACAAGCCAACACTTAAAGTTAAGGTGCAGCGGGGCCAACCGGTACGTTTAGGCGTGGTTAATATTGAAGTGCGCGGGCCGGCCGCTGAGTTAAAGGCTTTTCAGTTTGAGCCAGAGCCTAAGCTAGAGCCTGGCGCGCGTTTAGATCATAGCCTGTATGAAGGACGTAAAAGCGATATTCAAAATGCCGCGTTACGTTTAGGTTTTTTTCAGGGCAAATTTATCGAGCATGCCCTTGTGATTGATCCGGCGGCTAATCTTGCGGATATTCATTTGGTGTTTGATAGTGGCCCGCGTTATTTATTGGGCGAAGTGTCTTTTAATGACGACAGCAAAATTAACCAAGACCTATTACAGCGTTTAGTGCCCTTTAAGGCCGGCGAGCCTTACAACTCTGCGCGGGTTGCCAAGTTGACGCAAAATTTGCAAGAAACCGGCTACTTTGCGGATGTGCGGGTAGATGCATCAGATAAAAACGCCAGTTCCACGCATATTATTCCGGTGCAGGTCACAGCTTTGCCTGCCAAACCGCGCACTATGGGCGTTGGATTTGGCTATTCAACGGATGTGGGGGTGCGTGGGCGTTTTAGTTGGGAGCGGCACCGAGTCAATCGCGCCGGCCATAAGTATGGCTTTGATGCCGAGTTATCTGCACCACGGCAAAATGTCACCACTTGGTATCAAATTCCTCTGGCCAGTCCTTTAAGTGATCATTTGCGTTTTTTTGGCGGTTATGAGAGACGAGAGCTAATTGATGCCGATACCGAGCGCGCTACCTTGGGCTTGCAGTGGCAAAAACAAGTGAAATGGGATTGGCAACGGATTGTAGGCCTGCGCTATGAACAAGAAAAGTTTGATTTTGGCGGCAATACTAAAAAACGCACCACGGAATTTTTAATGCCCAGTGTGGTGTTTTCCAAACTTAAAAGTGACTCACCGCTTGATCCCAGCCATGGTTATCGTGCGCAACTGGATGTACGTATGGCCCGTGAGGGTTTCTTAGCCGATGCGGATTTGGTGTATGTCAATGCCTTAGTTAAGGGATTAACTACGGTGGCAGATCGCCATCGTTTCTTAGGCCGTTTTGAAATTGGTGCAATTGATAGTAATAACTACGACAAAGTACCGCCTTCGATGCGCTTTTTTGCCGGCGGCGATCAAAGTATTCGCGGCTACGCCTTTGAAACCTTGTCGCCTCGTGATGCTGAAGGCAACCGCATTGGTGGTCGTTACCTATTAGCTACCAGTGCTGAGTATCAGTACGGCATTACCGATAAATGGCGGGTGGCAACCTTTGTCGATCATGGTAATTCAGTGGATAGTTGGAGCGACTCGATGAAAACCAGTGCCGGGATCGGGGTGCGTTGGGTGTCACCGATTGGGCCGTTGCGCTTAGATTATGCGCAGCCAATTAATGATAAAGACAAAGGATGGCGCATCCATTTCTCAATGGGGCCAGAGTTATGAAGCGTAAGTTAATTATTGGGTTAGGTATTTTCTTTGGGCTAATTGGCCTTATTTTGCTCAGTGTGGCTGCCATCTTATATAGCGAAGCGGGCAATCGTTGGGCCTTAAGTAAAGTGCCGGGCTTAGAGGTGCAAGGCTTTCAGGGCAAGTTATTAGGTGATTGGTCAGCAGAGCAAATCAGTTGGCAACAAGATGATACAAAGGCTCTCTTGCTGCAGCCTAAAATGCATTTAAGCGGTCGTTGCTTAATGCAAAAACGGATCTGTATTAATCATCTAGAAGTGGCCGAAATTCAGCTAGAGTTACCCGAAGAGACTGAGCCAACTCCACCTAGGGATGCCGATCTAGACTTGCCTGCACTTAAGTTACCGATTGAAATTGAAATTAAACGCTTAGCGGTTAATCGTTTACTACTTAATCAACAGCCATTAGTGACGGGGCTAGAAGCGCAATTGGCGTGGTTAAACAGCGGTGTCAGCATTGATCACTTAGTCCTGCATTACACTGACATTGCGCTTCAAGCGCAAGGCACGCTTGATCCAGCAACGGAGGTGTGGGCAACGGAGCTTGAACTGCAGGCAGTGATTCCACTTGAACCTGAGGCCGAGCCACTGACAGCTAAGCTGCAGGCCTCAGGCCCACTTAATCAGCTGCAGTTAACTGGCCTAACTTCAGGTTATCTGCAAGGCACATTATCGGGTGAGGTTGATGCGCTAGCGGTTGATTTACCATTAACTGCCACGCTTGAAATAACTGACTTTAATGCCACGCCTGAGCAGCCCAGTTTAACGGTCGAGCGGTTAGGATTAAGCGCGCAAGGGAACTTGAAACAGGGTTTTAGTATTCAGTCTGAAGGGCGGCTAAAGGGTGATACTGAGCCTGTGTTGCTAGACTTAAAGGCCTTTGCTCAACTGGATCAGGCTCGGATTGAGCAGTTAACCCTGCAAGGTGCCGATCCGCAGCAATACATTAAAGCGACAGGCAACCTGAGCTGGCAGGATCAGCTACAGGCGCAGCTTAGGCTGGATTGGCAAGCGTTTCCTTGGCAGCAATTACTGCCAGGTGAGCCGCTACCTGTAACCTTAGATCAACTAACGGCTGAGCTTGAGCTCAAGGATGAAACTTACCAAGGACAGCTGGATGCCAGTCTGACTGGGCCTGAGGGCGTGTTTACTTTATCCGCACCAGTGACTGGGAATTTTCAGCAGTTACTGATTAAAAATCTACAGTTAGTGGCCGGACAGGGGCAATTAGCCGGTGATGTGCAGGTAGGGTTTGCCGAGCAAATTGATTGGTTGGCCGAGATTAACCTACACGAACTAAACCCGGCCTATTGGGTGCAAGAACTACCAGGTACGTTAGCTGGAACCTTGACCTCTAAAGGTCAGCTGCAAGGTGAGGCGCTGACAGCCGATGCAGAGCTGGCGCTAAAAGGAAAGTTGCGCAACCAGCAAACAGAGCTGCTGTTGAGTGCAGATGCCAAACCCGATCAGTATCGTTTACAACAGCTGCAGTTGTTGATGGGCAGTAACCGGATTAACGCCAAAGGCAGCTTAGTTAAACAGCAAGTCAAAGCCGACCTTAACTTAGATTTAGCTCAACTGTCCCAGTTATGGCCAGACTTATCTGGGGTGCTTAAAGGTCAAGCTGAAGTTTCCGGTAGTCTTGATCAGCCAATACTAAACGCCAAGTTAAATGGGCAAAAAGTGGCCTATGACACCTTTAGAATTCAGCAGTTGATGCTGGACGCTAAGCTGTCTAACCAACAACAACTTAATTTGGCCAGTGAGCTAACTGGAATTGAGAGTGGTGAGACAGATCTAGGTAAGCTCGCGCTTAAGGCTTCGGGCAAACTGGCGCAGCATCAACTGCAATTGGACCTAACGGGACCAACCCTAAATACCGCGTTAGCTGTAGCCGGAGGGGTTAATCAGCAGGGGGATTGGCGAGGACAGTTGCAACGGATGTTTATTGCCGCTGAAGGTCAGCGTTTTACTTTAGATCAAGCCACGCAGATTAATTACTTACATAGCGGCAAATTAACTGTCTCAGCACACTGCTGGAATAATCAAGAGGCCAGTCTCTGTGCCGAGCGTCAGCAGCAATTATTACCTGAGCCTAATATTGATTATCGTCTACGCAACTTTTCCTTAGCCTCTCTACAAGAGTTTTTGCCCGAGGATATCAAGCTTAGCGGTAAGGTGAATGGTCAGCTGCAGTTGGCATTACCGGCTGCAGGCCCTAAAGGCAAAATCTATCTAGATGCCAGTAATGGACTGGCAGAGGTAAAAGATCAAGGGCAGTGGCAACAATTGGCGTGGAAGACGTTAACGCTTGATAGTGATCTAACGCCACAAAAAGTGCTGTCGCGGGTGCAGTTTAAAGGAGCGACCACCGGTGCTTTAACTGCTGAGATCAGTCTTAATCCGCAACCAGCTGATAAGCCTATCAGTGGCCGTTTTACCTTGTCAGAGGTGGACCTGTCAGTATTAAAACCGTTTGTTACTCAGGTGGAACAGCTTGAGGGCAAAGTGGTTGGGCAAGGGGTGATTAGCGGCAGTTTAATGGCGCCACAAGTCACTGGGGTAATTGCGCTGAAGCAAGGGCTGTTAGCCGGTGGCGATTTGCCAATGGAAATGAAAAACCTAGCGCTAGAGGCCAAGATTGCCGGTAGCCGAGTCGATTTAACCGGTGGCTGGAATAGCGGAGCTAAAGGCCAGGGTGAGGTGGGCGGTTATGTGCAGTGGGAGCCAAGCTTAGACGTAAATGTCTTGGTGAAAGGCACGCAGCTACCGGTAGTGGTTGAGCCCTATGCCGATGTGATTGTTGAGCCAGACTTAGTGATTGAGCTAGCGGACAATCGACTGCAAATTAATGGAGTGGTGCGGGTTCCTAAAGGACAAATTGAGGTACCACAACTACCCGCCTCGGCCACTCGAGTCTCGCCTGATGCGCGCATTGTGGGTGAACAAGAGCCAGAACCGGGTATGCAAATGGCGATGGATGTCACCATTGAAGTAGGGGAAGAGCGACTTAAATTTAATGGATTTGGCTTAACCGCGGATATTAAAGGGCACTTGAAGATGGGCGACAATATGGCCAGCTATGGCCAGTTAGCCTTAGCCAATGGCCGCTATAATGCTTATGGTCAGCGCCTAGAGATTCGTAAAGCACAACTATTATTTGAAGGGCCCATTAGTGAGCCATTTTTAGATATTGAAGCGGTGCGGGTAACCAGTGATGTCACTGCCGGTTTACGTTTGTCGGGTCCTGCCAGTCAGCCGGCCAGTGAAATCTTCTCTGATCCTTCCATGAGTCAGGAGCAAGCCTTATCTTGGTTACTGTTAGGGCGGCCGCTAGACGGTGGAGGTGATGGTAACGCCATGGCGCAAGCGGCGCTAGCCCTTGGTTTAATGGGCAGTAGCCCGGTAGTCAATAAGCTAGCTGAAACAGTTGGGCTAAAAGAGTTCTCTTTAGATTCTGAAGGCAGCGGTGATGCCACCAGTGTTGCGGCTACTGGTAAAATCAATGACAAATTAAGTATGCGCTATGGCGTAGGAGTCTTTGAGCCATCGACTATTTTATCCTTGCGCTATGAGTTGACCAAACGCTTATACATTGAGGCCGCCAGCGGTGTAGCTAACTCGATTGATTTATTTTATAAGCGCAGTTTCTAGTCAAGGCAGTGTTCTGCTTGGATTAAATCAACTCAATCTAAGGGCCGCTCTGTGGCCCGGTGCTGGTCTGCTGATTAAAAAATGTTAAGATGCGCCGCACTTAGGTGCTGTGCCGACTGACTTTAGCTACTGAAGCCAGCCAGCATAGCGTCCCTCTTTATTTGTTAGGAACCGATCATGGCGAATGCCGAAAACCCGTTCATGCGCTTTATCCTGCAAGGCAGTTTAGTGGTGCAAATTGTCATCGGCTTAATCGCCGGTATTGCGCTGGCTTATTTTTTGCCAGAAACTGCTCGCTCACTCGCTTTATTAGGCGATTTATTTGTCACTGCGCTGAAGTCAGTGGCACCGGTACTGGTGTTTATTTTGGTGCTCGCTTCGATTGCTAATCACCGCACGGGTGCCCGCAGTAACATCGGACAAGTGATTAAGCTGTATGTGTTAGGAACCTTTTTAGCTGCTTTGGTGGCAGTTTTAGCTAGTTACTGGATTCCACTAACGGTGCAACTAAAACCGGTAGCTGAGGCGCTAACACCACCAGGCAATATCACCGAAGTACTGCTCAGTGTGTTAATGAATATCGTCGATAACCCAGTTAATGCCTTATTAAATGCCAATTACGTAGGTATTTTGGCTTGGGCGATTGGTTTGGGCGTTGCGCTGCGCAGCGGATCGGGTACCAGTAAACAGTTAGCGCTCGATATTAGCCAGGCAGTGACTCAAATTGTGCGGGTGGTGATTCGTTTTGCCCCGCTAGGGATCTTTGGTTTGGTCGCTGGCACTATTGCTACTACGGGCTTTAGTGTGCTTTACGATTACGCTAAGCTATTAAGCCTGCTGCTAGGTTGCATGTTGGTTGTAGCATTGCTGATTAACCCACTGATTGTGTATAGCCAAATTCGACAAAATCCTTACCCCTTGGTGTTTACCTGTCTACGCGAAAGCGGCCTTACCGCGTTTTTTACCCGTAGTTCAGCGGCTAATATTCCCGTGAATATGGCACTGTGTAAAAAACTGGGACTGAATGAAGACACCTATGCCGTCTCAATTCCTTTAGGCGCCACCATTAATATGGGTGGAGCGGCGATTACTATTACGGTACTTACTCTGGCTGCGGTTAACACCTTAGGTATTGAAGTGGATCTTCTGACCGCGTTGCTATTGAGCGTGGTGGCAGCAATTTGCGCCTGTGGTGCCTCTGGAGTAGCTGGCGGCTCGTTATTGTTGATCCCGCTAGCCTGTAGTTTATTTGGTATTCCTAACGAACTGGCAGTGCAAGTAATTGGTGTTGGTTTTGTGATTAGCGTGCTCCAAGACAGTGCTGAAACGGCGCTGAACTCTTCAACAGACGTGCTATTTACCGCCGCTGCCGCAGGTTATCGCAATCCGCAGGCTGGCTAAGTTATACGCTACCAGCTAGCTAACGATTAAGGGCTTAAGCTAAATCCAGCTTAGGCCTTTTTTTGTGCTAGAAAAAATAATTCCTTAAAGATCGGGCGTAACATCCCTGCGAGCTGTGTAGAAAACAGGTAGAATGCGCGCTTTGTGCTATTCACGCCGATAGCTGTCAGTTAGCTGCTGAGAAGGTAGATTCATGCGTATTGGACAGGGTTATGATGTGCACCGCTTTGGTGCCGGTGATCATTTAACAATTGGTGGGGTAAAAATCCCTTTTAGTCATGGCTTTGTTGCCCACTCAGATGGCGATGTGCTGTTGCATGCGTTGTGTGATGCGCTGTTAGGCGCTTGTGCACTAGGTGATATAGGCCGTCATTATCCTGATACTGATCCGCAATTTAAAGGTGCCGATAGCCGCCAGTTACTGAAAGATGTGATGAGTAAAGTGCGGGCTAAAGGCTATCAGGTGGTGAATTTAGATCTAACAATTTTAGCTCAGGCACCGAAAATGGCGCCTTATATTGAGCGTATGTGCCAAGTGATTGCCAGCGACTTGGCGCTTGACGTTACCCAGGTTAACGTCAAGGCCACCACTACCGAATCGTTAGGTTTTGTTGGGCGTAAAGAAGGCATTGCAGCCCAGGCCATTGTGCTGTTGGCCAGTGTATGACTGAAGCCGAATTGTTAGGGCCTCGCGCTTACGGCGCCGCATTAGGTCGTGCATGGCTAAAAAGTGCGCCCCTTGATTTTCAGGTAAATGAAGTGCTTGATATACCCTTCACCGGTGAGGGCGAGCACAGTTGGCTGTATATTGAAAAGCAGCAGCTTAATACCGAGCAGGTAGCTAAGCGCTTAGCTGAGTTTGCTCAGGTACCGGTGCGTCAGGTGAGCTATGCTGGGCTAAAAGATAAGCAGGCAATTACGCGGCAATGGTTTAGCCTACAACTACCTGGTAAGCAGTCGCCTGACTTTACTCAGCTTAATAGTGAGCAGCTAAAGGTGCTGCAGCAAGCCCGGCATCAGCGCAAACTGCAGCGGGGGAGTCATAAAGCGAATCAGTTTGTGATTACTTTAAGGCAGCTGGCCCTTGACGTAGCCCCTGAAGAATTGGAGCAGCGTTTAGCGCAGATCAGTCAACAGGGTGTGCCAAATTATTTTGGCCCGCAACGCTTTGGCCGCGAAGGGTTTAATTTAGCTTTTGCCCGCCAATTTGCCGCCAGCCACAGCCTGCCAGACAAACGTAATGTACGTTCTCGCTTATTGTCTACTGCGCGCAGCTTTTTATTTAATCAAATACTCGCCCAGCGAGTGACTAGCGGTGAGTGGAATCAGTTAATTAGTGGCGATATTTTAAGTTTTACCGATAGTGCTAGCTTTTTTCCTGCAGCCGAAATGCAGGCGGATGATCTACGTTTTGCCCAACTTGATACTCATCCAACAGGCGCTTTATGGGGTAAGGGCGAGTTAGTAAGCAGTGCGCAAGCCGCAGCCTACGAGCACAGTGTCGCTGAACAAGAAGCAGACTTAGCCAGCTGGTTAGCCGCTGCCGGGTTAAAACAAGAACGACGCAATTTGCGCTTGCCGGTTAAGCAGCTAACAGTCAAATGGCTTGATACTGATGCTTTACAATTGGCTTTTCAATTACCGGTTGGCTGTTACGCTACCGTGGTATTACGTGAATTATTTGAGCTAACTACTGCAGTGAGCGAGTAGTGAGGTTAAGAAGGGTTGGTACATGCACATTTTAATTTCAAATGATGATGGGGTGTTTGCTCCTGGGCTGATGGCCTTGCATGAGGCAGTAAAGGATTTAGCAGACTGTCAAGTGATAGCGCCGGACCGTGATCGCAGCGGTGCCAGTAGCTCCTTGACTTTAGATCAGCCGCTGTATCCTAAGTCTTTAGCTAATGGTTTTGTTGGCGTGAATGGCACCCCCACCGATTGTGTCCACTTGGGGATTAATGGCTATTTTGCGCAATCATTCGACTTGGTGATCTCAGGTATCAATTTAGGCGCTAATTTAGGCGATGACGTGCTGTATTCCGGTACCGTAGCCGCGGCTTTAGAAGGGCGTTTTTTAAAGCGTCCAGCCTTTGCTTTTTCCTTAACTTCACGCAGCCCAGAACATTTACCAACCGCTGCCCATATTGCCCGTCAACTGATTCAACAGCAGCAAGCGTTTAATTTACCAGCGCACAGCATTTTAAATGTCAATATTCCAAATCTGCCGCTGACTGAAATTAAAGGCATAAAACTGACTCGTTTAGGTCATCGATTGCATGCAAAGCCGCCGGTGAAATTTGTCAATCCACGTGGCAAAGAAGGGTATTGGTTGTCGGTGGCCGGAGGCATTGAGGATGGCGGTGAGGGCACCGACTTTGCAGCAGTGCAGCAGGGGTATGTTTCAGTCACTCCGATCTTAGTTGACCGAACTCACTTTGAGCAGCTAGATAGCCTTAGTGAGTGGCTAGAGGCCTTACTTTGAGTGTGAGTCAAATTGCTGATCGCTCACGCCTTGCCTTAATTGAGCAGCTTGAGCAACAGGGAATTACCCATCCTGACGTGCTGCAGGCAATTTATCAGGTGCCACGCGAGCGTTTTGTGGACAGTGCGTTTAACTATCGAGCTTACGACAATACCGCTTTACCGATTGGTCATAGCCAAACTATTTCGCAGCCCTATACGGTTGCCCTCATGACGGAATTACTGCTTGCGGAAGGCCCTTTGGATAAAGTGCTAGAAATTGGCACTGGCTCAGGGTACCAAACGGCAGTATTAACCCAGTTAGTTGAACGGGTGTTTACTGTGGAGCGGATTCAGCCGTTGCAAGAGCAGGCTAAGCAACGGCTGGCGCAATTGCAGCAAACCAATGTGGTGTTTCGTTGGGGAGATGGTTGGCAAGGGTGGCCAGCGTTTGCACCCTTTAATGGAATTTTAGTGACCGCTGCTGCCGATCAGTTGCCGCTCAAACTAATTGAGCAGTTGGCTGTGGGTGGACGGCTAGTAATTCCAATCGGGAGCGGGCAAGCGCAAAAGCTTTATCTGATTCGTCGCCAAAGTCATGGTTATACTCAACAAGCCATAACTCCGGTTTATTTTGTGCCTATGTTGAGTGGGATTGAGCATTAAATATGAAAGCAGCCATTTTATTATTTCTCAAAGGCCTCGCGATGGGCGCTGCCGACATCGTGCCTGGTGTGTCCGGCGGTACCATTGCTTTTATTACCGGCATTTATGAGCGTTTATTGGGGGCTATCAGTCAGGCACCTAAAGCTGGTTGGTGGCTAGTGCAGGGGCAGTTTGCAAAGGCTTGGCACACCCTCGACGCTAATTTTTTATTGGTGCTGTTTGCCGGTATTGTCACCAGCGTTTTTAGTTTAGCTGGGCTGATCCATTGGTTACTGCAGCAGCATGGCTTATTATTATGGGCATTCTTTTTTGGCTTGATAGTCGCTTCATGTTGGCTGGTGGCTAAGCAAGTTCAGCGCTGGCACTGGCCGCAGTTTTTGTTTTTATTACTGGGAATAGGATTGGCCGCGTATATCAGCTTAGCTGCGCACATTAGTTGGGGTAGTGGCTTGCTGGCCGTTTTTTTTGCCGGCGCCATTGCCATCTGTGCAATGATTTTACCTGGCATCTCCGGCAGTTTTTTACTGGTCTTAATGGGCATGTACGACAGCATTATCAGTGCAGTTAAAAGCTTAGATGTCGTCACCTTAGGGGTGTTTGCCCTGGGTTGCTTAACCGGTATTTTGCTATTTGCTCATGTGCTTAAATTTACTATGCAGCACTACCGTGAGGTAACATTGAGCTTTTTACTGGGTATTATGTTGGGTTCTTTACTGAAGGTGTGGCCTTGGAAAGAAACCTTAGAGTGGCAGCTTAATCGGCATGGAGAGCAGGTGCCGCTGCAACAGGTACCCGTGAGTCCGTGGCAGTATGAAGTGCTCACCCAGTTAGATGCACAGTTAGCCGGCGCACTACTATTAGCCGTGCTCAGCGTGCTATTGGTTTTAGGTTTAGAGTATTGGTCGAGTCGTTTAGCGGGGGCGGCAACAGCCCCGACAGTTCGCTAGCCTCGAGCTTGGAAGCGGTGAAGTAATGAAGAACAAGTGGTTCAGTATGGATTTAATTAATCATCAAGGTGGTGCTGTGAGTCGAGCTAAAACCGCAGGTATATCGCGTCCGTTGCTGATTAGCGCCCTAGTCTCGTTACTAGGGGTGACGGCTTGTAGCAATAATGCAAGGGTACAGGTGGTCGATCGCCAGCATGCAGTGCCGGCTGTAACCAGTGGCCAGTACCGTGTACAGCGTGGTGACACCCTATACTCAATTGCTACGCGCCATGGTTGGAACTGGAAAGCCTTGGCCTCGCTCAATGGCATTGCTGCCCCTTACAACATTAACCCAGGGCAGGTGATTCGCTTTAGTGGCCAAGCGCAACCGGTAACACCCGTTAGACGGCCAGCTACGGTAGTAACTACTCCAGCTAAAACCACCCCTGCAAAAACAGCACCACAAACCACGGTTAGCCGTCCTGTGGTGAGTCAGCCGACCACGACTACTAAGCCGACGCCAGCCCCTAGTAGCTCGGCATCGGTCAGTACTGCTGCGGTTTCTAGCAAAGGTTGGCGTTGGCCGGCCAGTGGTCAAGTCGTTGGCCGTTTTTCGGGCGCCAATAAAGGCATTGATATTGCTGGCAATGCTGGCGATCCGATTGTCTCAGCCTCTGATGGAACCGTGGTGTACGCCGGTAGCGGATTGGTGGGCTACGGTGAGTTAATTATCATTAAGCACAGCGATGTGTACTTGAGTGCCTATGGGCATAACCGGCGCATTTTGGTCAATGAAGGGCAAAAGGTAAAATCGGGACAAAAAATTGCCGAGATGGGTTCTACCGGCACCGATACCACTAAATTGCACTTTGAAATTCGTCGTCAGGGCAAGTCCGTAGATCCAATGCCCTATTTGCCTACTCGTTAATTTAGCCTCTGTAGCAGCCTAGCGCACAACACGTAGAAGGTTGTGTGGTAGTGCTGTGGCTATACTTATAACCATTTGAAAGGAAAACCCTTTTGCCTATAACTGTATGGGGCCTTGCGATTGCCCAAGCTTTATTAACCTCAGGAAATATCTTATTAGTTGCAGTATCTGCCTTGATTGGTAAACAGCTCGCAGCGCATCCGCTATTAATTACTTTGCCTGTGGCCGCGCAGTTTTTGGGGCTCATTGCAGCCACCATTCCAGCGGCGCTACTGATGCAAAAACTCGGGCGCAAGGTCGGGTTTGTGTTAGGTAATCTGATTGGCTTAGTTGGTACTTGGGTGGCATTACAGGGATTAGAAGCTTCGAGCTTATACGGCTTTGCTTGCGGTACTTTATTGATCGGCATGGCTATTGGCGTCGGTCAGCAGTATCGTTTTGCTGCGCTAGATTTATGCAGTGTGGAGCAGCGTTCACGTGCGATTGGAATCGTGATGGGCGGCGGCGTAATTGCCGCAGTGCTGGGAGCGAACTTGGCCATTTGGTCGCAAAACTGGGCAGATAAGCCGTTTGTAGGTGCATTTTATGGCTTGTTTGCGATCTATGTGGTGGCGTTGCTGCTAATCAGTGTGTTGCCTTTGGCTAAAGCGGTGACGGTGAAGCCAACTGATCGGGTGCGCAGCTATGCTGAGCTGTTTCAGCAACCTTTACTTATTGCTGCGGTCGCTTCTGGGGTAGTGGGTTATGCGATTATGGTGCTGCTGATGACAGCAACCCCTTTAGCTATGGATCACCATGAATTTCCTTTTGAGGATGTGGCGATTGTGATTCAGTGGCATGTTCTGGGGATGTTTGTGCCGTCCTTTTTTACTGGCTGGCTGATTCGCAAGTTCTCATCGCGTACAGTGATTTTGTGGGGCTGCATTATTTTAGTGATCTGCGCGTTGATTAATATTTCAGGCGTTAGTTATTGGCACTATTTTAGCGGGCTATTGTTATTGGGCGTAGGCTGGAACTTTACTTTTATTGGCGCTACGCACTTACTCAGCTTCACTTATAGCCCGGCAGAGCAAGGTAAGGTGCAAGGCATTAACGAGTTTTTAGTCTTTAGTGCTTCAGCGATTGGCAGCTTACTGGCCGGACAGGGTGTCGTCCTGCTGGGCTGGGCTTGGTTAAATTGGCTCTCGATCCCAGTCGTTGTGGCCATTGCTTGGTTAATTTGGCGCTTAGATGAAGTGAAAATGACGGCAAAAGCGCAGTCGGCTTGGCAAAATCCCCAGGCCTAGTAGCCGTACATTCTTGATTGGCTCTGGTGCATGCGTCTAGAGCCAAAACACTATTTTTGCTATGCTAGGCCTTTATTTTCACGCGCTGTTTATTTTTAACTCGCTTACTTGAGAGCCTTCATGACTATTGTTAGAACCCGTGTCGCTCCTTCTCCTACCGGTGATCCCCACGTAGGAACGGCTTATATTGCTTTGTTTAATATGTGTTTTGCGCGCCAGCACGGCGGCCAATTCATTTTGCGAATTGAAGACACCGACCAACTTCGCTCGAGCAAAGAGTCTGAACAACAGATTTACGATGCCTTACGTTGGTTAGGGATTGAATGGGATGAAGGCCCCGATGTCGGTGGTCCCCATGGCCCTTATCGTCAAAGTGAGCGCGGTGAAATCTATAAAAAATATTCAGATGAATTAGTCGCTAAGGGCCATGCCTTTCCGTGCTTCTGTTCTGCTGAACGCTTAGATGCGGTACGTGCCGAGCAAATGGCCAATAAGCAAACACCGGCCTATGATGGGCATTGCTCACATCTTGACCCGAGTGAAGCGCAAGCACGAGTAGCGGCAGGTGAATCCCACGTGATTCGGATGCGGGTACCGACCGAAGGGGTCTGCGTGGTTAAGGATATGCTGCGTGGCGAAGTCGAAATTGGCTGGGACCGCATGGATATGCAGGTGCTCATGAAAGCCGATGGGCTGCCTACTTACTTTTTAGCCAACGTAGTGGATGATCATCTGATGGGGATCACTCACGTGCTACGTGGCGAAGAGTGGCTGCCTTCGGCGCCGAAGTTAATTAAGCTGTATGAGTATTTTGGCTGGGAACAGCCTGTATTGTGCTATATGCCGCTGCTGCGTAACCCTGATAAAAGTAAGCTCTCTAAGCGTAAAAACCCAACCTCAATTACGTTTTATGAGCGTATGGGTTTTATGCCAGAAGCCATGCTGAACTACTTGGGGCGTATGGGCTGGTCGATGCCCGATGAGCGTGAAAAATTTAGCCTTGAAGAAATGATTGAAAACTTCGACTTAAGCCGTGTTTCCTTAGGTGGCCCGGTGTTTGATATTGAGAAACTGTCTTGGTTAAACGGTCAGTGGTTGCGTGAGTTAAGCGTTGAAGACTTTGCTCAGCAAGTGCAGCAGTGGGCATTTAATCCTGAATACCTCATGCAAATTGCCCCCCATGTGCAAGGACGGGTAGAAACTTTCAGTGAAATTGCGCCCCTAGCAAACTTTTTCTTTACCGCTGGCGTGCCATTAAATGCTGAGTTATTTGCCCATAAAAAGCTCGATGAGAAGCAAGTGCGTCAAGTGTTGCAGTTTGTGTTGTGGCGTTTAGAGGCGCAGCGTCAGTGGGACAAAGACGCGATTATGGCCTGTATTCATGAGGTTGGTGCGGCGCTTGAGCTAAAATTACGGGATATTATGCCGTTAATGTTCCCGGCGATTACCGGTTCAAGCAGCTCGGTTTCGGTGTTAGATGCCATGGCGATTTTAGGCCCCGACTTAACACGCTTTCGTTTACGCCAAGCCTTAGAGTTTTTAGGCGGCGCATCGAAAAAAGAAACCAAAGAGTGGGAAAAACAGTACAAGCTTGCCTTGGCGTAAGGCCATTGTTGCGCGAGTTACTGTGCCTGCTGCAATGCCCGTCCTGGTGACGGGCATTTTTATCGCCGCATATTAGGGTCTATATAGCTTTAGCGGATGAGCTGAGCTAGGTGAGCCTAGCAGGCGAGAGTGAAGGGATGCTTAATATTAAGCCACTTGCTTTGGGTGTAAGCCGCCTGACGACTGAGCTGTTGTTTTAGACCTTCAGGCATCACATCAATCCAGCTAACCACGGTATGGCTTAACCCTAAGCTCAGGGTTTGGCGTAAAATTTTCATCACTTTTGCTGGTGAGCGATCGCTGATCACCATGGTTTTCTGTGGATTGACTCCAATCGAGCGGAGCCACTGATTACTGATGGTTTCAGGTGGTGCGACCAAGGTTAACCAGCGGTCGGCTTGTTCATGGCTTAAGGACTGTAATACGGGTGCTAACAGCGCTAAAAACTGCTGCTTGCCACCACTGATAATCAGCTCGCTAAAGGCCTCTTGAGCTAGGCCTAATTTGGGTTCACCAAGCGGCAGGCTTTGATTGAGTGCTGGTTTGCGCAAAATTGACAGGGGCAGGCTCTGCACCACACGATTGCTGTTTAAGTTTTGCATGTTAGGTTTCTCCAGTTAGTGCCTGATCACACCGACACTTAAGCCTTCTATCACTAACTCTTCATGGCTTAGATCAATTTCAATCGGGGCGAAATCTTGGTTTTCAGCAATTAACCAAACGGTATTGCCTTCGCGCTTAAAGCGCTTAACGGTGACTTCGTTATCGATGCGGGCTACAACAATGTCGCCATTTTTTGCTTGTTGGGTTTTATGCACTGCCAGCAAATCACCGTCTAAGATGCCAATGTCTTGCATACTGCTGCCTTTAACGCGCAGCAAATAATCAGCTTTGGGTTTAAAAAAGTCAGGGCTAATTGCACAGGTAGTTTCAATATGTTCTTGGGCTAAAATGGGTTGTCCGGCAGCTACTTGACCAATAATTGGCAGCTCATGATCGTTAAGGGCCAAGCTAAGATCAGGCGCTGCTGTTAGTTCATCTTCAATGATGCGAATGCCACGCGAGGCACCAGGAATCATTTCAATTGCTTGCTTTCGGGCCAGTGCGCGTAAATGATCTTCAGCTGCATTGGGCGAGCGAAAACCAAGAGCTTGGGAGATTTCAGCGCGAGTCGGTGGGTAGCCGTTTTGCTCAATCCACTCTTTGAGAAATGCCAATATTTCTGCTTGGCGCTTAGTTAGCTTCATGGTGTTCGCCCTCATTAAGTACTGTATGACTGGTATTATATACAGTGTTTTGCTGAGGGCAAGTTATTCCTGTGTTTTGGCCTGATCAATTTGTAGCGGAATTTTCAGCATAAACAGTGTGCCTACTTGCTCTTGGCTAGAGCAGGTCAGGGTGCCGCCCATTTGTACGGCCAAACTATGGGAGATAGATAGACCCAATCCGGTGCCACCATAACGCCTAGAAATAGAGCTGTCGGCTTGGCTAAAGGCATCAAACATATACTTAATACGGCTTTTAGCAATACCAATGCCGCTATCGGTCACCTTAATGGCTAAATCCAAGCTGTGCTTATTTTTCATAAAGGCTTGGCAGCTGACTTTAATAAAGCCGTGTTCGGTAAATTTAAAGGCATTACTGACTAGGTTGACTAACACCTGCTTAATACGTGTCGGGTCGCCCAGTAAGAAGCTATCGCGGGCTAGGGGGCTATAAGTTACGCTGAAATCGAGCTTACGCCGCTTAGCTTCTAACTCAAATGGCTTAAAGGCTTGATCAAATAACTCTTTCAAGTTAAAGGATAAATACTCTAAGCCGATGGCATGATGCTCGAGACGGGAAAAATCAAGAATATTATTAATGACTTGTAGCAACTGTTGGCCTGAAGTGGTGGCAAACTGGGTGTATTCTTTTTGCTCACTGCTTTGCTCAGTGGTTTCAAGTAGCTGTAGCATGCCTAAAATGCCGTTCATTGGCGTACGCAATTCATGGCTCATCATAGCTAAAAAGTCTGATTTACTGCGGTTCGCATGTTCAGCTTCTTCCAAGGCTTTAGTGGCTTGCAGTAACTGAATCTGCTGATCTTTTTTGGCTTGGCTTAGGTCTGCAGCCAGTCGATTAATATTGTTAGCTAGTTCGCCAATTTCACCGGTATAGCGTGTAACTTTAACTGGGCTGTAATTCCCTTGCTGCATGGCTTTTAGAGAGTAACTCATGCGTTTTAAGGGCAAAGATAGGCTACGTGATAGTGCATGAGCTAATAATAAAGTTAGCATAAAAGCAAAGCCATTTAATAAGCTGGCTTGCAATAAGCTTTGTTGCTGTTCCTTGCGTAACTGAACGTCAGTCATCACTACAACGACTCTTCCTAGCAGTTTTTTTTGTTTAGGAATGGGGGGCGTAGCTGCCTCATGGGTATCCGGCTCAGTGGAGTGCTGGTAAATAGGAGCGTCAAACTTAAAAGATTGTTTGTAATCAGGGCAGCTTTTTGTGATGGATGCAATTTTTTGATTGTCTTGATTATAGACATTAATACAACGCACATACTGGGTACTGGAGGCGGCACTAACTAAAGTTTGTAAATAAGCAAAATTACCAGATTCCACGCCATACGCAGCAGCTGGAGCAATCTGGTTAGCTAATAACTGACCAGTAGTGAGTAGGCCTTGCTGTAAGTCTTGGAAGCGTGAGTAAGTAAAGTAAGTCGTTAGTAAAGTAGCAATTAATAATGCAGGGACTAAGCTGACAATTAAGGTATGGCGGTGAATAGTTCCGGTATGCCAGCGCTGTAAAAGAGTCATTGAACACCTAGCTATCAGTACTTAAAAATATGAGAGCGAAAAAGATAAATTATAGAAATGGCGATCATTGCTACAAAATAATGATAGCGAGCTTAAAGTGTTGGTTCATGTCTAAGGGACCCAGTGCTAGCAAGTAAAATTTATCACTCTGAATGACTTCGTAAAGAGGGCCTCTTTGCTCGTTCATGGATTTAATTCTAAATGATTATCTTGCAAAAGCTACTGATAATGGCTGGATTGCAACGTATAATGCCGCCATCGCCATTTTGGCTAAACGAGTAGTGGATACCCATGAGCAAACCAATTGCAGTTCTTGGTGGTGGTAGTTTTGGAACTGCTGTTGCCAACTTATTAGCGAGCAATAACCACCCCGTTATTCAATGGATGCGCGATGAACAGCAAGCGCAAACCATGCAAGTTGAGCGGAAAAACCCTAAGTATTTACAGGGAGTGCCGCTGCAGGATGGCGTACAGCCAACCAGTGAAATTGCCGAGGCATTAGCTTGTGAGCTGATTTTTGTTGCCTTGCCATCTACGGCCTTACGCCAGGTACTCACACCTTATGCCGAGCAATTAGCAGGTAAGGGCTTGATTAGTACCACTAAAGGGATTGAGGCGGATAGCTTTTTATTAATGAGCCAAATTCTCGAACAAATTGTGCCTAAAGCACGGGTAGGGGTTTTATCCGGTCCTAACTTAGCTAAAGAGGTGGCAGCCGGTGCGTTAACTGCGACTGTGATTGCCAGTGAAGATCAGGCGCTGTGCCAGCAAGTGCAGGAGGTGCTACATGGTTCGACTTTTCGCGTGTACGCCAGCAGTGATCGTTACGGGGTCGAGTTGGGCGGTGCGTTAAAAAATGTGTATGCGATTATTGCAGGGATGGCCGCCGCCTTAGGGATGGGGGAGAATACCCGCAGCATGCTGATCACCCGAGCTTTGGCAGAAATGACGCGCTTTGCTGTACGTTTAGGCGCCAGCCCAATGACTTTTTTAGGTTTGGCTGGGGTTGGTGACTTGATTGTGACCTGTACTTCGCCGAAAAGCCGTAATTACCAAGTAGGTTATGCCTTAGGTGAAGGGCGTAGTTTAGAAGAGGCAGTGCAGCGCTTAGGCGAAGTGGCAGAAGGAGTTAACACCTTAAAAGTGCTTAAAGCTAAGGCTGATGAGCTGGAGGTGTATATGCCGCTAGTGTCGGCTTTACATGCGATTTTATTTGAAGGCCAAACCTTAACTAAGGTGATTGGTAGTTTAATGAGTGGTGAACCTAAAACCGATGTGGACTTTATTACCGTTGCCGGTTTTAGTTAAGAGGAGAACAATATGCAAGCTTCAGCGAAGCGCTTAGGACGTGAGTCATTGGTCATTCGGATACTGTGGATGCTGCTATTCTTGCTGGCTTGGCAAATAGCAGCCCCTTTATTAGCGGTGATGGTGTTATTACAGTTAGTGTATCGCTTGGTTCAAGGTCAGCCGCATTTGGGGTTGATGCAATGGGGTGATAGCTTAAGTCAGTATTTAATGCAGATTGGTCGCTTTGGCGCCTTTCAAACAGAAGAAAAGCCTTGGCCGGTCGCCGATTGGCCAGCGCCAGAGACCCCAAAGGCAATTAAAGTTAGTCCAGCAGCCGAGGTGACAGCCCCTAAGGAGTAAAGATGACACTGTGGTTATTGCGACATGGCGAAGCCCATCCTGAAGCCGAAAGTGATGAAGCGCGTAAACTAACGCCTTATGGGATTGAGCAAGTGCGTTTTATCGCAGAGCAGCTAGTGGATCAGCCGTTAGATATGATTCTGACCAGTCCTTATGTGCGGGCGAAAGAAACCACCCAGGTGGTGCAACATCGTTTCTATGAAAATCGCCAGCGTGCAGCTGTGCCTGTGACCACTGTGCCGTGGATTACTCCAGATGATCGCGTACATGATGTACTGAATGGGCTGGAAAATTATTACCCGCAGTACAAACATCTGCTTATTGTCAGTCATCAACCCTTGTTGGGTTATTTGGCTGGCTGGCTGGAGTATGGCCATAAGCAACAGATTCCCTTTGGTACCGCTAGTCTTGCACAATTTGAAGGCAGTTGGTTAGGTGCCGGAAGCTTACAATTAAAACAAATATTCCATGCAGATATTCCCCGTTAATTGCACGAATTAACTGATCTGCCTGCCTTGAGGAGTGAACCTTGGTTATGTTGCAACAGGTAGAAGATATACGCATCCAACTTCCCCATATTGAATTAGCTGCCAAAGTTTATGGTCCAGCGGATGGTGAGCCGGTATTGGCTTTGCATGGCTGGTTAGATAATGCCATGAGCTTTGAGCGCCTCGCTCCGCAACTAAAAGGCTTACGCATTGTTGCCTTGGATATGGCAGGGCACGGTTACTCGCAGCACCGAAGTTTAGATGCTAGCTACCAGTTATGGGATTATGTAATGGATGCTTTTCTTGCGGCTGAGCATCTGGGGTGGGATAAGTTTAGCTTGCTTGGGCACTCGTTAGGGGGAATTGTCTCGGTGTTATTAGCTGGTGCGATGCCAGAGCGAATTGAGCGCGTGGCACTGATTGATGGTTTAGCACCTTACACTGGCGAAGCGGATGAAGCACCAGAGAAATTGCGTGAGGCGCTACTGGCGCAAATTGCCTTAAAAGATAAGGGCAAGCCTGTGCATCCTACGGTGGAAAGTGCAATTAAAGCACGGATGCAGGGATTAATTGCGGTTAGTCGGGAAGCAGCAGAGTTATTGGTGCAGCGCGGTTTAAGCCCCGTACGCGGTGGCTTTACCTGGAATACTGATGCCCGCTTAACTTTACCGTCACCGCTGCGCTTAACTAAAGCCCATGCACTTTCTTTTGCTTTAGCCGTCAAATGTCCGGTGTGCTTAATCTTAGCCACTGAAGGTATTTTGCTCCAAGAGCGTGGACTTGAGCCTTTCTTGGCGATGCTGCCTTACCAGCAACATCGATTATCAGGCGGGCACCATTTGCATTTAGATGATGCTAAAGGAGCCACAGCCGTTGCTGAGTGCCTGAATCAATTTTTTGCTGCTCACCCTGTTGCAGGCTGAGTGGCTTTGTTAGTGGAGTCCTTCTGATGATTGATTTGTATACCGCAGCCACCCCCAATGGGCATAAGGTGTCAATTGCCTTAGAAGAAATGCAGCTGCCTTATGAGTTGCATGTTTTATCTTTTGATAAAAAAGAGCAAAAAGCGCCTGAATTCTTAGCTATTAACCCCAATGGCCGTATTCCCGCGATTATTGACCGAGATAATGATAACTTCGCAGTATTTGAGTCGGGCGCTATTCTTTGGTACCTAGCTGAGAAAACCGGGCAGCTATTACCACAAGAGCCTAAACAGCGCTCGCAAGTTATGCAGTGGTTAATGTTCCAAATGAGTGGTGTAGGGCCAATGCAGGGACAAGCCAATGTGTTTTATCGCTATTTTCCCGAGAAAATTCCAGCAGCTATTGATCGTTACCAAAAAGAAACTCGCCGCTTGTACGAAGTGCTCAATACACGTTTAGCCGAAGTGGAGTATCTGGCGGGCACCTACAGTATTGCCGATATCGCCACTTACCCGTGGGTGGCCCTGTACGACTGGGCCGGGGTTAGCATTGAGGGATTACCTCATTTAGCTCGCTGGTTACAGCAAATAACTGAGCGGCCAGCGGTGCAAAAAGGTCTTGAGCTACCACCGAGTAGACCTGTAGAGCAATCCTTAACTGATGCGAAAAGCATGGTGGTGCGTTAATTGAATAAATATGGTGTATGCACCTGGTTAGTGGCTGCGCTGTTTAGCAGTACAGTCGCGCAGGCACAGGTTGAGCAGTTGGAAGCCTTTACTGGTGCGACTGAGTTAGAGCAGGCGGAGTATCCATTGGCCGAACAGGTCTATCCTGCCGGTTCTGTGCGCCGCATCAGTGGTAACTTGCGTTACAGTGCTGAACTGCGAGGCGTTGGCAGTAAAACCACCCAAACTTGGCAAATAGCCGGATTGCATAGTGCAGAGCGCGCCTTTGCCGAGGTGCGCCAATATTGGCGCAAGCAGGGCGCACATACCCTGTACTGGTGCGAAGGTCGTGAATGTGGTGCTAGTAGTTTGTGGGCCAATAGCGTGTTTAATAACTCGCGGTTATACGGCCCTGATGATAATCAGGCTTATGCTTTAATGCTGTTGCCGCAAGACCCTGATTATCAGCAAGTCAGCGTGATTGCTTTTTATGCGATTAAGCGCGGTAATGGCCGCTCCTATCTGCACCAAGAACAGATGCAATTGGAGCACCTGCCGAGTGATCTTTTACCAGAGCCTGCCACCTTGCTGAAACAGCTCAACAAAGAAGGTGAGTTAGCGCTGACCCATTTAACCCAAGCACCAAGCCCTGAGTGGGTGCAGTTGTTAGCGCGCAGCATTAAGCGTAATGCATTATTGCAAGTGAGCTTGCAAGGCGCTTATGCCGCTGATTGGCAAGCGGCCTTGTTGGCTGCCGGAGTTCGTCCACAGCAACTGGCAGTCGATGCTAACCAGCCAGCGCCTGGATTAATTTTAAAGAAGCGCTAAGTGCATGAGAGCGAAGGATGAAAGTGTTTAATAATGATCGCTTGTTGGCGCAGATTTTACTGTTAGCCTTACTCGCTGCTTGTATTTGGGTGCTGATGCCGTTTTTATCAGCGTTATTTTGGGCCGCGGTTTTAGCTTTTGCTAGTTGGCCGATTATGCGTTTGCTTACCCGAGCACTTAAGGGCAATACCAGTTTAGCGGCGGCTATTTTAACTGGGGTGTGGATTTTCTTAATCGCTATGCCCCTAGTTTGGCTTGGTTTTAACATTGCTGACCATATTCGTGAAGGAATGGAGCTGGTTAAAAACCTCAGGGTTACGGGTATTCCCGAGGCGCCGACATGGCTAGAAAAAGTGCCATTTATTGGTGATCGATTAGTGGCTTACTGGAGCACCTTAGATAAACAAGGCTCGGTTTGGTTAGCCAATATCAAGCCCTATACCGGGCAAGTCGGTAACTGGTTATTAGCTCGCAGTGCACGAATTGGCGCAGGCATTTTAGAGCTAGCGCTGAGTGTTATTTTGGTGTTTTTCTTCTATCGCGATGGCCCGCGCTTAGCAGCCTTTGCTGAAGATTTATTGCAGCGCCTAATTGGTGACCGGGCCCAGCATTACACCACATTAATTGCCGGTACTATTCAGCGAGTGGTGAATGGAGTCATAGGAACCGCGGTGGCGCAAGCTTTGGTCGCTTTGTTTGGCTTTTGGGTGGCAGGTGTACCGGGTGCTATTTTCCTGGCGATTTTGACCTTTATGCTGAGCTTAATTCCCATGGGGCCCCCTTTGGTGTGGGCACCCGCTGCGGCTTGGCTATTTTGGCAAGATCAAGTGGGGATGGGAATTTTCTTAAGTTTATGGGGATTTTTGGTGATCAGCAGCGTAGACAACTTCTTAAAACCCTACCTCATTAGCCGTGGCGGTAATTTACCCTTAGTGGTGGTGCTGATGGGCGTCTTTGGTGGGCTCTTTGCCTTTGGTTTTATGGGCTTATTTTTAGGCCCAACTTTGCTGGCAGTGGCTTATAGCTTACTCAGCGATTGGATTTCTACTAGCCAACCTTTATTACTCGGCCAAACTACCACGCCTTGTGCCGAGCCGAAAAAGAATGCTCAAAGAGATGCCTAATGCTCAAGCGTAGTACGCTGTTATTGGTGCTTGTCACTTTGTCGCTGGCCGGTTGCTCGGCCAAGGTGAGTCATCGTAGTAGTTGCGCCAGCCAACTGGATGCCGCTTGGCAAGAGCTAGATATTGCCAAGGTGGAAGGGTTTGCCGGCAGCGTCAGCTACTCTAAAGCCTTAACCTTATTAACAGCGGCCAAAACCCAGCAACAATTTGAAGGCTACCGTGGTTGTACACAAAAAGCACAAAAAGCGCGCTTTTATATTCGAGAGTCACGGGCAGGACGCTGATCCTTACAATACGTTAAAACGTATATTTTTTATTGAATAATGCGGCAATAACAAGAAGCTAAAAAAGCGGCCAAAAACTATTTGCTAGCGATTAACTATAGGAAGTTAACATGCGTTTTTTGCATACCTCGGACTGGCACTTAGGGCAAAACTTTATGGGCAAGTCCCGCTTGCCTGAACATCGTGCTTTTTTTGCTTGGTTGCTTGAGCAAGTTAAGCAGCATGAGATCAGTGCAATTATTGTCGCCGGCGATGTGTTTGACACTGGCACACCGCCCAGTTATGCCCGTGAGCTATATAACCAGTTGGTGATTGATTTACACCAGCTAGATTGTCAGTTAATTGTGCTGGCCGGTAATCATGACTCAGTAGCAGTGCTTAATGAAAGCAAAAACCTGTTAGCTCAGCTCTCAACGCGGGTGATCACTCAACCGGCAGAAGAGTTAACTCAGCAACTGGTGTTGTTATCTCGGCAACAACATCCCTTTGCCTTAGTGGCAGCGATCCCTTTTTTGCGCCCTCGGGATATGCTGTTAAGCCAAGCTGGAGAGTCTAGCGTTGAGAAAAAACAGGCGCTGCAACAAGCGATTGCCGCGCACTATCAGCAACTGTTTGCTGCGGCCCAAGCTTTTCTGGCTGAACAGCGTTTGCAACTACCGATTATTTTAACCGGACATCTCACCACCTTAGGCGCTAGCTTGAGTGAGTCGGTGCGGGATATTTATGTGGGCAATTTAAAAGCTTTTCCTAGCGATGCTTTTCCGCCAGCCGATTACATTGCATTGGGGCATATTCACCGGCCACAGCAAGTGGCTGGGCAAGCCCATGTGCGTTACAGCGGCTCACCAATTCCGCTGAGTTTTGATGAGGTCGGGCGTGATAAGCAAGTGGTGCTGGTGGAGTGCGCTAAAGAGCAGGTAGTGGCTATTGAAGAATTAACCGTGCCATTGTTTCAGCCATTGGTTCGTATCGTCGGCGATTTATCAGCCATTGAGCAGCAATTACAGCAGGTGGCTATAGATCGCCCTGGCGCTTGGCTGGAAATAGAAGTGCAGCATGAGGCTTATTTAACCAGTCTTGCCCAGCGCATTGACACGCTGTGCGAGGGTTTGCCGCTTGAGGTATTACGGATTAAACGCCAGCGCTCAGCAGCAACTAGTTTGACCAGTGAGGATAGCCAAACCAGTTTGGCCGAATTGAGTGTCGAGCAAGTATTTGCCCAGCGTTTGGCTGAGGAGCAACTCACCTCCGCGCAGCAACAGCAGTTAGAGCAGCTACATCAACAGGTGTTAACTCAGTTACTGGATCCGCTGGCTGAGGCCTCCGTCAGTTCGCCAGATAAGTCGGAGTCAGTCTGATGCGTATTTTAACTTTACGGCTTAAAAATCTGAACTCGCTAAAGGGCGAGTGGAAAATTGATTTTACCCAAGCGCCTTTTGCTCAAGGCGGCTTATTTGCTATTACTGGCCCGACGGGCGCGGGTAAAACTACGTTGCTCGATGCGATTTGTTTGGCGCTGTATCATCGCACGCCGCGGATGGGTGTAATTTCTGCAAACACTAATGAGTTAATGACTCGCTCCACCGCTGAGTGTTTGGCCGAGGTAGAGTTTGCAATTAAGGGTAAGCGTTACCGGGCATTTTGGAGTCAGCATCGAGCGCAGAACTCGGCGAACGGAAAATTGCAGCCAGCCCATGCTGAGTTAGTCACTGCCGATGGCAGCATTTTGACTAATAAACTCAGTGAGAAAGTTAAGTTAGTTGAAGAGCTAACTGGGCTAGACTTTGCGCGATTTACTAAATCAATGATGCTTGCCCAAGGTGGTTTTGCTGCCTTTTTAGAAGCTAAAAGCAGTGAGCGGGCGGAATTATTGGAGCAACTGACCGGCACCGAGATTTATGGCGAAATCTCGAAAAAAGTCTTTGAGCAGCATCGTGAGCAAAAAGAAGTGGTTAAGCGCTTGCAAGCACAAACTGAGCATTTAGCCTTATTAAGTGCTGAGCAAGTTCAAGAACTGCAAGCTCAGCAGCAGCAAATTACTCAGCAAACAGAACAGCAACGAAGTGTGCAAAAATGCTTACAAGCTGATCAAAAATGGTATGAGCAATTACAGCGTTTAACCACGATCATCAGCGAGAAGCAACAAGCGCAACAGCAAGCGATGCAACAGTTGCAAGCGGCAGAGCCTGAGCAATTACAGCTTAAACGCCATCAGCCAGCAGCCAAGCTGTGCCCCGAATTTAAGCAGCTAGCTAGAGCGCGCGAGGAGTATCAGGCTAAGCAACAGGTAGTGACGACTGCGCAGCATGCTTTGCCCGTGCTTAAAACCGAGCTCACCCAGCAAGTTCAGCAGGCGCTGCAGTATTTACAACAGGCGCAAGCCAGCATACAAAAACAGCAGGCGTTGGCATTAACCCAGCAGCGCCATTTGCAACAGCAAATCGCCGAGCAGCAATCAGTTTTGCAGCTCGCACCATATTTTAGTGACTGGGAGCAGCAACTCGGTGAATGGCGACGCGCCATTGATCAGCTGCAAACCGCTGATACTCACCAGGCAAAAGCTAAGCAAGCCCAGCTAAAACAGCAGCAAGTGGTAGCGGAATTGAGCCAGCAGCAGCCAGAGCACGAGCAAGCAGTACGGCACATTGAGCAGCAATTAGCAGAACTGAAGCTGCGCTATCCCTATTGGGCAGATCGTGCTGATTCATTATTGGCGCACAGTCAGCAGCTAAACCAGCAGCTACAAACCGCTGCTACGGCAAAAAAGCTGCTGGATGATCAGCGCAATATGGCTCACTCGCTGCAGCATCAGCAGCAGCTTGTTACTGAAAAAACGCAGCAATTACAGCAGCTATCGGCACAGTTAGTGGCACTACGTGAACGCTGGACGCAGCTGAATCAGCAGAAAAAAGATCAGCAACGAATTTATGAGCTTGAGCGAACCGTGCAGTCGCTAACAGAGTATCGTGCTCAACTGCAGGCCGATGAGCCGTGTCCGCTGTGTGGCTCCTTAGAGCATCCCAGTGTTTCGCAGTATCAGACTGTTGATCCTTCTACCACGCAACAGGCCTTACAGCAGTTAGAGGAGCAGTTAGAGCAACTGACCAACGAGGGCAAGTTGCTTGGTAATCAAGAGATACAGTTACGCACTGAACAAGCTAATAGCCAAGCGCGCATTGACGAGTTGCAGTCAGCCGCCCAAGCACTTGCTCAACAACTAACCGAATGTTTAGCCGAGTTATCCCTGACCTCGGCCAGTGAGTTGAGCGGGTTAATTGAGCAACACAGCGAGCAATTACGCAGCTTAAGCCACTTTACTCAGCAGCATGAGCAGCTCACCACGGCCAAGCAGCAGGCGGCCATTGCTCTGCAGCAGCTAACTGCTCAGCAAACGACTGAAACTCAACGTTTAACTGAGTACGAGCTGCAGTTAAGTCAAGCAACTGCTGAACGGACAGAAAAGCAGCAGGCTGAGCAAACTAAGCAAAATGCTTTGTTGCAGCAACTAACTGCAGCCAAGGTTACGGCAGCTTTGGCTGATTACGCCGCGGTTAAAACATGGCTACAAGCGCAGCAGCAGAATTTAAAGCAAGCACAGCAATGGCAAACTGAGATGGTTGAGCTGGAAAAAAGTACGTTTCAGCAAGAGGCTAAGTTACAGCAGTTAGCTCAGCAGCTGACCTTTTGGCAGGCTCAAGCCGAGCAGTTAGCCTTGCCAGAAACTGGACTGACTGAAGACTGCGCGCCATTAACCTTGCCTGAGCAGCAGGCATTTAATCAATTGTTGGCTCGCTATCAACAACAAAACTCGCAACTTGAATTACTGCAGCAACAACTACAACAGCAGCACCAGCAACTGACCGAGCAAGAACGGCAATGGCAGAGCTTATTAGCAGAGCAGGGTTTTGCCAGTGAGGCAGCGTTTAACGCAGCATTATTGTCGGCTGAGCAAGTGGCAATAATTGAGCAAACATTACAAACACTGACTGAGCAACAGCAGCTGTCTTTAGTGCAGCTGCAGCAAGCAGAAACTCAATTGGCTCGCTTTAAGCATGAGTCCAGCCAGCCTCAATTTACGCTGGCAGAAATTGAGCAACAACTGCTAACGCTAGAAGCGCAACTGACTACACTGCATCAACAATTTGGTTCGATTACCAGCAAGCTGGAAAATGATCAGGCACAACGCACTACGGTAGCTGGCGTACAGCAGCAAATAGCACAGCAACAGGCACTGTGTGAGCAGTGGGCACGTTTAGATGGCTTAATTGGCTCGGCTGATGGTGCTAAATACCGACGCTATGTGCAGGGCATTACCTTAGATCAGCTAACTTATTTGGCTAATCAGCATTTAGCTCGTTTGCATGGACGTTATGTATTGGTGCGCCAGTCGAATAAAGAGTTAGAGCTAGCCATTGAAGATACCTGGCAGGCCGATGCGGTGCGGGATGTTAAAACCTTATCCGGCGGTGAGAGTTTTTTAGTGAGTTTAGCTTTAGCGCTCGCGCTGTCTGATTTAGTGAGTCATAAAACCAAGATTGAATCACTCTTTCTTGATGAGGGCTTTGGCACTCTTGATAGCGAAACCCTGGATATCGCCCTAGAAGCCCTCGATCACCTAAATGCTAGCGGCAAAATGGTAGGCGTCATTAGCCACGTCGAAGCCCTTAAAGAACGTATTCCAGTGCAAATTAAAGTCAGTAAAGGGCAGGGCATGGGGATGAGTCGGTTGGATGAGAGGTTTAGAGGCTAAATTATAAGGAGATAAGAATGAGTGGATATAGTTTAGAGCAAAAGCTAGTGATAGGTTTAGCCTCGAGTGCTTTATTTAACTTAGAGGAATCTGATCAAGTATTTAGAACACAAGGAGAGCTGGAGTACCGTACGTATCAAAAACTAAATGAAAATACGCCTTTAGAAAAAGGAGTTGCTTTTCCTTTTATTCAGCGGTTGCTAAGTATTAATAGTATTTTTCCAAAAGAAAAGCCATTTGTAGAAGTAATTTTATTATCTCGTAATGATCCCAATACTGGGTTGCGAGTTATGAACTCTATTGAGCATTATAATCTTGATATTAAAAGAGCTATTTTTTTGCAGGGAAGAACCCCTCACAAATATATAAATGCGCTTAACATTAGTCTTTTTTTATCTGCAAATGAAGCTGATGTTAACCAGGCAATTAATGCGGGCTATCCTGCGGGACTTATACTAAAAGGACAAATAGTAGACTTTGAAAATGATCAAGAACTAAGGATTGCGTTTGATTTTGATGGGGTTATTGCTGATGATGCTTCTGAAAAAGTTTTCAAAGAAGGTGGATTACCCGCATTCATTGAAAATGAAAGTAATTTAGCTGAACAACCTTCCAATATCGGACCTCTTCATAGATTATTAAAACAACTTTCCAGGTTGCAAAGTGCAGAGTTAAGGTATCAGGCAGCGCATCCAGAATATAGAAGTAGACTACGGATATCTATCGTTACCGCACGAAATGCTCCTGCTCATAAAAGAGTGATACATTCATTGCGCTCGTGGGGTATAGAGACAATTAATGAGGCGTTTTTTCTGGGAGGGATCGAAAAAAGAAAAGTGCTAGAAATCTTGCAGCCCCATATTTTCTTTGATGATCAAGTAACTCATGTTGAAAAAACAGCAGACTCTATCGCCTCTGTTCATATCCCTTTCGGTGCCGCTAATACGCCTATAGAAAACTATAATTCGTAAAAGACACGGTTTACCTATGGCTAGTAACTGAAGATGAGCACATTACCCCCTCATCTTCTTAATCAACTCATAAGCCGCGTTAATTTCTTGGATTTTTTGCGTGGCTTGTTGAACGGCTTCGTCGTCGGCACCTTGGCCGTGCATGTAGTCGGGGTGGTATTTTTTTACTAGGCGGCGGTAGGCGAGTTTGATGGTGTCGAAGCTGTCGCTTGCTTGGCAGCCTAAGACCTCATAGGGATTAGTGGTTTTTGCTTCGGCTTGCTGGCTATTACCAAAGACCTGCTGGATAAACTGTTGTACGCTTGCTGAATTAAAGCCTAGGTTAGCGCCAATGCTGACTAATAGCTGTAATTTATTTTGGCTCATGCCATCAATACTGGCAAAGCTAATTAGTTGCAGCATTACCCGTTTGCGCAGCTCAGTATCAGTGCGCGCGAGTATACGCGTGTAATAAGCCAGCGGTTGGTTATCGCGTTTAGCTGAGTTGGCCAGGCTAAACAGGTTTTGTTTAATCTGCTCGGTAATGCTTGGCTGTACGCCTGCAGCACGTAGGCTATCGGTCATGCTGACAATGGTATCGCTCATATACTCCACTTCAGCACGGCTGACGCGACCATCACTGGCCGCAACCTTAGCCATTAACGCCACCACTTCTTCTAATAACTGAAGTTGGCTATGTTTAGCTGACTGGCGGCGTGTATTGCGTGATTGGTTAAGATTCTTGGCAAAGTTTTGATAGGCCTCGTCAAAGTTGCGGCTATCAGTGATTGAGTCATAAGCAGCTTTGCCGGCATCAATCGCGGTACGGGTCACTCTATAAAGCGCGCGAATGATCAGAAATAAAATAAATAGAATAAAAAATAAAAAGAATTTAGCCATTAAGTTAAGAGCGCTCTTAAAAATTGATTCTGTCTGGTACTGGCAAAGTATAAGCTAAATAGCGGCGCTAATCCGAGTAAATCGATCGTGCTACCTAGCTAAGCGACAAGCTGCTTAGCTAAGGTTTGCAATTCATCGGCTAGGTATAAGCGTTGGCGCCAGCTTGGATTAATTGCGTTAAGTCCATACCACGCGCCAGCGATTTGCCCACAAATAGCCGCTACGGTATCGGCATCATCGCCTAAATTGGCCGCCATCAGTACCGCTTGATCAAAGTTGTCGGTTTGCGCAAAGCACCAGAGCGCGGCTTCTAAACTATCAACCACATAACCACTGCTATGAATTTCGGTGCGTGTTTTAGTTAAATAATCAGCCTTAGCAATGGCTTGCAGCTTGGGGCATTGCAGATTCAGTTGCGTTAGCGCAGGGGCGGTTAATAGCTGCTGAATGCTAGGGTAAGTTTGATATAGGCAGGCATTTAATAGCCAAGCAAACAGCACGCAGGCTTCTACTGCCTCGGGCGCGCCGTGGGTGGTTAGCGAACTGAGCTTAGCGTAATGCAAGGTATTGGCCAGTGAGCGATGATAATACAAGGCAATCGGGGCTAAGCGCATTAAGCTGCCGTTACCGGCGCTATAGGGATCGGTGCTGCCGGCATACGGATTTTGGTTTTGCGTAAAACTAAGCAGCGCATCTTCTACGGTACAACCCACATCAAAGCACTGCCCAGTGCTGCTGCGCTCACCTAAGCGATACCAGTTAAGGTAACGCTGCATTTGGTCGGCAGAATCAAAGCCTTGCACGGCTAATAAACTATCGGCCAGACATAACGCCATCGAGGTGTCATCGGTCCATTGCCCAGGCTGTAGCTGAAATGGGCCGCCGCCGATCATATCCGTCAGCGCTGGGTAGTTGTCGCGTGGGCAAAACTCCAAGGTAGTGCCTAGCGCATCGCCAATGGCTAAGCCAAGTAAACAGCCAAGGGCTCGATCTGAGAGTGACATTAGAACTCCTTAAGTTACGTCGGGCTTGAGCGACCAGTCATTTCTTTGGCCATTTCAGTGGCGTAGCTGTCGGTCATACCGCCAATAAAGTCAATAATCCGCATATAGGCCATATACAGGGTATCTTCTGGGCGGGGTGCGTTATTACCGAGTAAATCAAAAACGCGCTGATTTTTAAACGACAAAGCCTGACCGCTGTGCTGCTGCAGAGCGGCACCACAAAAGGTATTGAGTAAAATTTCGAGGGTGGTGTAGGCACCAATTTCATGCAAGGTTTTGCGTTTATCTTGGAAGATTTTTTCCCGCGCCATTTTTTTAGCCGAAAGCACGCAGGTTTTTGCTGGGCCATGCATGTGCTCAACTAAATCATCGGGCAGTGCGCCTTGCATTAAGGCGGGTAATTGCTCAACAAAGGCATTGGCCGCGGCATTGGTTAGGTGCTCGATGGCCTTGCCGCGTAAAATCGCTAAACGGCGTCGGCGTGAATCTTGGGGGCCAAGTAGACGATAGGTTTCCGGTAAGTCATCACCAACCAAGCCCAAGAGTAAGGCTTCCACTTCGGCATATTCCAATAGCTCCATTTCTAGGCCGTCTTCTAAGTCAATCAGGCCATAGCAAATATCATCTGCTGCTTCCATTAGATACACCAGCGGGTGACGGGCCCAGCGGTTAGGCTCGATTTCAGGCAGTCCTAGTTTTTCGGCAATGGTGCGCAGCAAAGGTAGTTCGCTTTGGTAGCAGCCAAACTTATGCTTTTTATAGCCATCGGCCGGTGCATATTCAGAGGTCCAAGGGTATTTTAAAAAGGCACCTAAGGTGGCGTGAGTCAGTCGCATACCACCATCAAACTGGTGATACTCCAGCTGAGTGAGGACGCGCAAGCCTTGGGCATTACCTTCAAAACTTAAAAAGTCATTGCGCTCTTTATCGCCCATATCGTCTAACCAGCCACGCTCGGCTGCTTGAGCAAACCAATGGCGAATAGCGTCTTCACCGGAGTGACCAAAGGGCGGATTACCAATGTCGTGGGCTAAACAGGCCGATTGCACAATCATTCCCACATCACCCGAGCTGCACCAACTAGGTAATTGATCACGGATCATCTCGGAAACCCGCATGCCCAGCGAGCGCCCGACGCAACTCACCTCTAATGAGTGGGTTAAACGAGTATGAATATGATCATTGCTGGATACAGGGTGTACTTGGGTTTTACGGCCTAAGCGGCGAAAAGCACCCGAGAAAATAATCCGGTCATGATCTTTATGAAATGGACTACGCCCCAGCTCTTCAGGGCTGTGGGTTAACTTACAGAGACGTTCACGATTTAGTAATTGATTCCAATCCATTCAACACTCCTAACCTAAGAAAAGGATTAAACACCCTATGCGCGACAAACTGTGTCGTGGCTAACTAATGGCATGGCCACTTGGTAAGGGCTAATTACTATTAGCTCTGTTACAGATGACAAAATTATGACTTTAGCACTGTGCGACTATAACAACACGGCTTAGCTAGGCCGCACAAGGACTTAAGTCGCGGCGGCGTTACATAAGCCGAGCTAGCAGCAAAGAGAGGTAAACAGCAACCAAAACGCTGTAGGTTTCCCTCGGCAGACCATGAAAAATCGCTCTTCAGTGGTTGAACCCTCAGCCCACACTTTCTGGAGAGACATGATGACTAAGTATTTTAAAGCGGCTTTACCGCTAGCCCTTGCCAGTGCTGCATTAGGTGCAACGCCCATGGCCCATGCTGAAATTATGCTATACGAGCAAGAGGGGACGACCTTTGCGACCGATGGTTATATCAATGCGTTTTATGTCAACAGTAAAATTAAGCGCGATGCAGCCAGTGGTGAGTCGCTAGATCGGCGGCAATCACGGGTAAAAATGGGATTTTTGCCTAATTATCTTGGCTTTAATATGAGCCAGCAAATTGATGATTTAACCCTAGGCGCCCGGGCTTCATTTTGGGTAACAATTAATGACAGCCAAGATAATGGCACCGGTACAGATATCGATGTGCGCCAATTTTACGGGACGGTTAAAGGGTCGTGGGGTGAGGTATTACTTGGTAAGGACTTTGGCTTATTTGCACGTTCGAATATTTTACTTGATCATTTGCTTGCAGGTTATGGTCAGGTCAGTGACACCTTGGGTTTAGTCGATGGCGGTGGGGTGTCCTTTGGTAATATTGGCAGTGGTTATCCTTATCCATTTCCTACTTCGCAAATTACTTACCGTTCTCCTCAGTTCCACGGGGTGCGCGTGGCTGCTGGGGTAATGGATCCTGTCGATACCACGGATAATGGGGCCTTGGGTAAGGCTTATCAGAAAAACCCACGCTTTGAGAGCGAAGTCACTTATAACTTAGACTTAAGCAAGGCCACTATTTACTCATGGCTCAATGGCACCCATCAAACGTCAGATAATACCGACGCAACACAGCGCCGCGTCACCTCTAAAGGATTAGGCTATGGGGTGCAGGCGACCCTGGGTGATCTGATGTTAACCGCTTCAGGTTTTACTGCGAAGGGTTTAAATCCGTTCTTTACCAATAATCTAGGTAAAGCCACTTTGCGAGATATTGATAGCACCGGTTATTTACTGCAAGGTTCCTATCGCTTTGATAAAAACCGTGTGGCGCTGAGCTATGGCAAAACCAAAGATGACGGCAATGGCTTAGTCTCCAGCGGAGCCGACTACAATACGCGGGCACTGGCTTATTTTAGAGAGGTGAATAGCCATTTACAGTTAGTGGCAGAGTACAACCAGTTTAAGCTGGAGGGCCATAAAAACAAGGCACTGAACGAAAAGACTAATACGTTTGCTGTAGGTGCAGTGGTGAATTGGTAGCCACAAAGTAGTAAAGAATAGTCCATTTTCAATGCTTAAAGACTGCTAATATTTAGCTCGGTCTTTAAGCATTGTGCGCTGTCTATAAAGCATGAAGAGTTTGCTGGTAGGCCATTCTTTACTTAGGGTTAATAAGGAGCAGCAGGGCGATGCAGCAAATGAATCAAGTAATTACCCGTGCGGTTTCTTATGCCTTAGACACCCAGCAGGCGGCGCAAGAATTAGCCGCGCAACTGGCTGATCCTGAGATTGGTTTTGTGCTGTTTTTTTGCTCGGCAGAATTTGATTTGGCTCGCTTATCGATAGCCATTGAGCAAAGTCAGCCTGAGGTGATGGTGGTTGGTTGCACCACCGCCGGAGAAATTACCCCCTTTGGTTATGCTCGCGGGTGTATTTGTGCCCTTGGTTTTAGTCGTCAGCTTTTTACTGTAGGGGCCGCACTGATTGAAGAAATGGAGCAGTTCTCGCTGATCAAAGCCCAAGAATTGGTCGGAAGCCTAATTAATCAGTGCCGCAGCAGCACCCAAGCGGTGCTACCAATTAAAGACCATAGTTTTGTTTTAACCTTATTTGATGGTCTAGCTAGCCGCGAAGAAACAGTGCTCGCTGCACTTAGCGCTGCTTTAGGTGGTATTCCTTTATTTGGTGGCTCGGCCGGTGATGACAATTACTTAAGTCAAACCCATGTCTATTATCAGGGCCGTTTTCATAGTGGGGCAGCGATTGTGGTGTTGATTAATACCCCATTGGAGTTTGAGGTATTTAATATGCACCACCTCACACCCTCGGCCGAAAAGTTGGTGGTGACCAAGGTTGATAGCCAGCTGCGCCAAGTATTAGAGGTGAATGCAGAACCTGCAGTAAGCGCTTATCAGCAACTAACCGCTGCGCAGCAATTGGGAATGGATGTGTTTGCCTGCCATCCGTTGGCGGTTAAAATTGGTGAAAACTATTATCCCCGCGCCATTCAAAAAGCTAATCCTAATCAAAGCCTGACTTTTTACTGTGCAGTAGATAATGGCATCGTACTGACCGCTATGCAGCGTCAGAGCTTAATTGACACCTTAAATCAGTTATTTGCAGGCATTAATCAACGCCTAGGCGAGTTACTACTGACGATCGGTTGCGACTGTGTGCTTCGCCGCTTAGAAAGCGAAATTACCGGACAGCACCAAAGGGTTGAGCAAATTTTAATCGAGCAGCAGGTGGTTGGCTTTAATACCTACGGCGAGCAAATTAACGGGATGCATGTCAATCAAACCTTTACTGGGGTGGCCATTGGAAAAAAATACAAACAACGCCGCAGCTGAGCCGCAACAGCCAGCTGCAGAGCAACTGGCTGCCGCTAATCAAGAAATAGCCAGGCTCCGTAAAATTAATGCGGCGCTGATTGAACGGGTAGAGTCCGGCAAACTGCACAGCAATGAAGCCTACGCAGCATTTCGTCATTCGGTGGTTTTAGCCGAACAGGTGCGTGAACGCACCGATGAACTCACCCATGCCTTAACTCAACTCAAAGCCAGTAATAGCTTGCTGACCCAAGAACGACACAAAGCAGAAGTTGCACACCAACATCTAGTCGATGCGATTGAAAGTATTAGTGATGGTTTTGTGCTGTTTGATCAACAACAGCGGATTATTTTATTTAATCGGCACTTTAAGTCTTTCTGGGCTAGGCACGGTAACCCAATCAGTACCGGTATCCATTTAGCTGAAGCGAAACGTATTATCGAACGCTCGGGGCTGGTTAAAGAAACTCAACGCAGTGGTGCCCAGCGTATGCTGTATCGCTTGTCTTCGGGGCGTTGGTTGCAGGTAACTGAGCGCCCGACCCTTGAAGGTGGCTTGGTGATTTTGTACACCGATATTACCGAGTTAAAACTACGTGAACAATTACAGCGTGAGCAAGCGCTGGCGCAGAAAACAGTGTTGTTACAGCAAACCGTAGATAACCTATCTCAGGGGGTGGCCATGGTGAACTCCCAAGGTGTGCTTGAGCTATGGAATCATCGTTTTTTAGAGTTGTATGGTTTAGCCGACATTGCTCCGAATACACTATTTACTGAGCTCATGCAGACTCAGTGTGCGCTCAACTTGCCGAATGAGTTAGCCACTTGTGCGCAAAGTGAGCAGCGTTTGACCGATGGGCGGATGCTGGATATTTGTGTCCATGCCCTGCCTGAAGGTAGCTATGTTGCCACCTTTACTGATATTACGGAACGTTATGAACACGCAGAAGCCCTGCGTAAAAGTGAAAATTGGATCCGTTTAATTACCGATCATGTGCCCGCCATGATTGCTTATGTTCGACGCGACCTTTCATATGAGTTCTTAAATAAGGTCTATGAAGAATGGTATGACTGGCCACGAGGCACAGCGATAGGCTTGCCGTTAAGCGAAGTGCATAACCAACAGCATATGACCCGTTTAGAGCCTTATATCCGTCGGGCACTGGCCGGAGAAAGTTTAACTTTCGAGGTGGCGGAAACCGATAAGCGCGGACACACTTGCTTCATGCAGCGCTCCTATGTGCCTAACCGCCAAGCCGATGGCCAAGTGGTGGGTATTTTCGTTCTGGTGCGTGATATTACCCAACGGCGGCGCACCGCTGAAGCCTTGCATCAAGCCTATCAAAATCTTGAATTGCGTGTAGCCGAGCGCACCGCTGAGCTGACGCAATTAAATCAGCAATTAGTGCTTGAAATTCAAGAGCGCCGATTAATCGAAACCCGCTTACTAGAAGCTAAACGTGAGGCTGAAGAAGCTAACCTTTCTAAAACCAAATTTCTTGCTGCCGTAAGCCATGATTTATTACAACCATTGAATGCGGCGCGCTTGTTTACTGGCGCTTTGGTTGAACAGTTACAAGACTCACGTTACAGCCATTTAATGCGCAATATTGGTAACTCATTGGATGATGTGGAAAATCTTCTAGGGACTTTAGTGGATATTTCTAAGCTGGATGCAGGGGTTATTAAAGCGGATTTAGCCGCTTTTGCAATTAATGATTTACTGGAAAACCTAGCAGCAGAGTATCGACAACTAGCCAGCAGTGTGGGCTTAGGATTAAGCTTTGTACCATCAACGGCGGTGGTGAATAGTGATATTCATTTGCTGGCACGCATTTTGCGGAATTTTTTAACCAATGCGATTCGCTATACTGAGCACGGCCGCTTATTACTTGGCTGCCGCCGTGTGCCAGGGGCGCTGTTGATTCAAGTGTGGGATACCGGTGTAGGTATTGCCCCGCACAAACAACAAGAAATTTTCCAAGAGTTTAAGCGTGGTGATTGGCATGGAGCGCAGCATGATCGAGGCTTGGGGCTAGGGCTGGCGATCGTTGATAAAATCTCGCGGATTTTAAATCATCCTGTTGCAGTGCGCTCCAGTTTAGGCCAAGGCTCTTGTTTTAGTATTAAAGTGCCTTTAGCGCGCACCACGGATATTCCTTTGGTTAGTGAGCTAGAGTTGCCTACCCACAGCTTAAATCAGTTGCAAGGTGCTAAAGTTTGGGTGCTAGATAACGACCCTGCTATTTGCCAAGCGATGCAGACTTTGCTGGGGGAATGGGGCTGTGAGGTTCATACGGGACTATCAAAAACTGACTTGGCACAGCAAGTGGGTGGCCTTAATCAGCCGGTAGATCTGTTAATTGCTGATTATCACCTCGATCATGATGTAAATGGCTTAGATGTAGTATTAGAAATTAATCAGGAGCGACAGCAGCCGGTAGCAGCGTTAATGATTACCGCCAACTACAGCAAAGAGTTAAAACAAGAAATGCGCCAGCTCGGTTACACTTTGTTGCATAAGCCGGTGAAGCCCATGCGCTTAAAGATCACTATGGGCCACCTATTGGAGCAACAGCGTCAAGTCTAATCCTGAGCTAATAGCAGCTAGCGGCGTAGATACACTGAAAAATCAATATCGCCGACCGACAAAATCGCCTGGACTCGGTTGTGTACATTGAGTCGGCGTAAAATCGCCGAAACATGCGCTTTGACTGTAGTTTCTGCAATATCTAAATTATAAGCAATTTGTTTATTGGATTCGCCTTTGGTCATGCGCTCTAGCACCTGTAACTGTTTACGCGTGAGTGCCTGCAGTAGTTCCGGTGGAATACTGGATTCTTTAGGAGCACGGCGCTGACTGGCCTCGGCGCGAATGATATCGGACGGTAAATAAATATGGCCATTGAGCACTTGCTCTAAGGCAGCGGTCATTTGCTCGCGCGGGGTAGATTTAGTAATAAACCCCACGGCGCCATAGGTTACTGCTTGCAGCACAATGTGTTTATCTTGCTCGGCCGAGACAATCACCACCGGAATCGTTGGTGCTTCATTACGTAAATTAACTAGGCCATTTAGCCCTTGCATGCCAGGCATATTTAAATCTAAGAGGATTAAATCAAAATCCTCCTGTGCTTGGATTAAGCTCATCGCGGTGTCTAGATCTTCGGCTTCAACCAAGTGAGCACCTGGAAAACCCGCTTGAATCACGCCGCAAATCGCTTCACGAAACAATGGGTGATCATCGGCAATTAGGATGTTGTACATGGTCATTGACCTCATTATTGTTAGTTAGCTAAAGGCAGTTAAGGAATAAAGGGAGCAGGCTGCGCCGTGACTAAAGGCAACCCTTGTTGTTGCCATTCATCAATGCCATTACGTAGCCAATACAGCTGTCGGTAACCCCATTGATAAGCCCGCTGGCTGGCATTCCAACCAAGCCAGCAATCGGAGCGGCAGTAAAACACGATCGGATGGTGGAAATTATCCGCGGTTGCTTGGGCTAAATATTGTTGACAATAGCTAAGCCATGCCTCGCTTAAAACACCATCCCCACAGTTGGCTAACCATAGGCTGCCCGGCAGATTAGCATGGGGTTCAGTAGCGGTAAATTGGCCATGCAACCAAGGATTACGATACACATCGACCAAGACCAGTTCTGGATAGGTAGTGCGAAGCGCGAGTAGTTGCTCGGCAGTAATCACCTGAGCCCAGACATTCGTGGTCGGTGTCGGGCTGCGATAATGTTGAATTCGATAGCCTTCATCGGAAAAGTGACTGGCCATCGCGGCAGTACTGGCAAGCCAGTTGCTAAAAAGTAGGCCTGGTAACAGGCACCAAGAGAACTTAAGCATCGACATAGCAACAGCCTTACACACCAAGGAGTAGGCATTTAATGCAAAATTGAGCGGCTTGAACATCCTACATTAAGCGGTGAAACCCAGTACTAAAGTACTGCTTTTGCTGTTTAGCGTTAATTTAAGTGACGATACTGAGCGGCTGGGTAATGGCAAAAGCCGCTATAAAGTAGCAGCGAAGCAGTACCAAGGTAGTGGATGGTATAGGGCGCTCTCTGGTTAGGCTAGTGACTCGATTAATAACCTGCTATGGAGTGCTGATGAAAGTGTTACTGGTTGAACCTCACCCAATAGTACGTCAAGGCTTAATCACGATCTTGCAATCGTTATTTTCTGAGCTTGAGTTGCTCGAGGCAGATAGCGCCGAGCAGGCTTTAGCTGTACTCAATCAGCGTATACCTTCATTGGTGCTGCTTGAAGTAAGTCTACCGCAGCTCAGTGGAATCGAGCTGTGTCGCCGCTTACAACAGCGTTTTCCGCAACTGCCGGTGGCTTTTTTAACTCAGCATCGAGAGCTAGCTACTGTACGCCAAGCTTTAGCCAGTGGTGCTTCAGGTTATCTCTCTAAATTTAGCTCGCTGGCGCTACTGCAAGAAGCTATCAAGCGTTTAGTTACTGGTTATCACTTTATTGAGCCCGAGTTGGCCACGCAATTAGCCTATCAGCAGAGCACGGATAACCAAACTGACAGCCGCTTAGCTAGCATGACACCACGGGAACACGAGGTGTTTTTAATGGTAGCGCGGGGCATGAGTACTGCAGTGATTGCTGAGACTCTTTGTATCAGTAGTAAAACGGTTGCTAACTACATGACTTTGTTAAAACATAAACTGCAGATCAGTAATCAGGCGGAGTTAGTGCATTTAGCCATTGATATGGGGTTGGTGCGCTTAGCGTAAACTCACCAGAGTAGGCTGGTTAGCCACCCTGCGTAGGCGGCTAATAATGGGTTACCAGTCTAACGGGCAGTTTTTACAGCCATCCATATGCGCGCCTAAAAAGGTGGCGTAATGCCGGCGTGCACCACTCATATCAGCCTTGGCCATATTGGCTTCGCTCAGTTTGGCTTCTTGCATATTACTGTCTATCAACTTGGCTTTGCGTAAATCAGCACGGGTAAACCAAGCCATCTCTAAATTGCTGGCAGTCAAGTTAGCGCCCATGAGTTTGGCTCCGGACAGGCGAGAAAACTCTAAGTTAGCAGCATAGAAGTTAGCTTTTTCGGCTTGTACACCTTGGGCCAGCATGGCCCAGCCATTAATCGCCACTAATTGTGTTTTATATAAGTTAGCACCTTGTAAACGAGCCTGCTGCAAGCTGGCACGGGTGAGGTTAGCCTGACTTAAGTTAGCGCCTTCTAAGCTAGCTAAGTCCAGCTTGGTATGCCGAAGGTTAGCGCCGCTTAAGTTGGCTTGGCTTAAGTTGATTCGGCTAAGATCTAAGTTACTTAAATCGGCTTGGCGTAAATCCATTCCCGGGCAGTCAGCGCCGGGCTCTAAGGTGCAGCCATTAATGCTGCGAGCCTGGCTGTCGTCATCGGCTAGCACGCTAAAACTGAAAACTAAGCCAAGTAGAGGTAGGGTGTATTGATACATAAAACGCGCTCCTTAAAGCAGCCATCACCTTATAGTTGGCGGTGATGGCTGATATTCAGTGGCTGACGAGTAGTGCTTAGCGATTATTTATCCCAAGCCGGTAATTTGAACACCCAGAATGATCCACCTTGGGCAACGGGTTTAGTGAGTTCCGCCATGTCGCCTCCCCATAATGGTACGGCACCGCCATAACCTGAGGTCACGCCAATATACTGCTCACCATCCATTTCCCAAGTCACAGGCGGGGAAATCACGCCGCTACCGGTTTGAAATTTCCACAGTTCTTTACCGGTTTTGGCATCAAAGGCTTTGAAGTAACCATCACTGGTTCCGGTGAAGACAAGATTACCTTTAGTGGCTAAAACACCTGCCCATAACGGTAGTCGCTCTTTATGTTCCCAAGCAATTTTTCCTGTGGTTGGATCCATTGCTCGCAGAATACCTACGTGGTCGTCATACATGCGTTTAATTCGGAAGCCTTGACCTAGATAAGCTGAGCCTTTTTTGTAAGCCACTTCTTCGGTCCAGTAATCTTCTTTCCAGTGGTTAGCTGGTACGTAGAATAGGCCGGTATCTTGGCTGTAAGCCATGGGGTTCCAGTTCTTGCCACCTAAGAATGGTGGCGAGACCTCAACCGAGGCACCACGTTTTTCACCAGGAGCCGGTTTAGGTGGGCGTTGCCCTTCAACCTCAACCGGGCGACCGGTTTTTAGGTCGATATGGCTAGCCCAGGTAATATTATCGACAAAGGGGAAGGCATTTTTTAGCTTGCCGCTGGTACGGTCAACCACATAGAAGAAACCATTTCGATCCGCGTGGGCTGTGGCCTTAGTGACTTTGCCATCTTTATCTTTGTAATCAAATAGCACTAGCTCGTTATTACCAGAGAAGTCCCAGGCATCGTTAGGAGTATGTTGGTAGAACCATTTAACTTCACCAGTGGTGGGATCAACTCCAACTTGCCCTGAAGTGTAAAGGCTGTCGTAATCACGAGGGTTACCACCATCGGCGGTACGTTCCCAACCGTTCCACGGAGCTGGGTTACCGGCACCAATAATAATCGTATTGGTTTCTGGGTCGAAGCTAGCGCTCTGCCATGGCGCTCCGCCACCTTGGCTCCAGGCCTCTTTTTTACCTGTAGGGTGGTTCGGATCATCTGGCCAAGAAGGCGCTTTAATATCACCGGTAGGAGTGCTTTCTTTACCATTTAAACGGCCCATGTGCCCTTCAACAAAGGGGCGCATCCATAGTTCTTCACCGGTTTCTGGGTCGCGAGCAAACAACTGACCCACCACGCCAAACTCATCGCCAGAGCTGCCGTGAATTAACATAACTTTGCCCGACTGACTATCTTTAATGATAGTCGGTGCACCAGTCATAGTGTAACCTGCGGCATGGTCACCAAACTTTTTATTCCATACCACTTTACCGGTGTCTTTATTCAGTGCGACGACGCGGGCGTCGAGGGTACCCACATAAACCAGATCACCGTAAATCGCCACACCACGGTTAACCACATCACAGCAAGGACGAATATCATCGGGTAGACGATGACTATAACTCCAGAGGCGCTGTCCGGTTTTGGCATCCAGTGCCCAAACCCGTGAGTAAGAGCCAGTGACATAAATGACCCCATCATGCACCACCGCTTGAGATTCTTGGCCGCGTTGTTTTTCATCGCCAAAAGAGTAAGTCCAGGCAGGGGTTAACTTGAACACGTTTTGATCGTTAATTTCAGCCAACGGGCTATAGCGCTGTGCATTAGTGCCCATGCCGTACTGCAAGACGTTGGTGGTTGTGAGGTGATCTTTAGCAATATCTTCCCAAGTCACAGGTTTGGCCAAGCTGCTAGTGGCAGCCAGCAAGCCAATGCCTAAGGCAATGCCTTTAACGCACAAAGCTAAGGGTTTGGCAGAGCTAGGTAATGAGTTCATGGTCATTAGCGTACTTCCCATCAATTGTTGTTATTAGGTCAAACACTGAAATAGTTGCAGTGGGCGACTGGGCTTATGTTGGGAAACTACGCAACAAAACACTACGGAAAAACTCCCGCACTTTACGGGATAAATTCCCAGTAGCGCTATAACTTGGCACTAGCACTTAAGCCAAGAGAAACCGCATCTTTACACCCTGTACTAAGGGAGGAGAGCGAGGAAACTAAAGCAGCGTACTCAGCCTAGAAGCAGCTTTTTAAGATGAGCCCCTGAATTTTCTTTTATGCGTTACAGCGCTTAATTCAAGGGTGAGAATAATGAAAATAACACAAGCAAGCACCGCCTTAGCTCTAATTGCAGGTTTTAGTTTTAACCTGCTGGCCAATGCCCATGGCGATGTGGTACCTCAAGCTGTGAATGTGGACGGACTGACGCCATTAGGTGAGGAGTGGCTAGATGAAAACCCCTACCGTGAACCTAATAAAGATCATGCCTTAGCCGTTGAAATTGGCTCATCTGCCTATAATCAAAACTGTGCCCGCTGCCACGGTTTAGAAGCGGTATCAGGAGGTATTGCCCCTGACTTACGCTTACTTGAGCCAGGTCTTGAAGGGGATGAGTGGTACAAAGAGCGGGTGATTAATGGTGCGGTGCGCAATGGGGCGATTTATATGCCAAAAATGGCCGAGTTTATTAGTCAAGAAGCGCTCTGGGCGATCAGAACCTATATTGAAAGCCGCGTCGAAGAGTAAGCCTATACCGCCTGCCAAGTAGGAGCTGAGCCCATGAAGTTAGCTCGAAGTTTGTTAGTCGTTGGATTGCTGGCTGCACCTGCTTGGGGGTGGGCTGAGGTGCCAGCAGACCCATTACAGTCGTCGATGTGGGATTATTTTCATCTGCGAATGCTCGAGCAGCAGCCCTATGTATTTGACGCCCAGGTTCAGGTCAGTGTGCCAGCGTTTGCTGAAGACTCTGCCCAGGTACCCATTGAAGTCGATGCCCGTGCCCTGACGGGTAAAGTGCAAAAGATGATTATTTGGGCAGAATTAAATCCAATACCCAAGGTATTGAGCTTAAACGTACTGCAGCCCGATCAGGTGGAAAACTTCTTAGCGGTGCGCATTCGGGTGGAGCAGGCTACACCGATCCGAGCAGCATTACTAATGGATGATGGGCTGTGGCATGTGGGCAGTGCTTGGATTGATGCTGCTGGAGGTGGTTGTACCATGCCCAGTACATTACAGGCGAAAGCAGGCTGGGAGAAAAACCTAGGACAGGTGTTGGGGGCCCGTTTTGAAGTCGGCAGCCATAGTCGCTTACGGCTCACGATTGCTCATCCTATGGATAATGGATTAAACAGTGCTATTCCTGAGTTTTATTTAAATCAGGCCGAGCTGCGTACTGCCAGGGGCGAAGTGCTAGCTGATTTAGAGTTGTTTGCTGCGCTGAGTGAAAATCCAACACTCACTCTGGGTCTTACTCAGCATCAAGCGACAGAGTTATGGCTCAGCGATAATAATGGCAATCAGTTTTTAGCGCATTTGCCTTAGCCGGTTAAAGGTGTGTCTATTTGCGCAACCGTTGGAGCGAGGTAAAGCCTGTGTTACGTCGATTAGTGGCAGGTGTTTTAATCTGTTTATGCAGCCTTGAGTTACAAGCTCAATACACCTTAAGCGCCCAAAAAATCGCTGCAAACACCTGGGTGGTTGAAGGTTCAACTGATAATTTCAGTCCGCAAAATGGCGGTAACATTGTTAATGTTGGCTTTATTGAAACGCCGGTCGGTGTGGTGGTGATTGATACCGGACCCTCATTTTTATATGGGCAAGCGCTTCGGCAAACGATTGCCGAGGTTAGTGATAAACCGATCATTAAGGTTCTGCTTACCCATCATCACCCAGACCACGTTTTGGGCAATCAAGCCTTTAGTGATATTCCTATTGCGGCCTTAACATCAACTACCGCGTTACTGGCGCAGGAGGGTGAAGCACTGGCGGAAAATATGTATCGCTTAGTGGGAGATGGGATGCGCGGCACCGAAGTGTTACTGCCCAATGTAGAGGTAGCTGCCGGCCCACTTAAACTAGGCGACTATCAGTTACAGCTGTATGCTTTGAGCGGCCATACCGGGGCTGATTTAGTCGTATTTGATCCACAAACAGGGGTGTTATTTGCCGGTGACTTAGTCTTTTATCAGCGCGCTTTGACCACCCCGCACACCCCTGGGTTAGCTATTTGGCAGGCTGATTTAACTCAGTTAGAGCAATTGCCATGGCGTGTGATTGTGCCAGGCCATGGACCGATAGCTAACAATCAAGCACCTTTTGCACAAATGCATGCCTATTTAAATTGGCTGGATCAATTGTTGCGTCACGCGGCCGCCACTGGTGAAGATATGAATCAAGTGCTGCGTAGTGATATTCCAGCACAGTTTAAATCAATCAGTTTGACCCGTTATGAGCTGACGCGGACGGTTAGCCATCTGTATCCAACCTACGAAAAGCAGGCTTTTCAATTACTCAATAGCGCTGATTAAGCCTGGCGTTAAGCAATGGTTAGGCACTACTACTCGATTCGCTTACTACTAAATGAGTAGATTTCTGCTGCATTAGGTGAATAGGGCGGAGTTTATTCAGTCGCTATGATCCAAGTATGCAAGTGCAGTGACTGCTTAGCAGTGACTAGATAACACAGCGTTAGCACAACAATAATGAGGAAACGACAGATGATTTACCCACAACCAGGTACTCCAGGCGCTTTATTCACCGTTAAGCCCCGTTACGGTAACTATATTAATGGTGAGTTTGTGCCACCAGTGAATGGCGAATATTTTACTAATACCACCCCAGTCACCGGTGAAATCTGTGGTGAATTCCCACGCTCTAATGCCGATGACATTAATTTAGCTCTTGATGCAGCCCATGCCGCTGCCAGTGCTTGGGGAAAGACCTCAGTTCAAGAACGCGCCTTAGTTTTGTTGAAAATTGCTGATCGAATTGAGCAAAACCTAGAGTTACTAGCTGTTGCTGAGACTTGGGATAACGGCAAGGCCGTGCGCGAGACACTCAATGCCGATGTCCCCTTAGCCGCTGATCACTTCCGTTATTTTGCTGGTTGTTTACGTGCTCAAGAGGGGACTGCAGCGGAAATTAACGAGCATACCGCAGCCTATCATTTCCACGAGCCACTAGGCGTAGTTGGGCAGATTATTCCATGGAACTTCCCACTGCTAATGGCCGCATGGAAACTGGCTCCTGCTTTAGCAGCTGGTAACTGTATTGTGATGAAGCCTGCTGAACAAACTCCGCTCTCGATTACCATTTTAATGGAAGTCATTGGCGATTTATTGCCACCAGGCGTGCTCAACATCGTTCAAGGCTTTGGTCGTGAAGCTGGAGAGGCGTTGGCAACCAGTACCCGTATCGCAAAAATTGCCTTCACAGGCTCTACACCAGTCGGCTCACATATTATGAAATGTGCCGCAGAAAATATTATTCCGAGTACGGTGGAGTTAGGCGGAAAATCACCCAATATCTTCTTTGAAGATATTATGCAGGCCGAGCCTGAGTTTATTGAAAAAGCCGCTGAAGGCTTGGTACTGGCGTTCTTTAACCAAGGTGAAGTGTGCACCTGTCCTTCGCGAGCGGTGATCCAAGAGTCGATTTACGACGAGTTTATGCAAGTGGTGATGCAGAAGGTTAAGCAGATTCGTCGGGGTAACCCACTGGATACTGAGACCATGGTCGGCGCTCAAGCATCTGCACAGCAGTTTGAGAAGATTCTTTCCTATATGGATATTGCCAAAGAAGAGGGCGCTGAACTGATCACCGGCGGTCAGGCTGAGCAGTTAGAGGGAGATTATGCCAATGGCTATTATATTCAGCCAACCATGCTCAAAGGCCATAACAAAATGCGCATCTTCCAAGAAGAGATTTTTGGCCCCGTAGTCGCTGTAACCACCTTTAAAGATGAAGCTGAAGCGCTAGCCATTGCCAATGATACCGAGTTTGGCTTAGGTGCAGGTTTGTGGACCCGTGACATCAATCGTGCCTATCGCATGGGACGTGGTATTCAAGCCGGCCGAGTCTGGACTAACTGCTATCACTTGTATCCTGCTCATGCGGCTTTTGGTGGCTATAAAAAATCAGGGGTTGGCCGTGAAACTCATAAAATGATGCTGGCTCATTATCAGCAAACCAAGAACCTACTAGTGAGTTACGACATTAATCCGCTAGGTTTCTTCTAAGCAGTGAGCTGATAAACAGCGAGGGTAAACAGCGCAGTCTAAGGACTGCGCTTTTTTTTAATCAAACTAATTGGCCAGAGGAGCACTCTAAAGCAGAGTACTAATGTTTGCGCAAATTAGTTCTAAAGTGCCGTTTTTAACTGAGGCATAAATCGCTATTAATAGAGCTCCGGAATTAACCGGAATTCTAATAACAATGAGGAATGTGCTATGTGGACTAAACCGACTTATAACGATATGCGTATGGGCTTTGAAGTAACGCTCTATATTTCCAATCGTTAATCGATAAAGCCCCAGTTCGCTGGGGCTTTTAGGGAGTCAGGCATGTATATTCATGTGTTAGGATCGGCTGCTGGTGGGGGCTTTCCCCAGTGGAACTGTAATTGTGATAACTGCCATGGCTTACGTCAGGGCACGCTTAAGGCAACGGCTAGAACCCAATCCTCAATTGCCATTAGTGATGATGGCGAGCAATGGATTTTATGCAATGCCTCACCTGATATTCGACAGCAGTTTGAGCAGTTTTCTGCGCTCCAACCGGCACGGGCAAAACGCGATACTGCTTTAGCCGGAATTATTTTAATGGACAGTCAAATTGATCATGTCACAGGTTTACTGACCTTGCGTGAAGGCTGTCCGCATCAGGTGTGGTGCACCCCTCAGGTACATCAGGATTTAAGCCAAGGCTTTCCAGTATTTAATATTTTATCGCACTGGAATGGTGGGCTTGAGTATCAGCCCATTGCTTTAGACTTTACACCGTTTAGCATACCTGGCTGCCTACAACTGCAGATTACCGCAGTACCTATTTTAAGCAATGCACCACCTTATTCGCCACGACGTAACAATCCTGATCGTGGCGATAATATCGCCCTGTTTATTGAGGATTTACGCAGTCAGCGCAGCTTATTTTATGCCCCAGGCTTGGGGCAGGTTGATGACTATGTCGCCAGTTGGATGCAGCGGGCCGACTGCTTAATGGTGGACGGCACCGTGTTTCATGATAATGAAATGCAATTAGCTGGCGTGGGTGACAAGCTCGGTAGTGAAATGGGGCATCTAGCACAAAGTGGCGAGCACGGTATGCTGCAAGCGCTTAGTGCTTACCCCGAAGCACGAAAAATTTTAATTCATATCAATAATACTAATCCCATTTTAAATGAAGACTCGCCAGAGCGCGCCTTGGTGCAGGCAGCGAATGTTGAAGTCGCATTTGATGGGATGCACTTTGAAGTGTAAGGCCGGCCATGAAGCAAGCAAGTGCATTAAGCCCTGCCGAATTTGAGCAGGCGCTCCGAGACAAAGGGGCCTATTACCATATTCATCATCCTTACCATGTGGCGATGCATAACGGTACGGCAACTAAACAACAGATTCAGGGGTGGGTGGCTAATCGTTTTTATTATCAAATTAATATCCCGATGAAAGATGCGGCAATTATGGCTAACTGCCCCGATCGAGAAGTGCGTCGGCATTGGATTCAGCGGCTGTTAGACCATGATGGTTTACCTGATAGTGAAGGCGGGATTGAAGCTTGGTTGCGTTTAGCCGAAGCTGTTGGCTTGGATCGGGACCAAGTATTATCCGGTGAACTGGTTTTGCCAGGGGTGCGTTTCGCAGTGGATGCTTATGTTAACTTTGCACGCCGTGCCAGTTGGCAAGAGGCAGCCAGTAGTTCGCTGACCGAATTATTTGCTCCGCATATTCATCAATCACGCTTAGAGGCTTGGCCTACGCATTATCCATGGATTGAACAAAGCGGTTATGACTATTTTAGGACTCGTCTTAGTCAAGCTCGGCGCGATGTAGAGCATGGTTTGCAAATCACCTTGGCGCACTACACCAGCTATGAACAACAGCAGCGAATGCTGGAAATACTGCAATTTAAATTGGATGTTTTATGGTGCATGTTAGATGCCATGAGCATGGCCTATGAGTTAAATCGTCCACCGTACCATAGCGTAACTGACCAGCCTGTGTGGCATAAGGGGATTAGCTTATGAGTATTGAGTTAACGGCTATTCCGCGGATTCGTCGAGGCTTTCGTTTGCAGTGGGAGGAGGTGCAGCAGGGTTATGTGTTGCTCTATCCCGAAGGCATGATTCAACTTAATTTAAGTGCGGCCAGTATTTTGCAGCAAGTCAATGCCGAGCAAAACGTCGAGCAAATCATTCAGGCTTTACAGCTTCAGTTTCCAGAAGCCGATGCTGCACTGACTGATGATGTGCTCGCATTTTTGGAGGAGGCTTATGCTAAGTTCTGGATCGAAAACTGCTAGTAATGAGTCTTTGGTTAAGCCACCTTTTTGGTTATTGGCCGAGCTGACCTATCGTTGTCCATTGCAGTGTCCTTATTGCTCTAACCCGACCGACTTTGCCCACAGCAAACAAGAACTTAGCACTGAACAATGGATTTCGGTGTTTGAACAAGGTCGTAAATTAGGTGCCGCGCAGCTGGGATTTTCAGGGGGCGAGCCGTTAGTCCGGCAAGACTTAGCGGAGCTAGTTAAAGCAGCCCGAGATTTAGGTTACTACACGAATCTGATTACATCTGGAATTGGCTTGACTGAAGCTCGCTTGCAGAGTTTAAGCGAGGCAGGGTTAGATCATATTCAAATTAGTTTTCAGGCCGCAGACGCCAGTGTTAACGATATGTTGGCTGGCTCGAAAAAAGCCTTTTCGCAAAAACTAGCTATGGCTAAAGCAGTTAAAGCAGCTGGTTACCCGATGGTGCTGAATTTTGTCATTCATAGGCAAAATATTGCTCAAATTGAGCAAATTATTGCGCTTTGCCTTGAGTTGGAAGCTGATTTTGTCGAGTTGGCTATTTGCCAGTTTTATGGTTGGGCTCACTTAAACCGTGAAGCGTTATTGCCCTCTAAGGCGCAATTAGTGCTCGCAGAGCAAGCCACCCAGCGCTGGCGAGAAAAACTGCAGCAGAAAAATCATCCTTGCCAGTTGATTTTTGTGACCCCTGATTATTATGAGGAACGACCTAAAGCCTGTATGAGTGGTTGGGGGGCGGTATTTTTAGATATTACCCCGGATGGTACAGCTTTGCCTTGCCATAGCGCGCGGCAATTACCGATCGAATTTCCGAATGTTAAAAACCAAAGTTTGCACAGTATTTGGTATGACTCCTTTGGCTTTAATCGCTTTCGAGGCTTTGATTGGATGCCCGAGCCTTGCCGTTCTTGCCCTGAAAAAGAACATGACTTTGGCGGTTGTCGCTGTCAGGCCTATATGCTGACGGGACAAGCAGAAAATGCCGACCCTGTGTGCAGTAAGTCGGACTATCACGGGGTTATTCTTGAGGCGCGCTACGCTGCAGATACTAGCCAGTTAACCGTGGCCGATATGCAGTTTCGTAATGCCGCCGCTTCCAAATTGATCGCTAAGGCTTAAATTATGCAGGACTTACCAGGTTTTTGGCGCAGCAGCTGGAGCGCTGAATTAGCCGCCCAAGCCAGTGCTGAGCTAATGGAGCTTAAAGCAACTGAGCAAGCAGTGTATTGGACTGAATACAGTCCAATCGATGGTCGCACCTTGCTCTATAGCGCAGACTTTATCCAGCGTCAGCCAGTGTTATTGACCTGCGAAGATTACTCCGTACGCTCTAGAGTTAATGAGTATGGCGGTGGTGCTTTTAGTGTGATCGACGATCTGCATTGGTTATTTATTAACGAAGCAGATCAGCAAATTTATCTGCAACGGCGCGTGGCTTTAAGCCAGCCGCAACCAATTACTGATTATCCACACTGTCGTTATGCCGAGCCATTGTATGATTCTGCGCAGCATTGCCTGATTGCAATTGAGCAAGCTGAAGAAGCGGCAAGGGTAGTGCATCGCTTAGTTTGTTTGCGTTTGGATGCTCAGTTTAAGTTAGTGGCGCGCCAGGTATTACAGCAAAGCGCTGACTTTTATAGCTCGCCGGTATTAAGTGCCGATGGTTTACGCCTAGCTTGGATTGAATGGGATCGTCCTGATCAACCTTGGACCCAAACTCGGTTACTGTTAGCTGAGCGCGCTGCAGTTAGTACGCCGTGGTTTGATCCAGGGGTTACGATTAAAACTATAGCGGGTGAGCAAGGTGATGCTGCATTGCAGCAACCACGATTTAATGGACAGCAGCTGTTTGCACTTAATGATCAAGCCGGCTACTGGGAGCCATGGGCTGAGCAGTCGGATAGCAGCTTTGTTCAGTTAACCCAATTACAGGCTGATATGGCGGGTGCACCATGGCAGATGGGCGGCTGTAATTATTGGCCACTGGATCAGAACCAGTTGCTGATCACTTGGTTTGAGCAAGGCTTTGGCCATTGTGGAATTTATTCGCTGAGCACTCACAGCATGACTCAACAGCTCTTTAATTCTGCGTCGCGGATTCGGCATCTAGCGGTTACCGCTGAATATATCATTGCTATTGCTTCTTACAGTCAAGCGGGGTCTGCTGTGATGTTGTGGCATCGAGCCAGCGCTACAGAGCACTGCATTAAGCAACTGAGTATTGGCTTAAATAGCAGTGACATTGCGACTCCTGAGCCACTACACATTTCGACAAGCGCTGGAAAAACCACCCACGCTTTTTTGTTTAAGGCGAAAAATAGCGCTTATTCGCTACCAGATAGCGCTCAATTAACGCCATTAGTGGTGTTTTTGCATGGTGGACCAACTTCGGCAGCTTATCCAGTGTTTGATCCGAGAATCCAGTTTTGGACGCAGCGCGGTTTTGCAGTGGTGGATATTAATTATTGTGGCAGTACCGGTTTTGGCCGAACTTATCGTTATGCTTTGCAGCAGCGCTGGGGAGAGGCAGAAATTGCCGATATTGCAGCGGTGGTAGATTATGTGATCGAACATGCCGCGATTAATCCAGCCCAAGTAGTCATTCGAGGCGCCAGTGCCGGTGGCTACAGTGCCTTAATGGCTGTGGCAAAACTGCCCATCTTTGCCGCAGCGGCCAGTTGGTACGGGGTGACTGATCCGCTGAATTTACGCCAAGCGACTCATAAATTTGAAGGTGACTATTTAGATTGGCTGCTGGGTGATCCGCAGCAAGCGCGTGATTATTATCAGACCCATAGCCCAATTTATTTAGCTGATCAGATCCAAACTCCGCTGATTTTCTTTCAAGGTGCGTTAGATGTGGTGGTCGTACCTGAGCAAACCCAAAGTATGTGGCAACAGCTACAGCGTAACCAAGTGCTAACCGAGTATTATGAGTATCCAAACCAAGGTCACGGTTTTAGAGATAGCCAAATATTGGCAGATGCTTTGCAGCGCGAGTTAGCTTTTTATCAACGACTATTTATTCAGGCAACTGGCTAATCAAGAGCAGGGCCATAACGTAAACCAATCAGCGACAACAAGTAAAAGTAAAACATGCAATAGCCGCAATTTAACATAATATTGATTATAGCTATTATGTCTGACTCGTCATAACAGTAGTTGGTTTGCTAGCGTCCAAAGCTTTAGCGCTAACCAGACTCAGCATTGATTAATCCTGCGCCGCATCTGTTGGGGTTAAGTCTTTAAACTCTGTGACTAGATGTTCTTCCATCGCATCGAGCTCATTGAGCAAACTTCTGAAGCTGACTTCTTCTGTTGCTTGGGTGTGTTCGGTTAAGAGTTTTTCGGTGGTGATTTCGTTGCTGGCCGTTAACGGTAGTTGTTGTGGAATGCTACGCTCGATTTCAGATAAATCCCGGAGCGCCATCAAGCTCGGTAACTCATCTAACCCCTTTAGATTAAAGTAATCTAAAAACGCTTTAGTGGTAGCAAACATTGCCGGTTTACCTGGTACTTCTCGATAGCCTACCACGCGAATCCATTCACGCTCTTGTAGGCTGCGCATAATATTGCTGCTGACGCTGACTCCGCGCACTTCTTCAATTTCACCGCGAGTAATCGGCTGGCGATAGGCAATCAGCGCTAGGGTTTCTAACATTGCCCGAGAAAACTTACTGGGTTTTTCCTCGCTCAGAACTTGGGTCCAGGTGTTATAGCTGCTACGGATTTGTAGTCGATATCCGCTAGCAACCTCGACTAACTCTAATGCATGCTGTTGATAGGCATCAGCTAGCGCAGTCAGAGCCTGCTTTAATTGAGCTTTACTGGCTGTGAAGGCTTTTGACTCTAAGAGCTGTTGCAATTGCTCAATAGTTAATGGTTTAGGATGCACCAGTAATAAGGCTTCAAGGATGCGGACCAGCTCAGGAAGGATAATGGCATTACTCATGACTTAGGGTTCGAACATAAATTTGACTATAGGGCTCGTTTTGCACCAGTTCAATCAGGGCTTCTTTCACCAGTTCTAGGGTCGCCATAAAACTAACCACCACTCCTAACCGCCCTTCTTCAAGGGTAAATAACTCAGAAAAAGGCACAAAACCGCCCTGTTTTACTTTGTCTAAAATCAGGCTCATGCGCTCTCTAGTCGAAAGGGTTTCGCGGCTTATTTGATGGCTTTCAAATAGTTCGCTGCGGCGCATGATGTCGGCCATGGCCTGTAATACTTCTTGCAATGCTACTTCGGTAAATACTGTGGCTGCTTGTGGTGCAATGGGCGCAGCAAGTTGCACTGGAAACACATCTCGTTCGCAGCGTGGCAGTTGATCTAAATCTTCAGCGGCTTGCTTAAATTGCTCATACTCTTGCAAGCGACGAATCAGCTCAGCCCGTGGATCAGCCTCTTCTTCTGGCGCTTGCTCTGGCTTTGGTAGCAGCATCCGCGACTTAATTTCCGCCAGCATGGCAGCCATTACTAAGTACTCAGCAGCAAGCTCCAGCTTGACCGCCTTCATCAACTCAACATAGCCCATGTATTGATGAGTAATCTGCGCTACTGGAATATCTAAAATATCGATATTTTGCCGACGGATTAAGTACAGCAGCAAATCCAGTGGCCCTTCAAAAGCCTCAAGAATCACTTCCAATGCATCTGGTGGAATATATAGGTCTTGTGGGGCTTCAATCAGCGCTTGACCGTAAACCCGGGCCAGTGGTTCTGTGAGTATTGCAGGCTCAGTGGCTGTAACTAGGGAGGCAGTTTCCATGCTTAGCTCATAAAAGGTGCCGGATCACCGCAGCCGACTCGAATCACTTCAATTTGGTCATCGACCAGATTGATTACAGTTGAAGGTTCAGTGCCAGTAAAGCCACCATCGATAATTAAATCCACTTGTTTTTCTAAGGCATCACGAATCTCATAGGGATCATTCATCGCCTGCGTTTGCCCTGGTAAAATCAAGCTGACGCTTAACATTGGCTCGCCCAGTTCCTCTAAAATAGCTTGAGCAATGGGGTTACTCAGTACCCGAATACCAATGGTGCGGCGCTTAGCATGCATCAACATCCGCGGTACTTCACGGGTGCCATTCATAATAAAGGTATAAGGCCCTGGGGTATGGGCTTTCAGTAAGCGAAAAGCAACGGTATCAACTTTGGCGTACAGCCCTAGCTCAGATAAGTCGCGGCAAATCAGCGTAAAATTATGCTTATCATCTAATTGGCGTAGCTGTCGAATACGGTCAATCGCTTGTTTTTCACCTAATAAGCAGCCAAGCGCATAGGATGAGTCAGTAGGATAAATGACTACTCCTCCTTGCTTGAGGACTTCCACCACTTGCAACACTAAGCGATGCTGTGGGTTTTCGGCATGGATTTGAAAAAAACTCGACATAATAGAACTCCCGTTTAAGCAAATAACTCAGATAACAGTGGTAAATCTGTTGGAACCGCGCGGTAGCTACCTAGTTCCGACCAAGATTTGGGTAAGTGAAAGTCGCTGCCGGCGGAAGCACGTAAGCCAAACTCTCGAGTTAAAATTGATAACACCCCTATTTGCTCAGCCGGCTGCCAGCCGTTGACTACTTCAATAGCATGCCCACCGTGCTCGACAAAATCAGCCACCAAGCGCCGGCGCTTGGTACGGGTAAAGTTGTAGTGATAAGGATGAGCTAAACTAATCAGTGCTTCAGCTTCTTTTAATACCTGTAAGGTTGCCTCAAAACTTGGCCAATGTTGTTTAACATCGCCGACTTTGCCAGCTCCTAGCCATTTACGAAAAGCTTCATTGTAATCCTTTACCCAACCTTGCTGGACCATAAAGCTAGCAAAGTGTGGGCGTGCGGGAGCATTTTGGCTATCGCCTAACTCTGCTTGAATTGCTTGGGCACCGGCCAGCGCATCATGGAAGCCTTTTTTAGCTAGACGCTGACTAATCAGCTCTGCACGCTCCCAGCGGGCCTGATGCATTTGTTGAGTCACCCGTATAATCGCCGGATGTTGTGAATCAAAGGCATAACCTAAGATATGAATGGTGGCGCCATTCCAGCTGCACGATAGCTCAATGCCATTAATTAATTGGATCCCACACTGTTTGGCTGCATGCTGGGCTTCAGCTAAGCCTTCAATGGTGTCGTGATCGGTTAAAGCTAACGTTTTTACCCCTTGCGCAGCGGCGCGTTGCACCAGTTCAGTGGGGGAAAGAACGCCATCGGAGGCAGTGCTGTGACAATGTAGATCAATATCCATAAATCAAGGGCTTACGCTTTAGGCTGGGTTTGCTATTATGCCTGCTCTATCCACTATTGGCTTGTATTGTGAAACAGTTTATCGATTTTATCCCCCTCATCTTATTCTTCATCGTCTATAAAACCAGCCCTAATACGGTTGAGTTACTAGGCCATAGTTTTGAGTTTGGTGGTATTTTTAGTGCTACCGCTGTGCTAATCATCAGTTCAGTGATTGTCTATGGTTTGCTTTTCATCGCTCAGCGGCGTTTAGAGAAAGGCCAGTGGTTGACGTTACTTGGTTGTTTGTTTTTTGGTGGCTTAACGCTGACCTTTCATAGTGAAACCTTCCTTAAGTGGAAGGCGCCCATCGTCAATTGGTTATTTGCCAGTGGTTTTTTAGCCAGCTTGTTTATCGGCAAGCAGCCATTGATTCAGCGCATGATGGGGCATGCAGTTAACCTACCCGATGCGATTTGGCGCAAGCTAAATTGGGCTTGGGTGCTATTTTTCATCTTTTCTGGCGCTGCCAACTTGTTCGTTGCCTTTACTTTCCATGAGATCTGGGTCGATTTTAAAGTGTTTGGCAGTTTAGGCATGACCTTAATTTTTTTAGTCGCTCAAGGTATTTATATGGCACGTCATATTCAGCCGGAAGCCGATACAGCCAGCTCCGACCAACCTAAGGATTAAGCCCATGTCTTTATTTGCAATTATCGCCACTGATGCGCCTGACAGCTTAGAAGCACGTATGGCAGCACGTCCCGCTCATCTTGCGCGCTTAGAGCAGCTACAGCAACAGCAGCGTTTAGTGCTCGCTGGCCCCCACCCTAACCCCGACGCTGAAGGGTTTACCGGCAGTTTAGTAGTGGCTGAGTTTGAGTCATTGACCGCGGCTAAAGCTTGGGCTGCAGCCGATCCTTATTGTGCGGCGCAGGTCTATCAGCAGGTCATAGTTAAACCCTTTAAACAGGTTTTACCTGTGGTTGAATAAGCCATGCAGCAGCTATTGTTAATTGATGATGATGTGGAGCTCTGCGAGCTATTAGGCGCTTGGTTGAGTCAAGAAGGCTATCAGGTGTTTTATGCCCACAGCACACAACATGCGCGGCAGTTACTGAGCACTGAAGCGAGCTATGATTTAGTGATTTTGGATGTCATGCTGCCTGATGGCAATGGCTTAGAGCTGTTAAAAGAACTACGGGAAAACTTACCACAGCTGCCAGTATTAATGCTGTCGGCCCGTGGTGAGCCTATGGATCGGGTGCTGGGGTTAGAACTGGGAGCCGATGATTACTTAGCTAAGCCTTGCGACCCCCGTGAGTTAAGTGCGCGGCTCAAGGCAATTTATCGGCGGATCCAGTCAACTACCGAAGATAATACTAAGGCCCTGGAGGATTGGCTTGAATATGGCGATCTACGCTTTCAGCGCAGCACGGGCAATGTATTAACCTTCGATCAGCAAAATCAGCTCACCGTTTCTGAGGGACGTTTGTTGGACCTACTCCTCAGCCGACCTGGCGAAGTATGGAGTAAGGATGAGTTGTCTGAGCAAGCATTGGAAAAAAAATTAACTGCGTTTGATCGTAGTCTTGATATGCATATCAGTAACCTGCGTAAAAAGCTGGGTAATTTAGCTGATGGCAGTAGCCGAATCCAGGCCCTACGTGGTCGTGGTTATTTTTACGTTAAACAGTAACCGCACCTTTACCTAAGCTTTACACTCGATTGACAGCACTAAACTGTGCATCTGGCATACTAGCCCCATCGACATTGAGTGAGGTATTACTCAATTATTTACCCCTGTCATTGAGAGGAACATCTTATGCGTCAGTTTTTAACGCCTTTAGCCTTGATTACCAGTATCGCGCTTCCAATCACTAGCTTTGCCATGCCACCTGAAGAAGCCAAGCAATACTTAAATAAACCCGGTATCCATAAAGTATTGCCAGCACCCAAAGTAGCAGCAGACGCAGAAACTCGCCGTACGACCAAGCATGATCGTTACGCTCAGCAAATGCAGCAGGAGCTTAAGCTCAGTGATGAGCAAGTTAAGCAACTGCAAGCAGTGCGTGAAGCTTCACGCCAAGAGCGACGCGCAATTCAAGATAAATACTTGCCTGAAGTTAAGCGCAAAGCTATGCATGCTGAGTTTAAAAGCTCAGCTGAAAAACAGCAGCAAAAAATGCAAGAGATCTTAACACCAGAGCAGCGCAAGCAATGGAGTGAGTTAAAACAAAAGCATCGCTCAACCATGAAAAAGCATCATAAAGGCATACATAAGCCAGAGCGCAAGCACAAGTCAGATAGCGCAGAACCTCGGGTGCACCGCTCTTAATAACCCTCAAGTAGGATAGCTAAGATTAATGCCAACATTTTTTCACTCGTTGTTTTGGCGCGTCTTTGCCGCTTTGTGGTTGGCATTAATCTTGGTGGTTGGCGCTACCTTTCTCTTGGCGCAGTTCTTTAACCAAGACTATTGGTTGTTAAATCACCACCCTGCACTGCAGCAGTTTCCAGAGCAGTGGCAGCAAGCCGAAGCCAGCAATGATCCGAAAGCTACAGCGCGCTTACTTAAAGAAGTGCGCAAACAGCACAGTATCTATATTCAGGTGTTTGATATTAATGAAGATCATGAGCAACTAGTCAGTCGCTCGCCAGAACTTGCCAAACACCATGATAAACGGCTGGCCCATGGCTCAGGCCCGCGCTGGCGCCGGGTGACCCAAGAGGTACACACTCCAACAGGGCAAGAATTACTCTTTGTCTATCGAATCGCCCAACAAGAATTGCAGCGCTGGCAGCTTAATCATTGGCTAAAAATAAGCAGTTATTTAGCAGTAACTTTATTGTTGCTATTAGTCATTAGCTTGCTTTTAAGTTTATCAATCACTCGCCCCATTCAACGCCTACGTTTAGCCGTGCAAGATTTAGCTAATACTAATTTTAAGCAGCAATCGCTAATGATTTTATCCCAGCGGCAGGATGAGTTAGGCATGTTGGCACGTGACTTTAAACGCATGGGTACGGACTTACAGCACTTACTCGATCGACAGCAACAGTTATTGCGCGATGTTTCCCATGAATTGCGCTCGCCACTGGCCCGCTTAAAATTACTTTTAGCACTTACTGAGCGTAGTACGCCTACACAATTGCCAACTCAAGTACAGCGAATGGAGCTAGAGTGTGATCGTTTGGATCAATTAATTAGCGAAATTTTAGACTTGGCTAGATTGGATGACCACAGTCATAGTTGGCAGTGGTTATCACTAGATGATTTCTTCGAACAATTAATTAGTCCCTATCAAGGCCTCGTATCGGAAAAAACCATCAAGCTACAAGGGCCTAAAGGGTTATCGGTACAGGTGCAAGCTGCTGCCTTTGAGCGAGCATTGGATAACCTGCTGCGTAATGCCTGGCGCTTTGCCCAGCATCAGGTACAAATTAGTTGGCAGTTAGTTGAGCAGCAACTTTGCATCACTATCTGTGATGATGGACCAGGTGTGGCTGAAGAGCATTTAGCTAAGCTAAGTGAGCCCTTTTATCGGGTGGCTGGGCAGAATGCAGCCGAGGGTTACGGTTTGGGGCTTACCATTGTGCAGCGAGTTATAGAGCAGCACCAAGGGCAGCTGTGCTTTAGCAATCTACCCATGGGTTTTCAAGTCAAGGTTAACTTACCATTACGTAGAGTAAGTTGCCTATAATTTGATTATTGACTACCGCTAATTAATGCTTACAGTGTAGTTCTATGTACAGAAAAGCTTACTGAATAATGCGTATACTGAAGCCTTATTTTAGCTCCTTCAGTTAGGAAATTTATGTTCAAACAACTTTCTTGCTCCCACTTACTGTTAGGGGCCTCGTTTATTTTGCTCTCTGCCTGTTCTTCAAGCTCCTCTTCTTCGTTAGTGCGCGGGCATATTATTTTAGGCCATGAAGTCAGTGCTTTTAAGGAATGTAAAGCCAAGGATGATGCATGGTTGTATGGCGATGAAATGCAGCTCAATACCTTGCAAACAGCCTATGACAATCTAACAGTAGAACCCTATCAAGAGGTTTTTGCCGAATTGGAAGGGGTTAAACAACCTGCGGCAGACTGTGAATTATGTCAAGCCTATAGTAGTGGCTTTAAAGTGACTGCGGTAAAAAAAGTTCGCGCTGCCCAAGCCGATGATTGTCAATAACTACACAATACAGTATTAAGGATCTGTCAATGAGTGACTTAGCGTTTGCAGAAATGCCAAACCAAGCAGGTTTCTTTGGTGAGTATGGTGGCCAGTTTGTGCCTGAGCCACTCAAAGAAATCATGAATCAGATTAATCAAGCCTATGAAGAAATCTGCCAATGTGATGAGTTTAAAACAGAGTTGGCCTCGTTATTTGCTGACTATGTTGGCCGCCCTAGTCCGATTTTTCATGCCAAACGCCTCAGTGAGCAATTAGGCGGCGCACAAATTTATCTAAAGCGTGAAGATTTGAACCATACCGGTGCGCATAAAATTAACCACTGTTTAGGTGAAGCCCTCCTTGCCAAATATATGGGTAAAACCAAGGTAATTGCAGAAACCGGTGCCGGTCAACATGGTGTAGCACTGGCTACAGCCTGCGCTTTAGTAGGAATCCCCTGTGAAATTCACATGGGCCAAGTAGACATTGAAAAAGAGCATCCCAACGTAGTTAAAATGCGGATTTTAGGCTGCACTATCGTGCCTGTAACCCGTGGTACTGCAACCTTAAAAGATGCTGTGGATAGTGCCTTTGAAGAATACCTAAAAGATCCCCATAATTTTATTTATGCTATTGGCTCTGTGGTAGGCCCTCATCCTTTCCCAAAAATGGTACGTGACTTCCAAGCAATTATTGGGAAAGAAGCAAAGCAGCAATTTACTCAGCGCTTTAATCAACTGCCAGATTACGTAACTGCGTGTGTCGGTGGCGGCTCTAATGCAATTGGCATGTTTAGTGCATTTTTAGACCATCCTGAAGTGAAACTGGTAGGTGTTGAGCCTGCAGGTAAAGGGCTTGATACCGATCAGCACTCAGCCACTTTAACACTAGGTAAACCTAGTACCTTGCATGGCATGGCGTGTTATGTATTAGAGGATGAACAAGGTCAACCACTGCCAGTACACTCAATTGCTTCGGGTTTAGATTATCCAGGCGTAGGGCCACAGCACAGTTATCTAAAAGATCATGGACGAGTGACGTACGACAGCGTGACAGACCAAGAATGCTTAGATGCCTTTATGCGCTTATCTCGGGTTGAGGGTATTATCCCCGCTCTAGAAAGTGCCCATGCGGTAGCTTGGGCTATACGAACTGCACCAAGTTTGGATCCTGAACAACGGATTTTAGTAAACCTGTCTGGCCGTGGTGATAAGGACGCAGACTATGTGGCCAACTTATTAGGCTTAGCCTAACGCAAAACGCCCCAGTACAAAAAAGCACTGGGGCGGTATAAATAGATGAATTAATTTGTTTAGTTTTTAGCTAGCGGACGATTAGCACCAATATACGCTTTGCTCCAGTAGCTATTATCCATGCGATCTAAACGCACGGTGCCACCAGAAGACGGCGCATGCACAAAACGTCCTTCCCCCACATAAATACCCGCATGACTCACTTTGCCATTGCCGGCAGTAGCAAAGTAAAGTATATCGCCGCTACGCCATTGATTACGCGCCACTTTGGGGGCTGAGCTATAACTGTGCATCTGCGAGGTGGTACGGGGTAATTGCAGCCCAGCGCTTTGATCATATACATAGGCAATCAGGCCACTACAATCAAAGCCCGTTTCGGGGGTGTTGCCGCCCCATAAGTAGGGTGTTCCGATTAAACCAAGCGCATGGAATAAGACATTTTGTGAGTGCCCAGTCTGCGGTTTATAGGTGATTTCAGGTAACGGTTGACTCACGGAGCTACTAGGCGCTTTAGGCTGACTGCTGCAGCCTGCTAATAATAGACTGACTCCCAGCCCCACTAACCATACTCTAGGCATCTATCGTTACCCCTATTAATGATCAATCGCTGCCAGTAACAGCTGATTACTTGTTGCTGGCTAAGTTAATCGCAGTCTCAGCAAAACCTTCTTCAAGCACACGTTTGCCGCGCATAAAGCTGGCGCTCCAATAACTATTACTTAAGCTATCTACCCGTACCCCGCCGGTACGCTTATTGCTAGATGCGTGTAAAAACTTATTTTCCCCCATGTAAATGCCTACATGGCTGACTTGTCCGCGCCCACGCTTATTAAACAAAATTAAATCGCCTGGAATTAAATCAGCACGGGCAATTACCGGGGCATCCATACGGTACAAATCAGCTGTAGTTCGTGGCAGCTCAATACCGGCTTGCTTGCGATAAACATAGCCAATAAAACCACTGCAATCAAATCCGGTTTTTAAGTTATTGCCGCCCCAAACATAGGGCGTGCCCAATAACTTTAAGCCGCCTTCTAAAATAGAGTCGGCTAAACTTGGCAGCTGATATTCATTGTTGTCGAGTAATAGGTCACTGGTGGTTTGTTCAATATCGTCCAGTAAGCTGTGAATGGCTTCGGCTTTAGCATGCTGCTTGGCGCTAACGTGTTTGGCCGACACTGGATGCGCACGCAACTCGGTCTGTTCATTAAAAGAAGCACAGGCTGAGAGTAAAGTAGCTAACCCTAAAGGCGTCACCAAGCGCAAAAAAGATTTGATAGAGTCCATAGCATCAATCTGCGGGAAAAGAATAAGGGCGTATTTTGCACGCCCCTATTTTAACTTGCAAACTTTTTACCCAATTGTGTGACTTTATGCTTAGTGAGTTTATCTAAGTCACGTTTACTGACGCATGCCGCGGCCTGATTTTAGCAGGCGAATACACCATACATACAATAAAGCAGTGGTCACTAGCATCAGGCTGATAGCGGTCCAGATATTAATATCTGAAACTCCTAAAATGCCGTATCTAAAGGAGTTAACCATGTGCAAAATTGGATTAGCCAGCGACAGCTTTTGCCAAAATGGCGAGAGCAAGTCAATCGAGTAAAACACCCCACCTAAATAGGTTAAAGGGGTTAGAACAAACGAGGGAATAATTGAAATATCATCAAAGTTGCGGGCAAACACCGCGTTAACAAAGCCACCTAAGGCAAATACCGTCGCGGTAAAGAAAATCACAACGATGGTTATCCATAGGTTAGTGATCGTGAGTTTGGTAAAAAATAGTGACAGTAAGGTCACAATCACCGCTACCAGCAGGCCACGCATCACACCGCCTAAAACAAAGCCGATCAATACCGTATGCGGAGACACCGGTGAGACTAAAATCTCTTCGATCGAGCGCTGAAACTTAGCACTAAAAAAACTCGATACCACGTTACTGTACGAGTTAGTAATCACTGACATCATAATCAAACCGGGCACAATATATTGCATATAGCTAAAGCCGCGCATATCGCCGATTTGACTGCCAATTAAATTACCGAAAATAACAAAATACAGCACCATGGTAATAGCCGGAGGTAATAACGTTTGCGGCCAAATTCGAAGAAAACGGCGTGCTTCGCGGTAAACAATAGTTTTTAAGGCAATCCAGTTAGATGCGAACTCAGTTTGCATGTTTTTTCTCCTCTAAATGCTTATCAACTAAGGACACAAACAGCTCTTCTAAGCGATTGCTTTTGTTGCGTAAGCTCATCACCTCGATATTTTTTTCGGCCAATTGGGTAAACAAACCAGTAATGCCCATAATTTTATCGACCTGCACTTCTAAGGTTTGGGCATCGGTTAATTGGCAGGGATAACCCTGTAGTTCTGGGGCTTTAGTTTGCGCCTGGGCTAAATCTAAAATAAAAGTTTCTACCCGTAACTGATCAAGCAACTTGCGCATACTGGTATTTTGAACAATTTCGCCCTGATCAATAATGGCTATATTGCGGCACAGTTGCTCAGCTTCTTCTAGATAGTGAGTAGTTAAAATAATCGTCGTGCCCTGTTGATTCAGCTCGGTCAGATATTCCCACATCGAGCGACGCAATTCGATATCTACCCCTGCTGTTGGCTCATCAAGAATCAGCAAGCGTGGCTCATGCATCAGCGCGCGAGCGATCATTAACCGGCGTTTCATGCCGCCAGAGAGCATGCGTGAGGCGGTATCACGTTTATCCCATAGGCCTAACTGCTTAAGTAAGGCTTCGGCACGTGCTACCGCTGTTTTACGGGCAATACCGTAGTAGCCTGCTTGAGTAACTAAAATACTAAAGGCTGTTTCAAACTGGTTGAAGTTAAACTCTTGAGGCACTAGACCTAGGCAGCGCTTAACTGCCGAAGGGTCAGTGGCTAGGTCGTGACCAAACACCTTGACCCGACCACTACTGGGATTCACTAAGGTCGAAAGAATGCCGATAGTGGTGGATTTTCCTGCCCCATTGGGACCTAGCAGGGCAAAGAAATCGCCCTCTTGCACGGTAAGGTCAATACCTTTTAGGGCAACATGGCCGTTGCCATACACCTTTTTTAGGTTTTCGATAACTAATGCTTCTGACATAAACTGCACGCTTTACCTAGAGATTAAAATTGGCTGAAGGGTCAGCCGGCATCAGCGGAAAAAATTGGCCGCTACTCCATACACCCCATTGCTCTGAGTCCTGAGCTGCGTTGGAGTCAGCTGGCTCAGCAAGTTCAGCTAACTGGTAATAATGATTGCGATGTAAACGCGCTAACAATTGGCGCTGCACATACACTGCCGGCAAAAGATCACCTTCCGCATTAGGCGCAAATATTAGTGGTTGTGCTTGGCTGAGGGTAACGCTAAGCCCGTGGTTTAAGGTTAAAACCAGTAGCTGCTGCTGGGTTATTGGGTCTTGCTTCACTTCTAGCTCTTGTGTAATGAAGGGTAAGTCATCCACTTGAATTTGAAATTTTTCTACTGGCGTTACTAAATAATAATGCTGACCTTCCTTGCGCAAAATATCGCTAAAGATCTTGACTAAAGCCTCCCGCCGAATTGGCTCTCCCTGGTAAAACCATTGGCCACGGTGATCAATCCGCATGGCTAAAGGGCCACAGTCAGCGGGTTGCCATTGGTTAATCGCAGGCGCTTCGGTCTGTTGCTCTAATTGCTCGGCGAGTTGTTGCAAGCTCAGCGTATTGGCCATGATTAGAGTCCTCGTTGCCACTCTTGACGTAAGTGTGCCTGTTCTGGATGGGCAATCGCTTGACGCACTTGGTGTAATAAGCGCGCTTGATCTTTTCCAAGCACCCCTTTTAGCACCAAATAGTTGGAGGCGTGGTCGCTACGAAATACGGTTTGCTGTAAATTGAGCGTGCTTAAAAATAACTCAAGCTCTTGAAAAAGTTGCACCTGGGTTAAGGGTTGAAAGTCGGGATATTCACTGCGAAAGCGCTGTTCGCCTAAAGGAAAGCTAACCACCAGCGTGGATACATACTCTGGCTGGGTAGCATTCATTAGCTGCGCCGAGTGAGTAGCGTGTTGCTCTGATAAGCGTTGCCCACCGAGTCCATTTAAAATCATTACTGAGCGGGTAATCCCTGCAGCGCCGAGTTTATTTAAGGCACTTTCAGAGCTAGCAAAGGTTTCGCCTTTATTGACTAAACGTAGTACTTCATCGTCTCCAGATTCGCAGCCAACATAGGCCATGGTTAGGCCCAGCTCAGCTAGTTCTGTGAGCTCTGCCACGGACTTGTTTTTCAAATTACTCGGCAAGCAGTAACTGCTGACCCGTTCCACCTCAGGCATATATTGGCGAATAGCTTCTAAGATCGTTACTAAGCGCCGGGTTGAAAGCGCCATGGCATCGCCATCGGCTAAAAAGATTCGTCGTACTTGGTACTGCTCACTGGTGCGCTTAATTTCTTCAATGACTTGCGCTTCATCTCGTACACGAAATTTTTTTTGCGGCGCAGTGTACATTTCACAGAAAGTGCACTTATTCCATGAACAACCATTGGTTACCGGCAGAATTAACGAATTGGCCTCACTCGGTGGACGAAACACCGGCTCAATGTACTCAATAGGAAACAACTGGCTCATGTTCACCTCTGATCTTAAGATTCTTCTGTTTCAAGCTTGGAGTCGTGTTCACGCTTACGCTTGTTACCCATGCGCACCCCAATATCCATTAAGAATTGGAAAAAACCGTCTTGGTCCTCCAGAACATTACTCCAGAATGGCGAATGATAAAGTGCTACTGCGCCGTGGACTAAGGCCCAGGCCGCGCAATAGTGATAATACGGGGGCACATCTTCGAGCTTGCCCTCATTAATCCGATCTTTAATTAAATCGGTTAAGCGCTCAAAGTTTGAGGCACGGATAGCATGCAGTTCGGCTACCAATTCAGGCACTTGCTGACCTTTGACGACCTTTTCTTCCAGCCGATCAAACAGCTGATAGCGCTGTGGGTCACGCATGCGAAAACCAAAATAAGCTCGCGACAAAGCTTCTTTATCACGGGCAACACTTTCAGACTGAAATAAGGCGTTAAGATCGCGCTCATAGTCGAGCATTAGGCGCAAATAAATCTCAGCTTTTGACTTAAAGTGCTTATAGATAGTGCCCTTACCTATCCCAACGGTATTAGCAATTAACTCCACGGTGACGCTATCTTCACCATGGGCTAAAAATAAACTCAGCGCTGTATCTAAAATTTCTTGTTCACGGCGTTTAAATTCGCGAACTTTACGCGGTACTGTTTGCATAATAAGACCACCAAGTCAGTTTCAGATAAGCCTAGTATGCCTATTTAGAGTCGGTATTAAAACTATAACTCTATAACTGGTCACTAAAAGACTTGGTGGCCCTAGTGACTTAAGCTTGAGCTGCAGCAGTGATCAACTGTTTCATTTCACTCACAGCTTGAGCAAAGCCTACAAATAGCGCATGAGCAACAATGGCATGGCCAATATTTAGCTCATTAATGCCAGGGATCGCGGCAATGGCCTCTACGTTGTGATAATTCAGGCCGTGCCCCGCATTAATGATCAATCCCTGTGCTTGCGCTGCTTTAACCGCTGCTTGAATACGCTTAAGTTCTGCAGTTTGTGTAGCCACACAGTTTGCTTCAGAGTAACGGCCAGTATGCAGCTCAATAGTGGTGGCGCCTACACGTGCAGCGGCTTGAATTTGCTCGGCTTCTGGATCAATAAAAATTGAAACGATTGAGCCAGCATTAGTTAGGCGTTCTACCGCCTGCTGCACTCGCTGCTCTTGGGCTAAGATATCTAAGCCGCCTTCAGTGGTTAGCTCTTCACGGGTTTCTGGTACTAAGCAAACGTGCGCGGGTTTAACTTGCTCTACCATTTGCAGCATTTCTTCGGTGATCCCCATTTCAAAGTTCATTGGGGTTTGCATTACTGCTTTTAGCAGTTTTACGTCACGATCCTGAATATGTCGACGATCTTCACGCAGGTGGATGGTGATGCCATCGGCTCCGGCTTGCTCGGCATCAAGCGCGGCTTTAACTGGATCAGGGTAGCTGGTGCCGCGGGCTTGGCGAACAGTGGCAATATGGTCAATGTTTACACCCAGTAAAATACGCTGCTTAAGATTCATAATCTGTTCCTCATAATGGTCGAGTAAAAAACTCGCGACTAATAATAGGCTGACCTTTTAAGTGAAAGGCTAAGGTCTGGCGCATTAAACGCTTGGCCACGCGCAAGGTGTGTTGTTTCTCCCAGTCAGCCTCGGATAAGCATAAAATATCAGCTCCGAGATAATGCTGCTGGTGAGGATAGCTTGCACAAAAGCCCACATCGGGTTGTAGTTGATAATACTGTTCAGCTTGTAACGGTTGCTGGTCACTGTCTTCAGTTAATGAGTAGCCATAACCTAGTTGCACAATTAACTGCCACTCAAATTGCCGTAATATCGGCTCAATGGGCTGCTGTTCACGTAGCGCGAAAAGAGCCACCTGATAAAGCTCAAACAAGACTGGGTAAGCGTCGTGCTCGGGTAATAAGCGAGTTAATAGTTCATTAAGGTAAAAGCCGCAAAATAATCGCTCGCCGATAAGTGGTGGCGTAAACTCAAGGCTATCAAACTGAGTTAGGGTTTTTAATTCGCTGCGCCCTGCCCACTCAATGGCATATAAGCTAAATAGCTGCACTTTATGCCCTTTGCTGCGCCTTGCCCCACGCAATACTACCCGTTGTCGTCCTTGCTCGGTAAACACATCGAGCAAGGCGCTGGTTTCTTTGTAAGGCCGTGAGTGCAACACATAGGCATGCATGGGTTAGTCGAGGTAACCCAGCGAGCGTAGCGCGCGCTCATCGTCCGACCAACCACCTTTGACTTTAACCCATAAATTCAGCATGACTTTACTGTCAAATAGGACCTCCATATCCTTTCGCGCTTCTTGGCCGATGCGCTTAATCCGCTCACCTTTCTCACCAATCAGGATTTTCTTTTGTCCATCCCGCTCCACTAAAATCAGCGCATGGATATGTAAAATACGTCCTTCATACTTAAAGTCTTCCACCTCAACGGTTGCTTGATAAGGCAGTTCAGCCCCCAGCTGACGGGTGATTTTTTCGCGGACTAATTCAGCCGCAAGGTAACGACTGGAGCGATCAGTAATTTGCTCTTCTGCATAATAAAAAGGACTCACTGGCAAAGACTGATTAACCAACTGCTCTAAACGCTCCAGGTTTTGATTATGCAACGCCGAAATTGGCACAATCTCGGCATTGGGCATTTTTTCTGACAGCCACTGCAAGTGCTCAAGTAATTGTGTTTTATCTTCTAAGCGATCAGCTTTGTTAACCGCCACAATTAATGGGCAACTAAGGTGTTTGATGCGATTAAACACCAGTTCGTCTTCTTCGGTCCAGCGCATCCGGTCCACCACAAACAGCGCCACATCAACATCACGTAGCGCTTGCTGGGCTACGCGGTTCATGTAGTTGTTCAGGGCAGTCACCGTGTTTTGGTGAATGCCGGGGGTATCTACGTAAATTGCTTGTACGTTACCTTCGGTTTTAATGCCAAGCATGTTTTGCCGAGTGGTTTGCGGCTTGCGCGAGGTAATGGCTAATTTTTGCCCTAAAATATGATTGACCAGCGTAGATTTTCCTACGTTTGGACGCCCCACCACGGCGACATAACCACAGCGTAACTCACTCATGCTTTGCCCCTTTCTCAAGATTTAACGCAGTTAATGCAGCTTCTGCTGCCATTTGCTCTGCAATTCGGCGACTAGCACCCTGACCATAGGTTTTTTCAGTTAAGAGACTTACGCTACACTCTACATCAAATACACGACAATGCGGCTCGCCTTGAATATTAATCACTTCATAATTAGGCAGTTCACAGCCTCTAGACTGTAAAAGTTCTTGCAGTCTAGTTTTAGGGTCTTTATTGGTATCAACTAACGTTAAAGTTTCAAAGTGCGGCTCTAACCAAAACAAAATGCGCTCACCAGCGGCTGTCATACCACGATCTAAATAAATCGCTCCAATAATGGCTTCCATTGCATCGGCAAGAATAGATTCACGACGAAACCCACCACTTTTTAGCTCGCCAGAACCCAGCAATAAATGATCGCCTAGGTGTAAGCCCTTAGCCAGAATAGCTAAGGTTTCGCCTTTAACTAAGCGAGAGCGTAGACGTGATAACTGTCCTTCGCGCGCTTCAGGAAAGCGCTTAAATAAGGCTTCACCTGCAATAAAGTTTAAAACTGCATCGCCTAAGAATTCGAGGCGTTCATTGTTTTTTCCCGCATAACTGCGGTGAGTTAGCGCAATTTTGAGTAGCGCAGCATCATTAAACTCGTAGCCAAGTTTAGTTTGTAGCTTTTGTAGGGAGTTGCTCACTAGAAATACACACGTATTGTTAAATAAAACGGAAGGAGGTGCTCGCTACTGTAGCCTGCAGCAGCGAGCCACAATTATTGAATAAAACCGGCGCGTTCAAAACTCGGTAAATGGCTAAATTTTGGCGTTTTCCAAGTCATCCAAATGGCTGAGGCTTTGCCCACAATATAATGATCTGGCACCATACCTTGTAACTCAGGGCTAATATGGGGATCATCCCAATAACGGCTATCTTTTGAGCGGTCACGGTTATCGCCAAGCATAAAATAGTGCCCTTCAGGCACTGTCCACTCACGACTTGGCTCAATTCGGTAGTGATCCATTTCTTTGCGAATCTGGTGCTCTGCTTGCCCTAAGGATTCAGCGTAAATTTTAGCACTACCTAAACTGCCAGGCTCTGAGCCAATGAGTTGCTCAGCTACTGATTGGCCATTAATTACCAAGCGCTTGCTTGAGGTGTATTCGATGTGATCACCTGGCACCCCAACTACCCGCTTAATGTAATTAATTCGTGGATCTTCTGGGTACTTAAACACCATAACATCGCCACGCTGCGGATCACCGACCGGAATCAGCTTTTTATCAATCACTGGTAAGCGAATTCCGTAGGAGAATTTATTCACTAAAATAAAGTCCCCTACTTGTAAAGTGGGAATCATCGAGCCTGAGGGAATTTGAAACGGCTCAAATAAAAATGAGCGCAATACAAAAACAAATGCCAGCACTGGAAATAATGAGCGCCCAAACTCAAGTACAGCGGGTTGCTTAGTCAACTGCTCTAAGGTTTCTGGCGCAATTGTCGCTACCGACTGCCGATAACGCTCAACTGCTTGCTCTCGGCGCTTGGCAAAGTAGAACTTATCAACTAATGCCAATGCTCCAGTAATAATAACCGCAAGGGTTAAGAGCAAGGGAAAATCAATGTGCATTAATCATCCACTCTTAGCACAGCTAAGAATGCCTCTTGTGGAATTTCTACGTTACCTACTTGCTTCATGCGTTTTTTACCTGCTTTTTGTTTTTCTAACAGTTTACGCTTACGGCTAACGTCCCCACCATAACATTTGGCCAGTACGTTCTTACGTAGTGCTTTAACTGTGGTACGGGCAATCACTTGTCCACCTAAAGCCGCTTGAATGGCCACATCAAACATTTGCCGCGGAATTAAGTCTTTCATTTTTTCGGCCAGTAGACGGCCACGACTAACAGCAATATCACGGTGCACAATCAGCGCCAATGCATCGACTTTTTCGCCATTAATTAAAATATCTAAGCGCGATAAATTCGCTGCTTGGAAACGATCAAAAGCGTAGTCAAGTGAGGCGTAACCACGGCTCACTGATTTTAGTCGGTCAAAGAAATCAAGCACCACTTCATTCATAGGAAGGTCATAGCAGACTTGCACTTGATTTCCCATAAACTGCATGTCAGTTTGCACCCCACGCTTTTCAACGCAGAGCGTAATCACACTACCAAGGTGCTCTTGAGGAACTAGGATCGTGGCTTTAACGATCGGTTCCCGCATTTCTTGGATGTTGGCAGGATCAGGCATCCGGGAAGGGTTGTCGACATAAATAATGTCGCCATTTTTCATCACGGTTTCAAATACAACCGTTGGTGCAGTAGTAATTAAATCAAGATCGTACTCACGCTCGAGACGCTCTTGAATAATTTCCATGTGCAACATGCCTAAAAAGCCAATCCGGAAACCAAAACCAAGAGCTTCCGAGCTTTCGGGCTCGTATTGTAGCGCGGCATCATTGAGGGTTAAACGCTCTAAAGCATCACGAAAGGCTTCAAAGTCATCGGCACTAACTGGGAATACACCGGCATAAACCTGAGGTTTTACCCGTTGGAATCCGGGCAGCATTTCTACTTCAGGTGTGTTAGATAAGGTTAAGGTATCACCAACTGGTGCGCCTTGAATTTCTTTAATACCCGCAACAATAAAGCCAACCTCACCGGCTTTAAGTTCAGCCGTATTGGTATGTTTAGGATTAAACACCCCAACACTATCAACTTGGTGAACTTTACCCGTCGACTTCACTAAAATTTTATCGCCTTTTTTCACGCGACCGTGTTTGACGCGCACTAAAGAAACGACGCCTAAGTAGTTATCAAACCAAGAGTCGATGATCAAGGCTTGTAGTGGTGCATTAATTTCACCTTCTGGAGCAGGAATAGTTTTGATTAAACGCTCAATAACGTTTTCTACTCCTAGTCCGGTTTTAGCGCTACAGGTCACGGCATCCGTTGCATCAATTCCAATGACGTGCTCAATTTCTTCTTGTACCCGCTCAGGATCAGCCTGGGGTAAATCAATTTTGTTTAACACCGGCATCACTTCAAGGCCTTGCTCAATGGCGGTGTAACAGTTAGCCACTGACTGAGCTTCAACCCCCTGTCCAGCATCGACTACTAATAATGCGCCTTCACAGGCTGCTAATGAGCGACTAACTTCATAGCTAAAGTCAACGTGGCCTGGCGTATCAATAAAGTTTAGCTGATAGGTTTTACCATCTTCTGCGGTATAACCTAAGGTCACACTGTGAGCTTTAATGGTGATTCCACGCTCTTGCTCAAGGTCCATGGAGTCCAACACGCGGTTGGCCATTTCACGTTCACTAAGGCCGCCACAAATCTGAATGAATCGATCTGCCAAGGTAGACTTACCGTGGTCAATATGGGCAATGATTGAAAAATTACGAATATGACTCAAGTCACTCACAGAACTTCACCAAAAATAAGTAGCGCCAACCTGATGCTGGCCGAAAAATAGGGCTAAGTTTACTTGATTTAACTAGCGCTCGTCACCTTTGTTCGCAAATGCGAACCAGAAAAACCAAAAAGCGGCTTATTCAGCCGCTTTTTAGAGTGTTATCAATTACTTAGATAATTTAAATGAAATGAAGCTGGCTCGCCCTTGACGTAGCACTCGCATCGACAATGATTTGCCGGCAGGTAACTCAGCGACGATTTTACTAAAGGCTTTAGCTGACTCAATGGTTTGCTGGTTCAAGTGTGTGATAACATCACCTGGACGCAATCCAATTAATGCCGCAGGACCTTGTTCAACATGATTCACAACCACGCCACTCGTAATTTCCAGCTGCTTTAATTGCTCTTTGGTCAAGTCTTGCACACTCATACCTAAGCGGCTATTACTGCTTTGCTTAGCAGCGCTAGCTTGTGCTGCTCCCTCTTCAGGCAAGCCACCCACTTTAACTGCAATATTTTGTTTTTTACCCGAGCGTAACACTTCCAGCTTGGCGGTATCGCCTGCTTTTAAAGTGCCAATATAGTGCGGTAAATCTGAAGATAAAGTAATTGCTCGCTGGTTTACGGATAAAATAATGTCGCCTACTTGTAGCTTGCTTTTAGCTGCAGGGCCATCTTCTAAAATCTGCACCACTAAAGCACCAGCGGGCTTATCTAAACCAAAGGATTCAGCTAATTCCTTATTCACTTCTTGAATAATGACACCTAACCAACCACGATTCACTTTACCCTCAGCTTTTAGCTGCTCGGCAACACCCATTGCTACATCCATAGGAATCGCAAAGGAAAGCCCCATAAATCCCCCTGAACGGGTAAAGATTTGTGAGTTAATCCCCACCACCTCACCTTTAAGGTTAAATAAAGGGCCACCAGAATTACCTGGGTTAATTGCAACATCAGTTTGAATAAAAGGCACATAGTTTTCGTTGGGCAGGCTACGACCTTTAGCTGAAACAATGCCTTTGGTAACCGAGTGTTCAAAACCAAAAGGTGAGCCAATGGCCAATACCCACTCACCCACCTTTAGATCGTTCGACTGACCGATTTTAGCCACAGGTAAATTTTTACCCTCTACTTTAAGCAGCGCCACATCAGTGCGAGGATCAGCGCCAATTAGCTTAGCTTGTAACTCGCTGCGATCTGATAGGCGAACTAAAATCTCGTCAGCCCCATCGATCACATGATTGTTGGTTAAAATATAACCATCTTGCGAGATAATAAAACCAGAGCCTAAAGATTGTGCTTGTGGTTGCTGACCGCGTGGCGCTTGGCGTGGCTGCGGGAAACTATGTTCAAAGAATTCACGGAAAATGGGCGGCAAACCTTCGAGGTCTGGCATTAAATGCTGTGGTGCTCGCTGCGCCTGGGTGTTAACTTTTTGCCGCGTACTGATATTTACAACTGCTGGGGAGGACTGCTCTACCAGCTGAGTAAAATCAGGCAGTTCTTTAGCTAGAGTTACATTGCTGCTCAATAAAAAGACTGAAAATACCGCGGCAATGCACGTTTTCATTTTGCTCATTTAACACTCCTAAATGATAAGAACGTCGATCAGATTAACTTAAATTAGTAATTGAAGAACTTTTGCTAAGTTGCGGAGCAAGCGTGCCCCGCCGCATGTACCGATTGCTTATCATACGAGCAAGCAGCAAGCCTGCAAAGAGCCCGAAAAAACTTGAAAGAATTATCAGTGGCTCTGAGGCATCGAATGCAGCACTCGTTAGTAAGCCTGACAATAGCCCAAGCAATGGCAGCAAATAGCCCAGAACAGAAGCCAACAATAACCCTTGCTCGGGAATAGCCACTTCGACGGTATCCCCTGGAGTAAAATATTGGTTGGAGTTTAAAGGAAGATTAAGGGTGCTTACCTGTGGACTGTTAGCTGTTTGCAATAAATCGGCTAATTTACCATGGCCGCAACCTGCTCGAGCCTTACAGGCTCCACAGGCTGTATGCTTTTGTACCGCAACCCAAGCCACTTGATTGACGGCATCGGTTGCAATAATTGTGCCCTGCTCTTTAATCACTGTTCAGACCTTTACCTTTAGGACATACAGAATGCGCAACACGCTCTATAGCTAACATCGGCAACTCCCCTATAACCGTAATGACCACTGGTGGTTTAACGTGCTTACAGCCAGATAAGCTGACTAACGCAGTGGGGCCTAAAGTGCGTGACTTTTTAACTTCTGGCAAGCGAACCCGCGAATGATTAGGTTCAATAAATACAGAAAAGTGTACTAAACCATCGCTGTAACTACGGTTGTAGGTATTGGTTTTACCTGCTACTTGAAAAGCGCTACTTTGCACTTTAACAAAACCTGTTGGCACCCATTTAGGATCCCATACGCTATCTGAATGCGAGTTTTGTTGCACTGTTTGGCGACTGCAGTTAGCTGAGGCCTGCAGTGCACTGGGAACAGGTTGGCCAGGAGCGAATGATACATACTGCGTGCGCTCTAACAGCTGTTGGCGGTTATTAAGCAGCAAGGTTTGTAAGGGAACCCCCGTTTGTTGATCCAGTTTGAGTTGCATGGAGTAGCGATAAGAATCTTTTGCGGCAAAGTTGAGGCTATAGGTTGGGCGGCCAGCAATTCGGCTTTCTTCCCCCCAGCTTAACTGATAGTTCTGCTCTATATGTTGTAAGCTCGCGAGGCTGCTTGGCCAGTCAGACAAATAAAAAGGTGTTTGCGTGCTGGTTTCTGAAAAACTGCACAAAACACCCTCCTGATTACGTAGCAACTCATACTGGGCATTATCTAGCCGAACAATGCGTTGGGTAAAGCCATGATTCTGAGCCAAGTGATGAGTGGCGTAGGTAGCAAATACGCCTTTGCGCTCATAGACTAGGTGGCCACTGTAACTGGTATGAACAGCGGCTTGTTGCGCGTGCGCTAACCAAGCCAACTGTTCGGAAGTAAGGTCTTTTGCTTGATCGGCTAAAAGCACAGGGCTATTAGTCATACACAGGATACTGATAGCCCATAGCCATTTCATGCTGAGGTTACTCTTGTGCGGTATTAACTGGCGTTACTTGGGTATCGGTATCGGCGTGAGCAGGTGCTTGCTGGGCATGGCGGCGTAAATACTCTGGCAGACGATCATTATGCCAGTTACCCTCACCTTCTAAGGCCTCTGCCACTGGGCTATGTTTGCTTTCATTAAAGCTGGTTAACTCGGAGGTTTGTCCAGGCATGCCCACAGCTTCAAGCATTTCCATTGGCTCACCAGCATCTGCCGTAAGCTCTGTGGAAGCTAATTCACTCTGATTGAAAAAACGCACACCAGCCAATACCGCTAAGGTCACTGAGGCTGCAATCGCGACTTTGCTTAAACGACCAAAAACAGGCATTGAGCGAGCGGCTGGTTGCTCAGAGGTTTGAGTATCTAAGCTATCTTCAGCCTGCTCGATCGCCTGTTTGATGCCTGCAGAGAGATCGACACCTGCAAACTGTGCATCTGCAGCTAGACTTGCATCGCGTGCCACATTATAGCGCACCCAGGTCTCACGTACTTCTGAGTCATCTAGGGATTGAAGTATTCGTTGCAACTGCAAGTCATCTGCTTGATTATCCAACAAAGCAGATAACGCTTGCTGCAAGCTTTCTTTATTACTCATTTACTCTCACTCCTGCTCAACCGATTACTCGTCAAGCTTCATTATTCAATAAAGGTTGTAGCGCCTTATCTACTGCTTCCCTGGCTCTAAAAATTCGTGACCGTACCGTTCCAACGGGACATTTCATAACCGTAGCAATGTCTTCATAACTTAATCCTTCGAACTCACGCAAAGTGAGAGCTACTCGCAAGTCCTCTGGTAGCTGGCTAATGCTATGTTGTACCGTTGACTTGATCTCATCCCTCAGCATCATACGTTCTGGGCTTTCAATATCTTTCAGCGCGTGATCACCATCAAAAAACTCAGCGTCCCCCGCATCCACATCACTACTGGGTGGACGTCGATTACGTGAAACCAAGTAGTTTTTTGCGGTGTTTATAGCGATTCGATATAGCCATGTATAGAACGCACTATCACCTCGAAAGTTTCCTAAGGCCCGATAAGCTTTTACAAAAGCTTCTTGAGCAACATCCTGTGCTTCATGTGGATCATGCACAAAGCGCACTACTAACCCTAAAATTCGATGCTGGTATTTAAGTACCAGCAAATCAAAAGCGCGCTTATCGCCTTTTTGAACGCGCTCTACCAGCTGCTGATCATCTTCAGGCGTCATGTACACTCCTTAAATTCTAATAGACATGGTGTAAGTAAAAGATTTCATACATTAACAGTTACTCAGCCTGTCTAGCTTAACTTAAATTGAGCGCAAATTTGTGAACTACTAAAGATAAGCACAGCATTGAGTGCTGAACTAGAGATTAGTTCACTTGGTGTTCGGTGCTGATTGATCAACAGCCTTGGACTTCCTAAGAAGAGCTGGCGCTTATTTTTAAGCGCCAGCTTAGTGCACTTAACTTTTTTGGGTTAATCCAAAAGGTAAGCCTGTTTGCAGTTGCGGTAGCTGTTTTAGTAAATCTTGTAACGCCGCTTGCAGCTGCTCCTCAACTACTGGATGGTAATACGGTGCCTGCAGCAAATCTGCAACTGTCATCTGCTGCATAATCGCTAGCGCTAAAAAGTGCCCAAGGTGTTCCGTATCGACACCCAATAAGCTGGCACCGAGCAGCTTGCCAGAATGGGAGTCCGCATACAGGCGAATCAGACTTTGCTCATCGTGCTTAATAATTGCTCGCCCATTTGCTTTGGCTTCACCCACCAAATAATTGCCTGCAGTTAATGAGTGAAAACTTGCTCCCACACTCACAATATCTGGTTGAGTAAAGGCAATCGCTAAAGGTACTTTACGCTCAAAAGCAGTAACCGCTGTACGGCTGGCGTTATAACCAGCAATTGCTCCCTCATCACAGGCTTCATGCATCAGAGTTCGATCAGCATTTAAATCGCCAGCAATAAAGATACGTGTGTCGCCAATTTGCATGGTATGCGGATCAAAGAGTGGTACTCCTTTTTCATCTACAGGTAGCCCTGCTTTCTCCAGTGCCAGCTCAGCTAGATTTGGCTTGCGCCCTAATGCCACCAACAATTGATCCACCTCAACCGCTTGATTGCCAGCTTTGAGTAGCACCCCGTGCTCGGTACGCTCAATCTCTGCTGGATGACCTAACCAGATATCCATCTCATTGGAGAAAATTTTCTGCGCTGCCTGAGCAATAGTGGGATCTTGAATACCGCCTAATTGATCAGCCATATCGGCTGCAGTCACTTGCACACCTAAGCGTGCTAGGGCTAAGCCCAACTCTAGGCCGATGGCACCTAGCCCCATGATACCTAAGCGCTTAGGCAGGTGTTCGAGCTCAAATACAGCATCTGTCGTTAACATGCGATCAGCCACTGCAGATAAAAAACCAGGCACTACAGGACTGGAGCCAGTGGCTAAGATTATGGAATGCGCCTCGATCACCTGTTGGCCCTCGGCAGTCATCACTTGCACCCGATTAGGTGATAAAAACGATGCCTTGCCAATAATCAAGTGTTCACCTGCTGCGCGCTGAGCACCTTGTGCTGCCCCCGTGGCAAATCGGTCACGTAACTGGCGCACCGTCTTGAGTGCGGCTTGATCATTAATCGCTTGTGGCTTTGCTGTAATGACCTGATCCTGCACTAGTTGCTGTAGCGCTTGGTTTTCCTGTGCTACTTGCAGTAACACCTTAGAGGGCATACAGCCGACCCGGGCACAGGTGGTGCCAAGCGGCCCTGTATCGACGACTAAATAGTCTTTTTTAGCGCGCTTAACTTCTCTCAAAGCATATAAGCCAGCAGTGCCTGCACCAATGATTAGTACATCTGTTGATTTTGTTTGCATGCTTACTCCTGTAATTTCTGCGTCAGTTACTCTCTATACTCTAGGGGGTAAATTTAGGTTTAGCTAGTTAATACGTCTAATCGCGCCCTGCTTAGTTCCGCCTTAGTCTGTGCCCAAGAATCAATAATTGTTACTTTAAGTGACAGCTTCATTTTCTGTTTAATGCAACAAAATTAGGCAAACTATGTATCTGCATCGATTAGTGCTTATGTTGGTGGTAAGCATGTATTTGTTTTCCCCAGCGATTATGGAGTGGTGGACTGCAAGCAACACCAATAGCTGGTATCGACCCTTTATTTTGTGGTTTTGCTTAATCGTGATGACCTTCTTTTTGCAACCCCATAGAAAACACGATGAACTTTAGCCTTTATCAGCTACTGTTGATTAGCCTGGTGTATTTAGGCTGCTTATTTGGCGTGGCGTGGATCAGCGAACGGGGCTGGATTCCGCAAAAGATTCAACAACACCCAGCCATTTATGTCTTATCTCTGGGAGTTTATGCCAGTGCTTGGGCATTTTATGGCTCGGTGGCGCTAGCCCATCAATACAGTTATGGCTACTTGGCGATTTATCTGGGTATTTCTGGCGCTTTTTTCTTATCTCCAGTTCTACTGCATCCATTTTTACAGTTAGCCCGCAAGTATCAGTTAACCTCATTAGCCGATGTGTTTGCCTTTCGTTATCGTAGCCAAGGTGTAGGCACACTGACTACCTTAGGCTTACTGATAGGTTGCTTACCGCTGTTAGCTCTACAAATTCAAGCTGTTGCTGAAAGCATTCAATTACTAAGCCCACAATTACCACCCTTGGCATCAGCGTTAATTTTTTGTATCGCAATTGGCTTATTTGCCATTTTGTTCGGTGCCAAGCAGGTGGCTTCAGGGGAGAAACATGAAGGTTTAGTCTTTGCTATGGCCTTTGAGTCTTTACTCAAAGTCATCGCTTTACTGTTGATTGGCGGCTATTTGCTGTTTCAAGTACTGGGTGGGCTTTCTGGATTAGAGACTTGGCTACACACCCATCAAGCTCAACTAAACGCCCTACATACCCCATTACAAGATGGTCCTTGGCGCACCTTATTGTTGATATTTTTTGCCGCTGCAATTGTGATGCCACACATGTATCACATGATTTTTACCGAAAATAAAAATCCGCGGGCAATGAATACTGCCAGCTGGGGCGTCCCTTTGTTACTGCTCTTACTGAGCTTACCGATTCCGATTATTTTATGGGCAGGGTTAAAACTTAATTTAGCCGCTGAGCCACAGTACTTTACTTTGGCGGTAGGAATTCACTTAGAGCAACCAATGCTGGCCTTATTGGCTTACACCGGCGGCTTGTCGGCAGCGAGCGGCTTGATTATTGTACTAACTTTAGCGTTATCCGGCATGTTGCTAAACCATGTTTTACTGCCGCTTTATCAGCCTAAACACACCACTAATATTTATCGCTGGTTGCGTGGCGCAAGACGCTGGTTAATTATTGCGCTGTTAATGCTGGCTTTTGTATTTTATTTATTGTTACAAGCAAGACACAGTCTTTCCCAGTTGGGGTTAATTTCATTCGTCTCTTCCCTGCAGTTCTTGCCCGCTGCTCTGTCAGTCCTGTATTGGCCTGCGGCTAATAAAAAAGGTTTTATTGCTGGAGTGACCTTAGGCTTAATCACGTGGTTTGTGTGTTTGCTGCTACCTACCTTTATTCCTTTAGAACAACTAGGCTTAGGTCATTTTAATTTTTCGGATTCTATTACCGGCAATAGCTGGCACCTAGCTGCTATTTTTGCCTTGCTGGTTAATACCCTAACCTTTGCCGGCGTCTCGTTATTTAGCAGTCGTAGCGTTGAAGAAACGCTAGCGGCCGAAACCTGTTGCATCAATCAGGCGCGCCAGCATTTGCATAGCGAATTAGAGGCAAGCTCTGCACAAGACTTTGCCACCGCACTGGCCAAACCCTTAGGTGCGGTCACCGCTCAACGAGAGCTGGAGCAGGCCTTACGTGAGCTGGAATACAGCTACGATGAACAACGTCCTTTTGCCTTACGCCGCTTACGCCAGCAATTGCAAGTGAATCTATCTAGCTTGATGGGCCCCAGTATTGCACAAGAAATTATTAGCAGTTTTATTCCCTATAAAAAACAAGCCCACAGCTTTCGTAGTGAAGACCTGCATCTAATTGAATCACGCTTAGAAGACTACCAGTCACGCCTAACCGGTTTAGCTGCAGAACTTGATACCTTACGTCGCTTTCACCGACAAACCTTGCAAGATTTGCCTTTGGGTGTTTGCTCACTGGCTAAAGATCAGGAAATTTTTATTTGGAATAAAGCCCTTGAGGTCATGACCGGAATAGCCGCTTCACGGGTGATAGGCTCACGCTTAGACGCTCTAGATGAGCCATGGCGCAGTATTTTGCTAAACTTTTATCTCAGCCAAGAAGCTCATTGGTATAAATATCCGCTTAAAAGTAACTATGAGTCCCGTTGGTTAAATTTACACAAAGCAGCGATTGATGATTCGCCCAACCAGCACTATCAAGCCAAGGCCGTGGTACTCCTGATTGAAGACACCACTGAAACCCAGCGCCTAGAAAGTTATTTAGAGCATGCGGAGCGTTTAGCCTCTATCGGGCGCTTAGCTGCTGGAGTGGCCCATGAAATTGGTAACCCGGTTACCGGCATTGCCTGCTTAGCCCAAAACCAGCTGGCCGATTATGCCAATGACCCAGAAATTCTAGAAAACAGCCAGGCTATCTTAGAGCAGACCCAGCGTATAACGGCTATTGTGCAATCTTTGATGAACTTCTCCCATGCCGGTGAGCAACATGCCATCACGCCCTATGCCGCGTGCTCTATTAGAGCGGTTTGCCAGCAAGCCATTAGCCTATTGGAATTGAATAAAGCAGCCAAGGAGGTGCACTTTGTTAATCTATGTGCAACTGAACATAATGTCTTGGGTGATCAGCAACGTTTAGTCCAGGTTATGGTTAACCTGTTAAGCAATGCCCGTGATGCAAGTCCTGTTCTTGGGGGGATTACCTTGTGCTCGCGCCTGAAGGGCTCTTATATTGAATTGCAGGTTGAGGACCAGGGGCATGGTATTGAGCAGGCGCACCTTAAACGAATTTTTGAGCCATTTTTTACGACCAAAGATCCTGGCCAAGGCACAGGGTTAGGTATGGCAATGGTGTTTTCGATTATTGAGCAGCACCAAGGTAAAATTGACATTATCAGTCCTGCTCTACCCGAGCAGCAAAAAGGCACACGAATTATCATTCAGTTGCCTGCGGCCTTAACCGCGAGTCCATTACTGCCTGTTACTCAGGCGGTGAATTTTGAGGTATAAAGTGTTGTGATGCAGTCTATTTTAATTGTTGAAGATGAAGCCATTATTCGGCGGGCGCTAAAGCGGCTCTTGGAGCGAAATCATTACTCCGTTCTTGAAGCAGGTACCGTGGCTGAAGCTCAAGCGCTGCTTAATACTCAGACTGTGCAATTAATTATTACCGACTTGCGTTTACCTGGCGCGCCAGGCACTGATTTAATTGAGATTGCAAAAGATCTGCCGGTATTGATTATGACTAGCTACGCTAGTTTACGCTCAGCGGTTGACTCAATGCGCCAAGGAGCGGTCGATTACATTGCTAAGCCCTTTGACCATGACGATATGCTCAGTACTGTTGCGCGTATTTTACAAGAAGCCAATAGCCCAGTAAAAACTCAAGACCGCCTCACGACTTCCCCTGAAACAGCAAACTCCAGCCTTGCCAGTAAACTGAACATTATTGGCAGCAGTGCGGTGATGCAGGCACTGTTTAACAAAATCATGAAAGTGGCACCAACTGATTCCAATGTTTTGATTTTAGGTGAGTCAGGCACTGGTAAAGAGCTTGTTGCCAGAGCCATCCACGAACACTCCAAACGCGCTCAGGGGCCATTAATTAATGTCAACTGCGCAGCTATTCCCGAGTCTTTGATTGAGTCAGAGCTGTTTGGCCATGAAAAAGGCGCCTTTACTGGTGCTAATCAAGCCCGTGCCGGATTGATTGAGGCAGCCAATGGCGGCACTTTATTTTTGGATGAAATTGGTGAGTTACCGTTAGAAGCTCAAGCACGGTTATTACGTGCAATTCAAGAAGGAGAAGTGCGGCGCGTTGGTTCGGTTAACTCAATTAAGGTCGATGTCCGCTTTATGGCTGCCACTCACCGCGATCTTAAGTCGCGGGCTCAAGCGGGAAGCTTTCGTGAAGACTTGTATTACCGCTTGCATGTGATTGCGCTGCATATTCCTGCACTACGCGAACGCGGGTCAGATGTGATCGAACTGGCAGAAAAGCTATTGCAGCAGCAGCTAGCTAAAACCGATGCAGCGGCCTTAAGCTTCAGCCCTGAGGCATTGCAGCTGTTACAAAACTATCCATGGCCTGGCAATGTGCGCGAACTAGAAAATGCTATTGAGCGAGCAGTCATTCTATGTGATGAGCCACAGATTACTCCTGATTTACTGGGTATCGAGTGGTCACCCCCAGCTAAAGCTGGCAATCTTGAGGCAAGTGCCACATCTGAACCGTCTCCTGCTGACAACTTATCCCTAGACGATTACTTTTATCAGTTTGTAATCAATAATCAGCAACAAATGACCGAAACCGAGTTAGCTAAACAACTCGGTATTAGTCGTAAGTGCTTGTGGGAACGGCGACAGCGTTATGGTATTCCGCGGCAAAAATAAGCAGCGTGTTTAATCATGCGGACTTGTTTGCTGTAACGGCCTCACCCAAAACAGTTCGTGCCGCCGTACAGCTTTACGAAAAAACTCATTATCACCAGTAACAGGCCAACGACGACCCAGCAATAGCTTTTGCAGGTTTCGACGCAGACGTTTTTTCAACGGCAATGACCCTTGCAAATCATGCTGCATCGCTAGTGCCAATGCTTTATCTAGCTGTTGTTCCACGCTTAGTACATAGCTCCAGAGCTCATCGGCGGGTAACGCTGCATCGGTTACTGGCGGCAAGGCAACACCTTCTCCTGCATTGCCCATCGGCCAGCGATCATTGTCAGCTAAATGGTTAGCATATAGCAGTAAGGCCTGTACCGAATGAGCTTGCTGAGCTAGCGCCTCTTGCACGGCAGCAGTCGCAGCAATATGGTCGCCATGGGGATCTAGCTCTGGGTGTGGGGTAACAATAAGCTCTGGCTTAAAATCAGCGATAAGCTGTGTAAGATCGGCAATCAAGTTTTCCCAACTGGGCACCCCGTTTGCATCGCTTGGTAATCGGCAGGCATTCATCTGGCGTACGCTACGGGTATCTGCCTCGCCAGACTCTTTAGAGCCAAATGCTTGGCTTGGCTGCTGCTGCATTGCTTGTAACTGCAAGCAATAATAGCCCAGCTGTACACAATGACTGGTGGGTACTCCACCCCATAGAGGAATGGCCATGCTATCCCAGCTACGCAAGCGCCCTTTGAGTTTAGCAGCTGCTTCAGGAGCTAAACCCAATTGCTGATAGGTTTCTGCCTCTATCTCACCTTGAGTTAAAGTCACCAACGAAACATCTGCGGCTTGACTGTATAAGCCAAAGGCAGCCAGTTCGGCATCATCGGCATGGGGGGCAATCAGCATGATCCGGCGTGGCTTAAAACTTCGAGCAGGCCAAGCCACGATAGGTCCATGCTGCTGTACCTGACAAAAACGCGTACTCAGCGGCAAGCCTTTCTCAACCAGCTCAAAGAGCTGTCCTGTTAAGTTCAAATAGCGCACCCCACAGGCTCCCCGCTCAAACGTTTGTCGATCGCAGCCCACAGTTAGCACTGGATCAAATAGGCGACCTAACCAGCTGCTGCGTAAATGAACTGCAAGTACCAAAGTACTGCCTGCCCCAATTGACTCGGGCAACGCCTGTGCTAACTGCAGTCTGCCATCTTGTAACTGACAGGCCAGTTGCTGACTATACTCTGGAAACTGGTAGTGATAATCACTGCGCGGCGAGTAAAACAAGTGATCGGCAAACCAAGCCTCATGGATGACCCACGTCAGTACTAAAGCTAACGGCAGCAACCACAGGCTATAGAACGCACTGAGTAGTACTAAAACTGTCAGCACCAATAACAAACTAAGGCGTTTTTTACGCCGAAACTGCTGGAGTAACTGTTGTTTTTTACTCGACATAACACCACCTTAGCGGGTGAAATAAATAGCTGAAGAATGGCACCAACGCTGCTTATAGGCTTGCTCATCACGGCCAAAAGAATAGCGCAGCGTTTTACCGGCTGCCTTGGCTAATTGCCACTCGGCTTGGGTATTGATAAAGCTCAACACGCTGCCTGGACTGAAGTCCTTATGATCTGGCGCAACGCCGCCATTGACGTACTCAACACTGATCCACTGAGGTGACTGCACCTTGTATAGAATTTGAATCGCAATCGGTTGCTCCGCTAAATACAACACCGATCCAGCCATAAACTCATCCAACAAAGTAAATACTTCACTGAGGTGCTGTTTACCGGGCACATCAAAAGACCAACGCTGTTCAAATAGCTGGCTATAAATAGTGGCCCGCTCGACCGGAGTGAGCTGCTGTATGTCACGGATTTGCCCGCCGGCTTCTTCTAGTAGACGCAGTTCACGGCGCTGGTTATAGCGAAATTTTTTACTGTAATCTTCAGGCGCTCGAGCCAGCGCTAAACCAAAGGGATGAGCCTGCGCTTGTTTAATCTGCGCTGCACTGCGCTCTGACAAGTTTTCTGCCTTAAAGCGCAAGTCAATCTGAGCATTAGCGGCCATAGGTAAAATGACTTCGGCGTTGCCTAAATCATATAAGCCACGCTTGCCTTTACGCTTGAGCACCGCTTTAGCTAACGCCAAATGCTGCCCCCATGTTGGAATCGCCGCCTGCAGCTGTCCAGTGGCCGGCCAGCCTAAATAACGTACCGGAATTTCGGCCAGCAAAGCTAAGCGCTCAACAATACGCGGATGAGTGATCACACTGCCGCCCCATTGTTCCCAGCAATGGGCATATTCGGCAGGGCTAATTTCTCGCCAGCCGCGCTCGCGATATGCACGAAACATTCCTAACATGAGTTGTATTCCAGTACGTTACGATTAAAAGCCACAAATTCTAACACAGCCACCGCAGGTTGTTTTTTTCATCCCTGCAGCGCCCCCTGCTTTAGTCGGTAACTCTCTAGATTCGAACTCAGTTAGGCTTAACCGATTATTTTTTAGGATATTCATTATGTCGACCGAGCCTATTACCCTAGAGATTCTAGCCAATCATGTCGGGGTTATTACCCTTGATAATCAATCGTCACGCAATAGCCTATCACTGGCTATGTTGCAAGAGTTAGAGCAACGATTACTAGAAGCTGAACAGCATCCAGCGATCCATGTACTCATTATTAGAGCCAAAGGTCCAGCCTTTAGTGCAGGACATAACCTTAAGGAAATCCAGCAAGCTTTTGGTGACCCAAAGCAGCATCAAGCGCTATTTGATCAGTGCAGCAAAGTCATGCAACAAGTAGTGAACTTAGACTTACCAGTGATTGCCGAGGTGTCAGGCGTTGCTACCGCGGCAGGTTGTCAGCTTGTGGCTTCTTGTGATCTAGCAGTTGCCGCTGAGAGTGCGCGCTTTGCCACTCCTGGAGTGAATATCGGCTTATTTTGCTCAACGCCGATGGTAGCCTTATCACGGGTAGTTAGTCCTAAGCATGCACTAGAAATGCTGCTAACTGGCGAGATGATTAGTGCAACGCAAGCCGTTGCAATGGGGTTGATTAATCATGCCGTGGATAACTCCGCGCTTGCAGACTTTACCGTGGCCTTAGCTGAAAAAATTGCCAGCAAATCACCCGCCACCTTAAAGCTAGGTAAGCACGCTTTTTACCAGCAACTGAACATGCCGTTAGCTGAGGCCTATCGTTATACAGGACAAGTGATGGTTGATAACTTAACTCAGGCCGATGCAATGGAAGGGATTGATGCCTTTATCGCTAAACGCCCTGCCCAATGGCAAGCTAAACAATAGAACTAACGGCTAGCCAAAAACACCTATCGGGTTTACATTGGCTAGCTTCTTTTATTGCTTAGAATCGATACCCTGTTATGAGCCTTCACTATTCCTATGATGTGTTAATTATCGGTAGTGGTGCCGCTGGTTTAACTGCAGCGCTCAATTTACCGGCTAGCTATAGCATTGCCATTCTCAGTAAAGGCTCATTGCATGCAGGTTCTACTTACTGGGCCCAAGGCGGCGTTGCTGCGGTACTGGATGAAGGCGATACGGTAGAGTCGCATATTCAAGATACTTTAGTTGCAGGCGCTGGTTTGTGCGATGAAGACGCGGTGCGCTTTACCGTGGAAAATAGTCGCGCGGCTATTCAGTGGTTAATTGATCAGGGCGTGCCCTTTACTAAAAATGATGGTGCCCCCTTAGATAGTCGTTCTATTTTAGACTTTCACCTCACCCAAGAAGGCGGACATAGCCAGCGACGAATTATTCACGCCGCTGATGCAACCGGCGCGGCTATCTTTACCACCTTACTGACTAATGCAAAACAACAGGCAAATATTGATTTCTTTGAGCATCAAGTAGCGATTGATCTTATTACTCAACCATGTAGCGTTAACCCTTCAGCCAAACGTTGCGTCGGTGCCTATGTGCTAGATGCCAGCAACAATCAAGTAGCCACTTACGCCGCCAAACAAGTGATTTTGGCCACAGGTGGCGCAGCTAAGGTGTACTTATATACCAGTAACCCAGATAGTGCGACTGGCGATGGTATCGCGATGGCTTGGCGTGCCGGTTGTCGGGTGGGCAACTTAGAATTTAATCAGTTTCACCCTACCTGCTTATATCATCCGCATGCCAAGAATTTTTTAATATCTGAAGCTTTACGCGGTGAAGGCGCTTATCTAAAGCTGCCATCAGGTGAGCGCTTTATGCCGCAGTATCATCCTAAGGCCGAGCTTGCGCCCCGTGATATTGTGGCCAGAGCCATTGACCATGAAATGAAAAAACGGGGGCTAGACTCCGTTTACCTCGATATTTCGCATCAACCGGCGAACTTTATTAAAGCCCACTTCCCGACGATTTATCAGCGTTGTTTAGACTTTGACATTGATATTACTAAGCAACCCATTCCAGTAGTGCCAGCAGCCCACTACACCTGTGGTGGAGTCTGGGTGAATCAGCATGGACAAACCGATCTTGCAGGGCTGTATGCCATTGGTGAAACTAGTTTTACCGGTTTGCACGGAGCCAATCGGATGGCCAGCAACTCCTTGCTTGAGTGCTTTGTCTATGCTCGCTCGGCGGCTCAACATATTATTCAGCACCCCGTTGCTACGCCTTACCCCATTCCCGCTTGGGATGCCTCACAAGTAACTGATTCTGATGAAGACATTATCATCGCCCATAACTGGGATGAGTTACGCCGTTTTATGTGGAACTACATTGGTATTGTGCGTACCGATAAACGAATTTTACGCGCGCAACATCGGATCAAGTTGCTGCAAAGTGAGATCCAAGATTTTTACTCGAACTACAAAGTCAGTAAAGATTTGCTGGAGCTAAGAAACTTAGCCATTGTGGCTGAGTTAATCATTAACTGCGCCCTTGCCCGCAAAGAAAGTCGCGGCTTACATTACACTCTTGATTATCCTGATACATTAGCCAAAGCGATCCCTACACTGCTTACGCCAGATAACTATAAGCTTAGTGATCATAGCCTTAATGATGAATAACCGCTCGCGAAAAACGGAGCCTGACTCTTAATTGGCGGTGCTGTTGGGAGTTTAGTGAATCGGCAGGAATAACCAGCGCACGCTTAAAGTATTGATTAGGCAGCCGGTACAGTACAACTACCAACCAAGGCGTGACCACCGTTTCACCGTAGACTTGAATTGGGTGACTAAGCGCAGGATTTTGCGCCGTAGCAAGATGCCATTGGTGAGCAGAATAACTGAGGGTTTTACCTGTTGAGCGGGCTAACTGCATTTCCCAGATGCTGGCTAGTAGTGCTGCGACATATACCCCGAACAAACTCCATGACCATTGCAGTAAAAAACTGCTCATTAAAAGCAGTACTAGACTACAAATGCCCAATAGCCTTCTACACTTAGAAGGCTGTAGGGTTATACTGAAAGTGTTATGGGTTTTGGGCACGCGTTAAAATCATATCAACCATATATTTTAAATCGCTATCTTCAGGAGAATTGCGTCGCATGAACCAACCGAACATATCCTGATCTTCACAGCTTAACAGCTTGCGATAGCGCGCTTGATCTTCAGCAGATAGCTCTGGATAGACCTCTTTAACAAAAGGTACTAGCAGCACATCTAGCTCAAGCATGCCGCGGCGACTATGCCAAAACAGGCGATTTAATTCAGTTTGTGAAACCTTTGTATTTGAATCCATAAGTAACTCCCCTTAGCGAATGAGCTAAGTATAGGCGACAACGTGCCTAAGCGCACTCGCTACTAAAATAGCGAGTATGATGAGTGAAAATCAGCAGAACTTATTAAGTGAGATTTGAGTAATGAGCCAAGCATATTTTACCCTGCTTTCTGAACAAGGTGTTTTATCGGTCAAAGGCAGTGATGCCAAAAAGTTTTTACAAGGTCAGATCACCTGTAATCTCGACTATGTACATGATAACCGATCCAGCTTAGGCGCGAGATGCAATCCTAAGGGACGCATGATCTCAAACTTTCGCGTGCTGCAAGTCGCAGAAGGTTATTTATTAGCCATGGATCACTCTTTAGTTGACCTGCAAATTGAAGAGTTAAAAAAATACGCGCTTTTTTCTAAATCGAGCTTAAGCAATGTTTCTGCAGAATGGGCTCGCTTTGGTTTAGTCGATGCTGAGGCCATACTTCAAGCGTTAGGCCTAGAGCTGCCTTATGAAAGTAATAGCGTAGTGCATTTAAATCACCTAACAGCAGTACGCGTGAGTCCTAGCCTTATCGAATTATGGTGCCCTGCAGATGAAGCCAGTTGTTTAACCAAGCGCTTAATCAGTCACGGTGCAACTGAAAGCGACACTAATATATGGCATTTGGGGTTAATCAGTGCAGGTATTGCTTATATTACTGAAGCAACCAGCGACAGCTTTATTCCACAAATTTTTAACTTACCTGCATTGGACGCAGTCAGCTTTAGAAAAGGCTGCTATAGCGGCCAAGAAATTGTGGCAAGAATGCAATACCTAGGCAAATTAAAGCGTCATTTATTTCGCTTTGCCCTCAACAGTGAGGACTTGCCTGCAGCGGGCACCCAGGTATTTTCAGTGGACAAAAACAATGCCATTGGCGAGGTCATTATCGCAGCACTTAATCCGGCAGAATCAGTGGTTGAATTATTAGCAGTCGCACTAGAAGAGTCGGCACTGCAAGGTAGCGTACGCTTAGGAGCTATTGATGGACCAGAACTGCTGCTGTTACCGTTACCCTATGCTAATAACCCTGAAGAAGAAATTAAAAGGTAATACAGCGACGTTAGCCTGACTAAAACAGCGTAACACTAACGCCAACTAGCGCGCTAAGCCGCTGCTGACACTTAGAACTCCTGACGAAGATAGCATTATGTCCTCTAAACTTGAACAACTAAAGCAACATACCGTCATTGTGGCTGATACCGGTGATTTACATGCGATTCAACGCTTGCAGCCACAAGATGCTACTACTAACCCATCATTATTACTAAAAGCAGCAGCACTTGAGCCTTATCAGGCCTTAATCGAGTCGATTAAGCAAAAGCATGCTACTGATCTACAGGCAGCCACTGAAGCCTTTGCGGTCGCGGTGGGCAGTGAAATTGTGCAACAAATTCCTGGGCGCATTTCAACCGAAGTGGATGCACGCCTTTCATTTGATACCGAAGCAACCTATCAGGCAGCATTACGCTTGATTGCTGCTTATCAAGCTGCTGGAGTAGAAAAAGCGCGCGTCTTAATTAAGATTGCCGCCACTTGGGAGGGAGTTAAAGCGGCGGAGCGCTTAGAACAGCAAGGTATTCAGACCAACCTCACCTTAATATTTTCGATGGCACAGGCAATTGCCTGTGCTGAAGCAGGAGTTTATCTAATCTCCCCGTTTGTTGGACGCATTTATGACTGGCATAAAAAACGTTCAGGAATTGATTATCAGGGTGCTGAAGACCCAGGCGTGCAATCGGTAAGCCGAATTTATCAATATTATAAGCAGCACCAATACCCCACCATTGTGATGGGCGCTAGCTTTAGAAATATCGGACAAATCGAACAACTGGTCGGTTGCGATCGTTTAACTATTAGTCCTGAGTTAATTGAGCAGTTAGCTGCACAATGTGGTGAATTGACACCTCAATTAACTGTGCCGAGCTTGCAAGAGCGACCACCAGCAATGACCGAAGCCGCATTTCGTTGGGCTCATAATGAAGATGCTATGGCAACCGAAAAATTAGCTGAAGGCATTCGCCAGTTCGCCCAAGATCAAATCAAGCTCGAAGCGTTGTTTAGTTAAAGCTAAAAAGGCTCTGCCGCTAACTCAACGGCAGAGCCTTTAATTTAAGCGGCAGGAATTCCCTTACGCTTCATAAAGGTTTCAACGTAGGAGCAACTGGGGTGCACCTTGAACCCCTGCTCTTCTGCATAAGCTAAAGCCGCTTCGGTCAAATCTGCGGCCACGCCACGCCCTCTTAATTCATCTGGTACAAAGGTATGATGAAAATCTAAGGTATCCTCATCGATGGTTCGATAATCTAAATGGGCTCTATGCCCATCTACTGTAGTTTCAAAGCAAAGCTTGTCTGCATTATGACTTACGTTATTAATATCACTCATAAAAACTCCGCTATTAATTGATCAAATGAATAGGCTCAGTATTTGCTAAGGCCCTAGGTGAATGCAAGACGACTAATTACTCAATGGTTACTGCAGTTCCACTGGCTGAGACCATGAGCATGCCGTTATTTTGACCTAGCACTTCAAAGTCTAAATCAACGCCAACCACTGCATTAGCACCAAGTGCTGCAGCGCGCTGCTCTAGCTCTTGCAAAGCAATACTGCGCGCTTTTTGTAGCTCTTTTTCGTAGGTAGCTGAGCGGCCACCGACAATATCTCGGACACTGGCAAACAAGTCTTTAAATAGATTGGCGCCTAAAATAGCCTCACCCACCACAATACCGTGATAACGAGTAATGCGTTGACCCTCTACCGATTGCGTTGTGGTCACAATCATTTTCGTTACTCCTGTGACTTGCTTTATTTACCTGGCTTCGCAACCAGCGATTATTGGTTTGACCATCAAACCAATAATTTATTCCCTGCTGGTTTTGTGGCTAATCATTAAGAATAGCCTCTAACAATCCACTGTTACGCTTGACTGAACGCTGTATTGCTTGAGAAAACACTCCGCGGACTGGCTCAATTAAGCTGAATTTTTGTTTCGCCCGAGTAATGGCGGTATAGACCAGTTCTTTAGTTAACACTGGGTTTAATTGCTCAGGCAAGATCAGTGCGGTATGGGTAAATTCCGAGCCTTGGGATTTATGTACGGTCATAGCAAATACCGTTTCCACTGCACTTAAACGACTGGGTAGCAACCAGCGCACTGCGCCACTGCCATCATTTTTAGCAAAGGCTACCCTTAAGCTCAGCCCTTCACTGACTCGGCCTTGCTGGGTAAAGGTCGGCACGTAGAGTGCTATGCCCACATCGCCATTCATCAGGCCCAAGCTATAGTCATTTTGAGTGATCAGCACCGGTCGGCCTTCGTACCAACCATACGGCTGATGAATAAGCTGCATTTTGGCCAAACGTTCAGCAATGCGCTGATTGAGTTGCTCAACGCCGTATTCGCCCTTACGCACCGCTGCCAATAGTTGAAACTGGCTAAAGTCGTTTAAGATCTCTGCACTCCACTGTTGCCATTGATTCACATCGGAACAGGCTTTGTCAGGACGTTTAGCTTTTAGCTGCTCTAAATAATACGCATAACCCAAACGCTGAGAGTTACCTGAAGCAACGCCGTTAATGACAAACTTCAGCAGTTCATTGCTGCTGATCGCTGATAAATGCAACAACTCTTGATTGCTTGGTCTAATGAATAGCTGTTCAGCCTGAGTTGCTTCCGCTTGATTAACCGCAGTGGCTAACTGACCAATTTCAGAGTCAGCAAAAAAACGCCGTGAATGACGCAACATCACGGTATGCTGCGCCAGTAAGTGCAGGCCTGAAACCAAGCCTTCACTGGCGATTGACTCCCCTGTAGTAGCCGACAGTTGCTCGATTAACTCTGGCGCATAATAACCTTGCTCAGCAAAGTGACAGAGATCCCCCAGCACTGCACCCGCCTCAACTGAAGCCAGCTGATTTTTATCGCCTAGCAGGATCAGCTGGGCATGCACTGGAAGCGCTTGTAGCACGTTATACATCATCTCTAAATCAATCATTGAGGCTTCATCAATCACCAACACATCTAGCATTAGTAAGTTATCTTGATTGTGCCTAAAGGCTCGGCTTTCAGGTTGACTACCCAGCAACCGGTGCAGAGTCAGTACTTCTTTCGGAATTTGTTGCTTAACCTCTGCCGCAATCGGCAATTGCTCAATTTGAGCGCCAATAGATTCTGTTAACCGAGCCGCGGCTTTACCGGTTGGCGCCGCTAATTGAATTCTTAAGGGTTGCTTTGGATTATGTTGTAACGCCACCTGTTGCAATAGTGCCAGCAAACGCACCACTGTGGTGGTTTTGCCAGTTCCCGGACCGCCAGTAATCAAGGTGAAAAATTGCTGACTGGCTAAGGCGCAGGCGATTTTTTGCCAGTCCACCACGGGTTGCCCGTTGATGACACTCTTTACGGAGAATAAGCGATGTAATAACTCGGTTAAATTCTCTGGTTGAGTTTTTGCCTGCCCCATACGCTGCTTCAAACTGGCGGCTAACTGCTGCTCGTACTGCCAAAAGCGCTGGGTATACAGACGAGTGCCATTTAAATGTAACGGCTGCTGCGTAGAGAATGCCAATGCCTGTTCAATTTGCTGCAGCCATTGCTCCAGAGTAACTTGGCGCAGCACGGTGGATGGTAATAATGGCTGAATTATTCGTCCATTGCCTTCAGGCGGTAAAGACAAAGCAAAGTCGGGATGACTCAAGGTTTCGTCCAGCAGCAAACAGACATGCCCACGCCCTTGTTGATGACTGACCAAAGCGGCGGCCAAAACAAATAACGGCGAGGCGCTAGGGTATAAACTGGAAATAAACTGAGCAAACACATTATCTAGCGAGCGCAACCAATCCAGTGCTTGCCAATGCTGCAATAGTCTAAACACCGATTCATGGCTGGCCAAATAATCGAAAGGCTCGCTAGGATCTGGCGACACGGACTGAAAAATATCTAACTGCTGCATACCTATTAGTCCAGCTCCTTAGTTAATAACTGCTCAGGCGCCTTGCCTTTAAACAAAGCATCAAGTTGCTCGATAAGCTGCCTAGGAGGTTTACGACTGAAAACGCCTCGACTATCAGCATCAATGCCCCGCACAAACCAATACACAGCACCGCCAATATGCTGATCATAGTCATAATTGGGCAAGCGTAGTTTTAGCAGGCGATGCAAAGCCAGCAAATACAGCACATACTGCAAATCATAGCGGTGCTGTAAAATAGCCGACTGCATGGCGGCTTGGGTGTAGGCAGTGTCATCTTCCCCCAACCAATTAGACTTATAATCAGCAACGTAATATTGGCCTTGATGCTCGAATGTTAAGTCAATAAATCCTTTAAACATACCATGCAAACGATCAGGCTCTAAAGGCAAACGAAGCTCACCAGCAAACTCATACTGCTGTACTAAGCGATCTAACGCCAAGACATTCACCCGCTGTGCTTCAAACCAAAATTCCATTTCTACTTGATACTGAGTTAAATCTTTTAAGCGCAAGCCCCCCTCAGCAGTAATGGGTAAATTACAACTAAGAGCTTTGCTTAACCAAGCAGTTAGCGTAGGCACCCAGTCTTGCCAATCAAAGGCAGCGCAGCGACGTTCAAGCAGTTGCACTAATTCGCCAGGGCGCTCCAACAAATAGCCAAAGCTGTGTTCGCCGGCAATTTCAAATAAATTATGTAAAAAAGTCCCAGGCGTTGGTCCTTTAGGAAACTGGTGAATGGTTTTATCTAAAGTTACGGCTAGCTGATCATCAAAGGGGGCTAAGGCTTCATGCTGATCGGCTAGCTCGGTGACTAAGCTGTCTTCGCTACCGGCTTGGGCGGATTTATCTTGGTAATTAAAGTGAGTGGTTTCAGGCTCGATAGGTTCTGGTAGGTTCACTAATTCAGTCAGCTGCGTGCCCAATTTAAGCGCACTGTAGGAGGCAATCCACCAATGCTCTTTTACTGTGCGCTGCGGCGTTAGCCATATCGGCTGCTGTTGCGCTGTTTCATCACCGGCATAAACTCTTGCAGTTGCAGTCGGAGCAGGCAGTACTTGCATCGCAGTAAACTGTTGCTGATGTTGAGTCAGTACTGTTTCCAGTGATTCAGCCTGCGCTAAAGGCGTTAATCCATTGAGTAAGTAGCCAATGCCAGAAGCGTGAAATACTGATTTTTTGTAATAAGAAACATCTGCCATACCCAACCAGCATGCATATTGTGCACGGGTTAATGCGACGTACAGTAAGCGTAGGTCTTCGGCTTGTCGATCTTGCTCTGCTAGCGCAAAGCTTTCTTCGTCATGATGGATGCAATACTGCCGAGCTTGGCCATCAAAATAGCTGTAAGGCTCACCTTTTTTTAGCTGGCGCGTTCGACAAATAAAGGGCAAAAACACTAACGGATATTCGAGCCCCTTAGATTTGTGGATAGTAACCACCTTTACCAGTTCGGCATCACTTTCTAAGCGCACTATATAATCATCTGCAGCACGCTGATCGCCATCAATCAAGCCTTCTAAAAAGCGCAGCAAAGCCCATTCACTGTCTAACTCGCTGCTGGCACGCTGTAGCACTTCTGCTAGGTGTAAAATATCGGTCAGTTTGCGCTCGCGCTGTGGGTCATTGGCTAGCTGTTCTGGCAATTGGTAGTCGTGGATAAACTGGCGAATGGCCGGCAAAACACCGATCTTTTGCCAAAGTTCGTAATAACGACGAAATTTTAGCACTTGCTGTTCCCACAGCACCTCGTCCTCAACAAAGGAGTGCAGCTGTGGCAATGACAAATTTAAGCTGCAGGTGGTCAACGCTGCTCGAATCAAACGATCATCTTGTGGATGCAAAAAGCCATTAAGCCAGTGCCATAAATCCTGGGCTGCACTGGTACTGAATACCGAATCGCGATCAGATAAGTAGACACTACGCACCTTGCGTTCAGCTAGCTCACGACGTACAGCTTCTGCCTCATTAAAACTGCGTACCAAAATTGCAATGTCACCTGGCTTTAGCCCGTGGAAAGTTTCATCCGTCACAAACCCCGCTTGCTGAGTTTGGCCCAACGTCAGTAAGCGAGTAATTTCAGTGGCGCAGCTAGCGGCCATTTCGGCAAGATAATGCTCGCTATTTACGGTTAAGTTTTCATTTAGCCAGCAAGTTAAGGCTGGGGCAGCCTCACCATTAACTGTCCATTTTGCAGCACGACCTTTGGCTTGTACGGTGTGAAATGGCAAGGCATGCTGACTTTTATCAAATAAAAAGGCGCCCTTAGCTTCCCGCTGCTCAGCCTGTGCAAATAAATAATTAACTGCATCTACCATCGCCTGACTAGAGCGATAGTTAGTGTCTAAGGTGTGATGCCGACCTTCTGTGGCGCGGCGCGCTTGCAAATAGGTATAGATATCCGCGCCCCTAAAACTATAAATAGCTTGCTTAGGGTCACCAATCAGCAAAATGGCGGTTTCTGGCTGATTGCTTTCAATGGCATAGACTTGATTAAAAATTCGGTACTGAACTGGGTCGGTGTCCTGAAACTCATCAATCATCGCTACCGGAAATTGCTGGCGAATCGTCTCCGCTAAACGCTGCGCATCTTCGCCTTGTAATGCAGTGTCTAGGCGATTGAGCATGTCATCAAAGCCCATGAGCGAGCGCTGTTGCTTCTCCTGTTCAAACCGCTGGGCAATCCAAGTTGCGGCATGTTTAAGCAGTTGCTCTGGCAATTGGCTTGTTAGCCGGTCGAGCTGCTCGAGCGTAGCAGCATACCAATTTTCCACTAAAAAGCTGGGCGCTGGGCACTGTTCGGCAGCACCTTTCCAGGCTGCTTGAAAGCCCTCCCAAGCTAGATCGCGCTTGGAGGCTGACGTGCTTTTAAAGGTTGCCTGCTGCGGATCAAGCGCCCAGCTTTGTACAAAGCCTAACCATTCTAAGTGTTTTTTCGGTAAGTGTTTGGCCTGAACAGCAGCTTCTAAGGTTGGCCAGTATGCCTCTAAAGCCTGTTGCCACTGGGTTTTCAACTGGTGTAACTGCTGCTTAGCCTGTAACTCAGCCTGCTGCTTAACCGCTGTTAAAGCACTGGTTACAGGCTTTGCTTGCGTAGCAATACGCCCTAATAATGGGCGCACTTGTTTTAGCAAAATAGCAGGAGATTGCCACTGCGCAATCACTTGCTCTAGTAAATCACCCGTGAGCGGATAACAAAACTCACGCCAGTAATCTTCTGCTACTTGTTGCTCTAGCTCTGAAAAATCGGTTTCTAAGGTTTGCTTAAATAGGTAGCCGCTATCAAATGCATGTTCATGGAGCATACGCTGACACCAGGCATGAATGGTGGAAATGGCCGCCTGATCCATCCATTGCGCAGCTAGCTCCAGCTTATAGGCACAACTACTCCATGCCTGTTCAGCAAAATCATCACGTAGTGCAATTAATAGCGGATCAACCGACACCAGTTCTGCTGAAGTAGCGGGTAAACGAAAAACCTTAGCTGCCTCAATTAAACGCTGGCGAATACGGTCTTTAAGCTCTGCAGTGGCTGCATCGGTAAAGGTTACCACCAAAATTTCTGGGGGTAATAAAGGACGAGCAAAAGCAGTTTGCTCGGTACCATGCCCAAGGACTAAACGTAAATACACGGCAGAAATAGTATAGGTTTTACCTGTTCCGGCACTGGCTTCAATTAACTGACTGCCCTGTAAAGGTAACTGTAAAGCTAAAGGTGTTTGGCTCATGTTAGTTGTCCTCCTGTTTCACGCCAGCTAAAGTCAGCGAACGATGCAGTGCGGCATACAGTACATGGGCCAATTGAAAAAAACGTTGATCAGCGCTAAGCGCTGTAAAGTCAGGGTAAAAGCGAGCCAGCGCCGGGGACTGCTGTACTTCGCCGGTTACCTGGTAGTCATCGCCTTCATAGGTTTTTTTCGCCTGCTGTTGGGCTTGCTCAGTCGATGCCTCTAATGGCCCTTTAGCTAAGGCTTCCAGAAATACAAAAGCCGTTTTTTGCGCAATCGGCAACGGCTCTAATAGGTGCTGCTCCCAGATTTCTAACCACTCCTGCACTTGCTGCTGGGCTGGTAATTGCGGTTCAGGCTGAAAAATGACTTGCATCCCTTCACTTTGAATAATACTGGTCAAATTAATGCCGTTAGCGGCAGCTAAGACATGAGTGATATAGGCATTAAGTAAACGGTGGGCACGCCAATTATTACCTTTCTTTAGCACATTGGGCTCCAGATAAATGGCCGCCAACTCAGATGAATTAGCTGCTTTTTGACGTAAGCCCCCCAACCATCCGGTTAATTCAGTTGATCGATACTGATAGCTTAAGGGCTTAGGCTGCTGATTCAGATAGGGCCATTCTTTAATGAGCTGCTGATAACTCGTTAGCTGTTCGACTAATCCTGCCTGCATTTGCAAGATGCAGTGCTCAGCAAAACCTGCCAATGGCAAAATCCCCTGACCTTGTAAACGCTGCAGTTCAGCTTGCACATACTGCTCTGCTGAGTGTTCTGGCGATAACCTAGCAGTTGCTTGATTAAGCACTTGGCGCTTAATTGAAAACACTTGTAACGCATCTAATGCAAAGGGCTCTGTGTCTTCTAATTCATTGGCATAACGGCGTAAGTTAACCTGTAACTGTTCGTGCAAAAAGCTCTCTACTGGATTGCGCATAAAACGCTGGAATTGGGCCAATGAAACAGTTTGTGGCTCAAGTGCAGCTGTCCGATAGGTCGGATATGAGGGACTTGGTAAGCGATCAGTATCAGACATAAAGTTCTGCGCCCACTCTTTAGCGTAAGTAAAGTACCCACTATCTGCCGCAAAATAACGAGAACTAAAAGGCTGTAGCGCATGCTCTGTGGTTAATGCGTTAACCAGTGGCTGCTGCGTAGTTGCTTGCCAGCCAGCATTTAGGTGTTCGCGCAACTGCCCAACCAACACCGACGGCGGCAGCTCAGTATTATCGCGCACACTACGCCCTACCCAGCTGATATATAACTGTTCTCTAGCTGATAATAAGGCCTCGAGCAATAAATACCGGTCATCTTCACGGCGCGAACGATCGCCTGGTCGATAATCATTAGCCATTAAGTCAAAATCCAACGGGGTCGGTGCCCGAGGATAATCCGCATCATTCATTCCCAGTAAACATACTGTTTTAAAGGGTATCGCACGCATTGGCATTAAGGTACAGAAGTTAACGGCTCCGGCTAAAAAGCGCTGGCTCAAACGATCAGTTTCAACCTGGGTTAACCAAGCCTCGCGGGCCACCATTAAAGGCAATGGCTGATCAAATGCTGCGTCCTCACATAAACTCAACCACTGCTCTAAGCCTTGCTGTAAACGCTGCAGCAAGACGGCCTCGCGCTCATTGCTGGCAGTGAAAAACCGGCTTAATAAGTTGGCGAACACGCTTGCCCATTGCGCTGCAGTCTGTTCTTGGTACATTTCGCCTAATAGCTGCTCAAGCGCTTGTAGCATCTCATACAATGGGCCTAATAACGCAGCTTCTAATCCTGCCACTTCAGCATAAGGCTCAATGCCTAACAAGCGCTCACTGTCACCGGCGGCATAGCCCATTAACATGCGACGCAGGCCAAATAACCAGCTGTTTTGTGCATCAATTGCACTTAAACCCAGTTGCTGACGATGGGCTTGATTTAAGCCCCAGCGTACACCAGCGCCTTGCAGCCAGCGCTGCAATAAGGGTAATTGGGCTTGGCTAATCGAAAAGTGCTCACGAATCGCCGGCACATCTAACCACTCCAGCACTTCATTGGCGGTGATTCTAAGCTCCGGCAGATGTAACAATCGCTCTACCGCAATCATCAGTGGATCATTGCCACGCTGGGTTTGATCACTCAGGGTGAAAGGAATAAAGCGTTCGTCCTGCAAGGCATACTGGCCAAATACCGCCTGAATTAAGGGCGCGTATTGATCAATGTTGGGCACCATTACAATTACATCCCGCGGACGTAATGTGCTGTCTTGGTTAAAACACTTGAGTAAGTGGTCGTGCAGCACTTCTATTTCGCGTAATGCGCTGTGACAAATCGAAAACTGAATCGACTGATCTTGCTCTGGATTAATTGCCGGCCACTGTTGCTGGGTTTCACTTAGTGAGCGCAGCTGTAGAATATCGTCCTGTAATTGCCCTAATAAGTGGCTGGTAGGCATAGGGTCGAATAAGTCAATTCGTTGATTAATCGCCTTAAAGCGCTCTAGGTAGTGTTCCGGGTCATCATGCTGATCAAGCAAGTTAATGTAATCACGGCCTTGCTTGCCCCAAGCAGCTAATAAAGGCTGGGCATGTTGGTGCAAGGTTTCTAAATCAACTTCGCTAGGCATCCCCTGCTTAGTTGCATGGCGTTTGTATTGGTGGTTAAGCAAGTGCCGGTCTTCAACAATATCACCCCAGTGATGCTGGCACGGGTTGTGTACGCAGAGTAATACCTGGGTAAAGCGTGAAATAGCCGCTAAGGCCTCAACTGTTTGTGCTGGTAATGATGAAATACCAAAAATAATCACCCGCCGCGGCAGACCTTGTGGGGCTTGGCTTAACTGCTCCATGCGCTGCATAAAGTGTTGGTGTACACCTGCCCGACTACTATTAATCGCCTCTTGCCCTACATCCTCAAGCATCACTCGCCATAAGTCTGCTTGCCAGTCTACGATTTGCTGCTGCGCGGCGGTAAGCTTTTTTAGTTGATTGGCATTAATTCGCAGTTGCGCCTGTTGTTGCTCCCAATCTTCTAACCAGTCTGCACGGTAGACTTGGTATTGATCGTACAAATCCGCCAAACGTTCGGCTAGCTGATAGCGTTTACGCAGACTTTCATCATCGGCTAAAAAACGTTTTAACGGTGCGTACAGCGGGTTATCTAACACCGTGGGTAATAAACGCATAAGGCGCCAAGTTAAGGGCGCTTTATCTAGCGCCGACTGCTTTGCAATAGTTTCAGTGCCTAAGACATTGCGGTAAATTTTCCATAAAAAACGTCCAGGCAAGGCAATTTCTGTCGCTGCTGCAATTTGCATCTGCTGATCACTGGCTAGCGCTAACTTTAACCACTGCGCAATACCATTGCTTTGCACCAGAAAGATCTCATTTTCTAAGGGCAGCAAAGGATGCGTTTTCAGCCAGTGCACCACTAACGCACGCAAATCTTCCAATTGATTACTATGGATCACCATAAACCCTGGCTTTACCACTGACTGACTAATCACCTCACCTCCAAAAAACCAATACTCTAAACAACATTCTTGGAACTATTATTTAGCACTATCACTCTACTTAACCGTAGTTAATAAAACATCATACACGGACAATGAGGTTACCTAATCATGGCTAAACGTAAAATTGCACAAGATAAAAACGATCTCCTAGCGGATTTTCAAGCACTCGTGAGTGATACCGAGCAATTACTTGAGCACTCAGGCGAGTTAGCTGGAGAAAAAGCTGATGAAATGCGTCAGCAAATTTCTGACAGTTTACAACGTGCTCGCGAAGCTTTAGTCAACACTGAACAAGCAGTGGTTGCCAAAGGTAAAGAAGCGCTTGATCAAGGTGAAACCTATGTGCAAGATCATCCCTTCAAATCCATGGCTGTCTGTGCCGGAGTTGGCTTCTTACTTGGCATGTTGATTGGTAAACGTTAATTATGTCTAACGAGCATACTTTATCTCAATCCGGCAAGCGCTTCGGCGCTGCCGCTTTAGGCTTATTGCATGATCATGTCGAATTATTCAGCATTGAGCTGCAAGAGCAAAAAGAGCGTAGTTCACAGTTACTGTTGCTGATCGGCTTTGCCCTAATTTCGGGTTTATTGCTAATTGTTGGCTTGAGTACTTGGGTGGTGATTGCATTTTGGGATACTCACCGTTACTGGGCGATTGGTGGAGTATGCTTGTTATACTTTGTAATCTTCGCGGCTAGCTTATTAAGATTAAGAAGCACCCTAAAGTCAGAGCACACTCCTTTTGAGAGCTCTTTAGCTGAGCTAAAACGAGCAAGGGAGCAATTGTTATCATGAATCGTGACTTGTTAGCGGGTGGCCAACTCCCCCCAGATCGTAAAACCTTAATTCGTATGCGGATGGAGCTTAGGCGCCAACAAATGCGTAAAGAAGTACTGCGAGTGGCCGAACCTGTAGTTAAGCTGCAAGCTGGCTATGAAAAACTAAGTAATAGCTACCTGCCCTTAATTGGCCTTATCGGCACGGCCTTCACTAGCCTAATGTTTAAACGGCAAACACCCACTGCAGCCCCAGTTAAGCAGCCAGTAGCTTCTAGTAATAAATGGTTTACTGCGGTGAAAGCACTGGTGCCGATTGCTGGCGCCGTGTATGGCTTATATAAGTCCCGTGATCTTACCCAGCGCAAAAACAGCAAAGCTAAAAAAGATCCCTTTCATTTGTATTAGCTACAGGTTGCTTTTCTATAAATTACCTGTATGATACGCGCTGTTCTTTACAGAGCATTTGCGGTGAAGTGTCCGAGTGGCTGAAGGAGCTCGCCTGGAAAGCGGGTATACGGGAGACCGTATCGAGAGTTCGAATCTCTCCTTCACCGCCAGTTTTATAAGATAAACCCTTGATTAATCAAGGGTTTTTTTATGCCTGAAAAGTGAGTAGACACCCCAGACATAGTTAGCTGATTTTAAACTCAAACGATCGCATCAGGACAAGCAGAAAAAATCCTGCCCGTAAGAATACTGATCCTGAACCTTTGAAGTGTTTCTGTCCTCCTCCCTCAGCATACGCTTATTCTTTACACCTGAGTAATGTGCATTCACAGGTAGCTATTTTTAAGTTACAGGCTTCTCCTAGCTGAATTTTATAGAAAAAATATTTTTATTTATAAAAGTATTTTCATAAAGTCAGGCCTTATCAGTCCAAGCAAACCCAGCTTTATTCATACCATCGGTCTTAGCAGCAAAGGTATGCCAGGTTTGTACCGTATTGAAATCCAAGCAACCAAAGGGACCGGTAAACTGGCTACGCCTGGGCTATGGAATTCAAGTAGTGCTCGTGTGCAAGTAAAAAATCGCTTTTGACTATTTTAAAGCAAATGCTAACTGCATCAGTGCATCTGCAAAGTACCGGATTACTCAATGATATGTCATTAGGCTGTTTAGTCGCTTTTGCCTCCGGCCTACTTGGCCGTCCAACTCAAAATAAGATGGTTATTCTGGGGTATATGAGCCTTGGCGGTAATATCATTACTGTGGAAAGCATCACCGAATGTCTACAGGTAGCTTTTGATGCTGGAGGAAAACGTGTCGCACTACCAATGGCTAGCGCGATAGATATTCCTAACATCCCGGCTGAGCTGTTTACCAAGTTCCAGACGAGCTTCTACGCAGATCCAGTAGATGCTGTGGTGAAGGCATTGGGAGTGATTGTTCTTACACTCATGACACATCTAAAACATAACTAAGAGGCTCAGCTAAATGGTGCCTGATTGTTTAGCCACCAATAAATAAGGTAAAGCATAATTTGATATAGATACTTAATAGTTACGTAATCAATTAGAACTACTTATACTCAAAATAACAGATACTAAAAACCAATACCTAAGACAATAAAAGTCTTAATGCGTCTTTCGTTAAACATTAAAAACCATTGAATTATTAGAAGGATCAGGCATCATATATAAAGATCCCACACTTAAAAAAGAAAGTAAAATATGAAATTCATAAATTTTTACCTAATAATTATAATCACCTTCTTTTGCTCTATCATCCTGTTTCTTTTCATTGATATAGATAAAAAAGATAAAAAAGACACAGAGTGATGCACTCATAGACACACAGGCCACACCCTGTGGCCATATCAGAAGTTACCTTGCTCAACGACTGTATATTCGAGTACTAATTTGACGTGACCAAAATGCGTGACAAGCCCCGTGCTTCTAGTGCGGGGAAGGATAGCGCTGGGGGGGGGCGTTAGCCTCCCTTAATGCGGTCGGGCTTCTTGCTCAATGTATTGTCTAATCACTGAAATAGGAGCGTGTAGTGGTCTAATGAAACCAGACATCTACTTAGGCGATAATGTTCGCCATAAAGAGGTGCTCTATGATAAACAAACAACGTACTTTTACTCCAGAATTCAAACAAGAAGCCGCTAGCTTGGTGCTTGATCAAGGCTACAGTCTTGCCCAAGCCTGCACATCATTAGGTGTGAGTAAGTCGGCCTTGCACCGATGGGTTAAACAGCTCTCAGAAGAGCGTCAAGGTATCACTCCAAAAGGTAAAGCAATAACCCAAGAACAACAGCGCATTCAAGAGCTTGAAGAGCGCTGCAGACGGCTTGAGATGGAGAAATCCATATTAAAAAAGGCTACAGCTCTCTTAATGTCGGACGATTGGAAACATACACGCTAATTGAGAAGTTAAGAGAGTATGCCCCTGTTGAAATCGTGTGTGCGACCTTTGAGGTTAATCGCTCTTGTTACTATGAGTATCGAAAAAGATCGCGACGAGTAGATGTCGAGCACATCAAGCTAAGAGCGCTGGTAAGTCAATTATTTAACAAGAGTCGCTACTCAGCGGGCAGTCGCACTTTGCAATGTATGCTGAGTAAACAAGGTGTCACTATAGGTCGTTTTAAGGTGCGTAAGATGATGAACGAACTCGGTCTATCATGTAAGCAGCCAGGCTCGCACGTGTACAAACAAGCCACGCTTGAACGACTTGATATACCGAACCGTTTAGACAGGAAGTTTGCTGTAACACGACCTAATCAAGTTTGGTGCGGGGATATTACTTACATCTGGACAGGTCAGCGCTGGAGTTACCTAGCAGTTGTTTTGGATCTTTATGCTCGACGGGTAGTTGGTTGGTCTATGTCTGAAACAGCTGATGCCAGCTTAATCGTAAAATCGTTAGAGCATGCATGGGAGCAGCGCGGTCGTCCGCAAGGTGTGTTATTTCACTCAGATCAAGGCTCACAGTACGCTAGCTATCAGTTTCGTCAGCGTCTATGGCAATATCGCATGGTTCAAAGTATGAGTCGCCGAGGTAACTGCTGGGATAATGCACCGGTGGAGCGACTATTTCGTAGCTTAAAAACAGAGTGGGTACCAATGTTTGGGTATAACAGTTTTATGGCTGCTCAAAAAGATATCAGTGGTTACCTGATGAAATATTATAATCAGCAACGACCACATACATTTAATCGTGGCTTGACTCCGCTAGCAGCGGAAGAAATTCTTAACAAAGTGTCTGGAATTATTTGACCACTACATCGGGGAGGATGTCAATTCTAGACTTCATACCTAGTAGATACCTTTGCGCTGATAACAGCAGTTAATCTAACAGCCTTATTGAGCAAGTTTTGCTACACTCTCTTTCTTTTAACTTCAGCTAAATACCATGCTTTCAAGAAGATTCTCCATCGCTCCGATGATGGACTTAACCGACCGTCATTTTCGCTATATCGCCCGCTTAATGAGTGAGCATGCCCTGCTCTACACTGAAATGATTACTACTGGCGCACTGCTACATGGGCAAACGGAGCGTTTTTTGCGTTACCACCAGACTGAGCACCCTATTGCTTTGCAATTGGGCGGCAGCAATCCGCACGACTTAGCTCAGTGCGCGAAATTAGCCGAACAGGCTGGCTATGATGAGGTGAATCTTAATGTGGGCTGCCCCAGTGATCGGGTGCAAAATAATATGATTGGTGCCTGTTTAATGGCGCACCCTGAGTTGGTAGCCGACTGTTTTAAGGCGATGCAGGACGCGGTGTCGATACCTATTACGATCAAGCACCGTATCGGTATTAATGGCCGCGAACGCTATGAGGACCTGCATGATTTTGTGGCAACAATCCACCAAGCCGGCTGCCAAAGTTTTACTGTGCATGCGCGCATAGCCATTCTTGAGGGGTTATCGCCTAAAGCGAACCGTGAAGTGCCGCCACTCCAGTATGAGACCGCTGCCCGCCTGCTAGAAGATTTCCCGCAGACTGAATTTATTCTCAATGGTGGAATTAAAACCTTTGACCAATGCCAACAACATTTACAGCGGTTTGCTGGAGTCATGCTAGGCCGTGAAGCCTACTACAACGGCTGGATGCTCGCGCAAGTTGATCAGCAGTTATTTGCCGCTACTGCCCCTAAAGTACAGACTCGGACTGAGCTATTAGAAAAGTTATTGCCTTATTTTGTAGCACACCTTGAGCAAGGTGAAGCGCCGCAGCATGTGACTCGCCATGTACTGGGAATTGCTCAAGGCTTTCCTGGCGCTAGACGCTTTAGGCAATTACTGTCGTCAGATATTTATCGCAGCGAAACACCAATCAAGGTATATGAGCAAGCGATTTTGGCATTAAATGGGCACTAATTTTAGTTGTAAGTGCAGGTAGATAAACAATTTACACATATTGATCACGCTGTCTAATAGACGTTACAACCAAATTTATGTCTTATTTATCTCTTAACTCTTACTGGCCATTTAAAGCATTACAAGATAAATGCGTTATAACCTGCACAACATTTAAAGACTTTACCCCAGATCATAAAGATTGGCTTTATTTGGGTATTTCAGCACCTAGCGGTCGTTCAGTGAAACGAAAAGCAGAGTTTTACGCTGGCCGTGCCTGTGCACGGCAAGCACTACAGATATTGCAGCCCAACCAAACAGCGCGCCTTAACAAACACCCAGAACATGGCTTTGCCCTCTGGCCTACTGGCAGCTGTGGCGCTATTACCCATAGCCAAGGGTTCGCCGCAGCCATTGTCGCACCACTAACTTCGTTTCAAGGCATTGGCCTCGATGCAGAAGCTTATTTAGCTGTAACTAAAGCCTTGCGCTTAGCGCCACACATTCTGACCGCCAATGAACAACGAGTACTAGATCAGCTCTCCCCCGTCGAGCAAGCTCTCTTTGTAACCCAAGTGTTTTCGATTAAAGAAAGCCTCTATAAAGCGCTTTACCCGTTATCGCTCGTATTCTTCGGTTTTCAGGCGGCTGAAGTTGTAATCAACCCGCAACAACCTTTAATCATTAGTGCGATTAAGCTGCTGATTAACCTAGACTCGCGCTGGCAAGCTGGACACGAGTTTTTTTGCGAGTGCGTATTACTTGAGCAGCATGTGCTGAGTTTAGTCCAGGTGCCGACTTAACGGCTCGCTATAAAGTAAAGCTATACCTTCACTGTGATACAGGTTTTAGTCTTTCTGCTAATGTGACTTAACTTTATTGCGTATCTCCCTTAGAATAGTGGCGCCTTTTAAAGGCATTCCGTATCTGAACCGAAGCTGTTTTCAAAGCGTCACGCACAGTTAGGGCTTAATTCGGTTAGCTAAGCCCTACCATTATTAGCCGTTTAAGTACCTTCGTAAAACTTTGAAAACAGCTTCTGGATAAGCGCCCCGCCATAATACAGGGGCCACTGATGAGGGTAAAACTGTGCTTGAAGCCTATCGTAAACACGTAGCTGAACGCGCTGAACAAGGCGTTGTGCCTCAGCCGTTAAATGCTGAACAAACCGCTGGTTTAGTTGAGCTGCTGAAAAATCCACCTGCAGGCGAAGAATCTTTCCTGCTCGAGCTAATTACTGATCGTGTGCCACCAGGGGTAGACGAAGCCGCTTATGTTAAAGCTGGCTTTTTATCAGCTGTAGCCAAAGGTGAAGCCACTTCTCCGCTCATTGACAAGGCGCATGCAGTTAAACTGTTAGGCACCATGCAAGGTGGCTACAACATCGCTACCCTAGTTGAGCTGCTAGATGACGCCGAGCTAGCTGAAACTGCTGCAGAACAACTCAAGCACACCTTATTGATGTTTGATGCGTTCCATGATGTGGCTGAAAAAGCGAAAGCCGGTAACGCACACGCTAAAGCCGTCTTAGAATCATGGGCTGAGGGCGAGTGGTTCAAAAACCGTCCAGCACTTGAAGAAAAAATCACGCTAAGCGTATTTAAAGTCGTTGGCGAAACCAACACCGATGACCTGTCTCCTGCACCTGATGCTTGGTCACGTCCGGATATCCCACTGCACGCGTTAGCGATGCTAAAAATGGAGCGTGAAGGCATTAAGCCTGATGTTCCAGGTTCAGTCGGTCCGATCAAGCAAATGGAAGAGCTTAAAGCCAAAGGTTACCCAGTTGCTTACGTGGGTGACGTTGTTGGTACGGGCTCTTCACGTAAATCAGCAACTAACTCGGTACTATGGTTCTTCGGTGATGATATTCCGAACGTTCCTAACAAGCGTGCTGGTGGTTTCTGCTTTGGTACCAAAATTGCACCTATCTTCTATAACACCATGGAAGACGCAGGCGCCCTGCCCATCGAATTTGATTGCACTGACCTAGCAATGGGCGATGTGATCGACGTTTACCCATACAAAGGTGAAGTACGTCGTCACGGTTCAGACGAGCTAGTGACCACCTTTGAACTGAAAACTGACGTACTGCTAGACGAAGTACGTGCTGGTGGTCGTATTCCGTTAATCATCGGTCGCGGTTTAACCGAGCGTGCACGTGCTGAGTTAGGCATGGGCCCATCTGACCTATTCAAAAAGCCTGAAGCCCCTGCAGACAGCGGTAAAGGCTTTACTCTAGCGCAAAAAATGGTTGGTCGCGCTTGCGGTCTAGCAGAAGGTCAAGGCGTTCGTCCTGGCACCTACTGTGAGCCAAAAATGACTACTGTAGGTTCGCAAGACACCACCGGTCCTATGACCCGTGACGAGCTAAAAGACTTAGCCTGCTTAGGTTTCTCTGCTGACTTAGTAATGCAGTCATTCTGTCACACAGCGGCTTACCCAAAACCAATCGACGTAACAACCCACCACACCCTACCGGATTTCATCCGTAACCGTGGCGGTGTTTCCCTGCGTCCTGGTGACGGTATCATCCACAGCTGGTTAAACCGTATGTTACTACCTGATACCGTTGGTACCGGTGGTGACTCACACACCCGCTTCCCTATGGGTATTTCTTTCCCAGCCGGTTCGGGCCTAGTTGCCTTTGCTGCTGCTACCGGTGTTATGCCGTTGGATATGCCTGAGTCAGTACTGGTACGCTTCAAGGGTAAAATGAACCCTGGTATCACCTTACGTGACCTGGTTCATGCTATTCCTTACTACGCGATCCAAGAAGGTTTACTGACCGTTGAGAAGAAAGGTAAGAAAAACATCTTCTCTGGCCGCATCTTAGAAATCGAAGGCTTGAACGATTTAACCGTTGAGCAAGCGTTTGAATTATCAGATGCCTCAGCCGAGCGTTCAGCCGCAGGTTGCACCATTAAGCTACCTGAAGAAGCCATTGCTGAGTACCTGAAGTCCAACATCACCATGTTACGCTGGATGATCGGTGAAGGTTACGGTGATGCACGCACCCTTGAGCGCCGCGCTCAAGCGATGGAAGCATGGTTAGCTAAGCCTGAACTCTTAGAAGCAGACAAAGACGCTGAGTACGCAGCTGTGATCGAAATTGATCTAGCTGAAATTAACCAGCCGATTCTCTGTGCACCGAACGACCCAGATGATGCTCGTTTATTATCAGAAGTTGCTGGTCGCACCATTGATGAAGTATTCATCGGTTCGTGCATGACCAACATTGGTCACTTCCGTGCAGCAGGTAAACTGCTGGAGAAAGTAAAAGGCGGTATTCCTACCCGTTTATGGTTAGCGCCACCAACCCGTATGGATCAGTACCAGTTAACCGAAGAAGGCTACTATGGCATCTACGGTAAAGCCGGTGCTCGTATGGAAATGCCAGGCTGCTCACTGTGCATGGGTAACCAAGCACGTGTTCAGACTGGTGCAACGGTAGTTTCTACTTCTACCCGTAACTTCCCAAACCGTTTAGGTGATAACACGGACGTATTCTTAGCTTCTGCTGAGTTAGCTGCCGTTTCTTCGATCCTCGGTAAGTTACCAACCGTTGAAGAGTATATGGAGTACGCGAAAAACATCGATAGCATGGCTGCCGATATTTACCGCTACCTCAGCTTCGACCAAATTGCTTCCTATAAAGAAGCAGCCGCTAATGCTGAGATTCCTGTAATCCAAGCCTAAGTGACTGTTAACTGAAGTAATGAAAACGCCTCGCAAATGCGAGGCGTTTTTTATTGTTAAGACTAATTACGGTTTAAGTTTATAAGCAATCACATAATCCCCTGCTTGAGTGCCAATTGAGCCATGCCCTCCTACCACTAGAACAACCATTTGTTCTCCTTGGCTATTTAAGTAAGTCATCGGAGTGGCTTGCCCTCCTGCAGGTAAGCGAGTCTTCCATAACACTTCTCCGCTAACCAAATCATAGGCTTTAAAGCTGTTTTCAACAGTCGCTGCTAAAAAGGCCAGATTACCCGCCGTAATGATAGGGCCACCAATGCCTGGTACTCCCATCTCAAAATCTAAAGGCAAAGGCGTAAGGTCGCGGACACTGCCATTTACATATTGATAAATGGTTTTTCCTGTTACTAAATCGGCTGCGGCAATAGTCCCCCAAGGTGGTTGCTGACAAGGCACCCCAAGTGGTGATAAAAAGGGTTTTAACTCCACCGCATAATCAGCACCTTGGTTGAAATTAACCCCCTGTTCACCGGTATTAAACTCAGTCGAATGATCAAGATTATCTTTGTGTACCATGCGCGAAATAAAGGCTAAGCGCAGCGGCATACCAAACATAATTTGTCGCTTAGGATCAACGGCCACACTACCCCAGTTAAACACCCCAAAATTGCCTGGATACACAATTGTTCCTTGCTCGGATGGTGGTGTATAACGGCCTTGGTAATTCAACTGCTTAAACTGAATACGGCATAGAAGCTGATCAATTAAAGTTCCACCCCACATATCGGACTCTGTTAGCTCTGGAGGGTTAAAAGTTAAAGCCGAAGCCGGTTGTGTCTCTGCAGTAAACTCATCTTGTACCATTAAACCCTTAGGCGCAGGGTGTTCAGTAATAGGTAAAATCGGTGCTCCAGTTTCTCGATTCAGTACATACACATCCCCTTGCTTAGTCGGCACAACTAAAGCTGGCTGTTTACCTTCTGCGGTATCAAGGTCCAGCAAACTTGGTTGCGATGGCGTATCCATATCCCAAAGATCATGGTGCACAAATTGCTGCACCCACTTGGCCTCACCGGTTTTAATATCCAGTGCTACCACCGAGGAGGCATATTTTTCTTCTGACTCATTGCGATAGCTGCCTAACTGATCAGGCGTACGGTTACCCATAGAAAAATAGGCTAAACCTAACTGCTCATCGGCACTGGCTACTGCCCAACTATTAGGAGAGCTCACCGCATAGGTTTGACTGGGATCATTTGGATCTAAGGGCGAAGTATCAAAAGGATGGCCTGAGTCCCAATTCCAAAGGAGCTGCCCCGTTTTTGCGTGATATGCACGGATCACGCCTGATGGTGAGTTTATGTCATAGTTATCATTCACCGCCCCAGCGACAATAACGGTATCACCGACCACTAACGGTGGCGAGGTCGAGTAGTAATACCCTGACTGCTGAAATGGCATGTTATGCAATAAATCGAGTTGACCACGCTCTGCAAAATCAGTGCATAGCTCCCCCGTTTGCGCATCTAGCGCGTACAACTTGGCATCTGAAGTCGGGAGAAATAACTGCTGTTGACACTGCCCCTCTGTCACGCTTGCTGGCTGATATAACGCCAAGCCACGACAGGTTTGGTGCTGGCGCTGCTGATCAACGCCTACATTGGGTACAAACTTCCAGCGTGTTTCGCCAGTATCGGCGTTCAAAGCCATAGCCCAATTATGCGGCGTACATAAATATAAGGTATCACCCACTTTTAGTGGCGTAGCCTCATAAGTGGTTTCCGTCACATCGGTTTCAAGCCGAACATCACCGGTCTGGATCTGCCAAGCAACGGCTAAGTGCTGTACGTTGTCAGTGGTGATTTGAGCTAAGGGCGAATAACGTTGACCATAATTGTTTCCACCGTAGGCATGCCATTCACCAACCGGCATTTCAGGCCCTAAATCAGCTGAAGGATTTACAGTATCAGCCACTACGCCAGTAACAATTGCCGTACTTTTAAGGGTGCTAGCAAATGTAATCAGGCCTACTGCCACCACGACTCCTGCTAGCCCATAATTTAAGCGTAAGCGCGCTGTGGCAGCTGCTTGAAAATGACGTTCCATCCAAGGACTAACTAACCATAACCCCAGTACGATCAACAAACCTAAGCGTGAAGCCATTGGCCACCAACTAAAGCCAGTTTCAATGACCGCCCAAATTAAGGTCAGCACCAGCACGCCAAGATAAACTAATCGTCCCCAGTTACGCCGCTGATAAATACCACAGGCTGCTAGCAATAAGCCCGCGCCACAGGCCAAATAAAACCAACTCCCCCCTAACCACGTTAAATAGCCACCCGCCAGGAGCAAAAAAGCGCCCAGCAGTGCAATCACCGCCGCTGTTAATGTGATCATCTTGCATCCCTCTCGTTAGAAGTTCTGTGCACCTCTGTTAGGAGAAGAAGAGCCCGCAATTAGTTCAGCCAGCCTGTTAAACACTAGGCTAAAGCGCTAATAAAATGCATAAAAAAGCCCAGCAACAGCTGGGCTAATTCATCACTTAAAGCAACAGATTTAGCGACGCGTTTTAGGACGACGAATTGGAGTTACATCGGCTTCGCTTTCTGGACGTAAACGGCGCTGAGGTTCAATTGTATAGCGCTGATTTGCGCTAAACTCACCTTTGCGCTCACCACGATCAGCACGGTTTTTACGCTCAGCAGGCTGAGGACGGGCGTTGCCCTCTTTGCCTTTGCGGCCGCGCTCTAAAGTATTGCGCTTAACTTCACGCTCGTCTTCAGGGCGACGAGTGCCGCGTGCACGATGTACAGGACGGCTAACTTTTCGCTCTTGACGCTCTTGTCGTGCTTTATCTTTAACACTGACCTCAGGCAACTGTACGGCCTCTAAGCCTACTTCAGCACTGAGGATATTCAGCTCTGCTTGGGTGAGCTCACGCCAGCGTCCTTGTTTGATTTCAGAGGTTAAAAATACCGGCCCAAAGCGTACCCGCTTCAAGCGGCTCACCACTACGCCTTGCGACTCCCATAAACGTCTAACCTCACGGTTACGACCTTCCATCACTACGCAGTGGAACCAGCGGTTAAAACCTTCACCACCCGGCGCACGCTGAATGTCAGTAAAATTTGCTTTACCGTCTTCCAACATAACCCCTTCTTTTAAGGTTTCGATCATTTCATCGGTTACTTCACCGCGCACCCGCACCGCGTATTCGCGGTCCATTTCAAACGATGGGTGCATCATCCGATTGGCCAGCTCACCGTCTGTGGTAAAAAGCAATAAGCCCGAGGTATTAATATCTAGGCGACCAATATTGATCCAGCGTCCAGCTTTAGGTCGTGGTAAACGATCAAATACTGTTGGCCGTCCTTCAGGATCTTTACGCGTACAGACTTCACCTTCTGGCTTGTTATAAATTAGCACCCGGCGAATATCTTGCTCTAGCTCTTCACGTTTTACAGGACGACCATCAACACTGATACTGTCCCGCGCTTCGACCCGCGCCCCTAAATGAGCCACCTGGCCATTAATGCTAATGCGACCTTCTTTGATCCACTGCTCAAGGGTACGGCGTGAACCTAAGCCTAAACGAGCTAATACTTTTTGCAGCTTTTCGCCAGTAGGCGCAGCCGATTCTGAGTCTTCTATAGCCTCAGATTCAGTTAAAAATTGATTATTGTCGGTCATCTGGCACCTCCCGGTGTATTTTTGACACTGCGCGACTGGGCGCATTTTTTGATTGAGATCGACTGCAGATTAACGCTGAGAAATAGCGTTGCAGCAGTGGCGCATCATACGCTGAGCCACTGCATTATGCATCCGTTTATGGTGAATTATTTAGCCCGCACTTTACGCCTAAAACATTCAGCTTATAGGTGCTGGATTTTCCATGCGCGATGGATTTTAGGATTACGAGCAAAATCCGGATCCAGGGTCTGCGCACTAATTTCTTCCACCCGATAACGAACCATTAACTCATCGGCTAAGACAAACTTACGGAAGTTATTCGAGAAATACAGCACACCATTAGCTGCTAAACGCTGCATGGCTAAGTAAATTAATTTGACTTGATCACGCTGCACATCAAATACTTCGGTCATGCGTTTCGAATTAGAAAAGGTCGGTGGATCAATAAAGATTAAGTCATAGGTTTCTTGTTCTTTTTCCAACCAACGCATGACATCCGCTTGCTCTAATCGATGCTTATCTGAAAAGCCATTTAACGATAAGTTACGCCGCGCCCAATCGAGATAGGTTTTAGATAAGTCCACACTGGTCGTGGTGCGAGCGCCGCCTTTAGCCGCATGCACGGTTACTGCTGCTGTGTAGCAAAACAAGTTTAAAAAACGTTTACCTGCGGCTTGCTGCTGAATTTTTCGGCGCATCGGACGATGATCTAAAAACAACCCCGTATCGAGGTAGTCATGCAAGTTTACCAACAGCTTAACGCCCTGCTCAGAGACTTGAAAGAACTCGCCTTTTTGCGCCTGCCGCTCATACTGTTTTAATCCCGCTTGCCGCTCGCGGCGCTTAATTGCAATTTGCTCAGGACGGACTGGCAAAACACTTGGAATCGCCGCAATCACATCTAAAAATCGGGCCTGAGCTTTGGCGGCATCGACCGATTTAGGCGCAGCATATTCTTGTACATGCACTTGCTGTCCGTACAGATCAATCGCTACCGCATACTCAGGCATATCGGCATCATAAAGACGGTAGCATTCAATGCTCTCTTTACGCGCCCATTTGCCTAGGTTGCGCAAATTTTTCTGTAACCGATTGGCAAACATTTGCGCGCCTTCGCTTAAACGCGCGGCAGACTCTTGCTCCGTTGTTACAGACTCCGCAGCCAAAGTATTACCGCCAAGCACAAACTGATCCGGCTGCACCTTAAACAGTAATAAACGGCAAGCCAGTGCGCCATTCCACAGGGCATAATTTTTATAGCTACGGATGCCCATGCGCTTACCTAACTCAGGCGCGCCAGTAAAAACAGCCGCCTGCCAGTTAGCACACTGACTACGCAGGCGCTCGCCTAAGTTTTGGTACAAATAAATTAAGCTAGCTTCTTCCCCTAAGCGCTCACCATACGGCGGGTTACAAACCACTAAGCCGGTTTGGCCTTGATCGGGTTTGGGAGCAAAAGTGGCTAATTCGCCTTGATACACTTTGACCCATTCACTGAGTCCTGCACGCTCAATATTATTGCGCGCTGGCTGAATTAAGCGCGGATCTGCTTCATAGCCACGAATCCAATTCGGTGTTTTCGCCAACCCCTGTTCGGCACGCACACACGCCTCTTCATGCAAACGTGCCCACAAAGCCGGAACATGCCCTAGCCACTGGCTAAAGCCCCAGTGCTCACGCTTTAAGTTAGGTGCAATATCGGCTGCAATTAAACCCGCTTCAATCAAAAAGGTACCCACACCACACATGGGATCCGAGAGCGCTTGGCCTTGTTTCGCTAACTCTGGCCAGCCGGCGCGAATTAAAATCGCCGCGGCAAGGTTCTCTTTTAGTGGCGCAGCGCCTTGCTGCAAACGATAGCCACGCTGGTGCAAACTGGTTCCTGATAAGTCCAGCGAAACTGTCACCTCATTGCGCTGCACATGCACATGGATCCGCACATCTGGATTTTTTTTCTCAACACTGGGACGATTGCCAGATTTATCTCGCAAATAATCGACAATCGCATCTTTAACTTTCAGCGCACCAAAGTGAGTGTTATCGACACCCGCACCACGGCCACTAAACTCAATGGCTAGGCTACCATTAGCCAATAAATGATCTTGCCAATCAATGGCTTGCACGCCTTGATAGAGCGCTTCGGCATCGCTGGCTTGAAAACGATGTAAAACCAACAGCACGCGGTTAGCTAGCCGCGACCATAAACACAAACGATAGGCGGTTTCTAAACTGCCTTGCCCTTGTACCCCCGCCACTCGCTCCCGAGTATGGGTTAAGCCTAAACCTTGGGCCTCATCTAGTAGCAGCCCTTCCAGGCTTTTGGGACAAGTTAAATGCAGTTCGTACAATGTGCTCATTTCAATCAACGCCTAAAAAAAATCTGCGCCTAGTATAGCCGTAGCCACTAAAATTGATGAGCCTTTATTTTTAGCTGTTATTCACTGAGCCAATACCAGGTCGTGCTGTCTTGCATCTGCAGTAACAATTGCTGCAGCTCAACTTTGGTTACTCTCTGTAACCTACTTCGCTCACGGGCTAGCTGCTGACTGAGCGAGTGGTGTTGCAACCAAGCGCTCAGCGCTAAGTCTTGCAGCATTTCCGGCGCTAAGCGCTGCTTTGCCATTGACTGTAACTGCAGTAGTAAAGTTTTAGGATTAGTCGTTGCGAGCCACTGCTGTAACAGTAATTGGAGTTGTTGTTGCAAATACGCCAACTCACTGCCTGACTGCAGCCCGATCACTAACATCGGTTGCTGCAACAGCACTTCGGCGTAGCACGTCAAGGCATAACAGCAGCCTAACTCTACGCGTAAGCGCTGCTGTAAGACTGTCAGTAATGCGTTGGCGATGGACTGCGCCACCCGCTGCCCAGCAATACAACCAAGCTCTGACACTCTCAGCGGAATGACTAGCGCTAAATAACCGCAGTTAAATGACGGTGTGTGCCCTTGGATGACCGGCAACAGTGGTGCAGTCATTATCGGCGAAGCACTGGCTAATTCGACTCTTTGTTGAGTTTTAAGGTTAAGCCCAAACAGCAACCAATGATCGGGCGGCATAGCTAAGGTTAAGCTCGGCGCGACTGAAGAGGCCTCAGTTAACAGCCGCATCTCAAGTTGCGCCAAATAGGCCCTAAGTCCCGCCGCTTTCAGTGGCTTATTGGTCAACTTCAGTTGATCAAATTTCGCAAGCTGCCATTCCACTATGGCAAGCGCCTGCATTAAATAATCAGCCGGTGTCGTTAGCTGCACAAATAGCTGCTGATTAGCCACTAAACAACGAACTTTCGCCCCTTGATAGGCCAAACTAGCCACTAAGGACTGTAATGTCTGCTCAGCATGGCGTAAAGCCCAATAAGGCGAAATGGATAATGAGGTTAACGACCAGCCAAGATAAGCCGTGACTAACGTCTGTGCCACAGCTCTTGAAGTCAATGGCTGCAACAAGCTTTTAAGCTGCGGCGCCAGTGAAGAGCTGGGTACTGATTGTTCTGCTGAGGCGGGTTGCGGCAACCGATGCAGCCCTGAGGCTTGGGTTAAGTTTTGATAGCTGACTTCAGCATGCAGTGTTAAACCTACATCCACAGTAGCAGTTACTGGCCCCAGATTAACTAACTGCACGAGGCACTGTTGTTCTGCTAGCTGCTGCTGTAGCTTTTGTAATGGCTGCACAATGGCGGAAAAATAATCCACTGGTTGCGTTTGCTGACTGTACTGTAGCGCCTGCTGCATAGCACTGGCCGTTAACGCCCGTCGCCGCTTCGCCACTTGCTGATCATGCCGAGCGGCAGTACCGCTAAGCACAAGTATGGCATGCTGTAATTGCTGCTGGCAATGTTGATACAGCGCGCTTAGATCATCAACTGCTAAGGTACTAAAGGTTAAATTAATCAGCACTATACTTTGACCGGCTTGCTGATAAAACAGCTGCACGCTCACCGCTTGGCATACACCTTGGATTGATGAAAACTGCGCAGGATCTAGTTGCTGCTGAAATACCTGGGTTAACCACAGCCCATCGGGTAATGCAGGCTCGATCGGCACATACAAGGCCAACTGGGGCAGCGCTTGCTGAGTAATATGCTGCCTAATAACTGCCTTAGGCAATAACTGAATCTTTGTTGGTGGCTGTTTTGCCTGTCGCCTCAAGGTTAACAAAGGCGTGAGTAGGCTCAGCCATGCTGACTTTTGCAACTGCCAATCATCAGCAGTACAGCAGAGCACTATACGCAGCGGACTTTGCAGATAGGCGTGTTGATGAAAGGCTTTTAACTGGCGTATAAACTCAGGCTGCTCAAGTGCCAAACTGCGCCGATTACCACAACGAAATAGCTGTAGCGGATGCTCGGCGGCTAATGCTAATCCCACTGCTGCCTGTTGCAAGGCGCCAGGTTGCTGAGCATATAGCTGATATTCCTGCTCAATCACTTCACGCTCAGAAGTAATAGCTGTCGGCTGCAGCAAGGGATGCACTAATAAATCAACTAAGCGTGCAGTAGCCGGTAGTAGTGATGCGGGCGCCAGCTCAAAGTGAAATGAAGTGAGATTGGCTTGGGTTTGTGCATTAACTTTACCTCCAACCCGCTGCACATAAGCCATTAAACCGTCGGTCTCGGGGTACTGCTGACTGCCACGAAACACAAGGTGCTCTAGAAAATGGGCCAGACCTAGCCAAGCCTTAGGCTCTTGATGGCTACCACTGCCACAGACTATAACTAGTGCAGCTTGCTCACACTGATTAGCTTCTAACACACTCAATTGCACGTTGGCGGCGAGAGTTAGCTGTTCAATTAATGTAATGTTTTCCGGCATAGCCATAGCTTCTTAGCTGGTCAGGATTTTGGCATCATCAGCTAAACAAGCACGTGGCACAACCCATCTTTGGACCTAGATTACTCATCGTTTCGATTAGTTTAAGCACAAAAAACCGACAGCACTTGCTTAGATGTGCTGTCGGCTAACAAGGTTTCTAGAGGACTTAATCGGCAAAGGCACGCTCAATTACAAAGTCACCCATCTCACCCATCCGCGGTGAGATTTTAAAGTTACGCGCCTCAAGCATGTCTTTAATGTCATGCAACATAGCGGTACTACCACATATCATCGCGCGGTCAGTGGCTGGGTTTAGTGGCTCCAGCCCCGTATCACGGTAAAACTGCTCGTTTTCAATCAGGCTCGTAATTCGCCCTTGATGCTTAAAAGGCTCGCGTGAAACACAGGGGTAATACACCAACTGTTGCTGAACTAATTCACCCAGAAATTCATTATTGGGTAATTCTTGGGTAAAAAACTCTCGGTAGGCCAAATCTTTTTCATAGCGCACGCCATGTAATAAGATCACTTGCTCAAAACGCTCATAGGTTTCAGGGTCTTGTAACAAGCTAATAAAAGGCGCTAACCCTGTACCGGTACTAAACAAAAATAGTCGCTTACCTGGCAGCAAATCATCCAGCACTAAGGTTCCGGTCGGCTTACGACTAATTAGCACTTCATCGCCCACATTTAAATGTTGTAAGCGAGACGTTAAAGGGCCATCGGGCACTTTAATACTGAAAAACTCAATCTCGTCAGCATAGTGCGGACTCGCCACACTGTAGGCGCGCATTAGCGGTCGGCCATCAACCTCCAAACCTAACATGACAAATTGGCCACTACGAAAACGTAGGCCCGGGTCACGGGTTGCGGTAAAGCTAAATAAGTGATCCGTCCAATGATGGATAGCAGTCACTTTCTCTTGATAAAACTTACTCATGGGCCACCTTTAAAACAACAGAGTCTACAGCTTAGAATAAAGCCCTCTTATTGAGAAGCTTTCTCATTAAGCAATCTATTACGAAATTTAACTCTCGGTAAATAACGACTGCACTTGCTCAGCAGTAAAAGGCCACATCAGTTGCTGCTGCGTACGCACGCATTGCAAAACCGGAATGGTTAATCCGTACTTCGCCACTAAGGCATCAGATTGTGCAATTTCTACATATTCAATGCTTTCACGGGGCGTCATCACTTGCGCGATAAGTTGTTCAGCAACCTCACACAAATGACAGCCTTCAGTGGCATAAAATAGATAGTCAACAACTTCATTCATTTATAAATTCTCATAACGGTTCATATCCAATAAGCCATATTCTCGTGGCTGCTGCTGTTTAATTTGCTCGGCAGCATCATGAAAATAGTACCAAAAGTCTGGATGCGTACGGCGTATACCCCAACGCTCAGTTAATTGGCTGAAGTCGTTTTGAGTCTTTACTTGCTGGGCCTGTACTACAAAGTCAGCAATCTCGTTGGCTGGTATATTAAAGATAAAGTTCGGATAACTACTAAGAACTTCAGGGTATAAGGTTAATGTGTCTAGCTTCGGTTGATAGCGCAACGACTCGCCCATCATAAAGGCTACATTGGAATGGGCACGGTTTCTTAACAGGCTATAGGTTTCGCGCGGCTGGTCACTGTACGCTACTCGCAGTAAGGTCGCTTCCGGTAAAAAGTTAATCAGTGGTAAGTCCGCGGCCTGACGACTGGCTAACTGACTCAATAATTGATCCGTTTGTTGCTGAGCCATTGACACATTCTCGCGATAACAGGGCTGTCCATCTGGGCAACGATTTAATCGATCAGGTCTGGCATTCAGTGCACTCAAGCGCACAAGTAATTGCTCAGCAAATGCATCTTTTGCCTGTTTTTTGGGCAAATCTAACCTGGTTTCGGTATGGCTATCGACTTGGGTATAGTCCATCAGCATCTTTAATTTGCCACTTTTTTGGTACCAGCCATGCAGCAGTTTTTTGCGTGACTTTGGCGGTAATAAGCGCAAAAAGTTAACTTCTGCACCATTGCGAATCAGATCAAAGTACAGTCGAGTCTGCGCTTGATGCGCGACGTTACCAAACACATCAAAATTCACCACTAACTGATAATAGGTCCGCTCAAGTAAAGGATAATCCATCAGCCACAGGGTTTGCGGAATATCGCCGATTAAACCCTTACGCACTGAGGCGCTGTCATGTTGACGAAAAATTGTCAGCAAGGCATTGTCATTGCCCTGCCAAATATGCGACCAATCAGGTAACTCAGATTCCGCATAGGCTTTTTTTCGCAACTCTTCATAGGCATTGCGCTTTTTCTTATACACCTTCCATAAGCCAAGCAAATCAAGTAGTTCATCTTGTTGGCCCGGCATATCGAGTAACGCTGTTACCTGCTGCCGATACTCTGGGTAAGTGATATAAAGATCATGCTCGGGTGCTTGGAACATCGCCCAAAACTGATCGCGAATCACATCGGTCGCTATCTGCCCCCGGCACACTGGCCCGCGGATAAAGTTACGGACAAAATACTCAGCGTTTTCTAGCATAAAGCGATAACGCGCCTCAGCTGGAATTGCCTCAAAGGCGGCAAACGGATTACTGCGGTGGTAAGCACCATAACCAGGTAGCTGCGTAACCTCCCACTGCGGGGTAAAAAATAATGTTTGGGTACGTGCTAACTTAGCCGCAGAAAGCTCAAAGGTAATATGGGTTTTATGCACCAACACATCCGCCACCGGACGTAAACGATAATAAAAATCCGTACCTACTGCTTCGTTTGGACTACGGGTAGCAATCAAATCAATCGGCTCACCGCTGGGCGTGCGCGAACGTACCCACTGAAAAAAATGCGAGGTCTCGCCTTCGGGAAAATAAATATGGGCTAAAAATAAGTGCTCATACAGCCAACGCCCTACCAGTTGCTGTTTCAGTGAGCGGCCATTGAGCAAATTTTCCCACTGTAGAATTTGTTGCTGCTCGATCGCTGTGGGTTGCCAATCCTGCCAATCCATAGGCGCTCCTTGATTCAACCACTGGCTAAGGATTTGCCGCTCTTCTGCTGTTAAACCCGTGACGGCAAAGGGCATTCCGCCATGGGGATTTTTTGCTGCATAACTGGCAAATTCAGCTTGTGTGGCGCACTGGTTAGCGCGATAAATACCAATGTCCAAATTTTTCGGTAATAACTGATTAGGCTGCCATTGGTTGTTTTTGGCGCCCAAGTCAATAATCTGCTGCATTAACGCAGCTTGCTGATTATTTTTAGCCAAAACATCGTAAAAACCTTTGTCACGCCACTGCTCAGCGCCAAACGCATCCACAAATATTCGTGTGGTAGCCTGAGCTTTTAAGCGAGTGCCGTTATATACGCTGTCTTTGTGTGCGCCACGGCTAGCGCCTTCACTGCTACCTAAATTAAGCTGACATGGCGAGTCGTAACATGCATGGCACGCAATACATTTTTGATTAAAAATCGGCTGAATCTGTTGCTGATAAGAAATGACCTCAGCGGTTGCTCCCCGCGCTAACAACACAAGCAACGTGCTTAAGATCAAAGAAAAAAGTACTCGCATAAATCCTTGCTCAAAATAAGGCGAATTTCGCCATTTCATATAAATAAAACGAATAAGTGGTTCAAGGCGCTTTGGCATCGCTTTTGCTATGCTATGACCTTTTTGTTGATTTGTCTGTTTAGGAAGCCTTTATCATGTCCACTCCAAGCGATCGCCATCAGGCTCTATTGCATGCATTAACGCAACGCATTTTATTACTTGATGGCGCAATGGGCACCATGATTCAAAATGAGCAGCTTTCTGAAGAGCAATTTAGAGGTGAACGTTTTGCTGACTGGAGTCAGGATGTTAAGGGCAACAATGACCTGTTGATTCTAACTCAGCCGCAGTTAATTCAGAAAATTGAGCGGGCCTATCTTGATGCTGGCGCCGATATTATTGAAACCAATACCTTTAACTCAACGCGTATTTCTCAAGCCGATTATGGCATGCAAGCACTGGCCTATGAGCTAAACTTTGAGGGCGCCCGCATTGCCCGTGAAGTGGCCGATGGGAAAACCTTAGAAACCCCTGATAAGCCTCGTTTTGTTGCCGGAGTGCTTGGCCCTACCAGCCGTACCTGTTCATTGTCACCGGATGTCAACAACCCAGGCTACCGCAATGTCACCTTTGATATTTTGGTTGAGAACTACAGCGAAGCGACCCGCGGCTTAATCCAAGGCGGTGCCGACATCATCATGATTGAAACCATCTTTGATACACTCAACGCTAAAGCCGCCATCTTTGCCGTTGAAGGCGTATTTGAAGAGTTAGGCGTGACTTTACCGATCATGATTTCAGGCACCATTACTGACGCCTCAGGACGTACTTTATCAGGCCAAACTACCGAAGCTTTTTGGAACTCAATCCGCCACTGTAAACCTCTTTCAGTTGGCTTAAACTGCGCACTAGGCGCTAAAGAGTTACGTCCTTACCTTCAAGAACTATCAACCAAAGCTGACACCTTCGTTTCGGCACACCCTAATGCTGGCTTACCTAATGCCTTTGGTGAATACGATGAAACTCCAGAGCAAACTGCCGCACAAATTGAAGACTTTGCTGCTTCCGGCTTTTTAAATATTGTTGGTGGCTGCTGTGGTACGACGCCAGAGCATATTGCAGCGATAGCAAAAGTAGTGGCCAAGTATCCGCCCCGTAATATTCCGGATATTCCCAAAGCCTGTCGTTTATCAGGACTTGAGCCCTTTACTATTGACCGTAATTCTCTTTTTGTTAACGTCGGTGAGCGGACCAACATTACCGGTTCAGCGCGCTTTGCACGGTTAATTCGCGAAGAAAACTACACCGAAGCACTTGAAGTGGCCTTGCAACAGGTGGAAGCTGGCGCCCAAGTCATTGATATCAATATGGATGAAGGCATGCTTGACTCCAAGCAAGCCATGATAACCTTTTTAAACCTAATTGCCGGCGAACCCGATATTTCTCGCGTGCCGATCATGATTGACTCATCCAAATGGGAAATCATAGAAGCAGGTTTAAAATGTATTCAAGGTAAAGGCATTGTTAACTCCATTTCGATGAAAGAAGGTGAACAAGCTTTTATTGAGCATGCCAAACTTTGCCGGCGTTACGGTGCAGCCATTGTGGTCATGGCCTTTGATGAGCAAGGTCAAGCAGATACTGCTGAGCGTAAAATTGAAATCTGCGCCCGCTCTTACGATGTATTGGTCAATAAAGCAGGTTTTCCTGCTGAAGACATTATTTTTGATGCCAATATTTTTGCCGTCGCCACAGGAATTGAAGAGCACAACAATTATGCCCAAGACTTCATAAATGCCTGTGCTTGGATCCGCGATAACCTGCCCCATGCATTAACCTCTGGCGGCGTCTCGAACGTGTCGTTTTCGTTCCGTGGGAACAACCCGGTGCGCGAAGCGATTCACTCTGTGTTTTTATATTATGCCATTCAAAATGGTCTCAATATGGGCATTGTAAATGCCGGCCAGCTAGAGATTTATGACCAAATTCCTTTAGCCTTACGGAATAAAGTTGAAGACGTCATTCTCAACCGTAGCCCCCATGCCACCGAAGCACTGCTGGAAATTGCCGAAGAGTACCGCGGTGATGGCAGCAAAAAAGAAGTCGAAAACGAAGAGTGGCGCTCACTGCCAGTCGATAAGCGCTTAGAGCATGCATTGGTTAAAGGTATTACCACCTATATTGTGGAAGACACTGAAGAGTGCCGCCAAGGCATGAACCGTCCAATTGAAGTCATCGAAGGTCCGCTCATGTCAGGAATGAACGTGGTGGGCGACTTATTTGGTAGCGGCAAAATGTTCTTACCACAGGTGGTGAAATCAGCGCGAGTCATGAAACAAGCGGTTGCTCACCTAATTCCTTTTATTGAAGCTGAAAAAGGCGATACACCTGAAGCTAAAGGTAAAATCCTGATGGCCACGGTTAAAGGCGATGTACACGATATTGGTAAGAATATTGTTGGCGTAGTCTTGGGTTGTAACGGCTACGATATTGTTGACTTAGGCGTTATGGTACCGGCAGATAAAATTCTGAAAACCGCAATTGAAGAAAAGTGCGACATTATTGGCTTATCCGGATTAATCACCCCTTCTTTGGATGAAATGGTGCATGTGGCTAAAGAAATGCAGCGCCAAGATTTTCATCTACCGCTATTAATTGGTGGTGCTACCACTTCTAAAGCGCATACGGCAGTCAAAATTGATCCTCACTATACCAATGACGCCGTAGTCTATGTCACCGATGCTTCACGCGCGGTAGGGGTAGCTACTAGCCTGTTATCTAAAGAGTTAAAGCCTGCTTATGTACAGGGTATTCGTGAGGAATACGCCAAGGTGCGTGAAAGAACCGCTAATCGCGGTGCTAAAACAGACTATTTAACCTATCAGCAAGCCATTGATAATCGCCTGCAACTTGATTGGAGTAATTATCAAGCGCCTGCGCCTACATTTACTGGCACCAAACTGTTAAATAACATTGATTTAAATGTGCTGCGTGAGTACATCGACTGGACTCCGTTCTTTATTTCTTGGAACTTAGTGGGTAAATACCCCCGCATTTTCCAAGATGAAGTGGTCGGCGAGGCGGCTCAGTCATTATTTAATGACGCCCAGATATTACTCGACAAACTAATCAACGAGCAGCTAATTCAAGCTCAAGCGCTATTTGGCTTTTGGCCCGCCAACCAAGTGGATTACGATGATTTAGAAGTGTATGACGCGGAGGGAAACGTACTTTCGCGCCTGCATCACTTACGCCAGCAGTCAATTATCCGTGATCAAGGGCCAAATCGCTGTTTGGCGGATTATGTAGCGCCTAAAGCAAGTGGTATTAGCGATTATATTGGTGGCTTTATTGTCACCGCCGGTATCGGTGTGGATGAGCTATGTAAGCAATATCAAGCCCAAGGCGATGACTATAATGCCATCATGGTCCAGGCCTTAGCCGACCGCTTAGCGGAAGCCTGTGCTGAATGGCTGCATCAACAAGTACGCACCCAGTATTGGGCCTACGCACCTGACGAAACGTTAGATAATGAAGCGCTGATTCGGGAGAAATATACTGGAATTCGTCCAGCGCCAGGTTACCCCGCCTGCCCTGATCACACTGAAAAAGGTCCTTTATTTAAATTACTAGACCCAGAAGGTAACTGCGCTGTTTGGCTGACTGAGCACTATGCGATGTTCCCCACAGCGGCTGTCAGTGGCTGGTACTTTGCTCACCCAGAAGCCAAGTATTTTGCGGTAGGAAAAATAGAAAAAGACCAGGTGGAACATTATGCTGCACGTAAGCAACAAAACCTTGAACAAACCGAACGCTGGTTAATGCCTAACCTAGCCTATGATCCTGAATAAGCAACCACTAAAAAGTCCCAGCGGCAATAACCGCTGGGACTTTGATAAACAGGCTTGAACAATCAGAAAATACTCAGTCCCTCTAAAAAGCCCATATCACCTTTGTGCAATGCTTCATTCAGTTGATCTACCACCAGCGCCCACTCACTATCTTCTTCTAATAGCTCTTTAAGAAGCTGACGCTGGGCTTCTGACCAATACGGCGCCTCTGTAAGTTTAACTTCTGCGGGCAGTTGATGGGTTGCTATAAAGTTTTTAATCCCCTCAGGCGAGTCCTCAAGCCCTAGCTGGGAAAAAAGCGTGGTCATGCGCGGCTCAGTCACTGTATTCATGCTTAGTGCTCCTTACTGGGTATAACAAACTAGTTGAACTTAAGACATAACATTTCATAAAGAGTTTGCTTTCACCTACAACACAAGTGTTTTTACTCATACTGTCTCGCACAAATTTTTTACTAGAGAGCTAATTGACCCGGTGTGCGGCAAGCCCCGCCGCTCAGGATGGGGAAAGATAGCGCGGACGGTGTAGCCGTCCTTGTCTTCGGTTTTCAGAGTGGCATCTGCTGCTCAATGTACTGGCACACGATGGAGATCGGCGCCCCGTCACAGCTTGATGCGAAGCAGGACAGCGACTACAGCACGCCTTTCTCTAGATGCCTGGCCGCTCTTTACGCAGCAAGCGGCTGGATACACCTTTCAGGCTGTTCACGAGGTTGGAGATAGCCATCTGTTGGCGGATACTCCACTAACAGGTGAACATGGTCGTCCTCACCATTTATCTCGATCAGTTGCGCCTCGAAATCGGCACTGCTCTTAATGAAGAGAGGACGCAGCCCGCTATCGAACACTCTACGGCGATACTTCGCTGGACGTGCATCTTAAAAAGTAGCGCAGTGCCCTCCAGAAGGCGCCTGCCCAGAACCTATAGCAATAATGGGTGCCTCTAAGCGCAAATTGACAGGCGGACTCTGCAGCCAGTCCCAACTCAAAAAGCCAAGCAAAGCAATCCAAAAAACAGCCACACGAAGTGATCCTTGAATGTTCATAGTATTAGTATCCGAAATATCGGCGTATACGTACGCCAAATAAGGAACCGATAAAGGCCATCGCAACCCAAATCCAGCCATGCAAACTGCCAGTTGAAATACCGCTGACCATGGCCCCCACATTACAGCCAAAGGCTAACCGCGAACTGTAGCCCAATAGAAAACCGGCAATAATCCCGACCATCCACTGCTTAGCAGTTAAGCGCTGAGATGCTTGACCCGACCTACGAGAAAAGACCCATAACGCTCCTGCTAAAATACCTAGGTTAGTAATTGAGGTCAGGTCTAAAAAGATTGACTGCTCTAACGCTGCCGCATTCACCGGCTGACTCCAAAAAGTATTGAGCGTTGGATCAAATAATTGAGTGGCTTGGGCTATTTTCGCTGCCCATAAGCCAAATCCATAGACTACCCCCCATGGCTGACCAGCAATCAGCAAATTTAAAACGGCCAATAAAGCAATAACCACCGCCCCAACTAATAAAGTTTTATTAAATAACTGTCGTGTGGGCCCTGCAGTTTTCGACCAGGCCCAGGCAGCTAATCCCAGCACCAATAACCCTATATAGGTCACCAGCAGTGCCTTACTGGCACCCAACTCTGTGACTAAGCCAACCGGCTGTAGATGACCCAGCTCTAGCCACCAGCCCAAGTGTGCGGAGCCTAAAAAGCTGCCCAAGGCAAAGACAGGTAAAATAGCCATATTAAGAGGAATACCTAACCCTGCTTTATACAAAGTGCCTGAGCCGCAACCATCGGCAATTTGCATCGCCGCCCCAAAAACCAAAGCCCCAATCAACAAGCTGATACTTGGTGGGCCTAAGGCTGCACTAAGCTCGGTGGGAAACTTAGCCAATAAAGGGATGGATATACCTGCGGCAATGGCCAGTAAAACTAGTTGCGCTAAAACGCCACTAGCATCGCGCTGCTCAATCAGGTTGCGCCAACCCGTGGTGAAGCCAAAGCGAGCACCAGCCAATGCTAAGCCTAAACCTATACCCACAATAAACAACAAGCTTTGCCTAATCGATACGAACCAAAACAAGAACCCTGTAAACAGGGTAAATAACACGATCAATAACGCACGATTTTTCATAATGCCTCTACCAACTGCTTAAACTTACTGTGTATTTGCTCTAACCGTGTAGGGGTATTTTCCATCGGTAATGCTTGCTGACTTTGTGTCCATTCAGCCAATGAAGCAGGATACAAACGTACCTGTGTTAAGCCGCCAATCTCTGAAAGTACAAACCAGTTGGTAGCTGCCCAGTGCCCTGTATTACAAAATGACACGGTTTCTTGAGCGGCCATTAATCCACTGTGCTGAATCAGCTGCTTAATTTCGCTCGGGCTTTTTAAGCGGTTATCTTTACCACTAAACCACTGACTAAACTCAAGGCTCTGAGCACTAGCAATAGTGCCTGGCACGCTGGCGGTAGGCGCTTTGACTGTGCCTTGATAAAACAACCGCGGCCGCGCATCAAGCAGTTGTATCAACGCAGAAGGTTGTTGCACTTTTTGCAGTAATTCGGGCTGTAAAATCACGAGCTCTGGGCGCAATTGAATAGCTGTGGTGGATGGCTGAGGCTGAACTGGTTTCTGATCCAATGGATAGCCCTGCTTTTGCCAATAGGCTAAGCCCCCATTTACAATACTGAGCTGCTCAAAGCCCATGTATTTTAAGGTCCAATACACACGCGCTGCCGCACCAAAATCAGTTTCATCACTGCCTGAAGAATAGATCACAATGGGCTGCTCAACTAGTCCCAGTTGTTGAGCTAGGCCTTGTAACTGGGTTTGCGTTAATAGCTGCCCAGGATTATTAGCTGGCCCGCGCCACAAAGCATAGGGTGCAGATACAGCGCCCTGCACATGACCTTGCTGATACTCATCCTTAGTCCGAATATCCAGCACCGTCAGCGGTTGCTTGCTGGCAACGTAAGCTGCTAACTGCTCCGGTTCAATTAGTGGCGTTAATCCTTCAGCCGCAACTAAACGGCAAAATAACAAAAGCGTAATAATAAACAGCTGTACTGGGTACATAAGGGCCACCCGACTACCTAAGTTTTTCCGAAATTCAACAAGGGCGCGATAGTGGCATAGATTCCAAGGATGATTTAATAACTAATTGTTATATGGTTATTTAATCTATTGACCTTACGCTGTAGCGGTGTAACCTCGTTCGCATGACGCTTATCAACACCCCCTGGTAGATTTCAGGATTTACTGAACCTATTATTTATGTTTAGCAATACCTAAGGAGTTAGGAATGGAATTAAAGCAGTTACTCGTTGTTTTGGATCCCACCCATGAAGACAAGCAGCCTTCTTTAGAGCGCGCTGCTTGGGTTGCTGAACGCTCAGGGGCCGCGCTAGAGCTGATTGTTTGTGAGCACAACCCTGCTTTAGAAGGTGGTTTTTTCTTTGATGGCCCAGCCCAAGAAAAGGCACGTAACTCTTTGCTAGCCAACCGAAAAAAATGGCTAGAAAAGCTGGCTGAACCACTAAAAGAAAAAGGCCTTACCGTAAATTGTGAGTCGCGCTGGGGCAAGCCGCTATCTAAAATGGTCATTCAGCGGGTAAAAGAGCTACAGCCAGATATTGTTTTTCGTGATGCCACCACCCATAGTTTATTGGAACGCTTATTTTTAAATAACACCAGCTGGCAGCTAATTCGCCACTGCCCAGTGCCTTTATGGCTATCTCGTGACTCTGAATGGCGCGGCAAGAAACTTTGTGCAGCGGTAGACCCAGGGCATTTAAACGATACGAAAAATGAACTGGATCACCACTTAATTCAAGTGGCTCAATATTTTGAGCAAACCCTTAAGTTGGAAGCCAATTATCTGCATACCTATGCCCCCTTCCCTAAATCCTTAATTTTTGATGCTACTCTGGCCGCTACCTATGATCAGCAAGTGAGCGCCGGTATTAGCCAACATAAACAACGCTTTGCCGAGCTCTTTAGTAATTACAACGTCGCTGACGAGCGCAAACATCTGATTGAAGGCTTTGCTGAAAATGCAATTCCAGAGTTTGTAGAGCAAGAAGAGGTTGATTTGCTGGTGATGGGCGCGATTGCCCGTGGCAGCCTAGAAACTGCGCTGATTGGCCATACTGCTGAACGAGTACTTGAAGAAGCCAACTGTGATCTATTAATTATGCGCCATCCAAATCAGCGCTTTGCTTAGTATTTAAGTAATAAAAGCAACAAAAAGCCCCGCCAGTTATTTAAACTGGCGGGGCTTTTTAACGATACAGCATTACTGTCAGTGCGTCACACGACTTTGACCATTAACCGTAACGATGCGCACACGCTCACCGACACGGAAAATTTCATTCTTTTGTACTGCTTGAACATAAGCGCGAGTAGAGCCGTCATCTTCACGTACGGTAATTTCAACACCTTGGGTGCGTGTTAGGCCTTCCTCAGCAGCAGCACCGGCTAAACCACCAGCGACCGCACCGATCACAGCAGCCACAGCGCTACCACGTCCACCACCTACACCACTTCCAGCGATTCCACCAATAACAGTACCGGCACCTGCACCAACAGGGGTTTTAGTTCCTTCAATTTTAACTGGACGTAAAGAAACAATAGAGCCCATACGTACTGTTTGTACCTGACGTGCATCGGCACGGGAATAACTATCACCCGTTAAGCTTGAAGCACAACCGGTCAATAAAGAAATTGCTGTTAATGAAGCGGCAAGCACAATAGACTTACGCATATTTTTTACTCCTAAATTTTGCTTGGCCTATTAGACCACGCGGAATCAAATAAGTTGCTCACAACGAGGAAATTATGGATTACTTTATTATCGCTATTGCTACTTTATCAGGCTTGTACTTTCACTGGTGGCTGTATGTGCGCATTAAGCGCTGGTCTAACCGTGACCTAGCGCTCTCCTTTGTCGACCATGAGCACCCTCAGCAGCAGCTAAAGCGTGACTACATGCTGAAACAATTAGAGTTAGCACAGCAACAAAAAGTTGCTCATAAACAGCTGCCTAAGTGGCTAGAACAAGCGGCCCAAGACTTTGATCAGGAGCAAAGCAACGGCTAAAGTGCTTAAGGGGCTAGGCGTTCTCGACGCCAACTGCCCTGTGCTTCACGCACAAAATTTAACCGGTCATGCAGCCTGCAAGTTCTTCCCTGCCAAAACTCAATGCGCTGCGGCTCAAGACAAAAACCGCCCCAGTGCGCGGGTCGAGTTGGTTCACTGTCAGCAAAACGCTGCTCTACTTGCTGCATGGCTTGCTCTAACACCTCACGACTAGCAATCGGCTGACTCTGCTCAGAAGCCCAAGCGCCCAAACGGCTACCTAACGGACGCTGAGCATAGTAAGCATCAGATACAGCAGGCTCCACCTGTTTTACCTGACCCTCAATACGTACCTGGCGCTCTAAGGTTGGCCAGAAAAAAGTCATGGCTGCCTTAGGCTGAACACTAAGCTGCTGCCCTTTAGCACTGTCGTAATTAGTAAAGAAGATAAAGCCTTCAGCGGTCACTCCTTTAAGCAATAGCACCCGACAGTGCGGCTGACCACTGGCATCAACACTCGCCAGCATCATAGCGTTAGGCTCAATCGGTGCTTGCTCAGTAGCAACCGCCTGATTAAACCATTGCTCAAATAAGACAAAAGGATCCATTGGCGCCGAGTGTTCAAGTAATCCATCGCGCAGATAATTACGGCGCATAGCAGCTACGTGTTCAATAGACACAGATTAGGCCTTATTTATTCGCCGCAAGTACACCATAAGGTGCGCTACGATACTGAGCTAATGTATTAGTTAAGGTGCCTTTGGGGGTAATAATTAACTCTACCCGGCGGTTGAGCGCACGTTGCGCAGCGGTTGCTTGTCCTGCACGCGGCTTATCTTCGCCCATGCCTAGTAACAATAAACGGTCATGACGGATGCCGCCTAAGTTAAAAATCGCCGCGACGGCTTTAGCACGATCTTGGCTTAGCTGAGCATTTAATGCAGTATTTCCACTGATATCTGAGTGACCTAAAATAATTACCCCAGTTTTAGCATCACTTTCAAGCAGCTTAGTGACTTTAGTGATAGGCCCCAACATCGCGGGCATTAACATTTTTGGACGATCTTTATTAAACGCCTGATCGACTGGCAGGGTTACCATAAAGCTGCGCGCGTTACGGGTTAACTCTAACGGTGTGCCGGCAATGGCTTGGGTAAGCTTAGGCTCATACTCAGCCATCCATGCGGCATATTCTTCAGCCGTCAATTCAGTTTTCATTTTAACTAAAGGTTTTGGCTCTTCTTTTTTCTGCATAAAGCTGCAGGCGGATAGCAAAGCTAAAGAGGCAACGCATAAAACTTTATGTAAGCGCATAGTCTTCCCAAAAAATCGTCAAAGGGGTGAACAAAATGAATAGCTACTAGCCTACTCTTCCCAATATTTTTTAAAAGGGCTTGCGAATAAAATATATTCCCTAAGTAAGCCAGCGACTTACTTAGGTAGATAGTTTAACTTATAGTTCGGCAATTGGTTGATTTACTTTAAAGGCTAAACTCTGTAGCAGCATTTCCACTTTAGGCATTGAGCAGCCTGCCTCCTTAGCGGCTGCTAAAGGGGCGGCATAAATTCCTTTTAATTCCAGTGGCCGCTGGTGGGTAAAGTCATGGTACATGCTCGGATGATAGTCCGGCATTTTGTCCGTGGCTTTCAGCATGGTTTGTACAAAGTTGTCGGGCAACTGATGACCACAAGCCGTCGCCGCATCAATGGTTTCTTGCATCAAATCAGCAATTAAAGCGCGGGCATCAGGATTGTTCATCATTTCGCCGGTAGTGGCGTCTAATAACACGGATAAACCATTGTAAGGAATGTTCCATACCAGTTTCTGCCAGCGCGCTTGCTCAATATTGGCCATGGCTTTGGAGTCCAAACCAGCGTTACGGAACAGGCTAGCGCCCTCTTCGGTGATCGCAAGCGCTTGCTCTGCAGTAGCTGGACCACTGTGATAGCCTAGATTCACTCCGCCATAGGCCTGGTGATAAATAATTCCAGGCGCACCGCGGTGCACACAAATAAAGCATAAGCCGCCCAATAAGTGCAGTTTATCTGACAGCAAAGGCCGCAGCTCGTCTTCTACACCAAAGCCATTTTGCATTAGCACCACTTTAGCATTATCCGCTGCAGCTGCCTCAATCAAAGGCACTAAGCTTGGATTACTAGTGGTTTTAGCACCTACTAATAACCAATCACACTTAGGCATTTGGCTGGCATCATTCCAAGCATTGGCTTGCGCTTGATGTATTTCGCCATAGACATCACTTTGAATCATTAAGCCATTTTGCTTAACTGCTGGGTATTCGCTGCGTAACAGATAATGCACTTCATAACCGGCCTTAGCCAGCATGACTCCATAAAACCCACCAATAGCACCAGTGCCAATAATTCCGACTTTAATTGCTTGCTGAGCAGTCATTGCCTCTTCCTTCTACGCTTTATGGTTCAATCGCCTGATCAATCACTAATTGCACGGGAGCAGTTACTGGCAGTTCTTCAGGCTGTGGCAAACTCTCCCACTCACCCTCTGTTGGATTGCCTTGCTTTGAAATGCGAGCCTGCAGAGCGATCTTCGGAAAACTAGAGAGTTTCATGTTATCTAGCATCGCATCGGCATCGGATAACTCTAAGGTCACCGGCAAATCAGCTACGGTTAGTCGCTTAACCGCTAACGGCATTGGCGGACCTTGCTGAGCTCGGGCAAATACAAAAACACTGTCGTCAGCTGCGAGGGTACCTTGCAACTTACTGCCTAAACTCACCTGTACGGTTACTTTTGACTCAGGGTTGACGGCCTGTACTGCTTGATTGGCACTATCCGCTTTAAATTCCGGGGTCGGACCACGTGGCGTACTGCCTTGTTGATCAAGTGCCTGTCTGGCTTGTTTAATACCCATCATAATGGGCTCAACTGAAGGGTCTTCAGTGTTTAAGCTCGCCACTAAACGGGACCATGCATTAATTGAGGTCTGAAAGTCGCCTGACTCAAAGGCTGCAATCCCAATTAATCCCAGTACTGTAGGTTCATCAGGATTATCTTGCAGTACTTCATTAACGGCTGCTTGCAAGTCGTCATTCCAGCGTTTGCCATTAGCGAAATACTCTGCTTGTGCCCACTGCGACAGTAGCTCTGGCTGGCGGCCAGCTAACTCAATTGCTGCATTAAAGGTGCGGGCAGCTTCACGGGGCTGCTCAGCATTCATATAAGTGCGGCCTAGCATAAAGAGTGCATCTAAGGATTTAGGCTGTACTGCCACTACTTTTTGTAAGCGCTCAATGACTTCAGCCATACTTTCTGGCGGCTCCGCCATATCCATCGCCAGCTTCACATTGTCATAGGCACCCCAGTGCTGATACAGGCCAAAGCCTGCTATAGGAATCAGTAAAGCAGCAATTAATGGCAGTGCCTTACCAAAACCACCAATACTTTTTGGGGTACCGGTTTCTGTGTCTTGCAGTAAGACGCGGGCAGCCTCAGCTTTCCCCTGAGCTAGCTGTTCCGCGGATAACGCTCCGGCGGTAAACTGGCTATCTAACTCATCTAAACTTTCTTGGTACAACGCCACGTTCAATGCGGTGCGATCTTCTTCTGCTTGATATTTGCGAACCCGCAACACTGGCAGCAAAAATATCAGTAGCGCAATAAGCAGCATGCTCAATGCCGCCAGATAAAAACCTATCATGATTCACTCTTATTTTGAGATTGTTGACGCAGCAAAGCCTCGAGTTGTTGTTGCTCTTGGCTATTTAGATGAGCGGCATTGGCTTGGGCTTGTTTAATGCTGGCACGCTTACGGCGGTATAAAATTACGCCAAGAATCACAAATCCTGCGCCTAGTAAAGCCGCTGGGCCATACCATAGCAGCAATGTGCTGTTGGTAACCGGTGGCCGATAGCGCACAAACTCACCGAAGCGATCGACCAAAAACTCTTCAATTTCTTGATTGGTTTTACCCTCTTGCAGCATTTGATAAATCTCCGCCCGCATGTCGAGAGCGATCGGTGACTCTGAGTCGGCAATATTTTGATTCTGACACTTAGGGCAGCGCAGCTCTTCAGTTAGGGTTCGAAAACGCTCATTTTGCTGTTTATCCGCAAACTCAAACGTATCAATTGCCGCCCAGCTACTGCTAACCAGAAGCGAGGTGCCAAAAATTAAGGCTTTTATTCGCTTACTCATTCGTCTAGCAACTCCTGATAAATCGGGGCTAAGCGTTCACGCCAAACCTCCTTGGTAACTACCCCTACCAGTTTGTAACGAACCTTCCCTGCCTTATCAACAATAAAGGTTTCAGGCGCACCATACACGCCTAAGTCAAAACCTAAGGTACCTTTAGGGTCAAAAATATTCAGCTGATAAGGGTTATGGAAGTCACGCAGCCACTTTTGTGCAGAGGCGTTATCATCTTTGTAGTTCACGCCATGGATTACCACGCCTTGTTTAGCTAAGTCATTCAGCACCGGATGCTCATCTTTACAAGCAGCGCACCAGGTTGCCCAAACATTCACTAAAGCCGGTTTACCTAGCATGCTTTTTTCAGTAATTAGCACTTGGCTATTATCCACCTGCTGCAACTCAAATGCAGGAAACTGCTTATCAATTAAGGCTGAAGGCAGCTCTGATGGATCATTATGGATCCCAAAGATAGCTACCCAAGCAAAGGCCGCCACGCCTAATAAAATTGCGACTACTGCCGCTATACGGCCTTTAGACATTGGCTGTTTCTCCTGTTGCTAAAGCCTCACGCACTTTACGTTTAACTTTAACTCGATAGCGTCGATCAGCAGCAGCAAGTAAGCCACCAAAACCCGTTAAAAAACCACCTAGCCAAATCCAACGTACAAAAGGCTTAATATGAACACGAACAGCCCAAGCTCCATTATCTAATGGCTCACCTAAAGCTACGTAGAGGTCACGGGTAAAACCAGGATCAATACCTGCCTCAGTCATTGGCATTTGCTGCACAATGTATAAGCGTTTTTCTGGGTGTAGTTTGGCAATTTGCTTATTGTCTTTAAACACCCGAATCGTGCCCTTATCGGAAATATAGTTAGGGCCTTCAAAGTGCTTAGCACCATCAAATACAAACTCATAGCCGCCCATACTCAGCTTATCGCCGATTTCCATTTTTAGGTCACGCTCAGAGCTAAACTGAGTAGAGAGCACTGCACCAATGGCACAAACGGCTAAGCCAATATGTGCTAAGTGCATTCCCCAGTAGCTGCGAGTCAGCTTACGCATGCCACTCCAAAGGCCACGATGACGGGTTTTATCCAGCACATCTCGCACTACAGCAAAGGCAATCCAAAAGCTTAAGAAGTAAACCGCTACCACCGCCCAATTAAAGTCTGCGGTGAAATAGCCTAAACCTAGAGCCGCTATGCCGCTGAGCAATAAAACTGGTAGCAGCATTTTGCTAATCCATTTCACTGGAGTGTCTTTCCAACGCAACAGTACCCCAACACTCAGTGCCAGCATCAAGATGCCCATTAATGGCACAAAGAGCGCATTAAAGTACGGCGGACCTACGGATAGTTTGGCGCCAGTTAGAGAATCTAAAACTAAAGGATACAAAGTACCCATTAACACCATAGTGGTTGCAACCACTAAAATGATGTTGTTAATTAGCAGCAGGGTTTCCCGTGACCATAAACCAAAGCCGATATGGCTTTTAACAACGGGGGCACGTAAGGCAAATAGCGTTAAAGATGCCCCTACCACCACTAATAAGAAAACTAAAATAAAGACACCGCGCTCAGGGTCAGCAGCAAATGCATGCACCGAAGTTAATACGCCCGAACGGACTAAAAAGGTTCCCAGTAAGCTCAAGGAGAACGCGGCAATCGCCAGTAATACTGTCCAACTCTTAAACACGCCGCGTTTTTCGGTAACTGCCAAAGAGTGAATTAAGGCTGTGCCTACTAGCCAAGGCATAAAGGACGCATTCTCTACTGGATCCCAGAACCACCAGCCGCCCCAACCCAGTTCGTAGTAAGCCCACCAAGAGCCTAATGCAATCCCTATGCCTAAAAACGCCCATGCAATTAGGGTCCAAGGCCGTGACCAGCGTGCCCAAGCCGCATCGAGTTTACCGCCAAGCAATGCTGCTATGGCAAAGGCGTAAGCGACTGAGAAACCCACATACCCCATATACAACATAGGCGGATGTACAATTAAGCCAAAGTCCTGCAGTAAGGGGTTAAGATCACGCCCATCCATTGGCATTAAAGGCAATAAGCGCTCAAAAGGGTTAGAGGTCACGATCAAAAACAGTAAAAAACCGACACTGATCATGCCCATAATGGATAGCACGCGGGCCAGCATTTCTTCTGGCAACTGCTTGGAGAAGATCGCAACGGCAAAAGTCCAGCCAGCTAAAATCAATGCCCATAACAGCAATGATCCCTCATGGGCTCCCCACACCGCACTAACCTTGTAGTACCAAGGTAACAAGCTATTGGAGTTACTGGCCGCATAGGACACACTAAAATCATCTACTACGAAGGCCCAAGTTAAACAGGCAAAAGCCGCTAACAAAAATGCAAACTGCCCCCAAGCTGCCGGTTGCGCCAAACTCATCCAGTGATGATCACCGCGCCACGCGCCAATAATCGGAAAAATTGACTGCACCACGGCAAAGCACAACGCTAAAATTAGCGCTAAGTGGCCCAGTTCAGGAATAAACAGCATAAAGCTATTCATTAGTTTTTATCCTTAGCGGTCGCTTGATCGCCATTTTCATAATGCTTGAGAACGCCGGCCTCTTCTAAGGCTTTAGTCACCTCTGGCGGCATGTAGTTTTCATCATGTTTAGCTAAGACTTCATCAGCTAACAATACCCGAGCATGATTCAGCTTACCTTGCGCGACAATTCCTTGCCCTTCGCGGAACAAGTCAGGCAAGAAGCCAGTAAATTGCACCGTTACATCATGCTGACCATCGGTGATCACAAACTGACGAGTGACGATGGTTTTGTCGTCACTTTGTGACTCTTGCTCATTTAAAATCTTAACCGAGCCGTCTTTGACCAAGCCGCCGGCACGAATCCGCATTTCTTCCGGCGCCTCACCTTGGGCGATCTGGGTTGGGCTGTAGAACAGGTTAATATTTTCTTTCAAGGCGAGTAATCCAATCCCTACGGTCGCGCTGACGCCTAATAAGATAGCTAAGACGATGATTAAACGTTTTTTACGAACTGGATTCACAGTGACTGCTCCCGACGCAACTGACGCGCTGCTTGTTTCAGATAACGCCGACGTGCTAACAACGGCAACATAACATTTAGACCTAGCACCGCAAGGGCTACGGCATAGGCCGACCAAACATAGATGCCATGCTGACCCATGGCCAAAAAATCACTCAAGGACGCAAAATACATAACTAGCGCTCCAGCTGTTGCTTCACAATGTCACCGACCCAACGGGCTCGGTGCTCGCGTTTTAATATTTCTAAGCGCATTCGCACAAATAACACCGCAGTAAAAAAGCAATAAAACCCCAACACCATTAACAATAAAGGCATCCACATATCGAAGGGCATCGCCGGTTTTTCGGTTACGGTAAAGGTGGCAGGCTGATGCAAGGTGTTCCACCATTCTACCGAGTACTTAATTATGGGAATATTAACCACTCCGACAATGGATAGAATCGCGCACGCTTTAGCCGCACTTTCGCGGTTAGTAATCGCATGACTTAAGGCGATCACTCCAAAATATAAAAACAATAAAATCAGCATCGCCGTCAAACGCGCATCCCATACCCACCATGCACCCCAGGTTGGCTTACCCCACACCGCACCAGTAAAGAGTGCAATAAACGTCATCCACGCCCCAATAGGTGCTGCTTGCTGCAAAGCAACATCGGCAACCTTCATTTTCCAGACCAAGCTGACCAGACCGGCAATGGCTAAGGTCACATAAATTGACTGGGCTAGAAATGCCGCAGGAACATGGATATAAATAATCCGAAAGCTGTTACCTTGCTGATAATCCTCAGGGGCAAACGCGAGTCCCCACACCATCCCTACAGCTAATAAAATAATGGATGCAATGACTAGCCAAGGTAACCAATTACCACTTTTTTCATAGAACCACTTAGGTGAACCCCATTTATGAAACCATGCCCAATTCATTGATTTATTATACCTTCTTCATTCAGTGGGAGCTTAATCATCACGTTTGTTAGCCGGCTATTCTGCCACACTAATACTTAACCCTGCAGCTATCGCAAAAGGAGTTAAGGTAATACTTAATACGGTTAAACAGGCCATCCACAGCAGATAACCAGTGGTGGGCAAGCCTTGCAGTGCGGCTTGTAAAGTACCACTGCCTAAAATCAGCACCGGAATATAAAGCGGTAAAATCAATAACGCCAAGAGCAATCCACCCCGTTTTAGACCAACGGTTAGTGCAGCGCCCACTGCTCCTAGCAAGCTAAGCACTGGGGTGCCGAGCAATAACGACAGTAATAAGTCAGGAATGCAAGCTGCAGGCAGTCCTAGCATCAAGGCTAAAACAGGCGCTAATAAGACCAAGGCTAACCCTGAAAATAGCCAGTGCGCAGCCACCTTGGCCAAACACAGCAAAGGTAAAAAACGCTCGGAAACTACCCATTGCTCTAGGGAGCCATCTTCAAAGTCTGCGCGAAACAAACCATCTAGGGACAACAGCACAGCTAACAGTGCCGCTACCCAGATCAAACCAGGCGATAGTGTCTGCAATAACCCGACCTCTGGCCCAACCGCTAATGGAAACAGCGCAACTACAATAGCAAAAAAAATCAGCGGGTTAATCAAGTCAGAAACTCGACGAAATAGTAAGCGCGCTTCTCGTTGAAATAATAAGAAAAATAATGACATCAACGCCCTGCCTTACTTAGATCTACTTCAGCAAACTGTTGGGGTTTATGCTGTAAGTCATGGTGCGTAGTTAAGATCACAGCACCTCCTTGCTCACAATGCGCAGCTAAATGCTGTTCAAGCTGAGCCACTGCGGCTTTATCTAGTGCTGTAAAGGGCTCATCCAATACCCACAGTGCGGCAGCTGGCAAATACAAACGAGCTAAAGCCACACGCCGCTGCTGCCCCGCTGATAAGGTGTGGCAAGGCACATCCTCAAAACCGCGCAGGCCAACGGCAGTTAGTGCTTGCTGAATTTGCACCGCACTGGCCTTAACACCGGTTAATGCTGACAACCAACTTAGGTTCTCTTCCGCACTCAATAAACCGTTAATCCCTGGTGCATGGCCAATCCATAAAATTCCAGAGCTTTGCCGCTGAATGTGACCCGAGCTGGGCTGACGCATGCCGGTCACTAAACGCAATAGACTTGATTTACCACTGCCATTCGGTCCAACCACTTGCAGCATATCGCCCCCCTGCACGGTAAAGCTCAGCTGCTGAAACAGCAAACGACCGTCGCGCTCACAACTAAGGTTTTCGGCAGAGAATAAAAGATGGCTCACAGCAAGCTCACACTAACCCAATCAGAAGACATGTAATAAAGGTATAACCGCGCGGATTATAGCAGCCTTATGTAAGCACGGCGGAATCTTCTTCAACAGTTTGTTACAGCTTGATTCCTATCATTTTTCTGACTTTATGCGACCAAGGGATTACTCACAAAAAGTGTGGAAGGGTCTGTGAATAACTTAAAAAAATACGCTGCAGCCACTGTCAGCACTCAGTTGCCGAGCAGTGGCTATTTTTTAATCAGGCCGTCATATTGCTCTGCTAGTCCGCCTGCTTGGCCAGATGCACGGTGCGTTGTGGGAATGGGAAATTAATTCCCTCCGCATCAAAGCGCTCTTTTGCTTGCTCTTGTAGCTCAAAGAATACACCCCAATAATCGGCACTTTTCACCCACATCCGCAACGAGATATTAACCGAGTTATCACCCAGCGAGGTCAGATACACCACAGGCTTTGGCTCTTGCAGTACGCGCTCATCGGCATTTGCAATCGCCAATAAGATTGCGCGGGCTTGCTGTAAATCGTCGCCATAATCAATTCCTAAATTAAGATCAACTCGGCGGGTCGGCTTGCGGGAAAAGTTCACGATACTGCCGTTAGATAATGCGCCATTGGGCAAAATTACGGTTTTATTATCTCCGGTTTTTAACACCGTATGAAAAATCATAATACTTTCAACCGTTCCACCAGTGCCTTGGGCCTCAATGTAATCGCCAGCCCGAAACGGTCGTAAAAACAAAATCAACACGCCACCTGCAAAGTTTGACAGACTGCCCTGCAATGCCATACCAACGGCCAAACCAGCTGCACCGAGCAAAGCAATAAAGGACGTTGTTTGGATACCGAGCATGCCAGCCACGCTAATCAACAGCATGATGCGCAGTAGCGCACTGACCAGCGAGCTAATAAAGCCACTGAGCATCGGATCAGCGTGGCGCTGCTGAGTGAAGCGCTCAATGGCATTAACCACTCGATTAATCAGCCACCAGCCTACCACTAAGGTGATTAGGGCAAATAACACATGACTGCCATATTCAAGCAGCCATGGCCACCAGTTTTGTTTCGCTTGCTCTGTCCATTGCTGGATACTGCTACCCATGAAAACCTCTTGTTTATTAAGTGATAAATCTGCGAACAATGTCTCGCCTAGGATAATTTTGCGTTACCTAAGCAGCTCTTTACAATCTTTTAATAGCCCTTGCTCTTCTTTTGGGGCTTTTTTATTGGAGCTAATCCAGGATAAAACCCCCAACTCACCTTTAGTGTGCCAGCTATAGCGTAACTCTTGATTAATTGAGAGATAGCGCGCACCTGAACCGCTACTGGTAATTTGCATGGGTATTTGTCTCCCTTCTACCTGCAGCACAGCAAAGGCTCCACCCGACTGGGTATTGATATAACTCACTGGCAATACTAAGCCCCGCTCACACTGATAGATTTTTTGTACCATCGCGTCACCCTGCGCGGCCTGAGCTGAATTGCTCGTGGCTTGGCTGGCTGCTCCCAGTAGCGGCAGACCACCGATGACCATTACTAGTGCCCGTATTTTTGTGCTGAGTGTTTGTCTCATAAATCACCCGCCTTACGCTTGATTAAATTAGCAATGATTATTAGATGCAAACCCATCTAAAAGTTCTGGCAAAGCCTTACTAGACAAAGCTTTGCAGACTGCGTACCGTGCCTACAATTCTCTGCTAGCAATGTGGGTAAGACATGAACAAAGAACTCATTCAGGCGCGGCAAAAAGCTATGCGCAATACCAGCTTAGTGGGTGCCTTAGTTAACGCTACGCTAACCTTTGGCAAAATTATTTTTGGTTTTATTGGTCACTCCCATGCGCTATTAGCCGATGGTTTGCACTCACTGGCCGATCTTAGTACTGACTTAATGGTGTGGTTTGCGGCCAAATACAGCAACCAGCCAGCAGATCAAGAGCACCCTTACGGGCATGGCCGAATTGAAACCGCCTTTACTGTACTCTTGGGTGTGGTCTTGATGGTGACTGCAGCTGGCATTATGTGGGATGCCGGTAAGCGTTTACTTGAGCCTGAAACACTACTGATTCCTACCCAAATTGTGCTGTGGGTAGCCGCACTGTCGATTGCCGCTAATGAATGGCTGTATCACTACACCATGCGCGCCGCTAAGCAAACCAAATCCAGCCTGCTAGCAGCGAATGCCTGGCACCACCGCTCAGATGCTATTTCTTCGATTGTCGTGTTTATCGGTGTGGGTGGCAGTTTATTAGGTTTCCCTTATTTAGATGCCTTTGCCGCCCTAGCAGTGGCTGTGATGATTGTTAAAATCGGCTGGGATCAAACCTGGAGTGCGATTCGCGAACTGATTGATACCGGATTAGAACCACAAAAAATCAAAGCCATTAAACGAGTCATTAAGCAAGTTGAGGGTGTGAAAAGCATGCATATGCTACGCTCTCGGCGTATGGCTGGTACTTCCTTAATTGATGTGCATATTGAAGTAGACTCGCATCTCAGTGTATCTGAAGGCCACCATATTGGTGACTATGTGAGAATGCGTCTAATGGAAGAGCACGAAAGCATTGGCGATGTGATGATTCATATTGATCCTGAAGATGATGCGCTTTCTGACTTGTGTGCTGACCTACCGCTACGCCACCATGTGCTTGAGCAGCTGGCGATTAGCTGGCAAGGAGTCATTGCGCCTGCCGTACTAGGCAGAGCAACTTTGCATTATTTAAGCGGACAGATCGAAGTTGATTTATTACTTCCCTTGCCTGAAGTCATTGAGCCGCAACTGGCCGAACAATTACGGCAAAAAGCCCCCACTGCACTTAAGCTACGTACTGTACGCATTAGCTATCAAGCACACTAAAAGTGCACAATGCGATCCACACAAAAAAGCCCATCAATCGATGGGCTTTTTAATTACTTACTCACTTAGCGCTCGAGTAAAATCCGCAGCATACGGCGCAATGGCTCTGCCGCGCCCCATAGCAATTGGTCACCAACAGTAAAGGCACCAACAAATTGCGAGCCCATATTCAACTTACGTAAACGTCCCACAGGGATATTCATGGTGCCTGTAATAGCCGCTGGCGTCAGCTCTTTCATGGTTGCTTCACGCTGATTAGGAATTAGCTTAACCCATGGATTGTGTTGACTAATAAGATCTTCTAGATCACTAATTGGCACATCTTTGTTTAGTTTGATCGTCAGCGCTTGGCTGTGAGAGCGCATCGCTCCTACACGTACGCAGAGGCCATCCACTGGAATTGGATTTTTAAAACGGCCTAAAATTTTGTTAGTTTCAGCCTGAGCTTTCCACTCTTCACGGCTTTGGCCATTAGGTAACTCAGAGTCAATCCATGGAATCAGGCTGCCCGCTAACGGCACGCCAAAATGATCAGTAGGAAAGGCTTCACTACGCTGCATCTGGGCTACTTTACGATCGATTTCTAAAATAGCCGAAGCGGGATCATCTAGCTCAGTAGCAACTGATTGCTGAATCGTTCCCATCTGCTTGATCAGCTCGCGCATGTTTTGCGCACCAGCACCACTGGCTGCCTGATAGGTCATGGCACTCATCCACTCGACCAAGCCTGCCTCAAATAAACCACCTAACCCCATGAGCATTAAGCTCACGGTGCAGTTGCCGCCAATAAATTCTTTTTGCCCAGCATCAATCGCTTTATCAATGCCACGACGGTTAACTGGATCTAAAACAATCACAGCGTTATCGTCCATACGTAAAGTAGACGCCGCATCAATCCAGTAACCCTTCCAACCCGCTTCGCGCAGCTTGGGGAAAACTTCAGAGGTGTAGTCGCCACCTTGACAGGTCAAAATGATATCTAATCCTTTTAACTCATCAAGATCGTAAGCATCTTTTAAGGTTGGCACATCGCGCCCAACACTCGGCGCTTCACCCCCTACGTTTGAGGTAGTGAAAAATACCGGTTCAATTAAATCGAAGTCTCGCTCTTCTTGCATACGCTGCATTAAGACCGACCCAACCATTCCACGCCAACCAATCAGACCTACACGTTTCATCTGTAACTACACCTTATAAATAAGTTGCCCCAGCCAATCAACGATTAGCTAGGGCAAAGAGAAGCACGTTATAGCTTTGCGAGTGCTGCAACCACTGCATCACCCATAGCGCTTGTACTTACTTTTTCCATTCCTTGCGACCAGATATCTCCAGTACGCAAGCCTTGATCTAAGACGTCACTGACCGCCTGCTCAATAGCATCTGCTGCAGCTACCTGATTAAAGGTATAACGCAACATCATCGATACCGACAAAATGGTTGCCAGCGGGTTTGCTAAGCCTTGACCTGCAATGTCCGGTGCTGAACCGTGACAAGGTTCATACATACCTTTGTTATTTGCATCCAAGGAGGCTGAGGGCAACATACCAATCGAGCCAGTCAGCATTGAAGCTTCGTCCGAGAGAATATCACCAAACATGTTATCTGTAACTATGACATCAAACTGTTTTGGCGCACGCACCAATTGCATGGCGGCGTTATCTACGTACATGTGGCTTAACTCTACCTCCGGGTAGTCTTTTGCCACCTCTTCAACCACTTCACGCCACAAACGGCTGGACTCTAAAACGTTTGCTTTATCTACTGAGCACAGCTTTTTGTTGCGTAACTGTGCCATCTCAAAGCCTACTTTAGCAATACGACGAATTTCACTTTCGCTATAGGGTAGCGTATCAAAGGCTTTGCGTTCGCCATTCTCTAAAGTTACTGTGTCGCGCGGGCTACCGAAATAGATCCCACCGGTTAGTTCACGCACGATTAAAATATCTAAGCCTGATACTACTTCTGGCTTTAAGGTAGAGGCTTCGGCTAGCTGTGGATACAGCAGCGCTGGGCGCAAGTTTGCGAACAGTTTTAATTCAGAGCGAATTTTCAACAAGCCACGCTCAGGACGAATCGCACGATCTAAGGTGTCCCACTTAGGCCCGCCCACAGCACCTAACAGCACAGCATCGGCTTGACGGGCACGAGCCAAGGTTTCATCAGCTAAAGGGACACCGTGCTGATCAATGGCTGCGCCACCAATCACATCCTGTTGCAGGGTTAAACCCAAACTGTATTTTTGATTAGCCAGTTCTAATACTTTAACCGCTTCAGCGGTAATTTCAGGACCAATCCCATCACCTGGAAACACTAATACTGTTTTGCTCATTTGCTTTCTCTTCTTACTGGAGCTGACGCTAAGCGCCAGCTCGATCAAATTAATTTACTTAATTGCGCCAAATAACCAAGGCTGCGCCGCTTGGTGCTTAGCTTCAAAATCTTTAATCGCTGCTTCGTCTTGTAAGGTTAAACCAATATCATCCAAACCATTGAGCAAGCAGTGCTTACGGAATGCATCCACCTCAAAACTGTAGCTGACGCCATCAGGACGGGTGACCGTTTGCGCCTCAAGGTCTACCGTTAACTGATAGCCTGGCTCAGCAAACACTTGTTCAAACAACGCATCCACTTCTGCTTGTTCTAATACAATCGGCAGCAAGCCATTTTTAAAACTGTTGTTATAAAAAATATCCGCAAAGCTCGGTGCAATCACACAGCGAAAACCATATTCATCTAACGCCCAAGGCGCATGTTCACGACTAGAACCGCAGCCAAAGTTTTCTTGCGCCAATAACACACTCGCCCCTTGGTAACGCGCTTGGTTCAGTACAAAGTCTTGGTTTATCGGACGTTGACTATTGTCTTGCCCCGGATAGCCTTCATCTAAATAGCGCCACTCGTCAAACAAGTTCGGGCCAAAACCGGTACGCTTAATCGATTTTAAGAATTGCTTAGGAATAATTTGGTCAGTGTCTACGTTGGCGCGATCCAAAGGAGCCACTAATCCCGTATGTTGAGTAAAAGCTTTCATGGAACTCTCCTTAATTTAATAATTCACGCACGTCAACAAAATGACCTTGAACTGCGGCCGCTGCAGCCATCGCTGGACTGACTAAATGGGTGCGTCCGCCATTGCCTTGGCGTCCTTCAAAGTTACGGTTAGAGGTCGAGGCACAGTGCTCACCACTGCCTAATTTATCAGGGTTCATCGCTAAGCACATAGAGCAACCAGGCTCACGCCACTCAAAGCCTGCCTCAATAAAAATTTTATCTAAACCTTCGGCTTCGGCTTGCTGCTTAACTAGTCCAGAACCTGGTACTACCATGGCCTGAAGCACGTTAGCTGCTACTTTGCGCCCTTTAGCTGCCTCAGCTGCAGCCCGCAAGTCTTCAATCCGTGAGTTGGTGCAAGAACCAATAAATACCCGGTCAACTTTGATGTCGGTAATCGCTTGATTGGCTCTCAGCCCCATATAATTTAAGGCTCGCTGAATCGAGTCACGCTTCACCGGATCGGCTTCTTGAGCGGGATCAGGTACATTAGCATCCACTGGCAAGACCATCTCTGGCGAGGTGCCCCAGCTCACTTGTGGTTTAATGTCTTCAGCACGCAGTTCAACGACTTTGTCAAATTGAGCATCTGCATCTGAAACTAACCCTTGCCAAACGGTAACCGCTTGCTCCCAATCCTGCCCCTTAGGTGAGTACGGACGACCTTTCACATAATCAATAGTTTTCTCGTCGACAGCGACTAAACCAACACGTGCACCGGCTTCAATCGACATGTTACAAATGGTCATCCGACCTTCCATCGATAAATCACGGATCGCACTACCGGCAAACTCAATGGCATAACCGGTACCCCCTGCGGTACCAATTTTACCAATGATCGCCAACACGACGTCTTTGGCAGTCACCCCTGCTCCTAACTGGCCTTCAACCCGTACTTGCATATTTTTCATTTTTTTGGCCACTAAACACTGAGTAGCCAACACATGCTCAACTTCTGAAGTACCAATGCCATGAGCTAAGGCACCAAAAGCACCATGAGTAGAGGTATGGGAGTCACCGCAAACCACGGTCATTCCTGGCAAGGTGGCACCCTGCTCTGGCCCAATTACGTGAACAATCCCTTGACGGATATCATTCATCTTAAACTCAACAATGCCAAACTCATCGCAGTTAGCATCTAATGTTTGTACCTGAATACGTGAGGTTTCATCAGCAATGGCTGCAATTCCACCCTCACGCTCTTTTTTCGTGGTTGGTACGTTGTGATCAGGAGTAGCAATGTTGGCATCAATACGCCATGGCTGACGTCCTGCAAGACGTAACCCCTCAAATGCCTGGGGTGATGTCACTTCATGCAGAATATGACGATCAATGTAAATTAACGAAGAACCGTCATCACGACGCTTTACTTCGTGCATATCCCATAACTTGTCATACAGTGTCTTGCCGGTCATTGGCTTACCCTCATCATTTATCTTAGCTGCGGTATAATTTTCTAGGCTGTATCGCCCCGCACTGAATGTGCTTATAGCTTTATCCTAGAAACTTTGCTCAAATAACTCAAATTTTATTTTTTCATCGATTGCATTCCATTTTGGAATACATTTCAGACTAGGACTTCACGGGCGCTGTTATGGATCTTACTCACCTCAATACCTTTGTCGCTGCAGCTGAGCAGCTAAGCTTCTCGTTGGCCGCCGAGCAATTACACGTTACTCAGCCGGCGGTGAGTAAACGTATTTCTGCCCTTGAGCAGCAATTGGGCGTGCGCTTATTTGATCGAATAAACCGCGACATTCTATTAACTGACGCCGGTAAAGCCTTATTGCCTAGAGCCTATCGCTTAATTAATGAACTTAAAGACACTCAACGCGCGTTACATAATCTTGAGCACCAGGTCAGCGGCTCGCTGAGCTTAGCCACCAGCCACCATATTGGCCTGCATCGTTTGCCGCCTATTTTGCGAGAGTTTACGCGGCGCTATCCTGAGGTACAGCTAGATATTCGTTTCTTAGATTCTGAGGTGGCTTATGAGGAAGTGCTCCAAGGGCGCTGCGAGTTAGCGATTATTACCCTCTCTCCCCACACGCTCCCCCCACTGGCGGCCCATCTGTTATGGAATGATGAACTGGTCTTTGTCGCCGCTAAGGATCATCCGTTAGCAGAGCAAGCACCGCTTACCTTATCTGAGCTAGCCAGCCACCCTGCTATTTTTCCTGGCAGTCACACCTTTACCCAAAAAATTGCCCAGCAGTTATTTGATCAGCAAGGCTTAGTTCCTTGCATCAGTATGAGTACTAACTATATGGAAACCATTAAAATGATGGTCTCTATCGGATTGGCTTGGAGTGTACTGCCGAAAACTATGCTCGACACAGAGCTAATACAACTCAACGTACAGACTCCTAGCTTACTTCGTCCACTGGGCTATATTCAGCATCAACAACGCACCGCCTCAAATGCAGTTAATGCCTTTATTGATATTTTACATAGCTATAAAAACGCCGAGTAAAGCAGCCCTGACTCGGCGCTAACAATGACCGTTAATTAATCACGCCACAGGCCATGCGCGCACCACCGCCGCCCAAGGGCGCGGGATGATCGCTATGGTTATCGCCTCCGGCATGAATCATAATCGAGCGCTTTTTAATTTGCGCTAACTCCCGCAGCTTCGGCGCCAGTACTGGGTAATCGGCTACGCCTTCGGCGTTAACGTAAAGAGCTGGCAAGTCACCTAAATGCCCTGCGCTATTATAAGGCCCAAGATGTTGCCCCGTTTTTTCTGGATCAAAGTGCCCACCCGCAGCTCCAGCCGGAACTACCTTAGCTTGAGCATCTGTATTTGGAGCGCAATTTGCGTTCTCATGGATATGAAACCCATGAAGCCCCGCTGCCAATCCCTTAAGCTCTGGGGTAAACAGCAAACCATAGGGCGTTGGCTCAACCTTAATCGTCCCTAACGCCGCTCCTTGTCCTTGCTCACTCGAGGCATGCACCTCAATGGTTAACTGTTCTGAGCGATCAGCCGCCAGAACTAGTGGATTAATGCCGATTCCGGCTATAGCTAACGTGAACGTTGGCAACAAACATTTAACGTTATACATAACGACCTTCCTCATTTAGTGCAATAACTTCAATATGGAAAGGGTATCTGCTACAAAGTTCGAGAAGTTCTGCACTCATCGAAACTGGCAAGCGTGTCAGCCAAATCTTGGTACTCACTACTCTGCTGAGTGTTGAGCTAGCCAGGCTCTGGTATCATGCTTTCTTTTTTGCTTCTGGAAACAGACATGCTGGAACAGTATTTCAAACTCTCAGCCCATAACACGACCATTAAAACTGAAATTTTAGCGGGCGTGACCACCTTCTTAACGATGGCCTACATTCTCTTTATTAATCCCAATATGCTGGCAGAAACGGGAATGGATAAAGGGGCAGTGTTTGTTGCCACCTGCTTAGCAGGGGCGATTGGTTCTGCGATTATGGGGTTACTGGCTAATTACCCTATCGCTTTGGCCCCTGGTATGGGCTTAAATGCGTTCTTTACCTACACCGTGGTGCTGACCATGGGCTATACCTGGCAAGTTGGACTGGGTGCCGTATTCTTATCGGGTTTAATCTTTTTTTGCATGTCGATTTTTAAAATTCGCGAATGGATTATTAATAGCATTCCACTGCCTTTGCGCTCGGCGATCAGTGCCGGCATTGGTTTATTTCTAGCCTTAATTGCCTTAACTAAAGCCGAAATTGTGGTGGCTAATCCCGACACCTTAGTGGGACTTGGTGCGCTGAATAAAACCGCTCCGCTTTTGGCTACTTTTGGCTTTGCGTTAATTGTTGCGCTGACCTACCGCAAAGTAACCGGCGCCGTTATGATCGGAATTTTGGCGGTCACGGTGGTCGCCTTAGCTTTAGGTGATACCCAGTTAGATGGCGTCATAAGTATGCCACCCAGCCTCGCACCCACCTTTATGCAACTGGATATTGCTGGCGCCTTAGATGTAGGCCTGATCAGCGTAATTTTTGCCTTTTTGTTTGTCGATCTATTTGATACCTCTGGTACTTTAATTGGAGTCGCGCAACGGGCCAAGCTGGTTGATGAACAGGGTAACTTGCCACGCTTAGGCCGTGCACTGCTAGCCGACAGCACTGCCACCATGGCCGGCTCGATGATTGGTGCCAGCACCACTACCAGTTATGTTGAATCAACTGCGGGTACTGCTGTGGGAGGACGCACCGGGCTCACCGCCTGTGTGGTTGCTGTTTGCTTTTTACTGAGCCTGTTTTTCTCACCGCTGGCCGCTGCTATTCCTTTATATGCAACGGCTCCTGCACTGTTTTTTGTCGCGGTACTGATGACCAGTGGCCTAGCTCATATTGACTGGGAGGACATCACAGTTGCAGCTCCAGTGGTAGTCGCTGCACTGGCCATGCCGCTGACATTTTCGATTGCCAATGGCATCGCATTTGGCTTTATTAGCTGGACCTTAATTAAGGTGATGAGTGGCCGCTATAAGGATTTAAATCTTGCTATGTGGGTACTTTCCAGCTTATTTGTCTTAAAGCTTGGCTTTTTTCCTTAGACATAAGTCAAGTCAGCTCTGCCGCTATTTTCGCTAAAAATACTGGGCTCTGCTTACTACTGAGCCCAGTTTTCTACCAATCAAATCTCTCTAAGCAAAGGTAAAAACAGTCTTTTTCGTTCTATCCAAGCTCACCTAAGCTAACACTTCGCCTATCTATCGTAGGCATTACACATTTAGCTTAGGAGCTTACAGATGTCGACTCAGCCTTGGTTTACTCGCCCATTAACCGCTTTAGTACTGATCGCTAGTAGTTTTAGCCTGCATGCACAAAGCTTATTAAACGTCTCTTACGACCCTACCCGTGAGTTGTATAACGACTACAACCGCGCCTTTAATCAATACTGGCAAGCCCAAGGACACCCAGCAGTGCAGATTCGTCAGTCCCATGGTGGCTCAGGCAAACAAGCGCGCGCAGTGGTCGAAGGCTTACCAGCTGATGTGGTGACCTTAGCTTTAGCCGGTGATATTGATGAACTCCACCGCACCGGTAATTGGCTGCCTAAAGACTGGCAAACTCGTTTACCCCATAGCAGCACCCCCTACACTTCAACCATTGTTTTTTTAGTGCGTAAAGGTAACCCAAAGCAGATCAAAGACTGGGATGACTTAATACAGTCTGGCATTGAAGTCATTACCCCTAATCCTAAAACCTCAGGTGGTGCTCGTTGGAATTTTCTTGCAGCTTGGGCTTATGCGCAAAAAACACTCGGCGATGAGCAGCAGGCACATGAGTTTGTGCAACAACTCTACCGTAACGTGCCTGTACTTGACAGTGGAGCCAGAGGCGCAACCAATACCTTTGCCAGTTATGGCTTAGGTGATGTGTTACTTGCTTGGGAAAATGAGGCTTACCTTAGTTTGCAGCAACATCCCGAGCAGGAGTTCGAGATTGTCACCCCCTCCATTTCAATTCTAGCTGAACCACCAGTGGCCATTGTTGAGCGTAATGTTGAACGCAAAGGCACTCGCGAATTAGCCACTGCCTATCTTGAATATCTGTATAGCGATGAAGGCCAACGGATTGCTGCTAAGCACTTTTATCGACCACGCAACCCTAAAATAGCTGAAGAGTTTAGTGGACACTTTGCTCAGCTGAACTTAGTGACCATTGATCAGTTTTTTGGCGGCTGGGCGCAAGCACAACCTAAATTTTTTAATGATGGTGGCATTTTTGATCAGCTTCAGCAGGCAACCCAATAAGCAAATAATCGCTCCAGTTAAGCCTATTTGTTTGGCAAATTGATTAACAAGGCCCTTGGTTTTCATAGGCTTTTAGCCCCTAACATGGCATTATGTAGTCATTTTTAGTACTACCGTTTGGGGAAAAACTATGTCCAATGTTGATCATGCTGAGATTGCTAAATTTGAAGCCTTGGCGCACCGTTGGTGGGATCGGGAAAGCGAGTTCAAACCATTACATGATATTAACCCACTGCGAGTGAACTGGATTGATGAGCACGCCGGCCTAGCGGGTAAAAAAGTATTGGATGTAGGCTGTGGTGGCGGTATTTTAAGTGAGGCCATGGCCCAGCGCGGAGCTACCGTTATGGGCATTGATATGGGCGAAGCGCCACTGTCGGTGGCGGAATTACATAAACTGGAGTCCGGGGTTGAGGTTGAGTACCGCCAAGTCACCGCCGAAGCCTTAGCCGCTGAAATGCCTGGGCAGTTTGATGTAGTGACTTGCCTTGAAATGCTGGAGCACGTCCCAGATCCGGCTTCCATTATCCAAGCCTGTTACCAACTGGTAAAACCCGGCGGACAAGTATTTTTTTCCACTATTAACCGCAATCCTAAGTCATATTTATTCGCAATTATTGGCGCAGAATATATCTTGCGCTTGATGCCACGTGGCACCCATGACTTTAAAAAGTTTATTCGCCCTTCTGAACTGGGGGCTTGGTGTCGCCAAGCTGGGTTTCAAGTCCAAGATATTATCGGTCTGACCTATAACCCCTTGACTAAGATCTACAAACTCGAAGCTGATGTTGATGTGAACTACATGCTACGCACCACTAAGGCTCAAGCATGAATCGTATTCAAGGAGTGCTGTTTGATTTAGATGGAACACTGATCGATAGCGCACGCGACTTTATTGCCATTATTCAGGCCATGCGTAACGAGCAAGGACTAGCCCCACTTAATCAAGAGCGAATAAACGGCTTTCGACAAGTTGTCTCACAAGGCGCGCAAGCCATGGTTAATTATGGGTTTAATTTAGCGCCGGATGATGCTCAAGCGGTTTTGCTGAAGCAGGATTTTTTACAGCGATATCAGACGCAGTTTGCTCAACACTCCACTTTATTTACCGGCATGCCAGAAGTACTGCAGTTTTTAGAAAAAATGCAGCTGCCTTGGGGGGTGGCGACTAACAAACCCGCGCTCTTTGCCGAACCACTTATGCAGGCACTGCACCTGGATCAGCGTTGCGCAGCACTGCTCTGCCCTGAGCATGTTGAAAAGAGCAAGCCGGCGCCCGATATGCTCTACAAAGCGGCTGAGCAATTAGCCCTGAGCCCTGAAAAAATTGTATATATCGGAGATGATCTGCGTGATATTCAGGCCGCCCAGGCCGCTGATATGCCAAGCATTGCCGTCACCTATGGTTATCATGCCGCTAGCGATAATCCGCAGCTGTGGGGTGCCAATCAAGTCATTGCCAGTCCTGAAGCCTTATTAAATTTATTAGAACAAGTTATTTGTGGCTGTTAACAGCAGTCATTATTGAGGAATCTCATGTTTGATTATGTTGCTCGTCCTAATTTACTAGAAAATCGCGTTATTTTAGTCACCGGTGCGGGGCGCGGTATCGGCGCGGCTGCCGCTAAAGCTTACGCTGCCCACGGCGCAACGGTGTTGCTGCTGGGTAAAACCGAAACCAACCTTAATCAGGTGTACGATGAAATTGTGGCTGCAGGCCACCCCACTCCAGTGGTTGTACCCATGGACTTACAGCACATCAGCAGTAATCAGTCCGAAGAGTTAGGCGCGATGATCGAAGAAACCTTTGGTCGTTTAGACGGTATTTTGCATAACGCCTCTATTTTGGGACCGCGCACTCCAATTGAGCAGTTATCCGATGAAAACTTTGCCAAAGTTATGCAGGTTAACGTCAATGGCACCTATTCTTTAACCCGCGCGTTACTGCCCCTGCTCCGACTCTCAGAAGACGCCTCCATTATTTTCACCTCTAGCAGCGTGGGTCGTAAAGGACGCGCCTACTGGGGAGCCTATGCCGTATCTAAGTTTGCCACCGAAGGGTTGATGCAAGTATTAGCCGACGAGCTAGATGGCACCAATGTACGCAGTAACTCAGTCAATCCTGGTGCTACCCGCACCCAAATGCGCAGCCAAGCCTATCCTGGTGAGCACCCAGAAACCAACCCCACGCCAGAGCAAATTATGCCAGTTTATCTGTACCTCATGGGGCCTGATAGCCAGGCAGAAAATGGACAAGCGCTAAATGCTCGCAAAGGATAAAACCTAACAGGCTAGTTGTACGCACTTTTGGGATAATACGCTGTCTGCGCTACTGCGCCGTATTATCCCTGTGTATTAACCAGGCGTTACTTATTGGTTCCCCTTTATTGACTGTTTATGAAAATTAACTTCTTAAAAAAGCTACTCAATGTCAAAACGCTGACACTTGCTGCACTAATTACCGGTACCGCTTGGGAAACCTCACCACTGTGGCGTGAACCTTTACCTGCCGATCTATCCGAAAGCCCTTTTCAACTAACGCAAACCTTAGTTAAAGAATGGCAAGATGGTGATCTTATTGTTTTTATTCGCCATTTAGAGCGTTGCAGTCGAGTCGATGCCGCCTGCTTAGCGGAACCAAGCGGTATCACCCAACGCTCGGTTGCTACCGGCCTTGAAATGGGGCGCTATTTATCCAACTTAGGCCTAGCCAACGGGGATATCTACACCAGCCCACTCACCCGCACCAAACAAACCAGCCAAGCTATTTTTGCTCAAGAAATCGCCAGTAAAGATTTTTTATTTAAATGCCAGCCAGACTTCTTCAAGCAAGCTCTCAATATTAAACAAGAAGGTCGCAACCTATTTTTAGTCACCCATAGCAGCTGCTTAGATGAACTGACTGAGCACTTTGCCCATGCTGAGGTAGATTTTGAATACGGAGCTGCGGTATTTGTTAACGTGGAAAATTTAAAGGAGCAACAGGTGTTAGGCTTTGTCGATGCCGACGACTGGGCACGCACCCTCAGTCCTCGCACCTAACACTTCCCCCTGGACAACTAACAATAACAATCAACCAGTCACAAGACTGGCTTTATTCTAGGTGGATTTATGCATTCAGCTTTACGCACAGGCTTGCTGCTAATGATTGGCAGCTCGATCATATTGGCTTTATCGCTAGGGATCCGGCATGCCTTTGGTCTCTATCTCAACCCGCTAAGCCAAGCGTTTGGCTGGGAACGTGAAATCTTTTCCTTTGCTATCGCAGTACAGAACTTAGTATGGGGCGGCGTACAACCCTTTGTCGGCGCTTTTGCTGATCGCTACGGATTAAAACCCACCGTTATTGTTACCACGCTTGCCTATGCTTGTGGGCTGTACTTAATGGCCAATAGCAGCACACCAATGGATCTCACGTTAAGTGCTGGTTTACTCATTGGTTTTGGACTCTCCGGGACTTCTTTTGCGGTACTACTCTCCGCTATTGGTCGCTCGGTGCCAGCCGAAAAGCGTAGCATGGCCATGGGAATTGCTAGCGCAGCAGGTTCACTTGGACAGTTTGTGATGTTGCCGGGCACTCTTGGCTTAATTGAGTGGCTGGGCTGGTCGAGTGCAATGTTAGTCACTGCTGCCCTAATCTGCCTATGTTTACCCTTAGCTTTTATGCTAAAAGAAACACCACAGCCAAATACTACAGACGATTTTGAACAAAGTGTAAAGCAAGCACTCAACCAAGTGGTTAAAGAAAAAGGCTTTTGGCTACTGGCCTTTGGCTTTTTTGTCTGTGGCTTTCAAGTAGTGTTTATTGGCGTGCATATTCCTTCGTACTTGATTGATCGTCAGCTACCGGCTAGCGTTGGCACTACGGTATTGGCACTTGTAGGCTTGTTTAATATTGTTGGCACCTGGTTAGCAGGCTGGTTAGGAGGATACTACTCTAAGCCCAAACTTTTAGGCTGGCTCTATTTAATTCGCGGCCTAGTGATTGCCTTGTTTTTTTACTTACCGATTAGCCAGTTATCGGCCTACTTATTCGGCATTGCCATGGGACTTCTCTGGCTTTCAACGGTGCCCTTAACTAACGGCACAGTAGCCAGTATGTTTGGTATACGTAATTTGTCGATGTTGGCAGGCATTGTGTTTTTCTTTCACCAAGTAGGCTCTTTTTTAGGAGGTTGGTTAGGTGGGTTAGTTTTTGACCGCACGGGTAGTTATGATTTGGTCTGGCAACTGTCTATAGCATTAAGTGTAGTTGCCGCACTGTGCAACTTTCCGATTAAAGAGTTTAGAGCGCCTAAAGGGGAGCAAATACATGCCATCACATCATAAGCGGCTGGCCATGCGCACCCTGCTTTTGATTACTTCAGGTTTATCCTTAGCCGCCATTTTAGGGTTGGCGTGGTGGGGCTGGTCTCATTCTGGCATGGCATTACTACAACTCGGCTTAGGCGTTTGTTAACTAAGCCTCTTAACTAAAAAGCTCCCAGATAGGGAGCTTTTTAGGGGACAGCACTTAGTCTTTACGATCTGGCGAGAGCAGTTCGATCTTATAGCCATCTGGATCTTCAACAAAGGCTAAAATACTGTTGCCATGCATCATTGGACCTGGTTCACGGGTAATTTTACCGCCCTTTTCCCGAATCAATTCGCAGGCTTTATAGACATCAGGCACTTCAAGTGCAATATGCCCGTAACCATTTCCTAGATCATAGCTATTGGTATCCCAGTTATGGGTTAGTTCAATCACTGCATTTTCTGCTTCGCTACCGTAACCAACAAAAGCTAAGGTGAACTTACCTTCTGGGTAGTCGTTACGACGCAGCAACTGCATGCCTAAAACTTCGGTATAGAACGCGATTGATTTATCTAAATCACCCACGCGCAACATAGTGTGCAATATACGCATTGATTATTCTCCTCATACTAAACAGCAAAGCCCCAAATTAAGGGGCTTTGCTTGGACTACACTACCTTAATTTTACACTTATAGCAGTGAGCGACCTTTGCTAGCGGCAATACGTAAACGTAAAGCGTTTAGCTTAATAAAGCCTTCAGCATCTTGCTGATCGTATGCACCCGCATCATCTTCAAAAGTGGCTACCGCTGCATCAAACAATGAGTCATCAGACTTACGTCCAACCACCATAATATTGCCCTTATACAGTTTTAAACGAACCACTCCATTTACATTGGCCTGCGAAGCATCAATCATTTGTTGCAACATATGACGCTCAGGGCTCCACCAATAACCGTTATAAATCAGTGAGGCATATTTTGGCATTAGCTCATCTTTTAAATGCATCACTTCACGGTCTAGGGTGATTGACTCCATCGCACGATGGCCTTTCAGCATAATAGTACCGCCAGGAGTTTCATAGCAACCACGTGCTTTCATACCCACGTAACGGTTCTCTACAATATCTACACGGCCAATACCATTATCACCACCCACTTTGTTTAAGTAAGTTAATACTTGGGCTGGTGTCATTTCCTTACCATCAATGGCAACAATGTCCCCTTTGCGGTACGTAAGCTCTAAGTAGGTTGGGGTATCCGGTGCGTTTTCTGGAGAAACACTCCAGCGCCACATATCTTCTTCGTGCTCAGACCAAGTATCTTCTAACACGCCACCTTCATAGGAGATGTGCAGTAAGTTAGCATCCATCGAATAAGGGGATTTTTTACCATGACGCTCAATCGGAATATTGTGCTTTTCAGCATAAGCGAGCAGTTTTTCGCGGGATAACAAATCCCACTCACGCCATGGCGCAATCACTTTAACCCCTGGTTTTAACGCGTAAGCACCTAGCTCAAAACGTACTTGGTCGTTACCTTTACCAGTTGCACCATGGGAAATGGCATCGGCACCGGTTTCATTGGCAATTTCAACTAAACGCTTAGCAATAAGCGGGCGAGCAATTGAAGTACCTAATAGATACTCGCCTTCATAAATGGTGTTAGCTCGGAACATCGGGAAGACAAAGTCACGCACGAACTCTTCGCGCAAGTCATCAATATAGATTTCTTTAACACCAAGCGCTTCTGCTTTTGCACGCGCCGGCTCAACTTCTTCACCTTGACCTAAGTCCGCGGTAAAAGTGACTATTTCACAGTTATAGGTGTCTTGCAGCCATTTCAAAATGACCGAAGTGTCTAGACCGCCTGAATAGGCTAGAACCACCTTGTTAACGTCTGTCATGCCTTCAGCTCCAAAGGATTACGATTGAATAAAGCATTGATTCTACTGCTGATCAGCTTTTTTTTATAGGGGCTAAGCACAGAGTTCAGCGGTTTATCGATTAAATAAAGCAATTCCTTTATTTGCGGATGCTGAAAAAAGCCTTTTCAGGTAGGATTAGCCCACGTTGAATTGGATTGGAAATTTTCATGATTGATCGCCTTACCCTGTTGCGTCCAGACGACTGGCACATTCACTTGCGCGATGGCGCTGCCTTACAGCAAACGGTGCCCGACGCGGCTCGCGTATTTGCGCGCGCTATCATTATGCCCAACTTGGTTCCACCGGTACGCAATGCAGCAGAGGCAGATAGCTATCGCCAACGCATTCTTGCTGCGCGTCCAACAGGCAATACTTTTCAGCCACTGATGGTGCTGTATCTCACCGACAAAACGAGTGCTGAAGATATTAAACAAGCGGCTGCTTCTGGTTTCGTTTTTGCTGCCAAGTTATATCCTGCTGGCGCAACCACTAACTCAGATTCAGGCGTGAGTGATTTAGCCAATATCTACCCTGCTTTAGAAGTCATGAGTGAAGTGGGCATGCCATTATTGGTGCATGGTGAAGTCACTCATCAACACGTAGATATTTTCGATCGTGAAAAACAATTTATTGATGAAAAACTGTTACCACTGGTAGCGCGTTTTCCGCAGCTTAAAATTGTCTTTGAGCACATTACCACCGCGGATGCGGCTCAATTTGTTAGCGAAGCTGGCAGCAATATTGCCGCCACTATCACTGCGCATCATTTGCTATACAACCGTAACCACATGCTCGTAGGTGGTATTCGTCCGCACTTCTTCTGCTTGCCGATTCTTAAGCGCAATACCCACCAAGAAGCGCTATTAGATGCCGCTACCAGCGGTAGCCCTAAGTTTTTCCTAGGTACTGACTCCGCCCCCCACGCGCAATCAGCCAAAGAAAATGCCTGTGGCTGTGCCGGTTGTTACACCGCTTATGCAGCGATTGAGTTATATGCTGAAGCCTTTGAACAACGCAACGCACTGGACAAGCTCGAAGGCTTTGCTAGCTTGTTTGGTCCTGACTTTTACGGTTTACCACGTAATACTGACCACATCACCTTAGTGCGTGACAGCTGGACAGCACCTACCAGCCTACCGTTTTCAGGCACCCAAGTCATTCCATTAAAAGCCGGTGAGGCGATTAACTGGCGGGTATTGGAGACTCAGGCATGAGCCAAGATTTTGACTTTGACTCTTTTGAAGACTACGCCCAAACCCCTGAGCCAAAAAAAAGCACCAATAAAAAAACTGCGTTGGCCAATCGCTTTCGTGGGTATCTACCGGTCGTGATTGATGTGGAGACTGGCGGATTCAATAGTGCAACTGATGCTCTACTAGAAATTGCTGCAGTCATTTTAAATATGGATGAAGACGGTCAGCTCTACCCCGAGCACACGTTGTTTTATCGTGTAGAGCCTTTTGAGGGGGCTAACATCGAACAAGCAGCGCTCGATTTTACCGGCATTAAGCTTGATCATCCGCTACGGATGGCGGTCAGTGAGGAGCACGCGCTGGCAGAGATTTTCAAAAGCGTACGCAAATCGCTCAAAAGCAGTGGCTGTAAGCGAGCAATCTTAGTCGGCCACAACAGTCACTTTGACCTAGGCTTCGTCAATGCCGCTGCTGAACGCTGTGGTATTAAACGCAATCCTTTCCATCCCTTCTCTAGTTTTGATACTGCTACCTTAGCTGGATTGGCTTACGGTCAAACAGTGCTGGCTAAAGCCTGTGATGCTGCGGGCATGAGCTTTGATGCCAGAGAAGCACACAATGCGCGCTACGATACCGAAAAAACCGCCGACTTATTTTGCGGCATTGTTAATCGCTGGAAAGAAATGGGCGGCTGGAACGATTAACCCGCACCCACTTTTGAGTTCTGGAGACTGGCACTGCTCGCTCAGTGTCAGCCCTAAACACCCTCCTTTCTCCCTTGTCTGCACTTGCCATCGCGCACAAATACCATTGCAGGCTAGCCGCTCCTTAGCAATCTGCCCGACAATTTACTTTATCCTCTAAGACTATCGACTAAGCCAAGCGCTTAACCCTGCCTTTTTCTGATTTTTTTTAGCCTTACCCAGGTTTTTGCCGAGCCTATGACTTATGGCTTGTTCCCCTTGCTAAACAAGTTGCATACACTCGCTGCAACGTTACCTCTTATTAGAGTGCCCGTGCACTCCTGAGGGCTAACCAAGGATTAAGAACAAATTAAACAAGGTGGAGAAACATTATGCGTAAGCCAACTCAACGCGTCACTCACGTATTAGCCGCAATGGCTATGGCAGGCTTTGCCCATTACAGCCTCGCTGCTGATCCAATCAAAATTGCCTTAGCTGGCCCCGTGACAGGCCCTGTTGCCCAGTATGGTGATATGCAGGCGATGGGGGCCAATATGGCGATCGAGCAAATTAACCAAGCCGGTGGCGTGAATGGCTCACAGCTGCAGGCAGTGGTGTATGACGATGCGTGTGACCCCAAACAAGCGGTCGCGGTGGCTAACAAAATTGTTAATGACGGCGTGAAGTTTGTAGTCGGTCACCTGTGCTCAGGCTCAACCCAACCTGCTTCTGATATTTATGACGAAGAAGGTATCTTAATGATTACCGCTGCCTCTACGATTCCAGAGCTCACCGAGCGCGGTCATAGCATGATCTTTCGCACCATTGGGTTAGATAACATGCAAGGCCCCACTGCTGGCAAATACATTGTCGAGCAGGTCAAACCGCAGCGGGTAGCCGTGTTACATGATAAGCAGCAATACGGTGAAGGCATCGCTACTGCGGTAAAGCACGCCTTAGACGAAGCTAAAATTCCGGTCGCTCTTTTTGAAGGGGTGACTGCAGGTGATAAAGACTTTTCCGCGTTAATCGCTAAGATGAAAAAAGAAAACGTCGACTTTGTTTACTTTGGTTCTTACCACCCAGAAATGGGCATGCTGCTGCGTCAATCGGCAGAAAATAACTTCAATGCCAAATTTATGGGTCCTGAAGGCGTAGGTAATAGCGATATTACTGCCATTGCGGGTAAAGCTTCCGAAGGAATGCTGGTCACTTTACCGAAAGCTTTTGACCAAGACCCTAAAAACGCTGATTTAGTAGCGGCCTTTAAAGCTAAAAAACAAGATCCTAGTGGTGCCTTTGTCTTCCCAGCTTATTCTGCGGTTCAAGTAATGGCTGATGCGATGAAGTCCAGCAAGAGTGATGACCCAGAAACAGTGGCTGAAGCAATTCGCCAAGGCCGCTTTGATACGCCAACTGGCACCCTTGAGTTCACCGAAAAGGGTGATTTAAAAGACTTTAACTTTGTGGTGTATGAGTGGCACGCCGATGGCAGTAAAACGGCAAAAACAGAGTAATTCCACTCTGCGTCACACTAGGTAACACCCCTGCAGCTCAGCCCCACTGAGCTGCAGTTTTGGAGTTGAAGGGAGCCCCCTTCTTACCACTTAGTTAAGGTTGTTGTTATGGGCGAGTCTTTTTTTTATTTTATTCAGCAACTGCTCAATGGCTTAACCCTTGGCAGTACCTATGCGCTGATTGCCATTGGTTACACCATGGTGTACGGCATTATTGGCATGATTAACTTTGCCCATGGCGAAGTGTATATGATCGGCAGCTACATCACCTTTATTGTGCTGACTGGGCTGGCGATGCTGGGCGTTGAAAGCGTCTCACTACTGATTTTTGCCGCCTTTGCCATCAGTATTATTGTGACCTCTGCCTACGGCTTTAGTATTGAACGTGTCGCTTATCGCCCGCTTCGCGGCAGCAACCGCTTAATTCCACTGATTTCAGCCATTGGGATGTCAATTTTACTGCAAAACTTTGTTCGTATCGCCCAAGGTGCGCGCGATATAGCAATGCCTAGCTTAATTTCTGGCGGCTGGACCTTAGGCGATCCTGAGGGCTATCACACCAGCCTGTCTTATATGCAGGGCATTATTTTTGTTACTACCTTAATCAGCATGCTGGCGCTGAGTTGGTTTATTTCACGCTCACGCACTGGTCGTGCCTGCCGTGCCTGTGCCGAAGACATCAAAATGACCGGGCTTCTTGGCATCAATAGTAACGCCATCATTAGCATCACCTTTGTTATTGGCGCCGCTTTAGCAGCGGTAGCTGGGGTTTTACTCAGTTTATACTACGGTGTAGTTAACCCTTATATTGGTTTTATGGCAGGTCTTAAAGCCTTTACCGCGGCAGTATTGGGTGGGATTGGCAGTATTCCAGGAGCGGTACTGGGTGGATTGGTATTAGGCGTTACTGAAGCCATGACCTCAGGCTATTTCAGCAGCCAATATAAAGATGTCGTGGCTTTCAGTTTACTCATCCTTATTTTGTTATTTAGACCTTCCGGTATTTTAGGCCGCCCTGAAGTGGAGAAAGTCTAATGCGTTTACCTATTAAAGCGGCCCTGTTTTCCGCGGTCGTAGTGTTTGTCTTAGGCGGCCTACTACTGGGCGTGCGCCTAACTCAAGTGGGCACCCAATTAACCCTCGTAGGGGCTGAAACCAGCACTTGGTGGACACTCAGCCTAGCTGCTGGCTTTATTTTTTGTTTTAACCTGTTTAAAGATTTGCTGTTTGGCCTCGGCCAACATCTGCCTCGTTTGCCTTCAGCAGACAAGCCACTGGCAGCGCTGCGTAAAAATAAGCCGCTGGTTGTTTTGTTTTGGTGCTTTGCCATTGCCGCTGCAATACTTTTTCCTTTTATCGCTAACCGCAGCCAAGTTGACTTAGGCACCTTAGTATTAATTTATGTGATGCTGGGCTTAGGGCTGAATATTGTGGTGGGCTTAGCTGGTTTACTTGATTTAGGCTATGTCGGCTTCTATGCAGTGGGTGCTTATACTTACGCCATGCTAGCGATGTATTTTGATGTCGGTTTCTGGACTGGACTTGCTGCAGCAGGTGTGATGGCCGCATTTTTTGGCTTTATTTTGGGCTTTCCCGTACTGCGATTACGCGGCGACTACCTAGCGATTGTGACCTTGGGGTTCGGTGAAATTATTCGAATTTTACTCAACAACCTCACGTCTTTAACGGGTGGCCCGCGAGGTATTGGCAACATTCCTAAACCTACTTTGTTTGGTTTAGAGTTTAGCCGCAAAGCCCCTGAAGGCAGTCAAACGTTTCACGAGTTTTTTGGTATTGCTTTTAATGCTGGGCACCGCGTTATCTTTTTATATCTTTTAGCATTAGTTTTAGTTTTGATTACTTTATTTGTTATCAATCGCCTGATGCGCATGCCCATCGGCCGCGCCTGGGAAGCTATTCGCGAAGATGAAATTGCTAGCCGAGCTCTAGGGTTAAACCCCACCACCATTAAGCTCTCAGCCTTTACCATTGGTGCAATTTTTGCAGGTTTCGCTGGCAGCTTCTTTGCCGCTCGCCAAGGCTTTATTAGTCCGGAGTCTTTTACCTTTATCGAGTCGGCTATTATTTTGGCCATTGTCGTACTAGGCGGAATGGGCTCACAGTTAGGCGTGATTTTAGCGGCAATCGCCATGACTGTGTTACCGGAACTCGCTCGAGAATTTAATGAATACCGCATGCTGCTCTTTGGCCTGATGATGGTATTGATGATGATTTGGCGTCCCCAAGGTTTATTGCCAATGAAACGCCCACAAATGGAGTTACGCCAATGACCCAGCCAATTCTCCAGGTTCAGGATTTATCCATGCGCTTTGGTGGGCTACTGGCAGTCAACCAAGTAGCTCTTACCGTTAATAAAGGGCAGATTGTCTCGATGATTGGCCCCAATGGAGCGGGGAAAACGACCGTCTTTAACTGTTTAACGGGTTTCTATCAGCCCACGGGCGGCACAATTTTATTTGAGGGCGAGCCTATTCAGCAGCTCAATGGCTATAAAATCTCTCGTAAAGGCATGATCCGTACCTTTCAACATGTACGTCTTTTTAAAGAAATGACCTTGCTAGAAAATTTATTAGTTGCGCAGCATCAACACCTCAACACACACTTTCTTGCGGGGTTATTTAACACTCCTAGCTACCGCCGCGCTGAGCGTGAAGCCCGTGAACGTGCGGCTAACTGGTTAGAGCGGGTAGATTTATTAGCCCATGCCAATCGCGAAGCCGGTACTCTAGCCTATGGGCAACAACGGCGCTTAGAGATTGCTCGGTGCATGGTCACCCAACCACGATTATTGATGCTCGACGAGCCTGCTGCTGGCTTAAATCCCAGTGAAACTGAAGATCTAAAACAGCTGATTTTAGAGTTACGTGACCAAGACCAAATGACCGTGCTTCTGATTGAGCACGATATGAAGCTAGTGATGCATCTATCAGATCGTATTTTTGTGATTAACCAAGGTACCCCGTTAGCTGACGGCACGCCGGATGAGATCAAAAACAACCCTGACGTGATTAAAGCGTACTTAGGTGAGGAATAATCATGTTAGAAATGCGCAATATCAATACCTATTACGGCAAAATTCAAGCATTGCATAATGTTACCGTGAAGGTTAAGCAAGGCGAAATTGTAACGCTTATTGGTGCCAATGGTGCCGGTAAAACCACCTTAATGATGACACTCTGCGGCGATCCTCAAGCCCAATCAGGACAAGTGATTTATCAAGGTGAAGACATAACTCGCTACTCCACTGCGCAGATTATGCGTAAAGGCTTAGCCATTGTGCCCGAAGGACGCCGAGTATTTGCTCGGCTAACGGTTGAAGAAAATCTTGCCATGGGCGCTTTTTTTTGTGATGACAAAGATGAGCGCCAGCGCCGTTTAGCCCATGTTCTTGAACTCTTTCCACGGCTTCAAGAGCGCTTTCAACAGCGCGCGGGCACCATGTCCGGTGGCGAACAACAAATGCTCGCCATTGGCCGTGCTTTGATGAGCCAGCCACAGCTTTTACTTTTGGATGAGCCATCTCTGGGACTGGCACCTATTATCATCCAGCAAATTTTCCAGATTATTGAGCAGTTACGTGAGGAAGGCGTTACTATCTTTCTCGTGGAACAAAACGCGCATCAGGCGCTCAAACTAGCGGATCGTGGCTATGTGATGGAGCATGGTCACATTGTTTTAGAAGATTCAGGCGCTAATTTATTAGCCAATGAAGATGTAAAAAAAGCCTATCTGGGCGGTTAATGCCGCTTACTATTGAACACAAGGAACTAGATCTATGGCACTGACTAAAGACCAACTCATTAGTGAAATCGCAGAATCTACCGAAGTAACGAAAACCACTGCACGTGCAATGCTCGATCAGTTAGCGCAAATCGTCCAAGACGCCTTAGAAAATGATGGCGAAATCACCCTACCTGGCGTTGGTAAACTCAAAGCAGCGGAACGTAGCGCCCGCACTGGCCGCAATCCACAAACTGGAAAAACCATTGAAATTCCAGCAAAAAAAGTGGTTAAGCTAGTGGCAGCTAAAGCACTGGTAGATAGTTTAAATAAATAATTTAAACTATTTGCGGCACCTTTAAAGCCTCAAACCACGCCTGCTCATAACGCTTGGTCGTTTTTAGTAGGAGGCTGGTTTGAGGCTTTGTGCATTTAGCTAAAAAATTACTCTTTAAATGTGCCCTCTCCCTTACCCGCCTCGTCTTAGCAACTCTGATGCTCTACCCCCTGATTTTCAGAGGGGAAAAGACGAGTAATGACTACCTAGCAATAACTGCTCTGGCTTTATTTTTATCTTGATTTAGGAAGCCCCACTATGCCCGAAACCTCTCTGGACTTATTACTGGTGCCAACATGGATTGCCCCTGTTGAGCCGGCTGGAGTGGTATTTAAAAACTATGCGCTGGGTATTAAAGATGGCGTAATTGCCTGCTTAGAGCCGCTCGAGCAGGCCAGCAAGCGCATCACACAACAACGTATTGATTTACCCAATATGTTACTGACTCCTGGCTTAATTAATGCCCATGGGCATGCTGCCATGAGCTTATTTAGAGGTTTGGCCGATGACCTGGCGTTACATACTTGGCTAGAAAACCATATTTGGCCAGCTGAAGCGCGCTGGGTGGATGAAGACTTTGTCCGCATTGGAACCCGCTTGGCGTTAGCCGAGCAAGTAAAAAGCGGAATTACCTGCGTTTCCGATATGTACTTTTATCCAAAAATTGCCTGCGATGAAGTCCATCAAAGTGGCATTAAAGCGCAAATTACCGTACCCATGTTAGAGTTTGCGGCGCCCGGAGCCCGTGATCTAGATGACTCGATTCAACAAACCATCGCTTTATTTAATGAGCTGCGCCATCATCCACGCTTACACATTGGCTTTGGTCCCCATGCTCCCTACACTGTGCACGACGATGCGCTTAAGCAAATCGCTATGATCGCCAATCAACTTGATGCGCCGATCCAAATGCACGTGCACGAAACCCAGACGGAAATTAAAGACAGTTTACTTCGTTATCAAGAGCGACCGCTCGCACGTTTACAGCGACTAGGATTGCTTGGTCCACAATTTCAAGCCGTGCACATGACCCAAGTAAATGAAGAAGACTTAGCCTTATTAGTCTCCACACAAACCCAAGTTATTCACTGCCCTGAATCCAACCTAAAACTAGCCAGCGGTTTTTGCCCAGTCAATCGATTACTCGAGGCAGGAGTCAATGTTGCCTTGGGTACCGATGGTGCCGCCAGCAATAATGATCTGGATCTGATTAGCGAATCTCGTAGTGCTGCTTTCGTGGCTAAGGTGACTACCCACTCTGCCACTAGCCTTAATGCCCACCAAGCATTACGCATGGCTACCTTAAATGGCGCCAAAGCGCTGAATCTAGATACCCAAACTGGCAGTTTAGAACTGGGTAAACAGGCCGATATTATGGCTGTTGATCTATCAGGAGTGGCCCAGCAACCGGTGTATGATCCTGTCTCCCAGCTAATTTATACCTGTAATAGCAGCCAGGTTAAGCACGTTTGGGTCAATGGCAAGCAGCTGCTCAAACAAGGCGAATTGCTACAAGTTGATGAGGCCCACTTATTGCATGCTGTCAATCAGTGGGCTGATAAAATCAATCCCCAGCGCTTATAATCATTGAATACTTTTAAGGAATACAGCATGTTAAATCAGCGATCGTTACTGCTAGCCCTCTTGAGCTGCAGCGGGTTGTTACTCAGCGCCTGTAGTTCAGAGCCCAACAGCCGCCAAATGCAACAAGCGCTCGAGCAAGAGTTACAACAACTAAATAACCTCACCACTGGTTTTTTAGGCAATGAGGCAAAGCTTGAAGTACTTAAGGTAGAAAAACTCAGCTGCCACAACGCCAAACCCGCTGCCGGCTATACCTGCCAGATTGCCGTCACCACTAAGGCGCCATTATTAGGCGAATCAACTAAGCAAAGTCAGGTGCATTTTGTGCAAGGGGAAAATGGAAACTGGCACGTTCTCGACTAGCTTTACCAAACGCTTGACTGCGCCATCGTCAGTCAAGCGTTAACTCAGCCGCGATAAACGCTTAAGGCATTAATACCTGCTCTAGAATAGGCCACACATTAGCCAACAAGATCGGCTGCGCCTCTGCCACGGGATGAATCCCATCGGCTTGCATCATACCCGCTACACCACCTATCCCCTCTAAAAAGAACGGTACTAACCTAATCTCATGCTCTGTTGCCAGCTGCTGATAGACCTTGGCAAAGTTTTGCGTATAGCGCGGCCCATAGTTGGGCGGCAACTGCATACCTAACAGCACTACCTGAGCCTGTTGCGCTGTCGCCAACTCAATCATCTGCTGTAAATTAGCGCGCATAGCATCCAGCGATAAACCGCGCAAGCCATCATTTCCCCCCAACTCCAACACCATCAAGCTTGGCTGATGCTCAGCTAATAACTGCGGTAAACGCTGTAAGCCTCCGGCCGTGGTATCGCCACTGATTGAGGCATTTACGACCCTGGCTGAAATATTTGCTTGCTTAATTTTTTGCTCTAACAAGGCAACCCAGCCCTGCTGAGTTTCCAGTCCGTAAGCGGCACTGATACTATCCCCTACCACTAACACTGTTTGCGCAAACGCGGCACTGACTAATCCAACCGCTAAATAAACTACTAGCGCAATCTTGCTTAACCACTTTTTCATTGAGTGCTCCATGTCTGAACAGATTTTGACTGTACGCCAACTTTACCAAGATGTGACTACCGAAGAAGGCAGTTTGAACATTCTGCAAAACATCTCATTTAGTCTTAATCAAGGCGATAGTTTAGCTATTACTGGCAGTTCTGGCTCAGGTAAATCAACCTTGTTGGGCTTATTGGCCGGCTTAGATACGCCAAGTCAAGGCTCGGTCAAGCTGGCTGGCCACCTGCTTGAAACACTGAATGAGGATCAGCGGGCAGCGGTTCGCGCAGCCCATGTGGGTTTTGTATTTCAAGCGTTTCAATTACTGGACACCTTGAGCGCATTAGAAAATGTGATGCTGCCACTGGAGCTAGCAGGGACAAATAATGCAGCGCAACAGGCCTTAGAACTTCTGCAACGAGTTGGATTAGCTCACCGTACTAAACACACCCCCCGCCAACTATCTGGTGGTGAACAGCAACGAGTTGCCATTGCTCGCGCTTTTGCCGCGCGCCCACAAATTTTATTTGCCGATGAACCTACCGGTAACTTGGATAGCAAAACAGGCCAACATATTAGTGATCTGATTTTCGCCTTAAACCAAGAGCAAGGCACGACTTTGGTCCTTGTTACCCATGATGAACAATTAGCCCAGCGCTGCCAGCAGCAGTTACGCTTAGACGCTGGCCAGCAGGTAGCCGAGTGATGCCTCAGTCCATGTTGGCGGTATTTTTCTTAGCTCTGCGACAATTATTGCGTGAAACTAAAGCCGGCGAAGTTCGGGTTTTATTTTTTGCCCTATTAATTGCGGTTGCCGTGAGCAGCGCGGTTGGGCATTTTGCTGAGCGTCTACAAGGAGCGATGCAATCACGGGCTGGCGAGTTTTTAGCCGCTGACTTAGTGCTATCTGGTACGGTGCCAGCAACTGCCACGCAAATTAAAACCGGTGTCGCCCATCAATTACGCCATGCCTCAACCGTCGAGTTTGCCACCATGCTGGCCAGCGAAGAGGCACTACAATTAGTCAGCGTTAAAGCGGCCAGTAATCATTATCCGCTCCGCGGTGAGCTGGCTAGCAGCACTGACGTGTATGGCAATGAAGTTAAAGGTGATACGCCTCAACCCGGTGAAATCTGGCTTGAGCCCAGACTATTTGCCGCCCTCAAGATCAGTGTCGGTGATCTAGTTGACTTAGGTGCTATTCAATTAAAAGCTACTCGAGCGCTGACCTATGAGCCCGATCGTGGTGCTAGTTTTGCTAACCTAACGCCGCGGGGCATCATGCACCTAGATGACTTAGCGGCCAGCCAAGTAGTTCAGCCGGGCAGTCGTGTGCGCTATCGGGAGTTATGGGCCGGAGATGAAACTAATTTAACTGCCTATAAGCAAGCCATTACTCTAACCTCTCAGCAGCAGTTTGAAGACCTAAATGATAGTAATCAGCAAGTAAGCAATGCCTTGCTGCGCGCTGAGCGCTACCTAAACCTTGCTAGTTTGGCTGCCATTTTGTTGGCAGCTGTAGCCGTTGCCTTATCAGCTAATCATTTTGCCCAACGGCGCTTAGACCATGCGGCTTTACTGCGCTGTCTAGGCCTAAGTCGTGCACATACGCTGCTTTTTTTCTTATTCCAGCTGTTGTTTTTAGGGCTAAGTGCCGGCGTTTTAGGGGCATTAATGGGGATAGCAATTCAGGCAGGATTATTTACCGCCCTCAGCCAACTGCTCAATACTCCCTTACCCGCACTTTCTGCTGTGCCTTCTATGACTGGCATGGGCACTGGGTTCATTACCCTATTTGGTTTTGCTTTACCACCACTGTTAGCCCTTGGTCGCGTACCGCCCATTCGGGTATTACGCCAATCTGCGATGCCACCTGCAGCTAGCCAGCTCTTTATTTATGGCTTAGCGTTATTCTCCGTAATGCTACTGATGTGGCGGCTTAGTTTAGATTGGAGTTTAACCCTAGCTTTATTAGGCGGTGGACTTGTGGCAGCGACAGTGCTCGGTTGCTTAGTCTGGTTTAGCTTAGCAAGCTTGCGTCGGCTACTCGCTACACGACAATTGGCATGGCGCTTAGGTTTTGGTCAGTTATTGCGCAAGCCACTTGCTGCAATTGGTCAAGTCTTGGCGTTTGGATTAATTTTGCTATCCATGGCTTTGATTGCTCTATTACGCGGTGAGCTGCTGGATAGCTGGCAAGCCCAATTACCCAGCGATGCACCTAATATTTTTGCAATTAATATTTTGCCCCATGAGCAGCAGGCTTTTGCTGAACATATCCAACGTTTTGATCCTCGGCCAGCAACGCTGTTTCCTATGCTGCCTGCACGCTTAAGTCAGATTAACCAACAACCAGCCAGCGAGTTTGTGGCAGCAGGCTCACAAGGTATGCAGAGTCTGCAGCGCGACCTTAACGTGACCTGGACAGAACACCTCCCTAGCGCCAACGCGATAACCAGCGGCCAGTGGTGGCAAGCAAGCGCTCAGGGTGCAGAAATATCAGTCGAGCAAGAGTTTGCTAAGCGTTTAGGCCTAATCCTAGGTGATCGCTTAACCTTTACCTTTGGCGCGGTTGAGAAAACAGCTACCATTACCAGCTTAAGATCGGTTGATTGGAACAGTATGCAACCTAATTTCTTTGTGATTTTTTCACCCGATAGCCTAAACCAGCTTCCCTTCACCTGGATAACCAGCTTTTATCTAGCCGCTGACGAGCAACAGGATTTGGCAGCACTAAATCAGCAGTTCCCAAGTGTTACTCTGCTGCAAGTGGACGCTATTATTGAACAACTCCGCAGTATTCTGGCGCAGGTCACACTAGCGGTAGAATTTATTTTACTGTTCGTTTTGGCTGCAGGCTTAACCGTGTTATTTGCCGGATTACAAAGCACCTTAGCTGAACGCACTCAGCAAGCAGGCTTACTCAGGGCGTTAGGTGCCGAGCGGGCTTTGCTAGTCAAAACGAGACGCTACGAATTTGCCTTAATTGGTTTTATCAGTGGCAGCTTAGCTTGGCTTGGCACCGAGCTCAGCAGCTGGGTGCTGTACCGTTATGCTTTTGATTTAACTTGGTCTCCGCATCCTTGGTTACTGTTAGTGCCGCTGTTAGGCGCGGTCGTGATTTTAACTGCCGGTAGTTTAGGAACCCGTAAAGTACTTAATACCAGCCCAATGCAAACCTTACGCCAGGGATAAATAAAGGGAGTAGCCTAGTTTAGGCTGCTGACTCATGCCAAGCGTTAGCGTTTGCTATTTAAGGAGCTTCTAGCGTTCCATCATTAAAACAGTCCGTCCTTATTTAACCCTCTAATCTTGAGCTACAAGGTTAACTACTATCGATGCTGAAGTTGAATTAGTTGCATCACCGTAACTAATTCAATCCCTGTGATTCGATGATGCGAGGTGTATATGTCATTTCAATACCAACGTTTAGATAAAGATAACGCTGCGGTTCTGCTAGTGGATCACCAAGCAGGCTTACTGTCTTTAGCCCGTGATTTTAATGCCGACGAATTTAAAAATAACGTTATGGCATTAGCGGATATTGCCAACTTTTTTGAATTACCGACTATTTTAACGACCAGCTTTGAGCAAGGCCCTAACGGCCCTTTAGTTCCAGAACTAAAGCGTGCCTTCCCAGATGCGCCTTACATTGCCCGCCCTGGTCAAATCAATGCCTGGGATAACGAAGACTTTGTTAAAGCAGTTGAAGCAACCGGTAAAAAACAACTGATTATTGCCGGTGTCGTCACTGAAGTCTGTGTGGCTTTCCCAGCACTTTCTGCCATTGAAGCAGGGTATGAAGTGTTTGTGGTCACCGATGCATCGGGCACCTTTAATAAAACCACCCGTGATGCCGCTTGGGATCGTATGTCAGCGGCTGGCGTACAATTAATGAGCTGGTTTGGCGTAGGCTGTGAACTGCATCGCGATTGGCGTAATGACATTGAAGGCTTTGGTGGTATTTTGGCAGGCCATTTACCGGCCTATTCCAACTTAATTCAAAGCCGCGACGACACTTTACAACACAATAGCTAATTAGTGCTGTGCTAACTCAGCATCACAGTGGCTTGCCTACTGTGATGCTTTTTAGTGTACGCTCAATGACACAATCACCGCCTGTCAGGATTAAGGAGTAACCGATGAGTTCATCTATCCATATGACCCCAGAACAATACGCTGAATGTCGGCATCATAGTCAGATCACTCCGCCTTTAGCCTTAACCGCGCGGGAGGCTACGCTGGGCGAAGGAATGAAAATTCGCCGCTTATTACCCCACCGCCAGCAGCGCATGATCGGTGCTTGGTGTTTTTTTGATCACGCCGGTCCCGCTGATGTAAGTCAAGGCTCCGGGGTACGTGTTGGGCCACATCCTCATACAGGCTTGCAAACTTTTAGTTGGATGATCGAAGGCGAAATTTTGCATCGTGACAGTCTTGGAGTAAAACAGTTGCTCACCCAAGGCCAAGTTAATCTGATGACTGCCGGCCGTGGAATTTCTCACTCTGAAGAGTCCCCAGAGCAACGTTCGCCGCAATTACAACTGGCCCAGTTTTGGATAGCTCTACCAGATGAAAAACGCTTTATCGAGCCCGCATTTGAGCATTACCCAGAGCTACCTAAGGTTGCATTGGAACAAGCCCAGTTAACGTTACTGATAGGGGAAATGTTCGGTCACGTTTCACCCGTTGCAGTGCATACTCCACTGCTCGGCGCTGATATTACGAGCCAAGCAGCGACCACCCTTAACTTGCCACTTAATCCAGCATTTGAGTATGGCATTGCGGTACTCACCGGCAGTGCCAGAGTAGAAGATCAACAATTACAACCGGGCACTTTGCTGTATTTAGGAAAAGGTCGAAGCCAGATTGATTTAGCAGTGTTAGAGGCCAGTCAAATCATTCTAATTGGCGGTGAGCCCTTTACTGAAGAAATCATGCTGTACTGGAATTTTGTCGCACGTAATAAAACCGAAGTGTTAGAGTTCATCCAGCTTTGGAAAGAAACCGATCACTTCGGCCAAGTCGTTGGTTATGAGGGCGAGCCTTTAGCTGCACCAGACTTGCGTTAAGCAATCTAAGGCTATTGTTGCCGCCATTACTGGCAGGAATAGCCTTCTGGCATTTTAACTTTAAACGCCAGCTCTTGCCGCTGACTGAGATCGACATAGCCCAACGCTCGCTCGACCAAAAAGTCTTCAACTTTTTTATCTTTACACTGGGTGTTACTTGAGCTGGCAATCACGCTAAGTACTGTTTGCTGACTCGCAGGATCAATTCCAGTTAATTTAAATTCGGAATAGCGAGTGTAGCCTACTCGCTCGGAGGTACCGACTGGGCCGTAAACTGGGCGAGCACTTTGGCTGCATGCACGCACACCTTGCTCATCAGTGTAACAGTGACTGAAGTATTCAGTATGGGTATAACCATAATCCGTAGCCTGATAGCTATAGGCTTGCTGCTCTGTGCTAACACTCAGTCGGAAAATAAGCTGCACATTATCTACAGACTGCTGAGCGCTAGCGACCATTACCTGCTGAAAGCCAAGCTGCCGAAGACCGTCAGCCACTTTGGGTAAATAATAACGCGCTTTTAATGCTTCAGCCCCTTGACCCTCTGCTTGCACCAATACAGGTGCGGTGTAGTTAAATTGATACTGCGGATCAGGCAAACTATGCAGGCTTAAAGGCATTACTGTACTGCACCCCAATAAACTTAAGCTGCTAAGGCCAAACAAACCGTAAACACAACTTTTCATTACCCTACTCCCGCCCACTTCCTACACCCAACAGCTATGGTCCGCCCCTCAGCGCCAGCAAGCAACGAATTAAGCGTAACGAATGCCAACAATATACCAATGCGCCTCACCACTAGGGGTACGCACGATAACTTCATCATCTAAGGTTTTACCTAAGCACGCCTTAGCCATAGGTGACTTAAGAGAAATATAGTTTTTTTCACCATACACCTCTTCATCCCCCACAATTCTAAAGGTCAAACTTTCTCCCTGATCGTTTTCTAGCTCGCACCAAGCACCAAAAAATACCTTACCTTCTTGCACGGGGTGGTACTCAATTCGTTCAGCCACCTCAAATAATTTAGTGAGATAGCGAATACGCCGATCAATTTCCCTTAATTTTCGCTTATTGTATTGATAATCGGCATTTTCTGAACGATCTCCTAAACTCGCCGCCCAAGAGACTATTTGGGTAATTTCAGGACGATGCTCACGTATTAGATAACTGAGTTCGTTTTTTAATTTATCGTAGCCTTCGGCAGTCAGTAATGTTCGATGCTTCAAGATGGCTAACCTCAAACCCTAGAATAGACAATAAAAAAGCGCCTAGCTGTCTAGACGCTTACCGACTAAACCAATAACTTAGCGTAAATGCTTTGCATGATGGTACAAGTGATCTTCAATAAAGCTAGCAATAAAATAATAGCTATGATCATAGCCTTCTTGCAGGCGTAACTTCAGCGGATACCCCACCTGCTCGGCCGCCTTAACTAGCGCCTCGGGTTTGAGTTGAGTCGTTAAAAAACTATCCGCCGTGCCTTGATCCACTAAGGTCGGAAGCTTTTCTGTAGCTTGAGCTAGTAGCTCACAGGCATCCCACGCCTCCCATGTTTGACGATCTTCGCCCAAATAGTGACTAAATGCTTTTACACCCCAAGGACAATTGATTGGATTGCTAATTGGAGCAAAGGCCGAGATCGATTGATAACGTCCTGGGTTCCGCATCGCGCAAACTAACGCTCCATGCCCGCCCATCGAGTGGCCACTGATACCGCGCTTATCGGTTACCTTAAACTGCTGCTCAATTAGCGCTGGTAATTCCTGCACCACATAATCATGCATTTGGTAATGGGCCTGCCAGGGCTGCTCGGTTGCATTGAGATAAAAACCTGCACCTAAGCCAAAATCCCACGCCTTTTCAGGATCATCGGCCACCTGCTCACCGCGCGGACTGGTATCAGGCGCCACAATGATAATACCCAGCTCAGCAGCGACGCGTTGCGCTCCGGCTTTTTGCATAAAGTTCTCATCGGTGCAGGTTAAGCCAGACAACCAGTATAAAACTGGGCAAGCTTCACCTTGCAGCGCTTGTGGCGGCAAGAATACTGCAAACTCCATGGAGCAATTAAGGGTACTGGACTGATGACGGTAACGATGATGCTCGCCACCAAAGCAAAGGTTAGAACTAAGTTTTTCTAAAGACATACTGTTCCCCCAAACATTAACGCCTTACCTGGCTAAGAATGTGCTTTTAAAGCGCTGCTTAGTCACTTAACTCAGCAGCGCTTCATTTCTCAAACGAGCGACTTAAAAATGAATCACGCTACGAATACTTTTACCTTCTTCCATTAATTTAAAGGCTTCATTAATTTCATCCAGTCCCATGGTATGGGTAATAAAGGTATCCAGTGGAATTTCGCCGTTCTGAGCTTTTTCTACGTAGTTAGGCAATTCAGTGCGACCTTTTACACCACCAAACGCACTGCCACGCCATACGCGGCCAGTCACTAGCTGGAATGGACGCGTACTGATTTCTTGGCCCGCACCCGCCACTCCAATAATGGTCGACTCACCCCACCCTTTATGACAACACTCAAGCGCAGCACGCATTAGCTGCACGTTACCGACACATTCAAATGAATAGTCCACACCGCCATCAGTCATTTCTACAATCACTTCTTGGATCGGTTTGTCATAATCTTTTGGATTAACAAAATCGGTAGCACCTAACTCTTTGGCGATATCAAACTTACTTGGGTTAATATCAATGGCAATAATCCGGCTAGCTTTATTCATTTTGGCGCCGATAATCGCCGCTAAACCAATACCGCCTAAGCCAAAGATCGCCACAGTAGCGCCAGCTTCAACTTTAGCCGTGTTAATCACAGCACCAATACCTGTGGTAACGCCGCAGCCCAATAAACAGACTTTCTCTAATGGCGCTTCTTTTGGCACTTTAGCTAATGAAATCTCAGGAACTACCGTGTACTCCGAGAAGGTTGAGGTGCCCATATAGTGGTAAATGGGCTCTCCCTTATAGGAAAAACGCGTGGTGCCGTCAGGCATTAAGCCTTTCCCCTGGGTTTCGCGTACGGCTTGGCATAAGTTAGTTTTACCAGACGTGCAATACTTACAGGTACGGCATTCAGCGGTATACAAAGGAATTACATGATCGCCTACCGCAAGTGACGTGACGCCTTCACCCACAGCTTCGACAATTCCACCCCCTTCATGGCCTAAAATCGCAGGAAACACCCCTTCTGGGTCTTCTCCAGATAAGGTGTAAGCGTCAGTATGGCACACCCCAGAAGCGACAATTTTGACTAAGACTTCGCCTGCTTTAGGCATTTCCACATCCACTTCAACCACTTCTAGAGGTTGCTTTGGACCAAAGGCCACGGCCGCACGGGATTTAATCGTTTTCATCTTCACTCTCCGATACAGTCTGTTAATTACAGGCTTTTATTCACTACTTCATACACGTCAGGCGATAACTGCTCGGCCTGTTGAATGCGTTGTAACTGTTTTTTCATCGCACTGCGTTGCGGCTCAGCAAAGCGCTGCCAGCGCGTTAGCGGAGCAAGTATCCTAGCCGCCATTTGTGGGTTTAATCGATCTAATTGTAAAATTTGCTCAGCTAAGAAAGCATAACCACTGCCATCAGCTTGGTGAAAGTTCACTAAGGACTGATTGGCAAAAGCACCTATTACTGAACGCACTTTATTCGGATTTTTAATGCTAAATTTAGGGTGTTGCATCAAGGTTTTCACTCGCCCTAAACCACCCTTTAAAAAGCTACCCGCTTGCACACTAAACCATTGATCCATGACTTGCGCATCATCGGCAAACTCCCGCTCAAATGCCGCTAATGCTTGCTGTTTCTCATAGCATAGACTGGAGTTAACCAGGCAGGTTAACGCAGCGAAGCGCTCGGTCATATTATCGGCATGCTCAAACTGATCAACGCAGGCTAAAACAATTTCAGGTAACTCAGTGAGCATTAAATAACTAAGTGCTACGTTCTGCCAGCGGCGGCGCGCCACATGGTCAGCCTGGGCTGAATACTCCACTTCTTGTGAAATATGACGGGCCGACTGATAACGAGTCCACAGCGCATCTTTTAACTGTACCGCTATTTGCAAGCGTAACGCCTCACGCGCTTGGTGAATGGCTTGCACGTCTGCTTGAGTAAACTGCTCAATCAGATAGCTTTCACTTGGCAAACTAAAAATTTCAGCTTTTAAAGCCACATCCAGGGTTGGATCTTGAGCAACGGCTCCCAACGCGTGAATAAAGACGCTAAGATCGGCTTTGGCATCAGCCATCAACGCTTTAATCGCCCTAACCGCTAATTGCTGTCCTGCCTCCCAACGATTAAAGCCATCACTATCATGCTTGAGCAAAAACACTAATTGTTCAGTACTATAAGCAAAAAATAAATTTACCGGGGCAGAAAAATCGCGCAGCAATGAGGGCACCGGCGCGTCTGTTACCTTTATAAACTCAAATGTTTGTTCTGCTTCAGTAACGACCAATACTCGAGTACCAATGCTCGCCTGAGTCTCGCCTGCCAGCTGTAACGGTAAATCACGCCCCTTAGCATCTAAGAGTCCCACAGCTAAAGGAATCACCAGGGGCGCTTTATCAGGCTGCCCCGGAGTCGCTGGACAACTTTGTTTTACCTTAAGGCGATAAACCTGCTGCTGTGGATCATAGTGATCAGTCACGTTTAATACAGGCGTACCCGCTTGACTATACCAGCGCTTAAACTGGGTTAAATCTTGCCCGCTAGCATCTTGCATGGCTTGAATAAAGTCATCACAAGTAACAGCTTGCCCATCATGCCTTGCAAAATACAAATCCGAACCTTGACGGAAGGCTTTTTCACCCAACAAGGTATGAATCATTCGAACAACTTCAGCACCTTTTTCATAAATGGTTAAGGTATAGAAGTTGGAGATTTCTAGATACTCCTCAGGTCGCACTGGGTGCGCCATGGGACCCGCGTCTTCAGCAAATTGATGGGTACGCAGATAAGCTACATCTTCAATTCGCTTTACCGCTTTCGAGTTCATATCCGCGGAAAACTGCATATCACGAAAGACCGTAAAGCCTTCTTTTAGTGATAGTTGAAACCAATCACGACAGGTTACTCGGTTACCTGACCAGTTATGAAAGTATTCATGGGCCACAATGCTTTCAATTCGCTGATAAGTCGCATCAGTCGCGGTTTCGGGCTTAGCTAACACACAACTGGAGTTAAAAATATTTAACCCTTTGTTTTCCATTGCGCCCATATTGAAATCATCCACGGCCACGATCATAAAAATATCTAAATCGTATTCACGCCCATACTTTTCTTCATCCCAGCGCATGGATTTTTTTAAGCTATCCATACCATGCTGGCATTTATCAATATTCTTTGGTTCGACATACAGCTGCAGTGTCACCTCACGACCACTGAGCGTAGTGAAGCGATCTTCAACGCACCATAAATCACCAGCGACTAAAGCAAATAAATACGCTGGTTTTTTAAATGGGTCTTCCCAGGTCGCCCAATGCCGTCCCTCTTCAGCTTGACCACTAGCAATTAAATTGCCATTTGAGAGTAAGACCGGATAACGGTTTTTATCCGCACTTAAGGTCGTGGTAAAGCGACTCATGACATCTGGACGATCAAGGTAATAGGTAATTTTACGGAAGCCTTCCGCCTCACACTGAGTGCAAAACATACCGCCGGACTTATATAAACCCTCAAGCGCGGTATTGTTTTGCGGCTCAATACGCACGGTACTGTCGATCACAAAGGCTTCACTATCAGGCTGCAAACTAAGCTGATAAGGGCTGAGCTGATACTCGTCGGCGCTGAGCTCACGATCATTCAGTGCCAGCCGCTGCAAACTGAGCTCCTGTCCGTCTAAATGTAACGGCGGTAAATTCGTGTCTAAAGCGGGGTTACGCTGCATTACCAGCTGCGCATGAACTAACGCGTACTCTTCGTATAACTCAAACGTAAGATGGGTTTCGTTAATTAAGTAATCAGGCTGCTGATAAGCACTTAAACGAATCATTTGCGGTTGTTCTGTACGCATAGGTTCCTCGTTGCGAAATAAGATAACAATCGTTCAGACACTCACAGACGCTTGCACGCTGAGTGCCGTTTGGTAAGCGGTATATTTACGCAAATTAATGACGCCAGTATCAAAAATTAAATACTGCCCTTTTAAACCCAGCAATGTACCTTCAGCCGCGGGTTGCTTATCTAAATTAAAACTACTGATCTTGCTCAGGTACTGCTCAACGGGATAGCTAATTTCTAACACAGTTGCGCTGTTAATCGGCTGAATGGCTTGGAGACCAAAGCGTTGTTGGAGTTCAGTCAGTGCTGGCTGACAAGTTTGGGTAATCTGATCGCGTATCTGCGGCAAATCTAAAGGTTCTGCTTCTGCCCGTAGCAAAGCACGCCAATTCGTGCGATCGGTGACTTGGCTGCGCAAAATATCTTCTACCAATCCCGATTGTTGGCGAGTCGCTACGCGAAAAATCGGCAAGGCTTGAGCAGCGCCCTGATCTAGCCAACGCGTCGGCACTTGGTTAGCTCGCGTAATACCTACTTTAACCCCAGTCGAATTAGCCAAGTACACAATGTGCTCGGTCATGCAAAACTGGCTAGCCCAAGTTTCATCACGGCAAGTGCCTTGATCAAAATGGCACTTTTCAGGGCTCATAATGCAGGTATCGCATTGCGGTAAAGCCTTAAAGCATGGCCAGCAATAACCTTGGGCAAAACTTTTTTTGGTTTTTCGCTGGCAGTGAATGCAATGAATCTCACCTAAATGCGTCAGTTTTAACTGCTTACCAATCAGCTCGTTCATCGCAATCGTTTGATTGCCTAAATTGAGCTGGTACTCTGCCACTGGATCACCAAGGGCAATGTGCATTTTATGCAACGTTCCACGGCTTAACTCTTGCATCAATGGAGCGTACCTGCAGCCGGTGCAAACAAGCTGTCATCCACTTCGGCTAGTTTTTTACTCTGTGAGGCACAGGCTTGTCCGCCCATATACCCAGTGCGTTGCTCTTCAGGTAAGTTTTTTTGCTCCCAGGCGATCATTGCCATCAAGCTAATTTCTTTTTGCTCTTGGGTTAGTTTACGGCCATCCGACCACTTGCCAATTTCCACTGCTAACTTTAACTCTTGATAGATTTCAGGAGTAATATTTTGAATCATCGCTAAAAAATTCTGCATAGATAATTACCGCACCTGTTGTTGTTTTGCTCGCCAGCCGCCGACTGCGCCAGCTAAGCATCCTACGATAAGCCCACTGACGTGCGCCGCATTGGCAATTGCCCCAAAACCGAGCCAAGTCACAATGCCGGTTAAGCATAACACTAACCAAGCTAACATCATGACGACCACGCCTTTAGGCAAACTAGTAAAGGCACTCGGCACTTGCCGCTGATACAGCCAGCAATAGCCCAATAAGGCATACAGCACGCCAGACAACCCGCCAAATAAACTGGGTCCAGAAAAAAAGTATTGCGCGTAGTTCGATAGTCCACCGGCAACTAGAGTTAATAGCAAGAGAAATAAGCCGCCATGCCGCCACTCAATACGTTTACCTAGCTCCCAAAACCACAGACTGTTCATTGCCAAGTGTAAAAAACCAAAGTGAATCAAAATCGGACTGATCAATCGCCACCACTGCCCGCTTTCTAAGCTAGCATTTAAGCTTGAAAAATATAGGTAAGGGGCTTGCACATAAAAGTCAGTAAAACTGAAATAGCTTAAGGTGTGAAAGTTCTCGCCCACTTGGGTGATTAATGCAACTAACGCCGTCAGTATTAAAACAGTCGTTGTCATAGGCGCACGTTTTAATTGGCCTAATACAGGACGAGTCAGCGATGAACGCTGATAGGTTTGGGTATGCGTCAACTCCCCGGCTTGCCACGCTTGGTACAAAGCCTCTACTTGCTGTTGCTGAGCCTGCAGTATCCATAGTTCTTGCTGCCCTGCATGCTCAATCACCCGATGCATAATCTGCTGCGCATTAAGTAAAGCCAGTAATGGGCTTAGATCTTGATCCAGTGGTAGCGCTAACGCTTTTACAAACTGCATACACCCTCTTTAGCTGATGCCAAGCATCCTAAAATTAAACCGCATTCACCCAAACAAACTTATTGGGTAGCAAGACGTCTTCTGCATCAAGTCGATAAGCGACTAACTTACCCCCATTGACTGCACTGTAATCTAAGCACGCCACATTAGGCCGAATCATAGTTGGATGCCCTTTACGCCAATAATGACCAACAAACAATATCGGCTGCAAACGATCATAGCGCATCAAAGATGCACGATAGCTCATAGGCAAAGGCTCATTGGCAATCGCCTCAGGTAGTGCATCCGGCTGAAACACTAAATCACCGTAAGTTTCAGGTTCTTGCTCCTCTTCCCAAAACTTGCTGCGAAAAAACGAGCGAATATAGCCATCACTACTGACTTGTGATGCGCCATGGGGTAACCGTAAATTAATGCCACGTAATAATCGGTTAAACACTTGATCAGCAAAACTGCCCTGAAAGGCTGCTTGCTGTAAAAACGTACGATCAATTCGTCCATCAGGATAACTGCTACGCAGCGTATCAATTAAAGGCTGATCCCATAAAGCATGAACTAAACGAAAACGCCCCGCATCAAGAAATAACGGTAAGCTATGAAACCAAGTGACAAAATCCTTCCAATCATAAGGATGGGCAACAAACTGCGCATGGGTTTCCGCCTGTAAACGGGCATGACGTTTAGTATGCTCTCGCACAAAAAGTTTACCGCTACCAGCTGGCGCTGGCGTATTCCACGCCAGCGCATAAAATTCATGGTTGCCCATAATACAATGCGCCTGCCCTCGATCCACCATGTCATGGACTAGGTGCAAGGCTTCACGAATCTGTGGGCCACGGTCAATAATATCGCCTAGAAACAGCATTTGCCGCGTTGGATGCTGCCAAATGCCTTTAATTCGCCGATACCCCAGCTGCTCTAATAAACGCACTAAGGTAGCGGCACATCCATGGATGTCACCTACTACATCATAGCCACGAGCAGAATCTAACCACATTAGTCTTGCCCTTTACCTAATCGACTGCCCCAACCCAATTTATCGCGGCAGACTGCGTAGTAATTATGATCAAGGGGATGAATTAAGTTCAGTTTTTGTGGTTTACGCTGAATATGCAGCGTATCGCCTGGTGCACAGGTAACATGGTTTTGCCCATCACAAGACACCAAGGGGTAAATGGTTAAATCCGTTGACACCACCACTTTCAGTTCACTGTCTGCACTGACTACAATCGGGCGACTAGATAAGGTATGCGGATACATCGGTACCACCACGATGACATCTAGCTTAGGGTGCATAATCGGGCCGCCTGCAGACAAAGCATAAGCCGTAGAGCCAGTTGGCGTAGAAATAATGAGTCCATCGGCTTTTAAGCTGTACACAAACTGGCCATCAATAAATAGCTCAAACTCAATCATGCGCGTTGATTTACCTGGATGCAGCACTACATCATTCAGCGCATCGGCTTGTCCAATTGGCTGACCATCACGGCGCACTTCGGTTTCCAGTAAAAAGCGCTGTTCGGTGGTATAACGCCCAGATAATACCTCGGCAATTTTTTCTTCCATTTCATCGGGCGCAATATCGGTCAAAAAACCTAAATTACCACGATTAATCCCGAGCACCGGCACTTTAGAGCGGGCCAAAGCCCGCGCTGCGCCAAGCATACTGCCATCACCACCAACGACAATGACTAAGTCACAGATTTCACCTAACATTTTTCGGGAGCAGGTTTGCAAATGATGACCGGGCAACAGCTCGGCAATGGTGTCTTCTAAAATCACATGCAAATGCCGACTGAGCAAATAGCGCTTGAGTCGACGAATAGTCTCCAGTACCTTCGCACTGCCCATGCGCCCAATAATGCCAATATTACGAAACTGTTCCATAAGGCTCCTGCCCAGCTCGAAGAAAAATAATGAATACTCAGCGGCTCACGCCAACCACTTAGTCAGCTTTCTTTTGAATCCAATATTCAAACTCTGAGTCTTGCACTTGTTGTGCCAACAACACATGCCCCAAAAATGTACAAAATTTAGGTATATCACGTTGGGTTGAAGGGTCAGTAGCAATGACGTGTAACACTTCACCCGCCTGCAATTGGCGCACACTATTATGCAGCATCATCACTGGCTCAGGACAAAACAAGCCTCGCGCGTCTAATTCGCTGGCAATCATTAGTTGCTGGGGATCCACTGCTTGTTGGTTATGATTCATGCGGTACTCACTACATTATATTAATTCACGCGCCCAGCGGCTGGCTAACTACTCGCCATCGCCCGCAACTGATTCAACCGACGCCCGTCACGTTTGATGCCGTATATCTGTGACCACATCAGACTAAATAGTCAGCTTATGGTCTTTACCAAAACATTAGACCTCGGTAAGGTTAGCCTCATTCTATCCCTTCCTCTGCCTGTCTGCATCGGCAGAGCATTAATCTACAGCATGAAAGAAGAATGAACCATGACCGAACTTGTTGATTACTCCCTAGACAATGGCATTGCCACCCTAACCTTGCAAAACGGTAAAGTGAATGCCATCTCACCTGATTTAATTGCCTGCTTTAATCAGTGCTTAGATCAAGCAGAAAAAGACCGTGCCGTAGTGATCATCACTGGTAAAGAAGGTATTTTATCAGGCGGTTACGATCTTAAAGTAATGACTTCCGGCCCTGAGCACGCAGTGAACTTGGTCAGCCTAGGCTCCACCCTCTCAGCCCGTTTATTGGCCCATCCGTTTCCTGTCATTGTGGCCTGCTCTGGACATGCGGTAGCTAAAGGCGCTTTTTTACTGCTCAGTGCTGATTATCGCATTGGTGTCAGCGGTCCTTTCAATATTCAACTAAATGAAGTGCAAATTGGCATGACCATGCACCATGCCGGTATTGAGTTGGCGAAAAATCGCTTAACACCGGCTAGCTTTGAACGCTCGGTGATTAATGCCGAACCCTTTAGCCCAGAGCAAGCAGTCGCTGCAGGCTTTTTAGATCAGGTAGTCGCCCCTGAAGCACTGATGGCCACTGCAAAAGCCACAGCAGAAATGATGAAAAAGCTGAATATGAATGCCCATAAAAACACTAAGCTCAAAGTACGCAAGCAGCTTTTAGCAGATCTCGCCCAAGCGGTAGAGTTAGATAAAGCGCACTTAGGTTAATTCTAGCGCGTTTATTCTTATACAGTTATTCCGAAATAGAATAAGGAGCTAGATATTAGCTCCTTTACTGCATTTTGATCGTTACATTAAGGTTGCTTAATCGGCTGAGAGTAGCTTTCTCTTAGCTAATCAGCTACAAAGCTGTTTAGGAAACCATGGAGTCATTATGCAGAAAAGGAGACTGTTATGAAAATTTACTTTCCTGCAGCTGCAGAACGTTTAGGCTATTTGTTTTTAAGTTGCTTTTTATTGCATGGCTGCTTGGTTGAAGCAGACTCTACGCCGGCTAAAACCCACGTAGAATCACAGCTCACCCACCACCTTCCCACCCTTGCCGAACAGCTTAGCACCACTACAACCTTACAACCCCAAACTGAATTTACCCTACCTGAAGCTGAACTCGTTCACGCTGAGGCAGAGGAAACCTTCGTTTTCTAAAGATTCTTACTTCAGATCACAGCTAAACACTGGCCTAAGCCAGTGCTGCCAATGCTGCTAGGTAATCTGGCTCTTCAGTAATTTCTGCTACTAACTCACTGTAAAGCACTTCGTTATCTTCATCGAGCACAATCACTGCCCGCGCACCTAAACCGGCTAACGGCCCTTCGGCAATATCAACTCCATAGGCTTGAAAAAAGTCTGGATCACGCATAGTGGATAACATCACCACTCGCTCTAAGCCTTCGGCGCCACAAAAGCGCGCTTGAGCAAAGGGTAAATCCGCTGAAATACACAAAATGCGGGTATTTTTTAACTCCGACGCTTTCTCATTAAACTTACGCACTGAAGTAGCACAGGTCGGTGTATCAATACTTGGAAAAATACTAATAATTTTACGCTGTCCATCTAGACTAGCAAGACTCACTTCCTCCAAATTAGAGCCGACCAAGCTAAAGCCTGGCGCGGTATCGCCTGGTCGTGGAAAGTTGCCATCAATGCGTACTGGGCTATTTTTAAATGTTACTTGAGACATACCACTCACCTTAAACAGTTATCGTTGATTGGAAGAAATACAATGGCTTTGATCCGCAAAATATTGGCGGGTTAATTGAATGACTAAAGGACTTAATAAGAGTAAAGCTAGCAAGTTTGGCAACGCCATTAACCCGTTCAGAGTATCGGCTAACAGCCAGACAAACTTCAGCTTAACTAAGGCGCCTATCGGCAACGCTAACACCATCAGCACGCGATACGGAACTACCGCTTTAGTCCCAAGCAAATACTCCCAACAGCGCTCACCATAATAGCACCAGCCTAAAATCGTGGTAAAAGCAAACACCACTAAGGCCAGTGTAAGAATATAGCCGCCAACCCCTGGCAAAGCACTTTCAAATGCGGCTGAAGACAGTACTGCGCCACTCTCACCTGAACTCCACACACCAGTACAAACAATGGCTAAGCCCGTCATGCTACACACAATTAAAGTATCAATAAAGGTTCCCATCATGCCGATTAAGCCAGAACGTACAGGACTATTACTGGTTCCTGCAGCTTGGGCAATTCCCGCACTACCAAGTCCTGCTTCGTTGGAAAAAATCCCGCGCGCCACGCCCATTTGAATCGCCACAATCATTGCTGAACCGGCAAAACCACCTACGGCTGCATGACCATTAAAGGCTGACTCTACAATCAGCTTAAATGCTCCTGGAATTGCCGTATAATTAATCGCCAGTACCACCAAAGCTGCCATTACATAGGCTACACACATAAAGGGCACTAAAGTTTGAGCTACTGCCCCAATGCGCTTAATGCCGCCCAGTACGACTAAGCCTACCGCAAACATTGCGATTAAACCGGTTCCCCATAATGGCACCGCAAACACATTGGCTAAGGCATCAGCCATGCTATTAACTTGTACTAGATTACCGATCCCAAAACTTGCTAAACCGCCAAATAAAGCAAAGGCTGCGCCTAACCAAGCCCAGCGCTGATGTAAACCATTTTTAATGGCATACATCGGCCCTCCAACAAACTCTCCTTGGGCATTTTTCTGCCGAAAATGTACGGCTAAGACCACTTCTGCATATTTTGTTGCCATGCCGACCAATGCCGTGCACCACATCCAAAACAGCGCGCCCGGCCCGCCTAAGGCGATTGCGGTCGCTACTCCGGCGATATTTCCAGTTCCCACCGTAGCGGCTAACGTCGTCATGAGCGCAGCAAAAGGACTGATATGCCCCAAATGCGCTGCGCCCGTTTCACGGCCTCGCCACAGCTCCTTAAAACCTAAACTGATCCTTAACAGCGGCATGCCTTTTAAGCGCAGCATTAGGTAAAACCCGGTACCCAACAAGGCAATCAGCATGGGAACACCCCAGACTAAGCCATTAATCGTTGTTACCCATTCCGAAATTAATTCCATTAGTTGCACCCACTCATAAAGACAGCTCAGTAGTTTGCAGCAGGATTTTATCGGGTCAAGTTCTATCTGGTATTTTTTCTTCAGCTGTGCAGCAGCAAAACTGTCCGTTTTTTAGTAAGATCGCTCCTTTTCATGGACAATCTATTATGAATGCGCAAAAACGCTACGAAATTTTTAGTCGCTTTCGCGAAGATAATCCTAAGCCAGAAACCGAGCTTAACTACAGCAACCCTTTCGAGCTACTGATTGCGGTGATCCTATCGGCACAAGCCACCGACGTAGGTGTTAATAAAGCCACCGATAAGCTATTTCCCGTAGCTAACACCCCAGAAGCAATCTTTGCCTTAGGCTATGATGGGTTATGCGAATACGTCAAAACCATTGGCCTCTACCCAACCAAAGCTAAAAATATTATTAAAACTTGCCAAATACTGATCGAGCAGCACAACAGTCAAGTGCCGCAAACTCGGGCTGAACTAGAAGCGCTACCTGGCGTAGGCAGAAAAACGGCAAATGTGGTGCTTAATACCGCCTTTGGGCAAATCGCCATGGCTGTTGATACTCATATCTTTCGAGTAAGTAATCGCACCGGAATTGCACCGGGTAAAAACGTATTAGAGGTTGAAAAAAAACTTCTACGCTTGGTGCCTAAAGAGTTTTTACTAGATGCACACCATTGGTTAATCCTGCATGGCCGTTACGTTTGTCAGGCTAGGAAACCACGCTGCGGGAGCTGCCGGATTGAGGATCTATGCGAGTTTAAAGAGAAAACCTCTGATTAATTAATCTAATCTAATAAATTAATAGAACCGATAGATTTTTTCATATTTACCTAGATAAAAATAATAGATATAAGGTGCGCCAACGCCCGCCGTTAGGAGATAAATATGAGTGATGATATTGAGCTAGATGACGATTTTTTAGATGATGATGCAGATCCCGTAGCTGAAGAAGACACACCAGCAGAAACCAGTAAAAGCAGTCTAACTAGACGCCGAGTTATAGATAACTTACTTGAAGAAAGACGTCTACAAAAAGAACTTGCAGACTTTGATTTCGACTTTGACGATTAATCAACCTGAGTGAAATCACGCTATTAATCTGCTGCTAGCTAGGAAACTCGCCGTTATTGAGCCGAGTTTCCAGCCGCGCTTGAGTTAAAGCTCTATGCGAACACTTTTAGCAGACTTTTCTGCTTTAGCAACCGCTGATTCAATGCTCTCCGCTCTTGCTAAAGCAACGCCCATACGTCGTTCACCATCAACGTCTGGCTTACCAAATAAACGCAAGCTGGTATCTGGTTCAGATAAAGCCACGGTTAAGTTAGCAAAGCTCACTTCTTCAGAACAGCCGCTGGCTAAAATCACTGAAGAGGCGCTTGGGCCATGCTGAACAATATTGGGAATCGGTAAACCTAAAATAGCCCGTGCATGCAATGCAAACTCTGAGAGATCCTGCGAAATCAGCGTGACTAAACCTGTATCATGGGGCCGTGGTGAGACCTCGCTAAACCACACCTCATCACCTTTCACAAATAGCTCGACACCAAATACCCCGCGTCCGCCTAAATCATCGGTAATGCTTTTAGCAATATATTTCGCTTGTTCAAGGGCAACTGTAGACATTGCTTGAGGCTGCCAAGACGACTGATAGTCACCATTTTCTTGACGATGCCCAATAGGTTCACAATATAAGGTGCCCTGCGCATGGCGCACTGTGAGTAAAGTAATTTCGTAGTCAAAGTCAATAAAGCCTTCAACAATGACACGCCCAGCTCCTGTACGCCCGCCTTCTTGTGAGTACTGCCAAGCACTGGCTAAATCTGCAGCACTACGCAGTACGCTTTGACCTTTACCAGAAGAGCTCATTAACGGCTTAACCACACAAGGATAACCGAGTTTTTCTACGGCTAACTGATAGTCATCATAATCATCAGCAAAAAAATAGGGAGAAGTAGGTAACTCGAGTGTTTCTGCAGCTAAACGACGGATGCCTTCCCGATCCATGGTCAGCTGAGCAGCACGCGCGGTAGGAATAACGGTGAAACCCTCATCCTCTAGCTGCTTAAGGGTCTCAGTCGCAATCGCCTCAATTTCTGGGACAATAAAATGCGGCTCCTCCTGCTCAATAATCGCGCGTAGCGCTTCACCATCAAGCATATCGACTACATAGCTACGATGCGCTACCTGCATGGCCGGCGCATTGGCATAACGATCAAGGGCAATGACTTCCACACCTAATCGCTGCAGTTCAATAGTTACTTCTTTACCTAGCTCACCTGAGCCACAGAGTAAAACTCGCGTTGCGCTATCAGATAGCGGCGTTCCTAAACAGGGCATACATTCCTCAACGTGCCGTAAACATGGCAGTACAATACACCAAATAAAGCCTAGTTAGAAATAACCAATAAGCCAGTTGACTACTTTTGTGCCCGTTGCTTAATTCTTTCTAAAACGGCCAAACGCTGTTCGTTACTCATCTTCCCCCACTGGCTAATTTCCTGCCCAGAACGTAAACACCCCATACAAACATCATCAATATCTAAAGCACAAATACTGACACAAGGCGATTTCACTGGACGTTCTTTACTATTCATCTCAGCACTCATTTTAATCGGATTAAACTCTGTTGGTAGCGCTTAGCATTTTCCACATAATGGATAGCATTCAGTTTCAATTGAGTAACCTGCTGTTCAGTTAACTGCTTAACCACTTTACCCGGTGAACCAACCACCAAACTATTATCTGGAATTTCTTTACCCTCAGCAATTAAAGTATTAGCACCAATGATGCAGTTTTTGCCGATGATCGCCCCATTTAAGATCACCGCATTAATTCCAATTAAACTCCCATCACCGACGCTACAGCCATGCAGCATTGCATTATGGCCGACTGTAACATGCTGACCTAAGGTCAAGGGATATCCCATATCGGTATGCATAACCGCGCCATCTTGGACATTACTGCCGACACCGATCTGGATTAACTCATTATCGCCACGCAACACCGCACCAAACCAAACACTACTGTCTTGTGCTAAACGCACCTTACCAATTACCACTGCTGTTTCAGCAACCCAAGCGCTAGGATCAATCTCAGGAGTATTCTCATTTAAAGCATAAAGCATTTTATTATTCTCTTTCTGTAAGTTGAGCAGGAGGGACCCGCAAATCAATATTGAGCCCATAAATCACATTGATCAGCTCAACGATCATAACTGCGGTTAGCCCCCAAATTTTGTAGCCTTGGAAAAAATAGCTTGGCACGTACCAACTTTCACCTAAGTAATCGATACGATGAGTGATACTACGAGGGTCATTGGCAAAAAAATCCAGCGGCACACTAAACACTGAAGCGATTTCAGCTTCATTGGCCTTATATTCTAAAAAACTAGGCACGATACCAACAATAGGCGTGACTTTCACCCCATGCAAAGAGACCAGTTGACTCATGGGCCCCACTACTTCGACAAGACCTGGAGCCAAGCCGATTTCTTCTTCCGCTTCCCGTAGCGCGGTGTATATCAAGTCAGGATCTGTTGCATCTTGATGACCACCAGGAAAGGCTACCTCACCACTATGCGTAGACAAGCCACTCGCTCGCAAGGTCAGAATAATTTCAGGGGATTCTGTCCGAGTCATAGGCACTAGGACAGCTGCTTCCGCTCGAGCAGCAGCTGCTAGTTGTCTTGGCCGATGCGTTTTAACTTTATTTACCACTTGATCTAACATAGCCCACCTTTTTTGTTTCATCATGCCATGCTTTACATGCTGAGAAAACTAAACTAATGAGTAAGCCGAACGCTTTAAAATATAGCAAATAAAAAGTTAACCTTAAAAACTAATAAATCCTAAGCAAAAAAATCCCCTGTCGCGATGTGCGTACAGGGGATTTTTGTTTGGCGCTTGACGATGACCTACTCTCACATGGGGAAACCCCACACTACCATCGGCGATACATCGTTTCACTACTGAGTTCGGGAAGGGATCAGGTGGTTCCAACGCTCTATGGTCGTCAAGCAATTCTTTAGAAGGTCCGTTGTGGGCTGGGCAGGTGTGCCTCGGCTTTGTCGTGCCTTCGAATTAGGTATGTAATAGTAGTTGATTCGGTGTTTTGAGTTCAACTAAATTTTCGTTTGTTTGGTATCAACCAGACCCAAATTGTTTGGGTGTTATATGGTCAAGCCTCACGGGCAATTAGTATTGGTTAGCTCAACGCCTCACAGCGCTTACACACCCAACCTATCAACGTCGTAGTCTTCGACGGCCCTTTAGGGGATTCAAGATCCCAGTGAGATCTCATCTTGAGGCACGCTTCCCGCTTAGATGCTTTCAGCGGTTATCGTTTCCGAACATAGCTACCCGGCAATGCCACTGGCGTGACAACCGGAACACCAGAGGTTCGTCCACTCCGGTCCTCTCGTACTAGGAGCAGCCCCTCTCAAATCTCAAACGTCCACGGCAGATAGGGACCGAACTGTCTCACGACGTTCTAAACCCAGCTCGCGTACCACTTTAAATGGCGAACAGCCATACCCTTGGGACCGGCTTCAGCCCCAGGATGTGATGAGCCGACATCGAGGTGCCAAACACCGCCGTCGATATGAACTCTTGGGCGGTATCAGCCTGTTATCCCCGGAGTACCTTTTATCCGTTGAGCGATGGCCCTTCCATACAGAACCACCGGATCACTAAGACCTACTTTCGTACCTGCTCGACTTGTTGGTCTCGCAGTTAAGCGCGCTTTTGCCTTTATACTCTTAGACCGATTTCCGACCGGCCCGAGCGCACCTTCGTACTCCTCCGTTACTCTTTAGGAGGAGACCGCCCCAGTCAAACTACCCACCATACACTGTCTTCGATCCGGCTTACGGACCTGAGTTAGAACCTCAAAGTTGCCAGGGTGGTATTTCAAGGTTGGCTCCACTGCAACTGGCGTCACAGTTTCAAAGCCTCCCACCTATCCTACACAAACAACTTCAAAGTCCAGTGCAAAGCTATAGTAAAGGTTCACGGGGTCTTTCCGTCTTGCCGCGGATACACTGCATCTTCACAGCGATTTCAATTTCACTGAGTCTCGGGTGGAGACAGCGCCGCCATCGTTACGCCATTCGTGCAGGTCGGAACTTACCCGACAAGGAATTTCGCTACCTTAGGACCGTTATAGTTACGGCCGCCGTTTACCGGGGCTTCGATCAAGAGCTTCGCTTGCGCTAACCCCATCAATTAACCTTCCGGCACCGGGCAGGCGTCAGACCCTATACGTCCACTTTCGTGTTTGCAGAGTCCTGTGTTTTTAATAAACAGTCGCAGCGGCCTGGTATCTTCGACCAGCCAGAGCTTACGGAGCAAGTCCTTCACCCTAGCCGGCGCACCTTCTCCCGAAGTTACGGTGCCATTTTGCCTAGTTCCTTCACCCGAGTTCTCTCAAGCGCCTTGGTATTCTCTACCCGACCACCTGTGTCGGTTTGGGGTACGGTTCCTAACTATCTGAAGCTTAGAAGATTTTCTTGGAAGCATGGCATCAACCACTTCATCCTCATAAGAGGACTCGTCATCAGCTCTCGGCCTTAAGATCCCGGATTTGCCTAAGATCTCAGCCTACTGCCTTAAACACGGACAACCAACGCCGCGCTGGCCTAGCCTTCTCCGTCTCTCCATCGCAATAGTTAGAAGTACAGGAATATTAACCTGTTTCCCATCGATTACACTTCTCAGTCTCACCTTAGGGGCCGACTCACCCTGCGTCGATTAACGTGGCGCAGGAAACCTTGGTCTTTCGGCGTGGAAGTTTTTCACTCCCATTATCGTTACTCATGTCAGCATTCGCACTTCTGATACCTCCAGCAAGCTTCTCAACTCACCTTCACAGGCTTACAGAACGCTCCTCTACCGCACACTCAAAAGAGTGCACCCGTAGCTTCGGTGTATGGTTTGAGCCCCGTTACATCTTCCGCGCAGGCCGACTCGACTAGTGAGCTATTACGCTTTCTTTAAAGGGTGGCTGCTTCTAAGCCAACCTCC